>JAITVV010000081.1 GCA_031285625.1 Prevotella sp.
TTGTGGCATCCAGAAGTTCATCCCCCATGGGCGGGCTATGGCAGGGTAGGTGTTTCCCGTTGACAGGGTGTGCTTACTCTGGGTGCCTACCAATACACTGACATAGTCTACAGGGGAAACCTCCTGGGAAAATACATTACTCAAGAAAGCAATCAGTCCCAGGAAAAGAATCCCCATTTGTTTTTTCTTCATTGTTAGTTGATTTTAGAGTTATTTCTGATTATAATGTTTTTGCGTGAATAAGGGGCATAATAAATAAAATTTGAAATGTTTTCAAAATTACATTAATGAGAACAATTAGCTTTTGGCTTTAAAATAATATTAACAAAAAGGCTATTCATTGATGTTAATTAACAAGTTTACTTTTTCTATTTTTTCTTCTGCTGGCATTTCGGCATTTATCCAATGAATATGAGTACCTCTTTTTTCCATTCCCCGAAACCATGTCATTTGTCTTTTTGCAAACTGGTGAATAGCTATTTCTAATTGTGAATACATTTCTGTGTAAGTTAATTGTTTGGTGATATATAAGGTGACATATTTATATTCCAAACCGTAATATATAAGATCTTCCGGAGCAATTCCCTTGTCTAGAATACCTTGTATTTCTTCTATCATGCCTTCTTTTAAACGGGTATTCAGGCGGTCTGATATTTTCTTCCGACGCAATTCACGGTCTATATCCACACCAATAACCAAACTGTTAAGAGGTGGAAATTCGTTTTGTTCAAGTGGATACGATTTTTTATATTCTTCTATTTCAATGGCCCTGATAGCCCTTTGTGCAGTATCTACATCTGTTTTATTATGAAGCGTTTTGTATCCCTCCAGTATTTTAGTAAGTTCCTGCAAACTATAATTTGCATATTTTGTCCTGAGTTCTTTATTCTCCGGTACGTCTACTAATGAATAACCTTTCAGTACGGATTCGATATACAGTCCTGAGCCTCCACACAAAACCGGTATTTTATTCCTGCTTTTTATATTCTGATATGCATTATGAAAATCGTGCTGATACTCGAAAATATTGTATTTATCTCCTGCATTACGTATATCTATCAGATGATAAGGAATGTTTTTCCCGTCAATAGTATAATCGGCCAAATCCTTTCCGGTACCTATATCCATAGATTTATATACTTGCCGCGAATCCCCGCTTATAATTTCTGCATCAAGAACATATGCTAACTGACAAGCAAAAGTAGTTTTTCCGGATGCTGTAGGGCCTAATATGGTGATAAGATCGTAATTCATTTTGCAAAGATAATCTGTAGAATGCTTTTTTAATTAGCCAGAGAGCCTTTTTTAATAATATTCATAAACCAATCTTCTTTGAATAGCCAGCAATCAAATTATTCTTGCAAAGAAAGCCCATTTTTCTATTTTATTTTATCTTTTATTCATTAATTCTTTGTTCTTCTAGTAGATATAAGTTCCTAGTTCAAAAAAACGGATTATATTTGTAGCTTGAATTAATTTATACTCTAAAATTACGAATGAAAGAAGGAAAAAGCTTAGTAAACCATATTGTGGCAGCATGCCAGGAAAAAAAAGCTAGAAATATTGTCGTTGTAGACATGACTGAACTACCAGGTACCATTTGTCAATATTTTGTTATTTGCGAAGGAAACACACCTACACAAGTATCTGCAATATCAGAAGAGGTGGTTGATTACCTCAAGAAAAAGAAAGAACGCCCGATTTCAATTGATGGATTACGTGAGAGCCGATGGGTCGGTATAGATTATGGTACGGTTATTGTACATGTTTTCTTACCCGAACTGCGTGAATTTTACAATATAGAGCATTTATGGGCAGACGCTAAATTAGAAAATATTCCGGATATTGACTAACAACAATTTATATAGTTGCTTGTTATATCTTGAATACGAACAAACTAAGACACACGTTGTAAAGAAATAATATGGATAATTACAATAAAGGTGATAAACCAAAAACTCCCAATATCAAAGGCCCTAAGATGCCTTTCAATCTTTATTGGGTATATCTGATTGTATTTGCTGCTATTATAGGGATGTATTTCTTCTCTGATAACACAGTAACAAAAGAAGTACCCTGGTCTGATTTTCAAGGCTATGTAAAGAATAATAGTGTAAACAAAATCATTGTAGACAGAAAGAACAGCACGTTAAAAGCATTTGTACGTGAAGACTCTGTAAAAAGCGTATTCAAAGGCGATGCTGAACGTGCCGGTACAAATCCGGCTATTGTGGTACGTATTCCTTCTGCTGACAAATTTGCCGATTTCTATGAAAAGGTACGCGCCGAATATAAATACGATATAGATGTAAGTTACGAAGATAGTACCAATCCACTGGAAATTCTGGTAGGCTTCCTGCCTGTAATTCTTATCTTCGGATTATTTATATATATGATGCGCCGTATGTCCGGAGGTGGCTCCGGAGGCGGAGGTGGAGTATTTAGCGTAGGTAAATCGAAAGCTCAGCTTTATGATAAAGGATCAGATCTGCGCGTTACATTTAAAGATGTAGCCGGATTATCTGAAGCAAAAGAAGAAATAGAAGAAATCGTAGAATTCCTAAAGAACCCTTCCCGTTATACAGAAATAGGTGGTAAAATACCGAAAGGTGCATTACTGGTTGGCCCTCCGGGAACAGGTAAAACATTATTGGCAAAAGCTGTTGCAGGTGAAGCGAATGTTCCATTCTTTTCTTTGTCAGGTTCTGACTTTGTAGAAATGTTTGTGGGGGTGGGAGCTTCACGTGTGAGAGACTTGTTTAAACAAGCTAAAGAAAAATCACCTTGTATTATATTTATTGATGAGATAGATGCTATTGGCCGTGCACGTGGACGGAACCTGAATATGGGTTCTAATGATGAGCGCGAAAATACATTGAACCAATTGTTGACAGAAATGGATGGTTTCGGTACAAACAGTGGTATTATTATACTTGCTGCTACCAACCGTGCAGATATCCTGGATAAAGCTTTGCTTCGTGCAGGCCGTTTCGACCGTCAGATAACTGTCGATTTACCAGACCTGAATGACAGGAAAGAAATATTTAAAGTACATCTACGTCCGGTAAAAATAGATGACTCGGTGGACGTAGAATTCCTTGCCCGTCAGACTCCGGGCTTTTCGGGTGCTGATATTGCCAATGTTTGTAATGAGGCTGCCTTGATAGCTGCCCGTAAAGGCAAGAAAGTGGTGCAAAAGGATGACTTTACCAATGCGGTAGACCGTATTATCGGTGGACTGGAAAAGAAAAATAAAGTAACCACGCTTGACGAAAGAAAAACAATCGCCATACATGAAGCCGGACATGCTACATTGAGTTGGTTCCTACAATATGCAAATCCATTGGTGAAAGTAACGATAGTACCTCGCGGAAAAGCACTTGGTGCTGCATGGTACTTACCTGAAGAAAGACAGATAACAACAAAAGAACAAATGCTTGATGAGATGTGTGCACTACTTGGTGGACGCGCTGCAGAAGAAGTATTTGTAGGTCATATATCTTCCGGAGCGGCAAACGATCTGGAACGTGTGACTAAGCAGGCTTATGCAATGATTTCGTATCTGGGGATGAGTGAGAAACTTCCTAACCTGAGTTATTATGATTCATCAGGTGAAGGATATGGTTTCACCAAACCTTATAGTGAAGAAACAGCCTTGTTGATCGACAAGGAAGTTCAATCGATGATCAACGAGCAATACGAACGAGCAAAACATTTACTACGTGAACATGCCGATGGTCATGAAAAATTGGCAAACCTATTGATAACAGAAGAAGTTATTTTTGCTGATGACTTGAAAAAAGTATTTGGAGAGCGTCAATGGGTATCGAGATCTGAGGAAATTCTTAAGGAAACAGAGGAATTACCAACTGATATAGAGATCGAAATCAAAAAAGATGAGGATGCTCCAGGCATGATAGCAGCAGGAGATCAATCGGAGGAATAGGCTTTTTTTTGTATTGATTTATAAATGTTAACGAGTATATTAAAATAAAAATATACTTTTGTAGAAGAAAGAATGTATTTAACACGTGACATTCTGTCTTTTGCTTGTGGTCTGTAAGGGGCCATGTGATAGACTAAATACAAATGCAAAACACTATGCACATAAAGCTTACAGGGCTTTTTGTTAGCTGTGCGCTAACAGTAATGAGCCAAACGGGAATCAAAGAGATCGACAATAACACAGCTACACAACAACCTGCTTACGAGCAGGTTTACGACCAGCGTTTGCAGGATTTTAACAAAAAAACAAAATCGTTGGATGATTGTTTTTCACTTGTAGATGGCCCTTTAACATTTCACGATTCTGTATATATAAGCCGTCTGTATTCTTTACCTACAGAAATAAATTTGAAATTTAATCCGGTCGTGCGTGAGCACATAGAGAAGTACACCAAAAATACGCAAAATCAAGTAAGCAATTTGTTAGGAAAAAGTAAATATTATTTCCCTTTGTTTGAAGAGATCTTAGACAGGGAAGGTGTTCCTTTGGAATTAAAATATTTACCTGTTGTCGAATCGGCACTTAACCCTACAGCGCGTTCTCATGCAGGGGCATCCGGTATTTGGCAATTTATGTTAGTTACCGGAAAATCATACGGGCTTGAGATCAATTCACTTGTTGACGAACGTCGCGATCCGGTTAAGTCAACAACAGCTGCCGCAAAATATCTGAAAGACCTTTATTACATATACGATGACTGGAGTCTGGTTCTTGCAGCTTATAATTGCGGTCCGGCTAATGTGAACAAAGCTATCTATCGTAGTGGAGGAAAAACAGATTACTGGGATATATACCCATATCTGCCTAAAGAAACGCGAAATTACGTCCCTGCGTTTATTGCAGCTACTTATATAATGAATTATCATAACGAGCATAATATTTGTCCGGCAAAATCGAGTTTCCCATTATCGATGGATTCTGTTAAGGTCAATAAGAATATTCGCCTTCAACATGTCGCAAACGTTATTAATGTTCCTCTAAATGATTTGAAACGTTATAATCCTCAGTTCAAAAGTGATGTTGTTCCCGGTAATGACAGGGAATATACACTAAACTTACCTGCTCAGAAAGTTCTGGCGTTTATCGACAATGAGGAAGCAATATATTCCAATAAAAAACCGAAGAAGACAACAAATACAAACACGCAAATATTTTTTGCTCAAAACACAACGAAAGAAGAAGTCCCTATCATATCACAGGTAATTGAAAATGAATCGAATTCTTTGTTAGAAGCCCGAGAAGTTACAGTCATTCATGAGGTTGTAAAAGGTGATAATCTGATTAAAATAGCTAAGAGGAATGGTGTAACTGTTACCGAGTTGAAGAAATGGAATAATTTGAAGAAAAATTATATCAGGCCCGGAACTGAACTGAAAATACAGAAAATAGAATATTTTGCAGTTGAACCAAAACTAAAAGAGCCTGAGCTTATGACCGTTTTTATCGATCCGAGTTCTAACTATGCTGTTATTGATAACTATCTGCAGCAAATAGAAAATGAAATGGATGTACAGAGAAATCTGGATAAAGTAAAAGCTTCGGATGAATTAAGATTGGTTGCTGCAACAAACAACTATCACTATAAAGCAACCGCATATACCACCAAAAAGAAGAATACAAACATATTTAACCGTATAGCTAGTGCTGCCACCACAACCTTCCATTCTGTAAAAGGATGGGGAGAAACCCAACTGGGTAAACTTAAGGGAGAGCGTCCGATGGAATACTATGCAGACAATGTGGCGCAAATACAACCGGAGGTAAAAGAGGAGAAATCTGTAGTGCAGGTAGCATCCGTAATAGAACCAACCCCTAAGATGCAAAGAAGCCTGTACACTTCAGTAGTTGATAATAAGAATGAAGCTTCGTATACAAATACAGTATTTGATAATACCCGTAGTAAGGTTTATCATAAGGTAAGAATTGGAGAAACAATTACACAAATAGCAACATATTACAAGGTCTCTAAGGATGATATTATTGCCTGGAATAACCTGACCTTTGGTATGGCTAAAATAAGTCAGCGATTATTGATTTATTTACCGAATAATGATGATCTAGCTAATGTTCCTTTATAAAGGAAAAACCACTCGAATATTTATTAATAAACAACCTGCCTGAATTTTCCTTTAGGCGGGTTTTTTTATTTATCATAGCTTTGATATTTCTATTTTTACTACTTTTGCTTCAGAATAATAAAACGCTATTACCTTGAAATTACCTAATATTGCTGTCCGTATTATTGCAGGAGCTATTTTTGTAGGTTTACTGCTCGGAGGAATCCTGATTAATGAATATACATTTGCTATTATATTTTCATTGATAACAGTTCTGTCGCTATATGAATTCTATGGCTTGATTGAAAAAGATACTAAAGTCCCTGTCATTAGGGTATGGAATGTTTTGGGAGGTTTTTTCCTTTTTCTGGGTAGTTTCTATTTCTGTGTTTTTGATTCCTCAGCTTTAGCATTTGTCCCCTACATTATATATGTATTAATCCTTTTCATCAGCGAATTGTATCTTAAGCGGACTAATCCGATACAGTCCATTGCATATTCATTATTAGGACAATTCTATATCGCTATCCCTTATGCACTGACTAATTATCTTGTATTTGCATATGAGCCGGGAAAATATCATTATGTATATATTCTGGCCTTGCTGGTATTTATATGGGTAAATGATTCCTTTGCTTATCTTTCGGGAATGGCATTTGGCAAACACCGTTTATTTGAACGTATATCACCAAAAAAATCATGGGAAGGATTTATCGGAGGTGCTGCTGTTTCTATCGGTTCATCATTAATATTTGCCCATTTCTTCACTAATTTACCTGTTTGGGCATGGATAGGGTTTGCTGTTGTCACGATTGTATTCGGTACATGGGGCGATTTATTTGAGTCACTGATAAAACGGACTTTAGGTGTTAAGGATTCAGGAAATATGATACCCGGACACGGAGGAATTCTTGATCGCTTTGATAGCACGATATTAGCTATTCCGGCCATTTTCTTATACCTTATATTAATTAGTAATATCTAGCAGATAATCTTGCTGGCAAACTATTTTATTCCGATTTTTGTTGTTAACTTTACTATAACTTAATAGGACTATAAATCAAACATGATGATATGACAAAAAAAGTTTTAGCTGTAACTTTAGTAGCTGCTGTAGCCAGTGTTACAGTATATGCATATATACAAAAGAAAAAAAAGGAAAGGCGTAGGAATCTACCTATGAACTTTATTTGAATTAGAATAGGCGTCTTCCAATCAAGACGCTTTTTTTGCTGTTATCCTTACTTCATTTTTTACCAATATTTCAAAGTCTAACTGCATAAATGTTAAGAATAGTCGGCATAGAATTACCACAATAAAAAAAGATATACCTTTGCAGCTGATTATGAAAGAATACCGTCTTACAGATTGGCTACCTACAACAAAAAAAGAAGTTGAATTAAGAGGATGGAATGAGCTTGATGTTATTCTGTTCTCCGGTGATGCATATATTGACCATCCATCTTTCGGAGCGGCAGTAATAGGACGATTACTTGAAGCCGAAGGACTAAAAGTAGCTATTGTGCCCCAACCCAACTGGCGGGATGATTTACGTGATTTCAAAAAGCTTGGCAAACCGCGCCTATTCTTTGGAGTAACGGCCGGGGCTATGGACTCTATGATAAATCATTATACGGCAAATAAACGATTGCGTTCCGACGATGCATATACACCTGATGGCAGAGCCGATATGCGCCCCGACAGACCATCGATAGTTTATACAAATATATTAAAGGAATTATTTCCTGATATCCCGGTTATCTTGGGTGGTATAGAGGCATCTTTACGTCGTGTCACACATTACGACTATTGGGATGATAAACTCCATAAATCTATTTTAGTAGATTCCAAAGCTGATCTCTTAGTGTATGGAATGGGCGAGCTCCCGCTTAAATCGATTATTTCGAGCTTGAACAATGGAAAATCATTTGACCAATTAAATGATATACCTCAAACAGCATATTTACTGAATAAGGGCCAAATAAAAGAAGAGAAAGATATTCACCTCTTTTCGCATGAGGAATGTTTGGTTGATAAACTAAAACAAGCTAAAAATTTTAAGATTGTAGAAGAGCAGTCGAATATGATGAATGCTTCACGGATCGTACAATCGTGCGGAGAACAAGTGGTAGTTATAAATCCACCGTATCCTCCCATGTCGGAGAAAGAAATCGATACATCTTTCGATTTGCCATATACACGTTTGCCTCATCCCAAATATAAGGGGAAAGCAATCCCTGCATTTGAGATGATAAAATTTTCTTTAAATATGCATCGCGGATGCTTCGGGGGGTGTGCATTCTGTACTATATCGGCACATCAGGGAAAATTTATAGCTTCACGGTCTAAAGAATCCATACTGAAAGAGGTGAAGCAAATAACAGAAATGCCCGATTTCAAGGGATATTTGAGTGATCTTGGAGGGCCGTCTGCCAATATGTATAAAATGAAAGGTAAGGATGAGGATATATGCAGTAAATGTAAACGCCCATCTTGTATCCATCCCAGGATATGCAAAAATTTGAACGTCGATCATTCCTATCTTCTTGATATTTATAAGGCTGTTGACAGTATGCCTCAGATCAAAAAATCATTTATTGGGAGTGGAGTGCGTTATGATATGCTCCTCCACCGGAATGATGATAATAAACTGAACAAAGTATCTGAAGAGTATACGAAAGAGTTAATCATTAATCATGTATCAGGCAGATTGAAAGTTGCTCCGGAGCATACATCGGACAAAGTCCTCAATTACATGAGAAAACCAAATTTTGACCAATTCTATTCATTCAAAAAGATTTTTGATAAAATAAATAAAGAATCGGGAATGAAGCAACAGCTTATACCTTATTTTATATCTTCCCATCCCGGATGTACAGAGATAGATATGGCAGAACTTGCTGTTGCAACCAAACCTCTCGGTTTTAAGCTGGAACAGATTCAGGATTTTACTCCTTCTCCTATGACTGTAGCCACCGAAATATATTATACCGGATATCATCCATACACATTGGAGAAAGTATATACTGCACGTACAAAAGAGCAAAAGTTGGCACAACGCCAATTTTTCTTCTGGTACGATAAGAATTACCGTCCTCAGATCATAAAAGAATTGAGAAAGCTAAAGAGGGAAGACTTGCTGAAAAAATTATATTAGCTAAACTCGTAAAATTAACCACTCATTAGATGAAGAAACTTATTCTGCTTGTTTTATGCCTACCACTACTGTATGCCTGTTCAGAAAACCCGAGGCAAAAGTAAAACCGACTCAGACAGGATGCAATTCACTAAATCTAACAGCTGCATCTGCAAATAATTCCTCATCATATAAATAGTTATATCCTAACGATTTAATCGAAGTTATTGAAACAAACTCATTTTTATCCAAAGTGCCAAAGTTAATGTTTCACCCATGAGCATTATGATGAAAGCATTTACAAATCAGGATGATAAAGAAATTCAGGCTTGTGTGAAAATGCTGCTCGAAACAGATGCCGACACAGGATTTATGCACGAATCATTCAACAAAGATAATCCTAAGAAATTTACTCGCGAGTGGTTTGCATGGCAAAATACATTATTTGGCGAACTAATTCTTAAATTGGTAAATGAAGGAAAGGTAGATTTATTGAATGAAATAAAATAAAGGAAATAGATTAAAAAGGGTGTGTCAAAAGTAAAACTGCACTATCAAAGTGTAACCCTCTTTGTCATCCTGAGTGCAACGAAGGATCTCGACCCTCCGGACATGAGATGTTTCACTTCGTTCAACATGACAAAAAGATAGCGAAAAATACTTTTGACACACCTCTTTTTACTTTAAAACCCATTCCGGTTTATATTCTTTAAACAATCCTATTATCCTCTCCTTTTCACTGACAGTTAATATATGAGTCATGGTGCTTTGAACTGCAGTAAGTATCGACAGGATATTATCGGATAACATAAAATTCATCATCTGAAAATCGTATTTTCCCGGCTCTACTTCTTTGTTGCAACTTATGGAAATAATATGTCCTGCTTTCGACAGAAGCATATCACTAAAGTTTGGTATATCTGCAATAAACTGTTTGAGTACAAGATTTTCATTGCTATTCCAATCCTCACTTTCCAGTAGTATTGTTAATATCCTATTTATTAATGGGGTATTATGAGAAATTTCAAGGTCTTCGGTTTTGTGATCAGTTGTGGTATCACTAAAGTCCGTATCTTCAGGCAACTTTATATTATCTATATCCAATCCATTCTTCACGTTATATTGAACGTATGTTCCCGGTTGTGTGTTCACCTCTTCTATATTATAATCATAAGAGGATAAAAAATCTGATACTTTTTCAAATACTGCAGGAGGAAAATCAAATTCATAATTCTCATTCTTATGATTATTAATACCGGCAGACTGTGAAGGCAAATCTATATACAGTGATGTATATGGTTTCGTGATAAATACCTTGTTTCCTTCCTGATTTGTTAAGACTCCCAGAAATCCGTTATCAAATAACATAAATTGATGTGCGCACTTTGCTCGCTCCTCATCTAATTGCATCAATTGCTTCTTATCATCTCTATTTACTCTTTTTGTATTCAGGAGTATTTCTATCAACTTATCCCAATCCCCACTAAAAGTATCTGATACATCGATATATATGTCTGTGAAATATCCTTCCGGAGCTAATTCGGGATATGCCTCGAAAGTTAGGGGCAGATTAGGAATGTTCGTTTTATCCCAACAGTTATAAATAGACCGAAGTAGGCGGGATATATTTTCAGCTGATTCAATTTCAATATCCCTTATAAATTCAAGCAAAATGGGATCATATTTCTGAGGATCGCAAGCTGCAAAATGGGCCATAATAGAATATCCTGTATAATATCTCCAACAACTGGACGAATTACCATACTCTTTAAATAACGGGTATATTCTATTGGCTTCTATTATTTTTTGTAAAATGATCTCAAGTATAGGGTGAAATTCCGGAAAAGAAACAGCAGCAGAAAACAATCCATCTTCATCAGTTGCCCATGCTCTGACTCCTTTAGGCGGATCTATACGATAACGGACTTCGTGTATACCCCATTTTTCAATATATGTGTCTATATCTTCTACTATAGGAATTAATAATTTTCTTACTTGTTCTACATCCGTTAAGTCCGCAATTACCTCCTTTATTATTCGTTCATCCGGAATATTTCCCTCATAAACTTTTTCAGGGTCAGGAATCGGTTCATTGGTATTCTTTAAGATATCTACCAGTTTTTCTACTCTGGCAAAAGAAAGTGGCTGTGATAAATCATCCAGTATATGATAAACATTGTGAAGAAGCGTCTGATACCTTACCTTCTTTTCGGGTATTACCCTTATACATTCAAATAAGACTGGCATATCCTCATATTCTAATTCACCATCAAATGGCCAAGGATCGTTTATAGTTCCTCCATATGCATTTATTACTTTATTATACCAATGGGAATCACATTCTGAATAATTTACTAATACTTTATTAAAGATTGATTTCAGATTTTTGTGTTTTTTTTCAGTTGCTTCGTTCATAAGCAGGAATTTTGTATAGGTTTGTGTGTTTAAATTGATCTTTACAAAGATAGAAGAAAATTGATCACTATTTAAAACATGAATTATCTAATTAAAAGATCTTTGACATAGTTTTCAGGAATAAAAAGTAACATGTAAGAACAATAAAAAAGTTGTTACTTTTGTTACCTTTTGGCCATAATCATCTATTTATTAATTATTTATATTTATATCATTCTATTGGTTGTGACTTTATTTAATATACTTGTTTTTCTTATCTTTGTAGAAACATCTGGTTATGAAGTAAACCTACTTGAGGGAGTAAAGAATATTAAAACATTCATATAAAAAATATAGATATGATACTTATTCACAGAGCAACAATCATTAACGAAAATACATCTTTTACCGGTTCAGTATTAATTGAGAAAGACATAATATCAGAGATATACAGAGGAGATGTCCCTGAAGCCATACTAAACAAGGCAATAGTAATAGATGCAAAAGACTTATGGTTAATCCCCGGGGTAATTGATGACCAGGTACATTTCCGTGAGCCGGGGCTAACCCACAAAGGCGATATTGCCAGCGAAAGCCGTGCCGCTATTGCCGGAGGTGTCACCTCCTTTATGGAAATGCCCAATACAAAGCCACAAACTACAACCATAGAACTACTGGAAGATAAGTTTGAATTAGGTGCGCAAAAATCCTATGCCAACTATTCTTTTTATATGGGGGCGACCAATGATAATATTGCCGAACTGAAAAAAGTAAATCCGAAAGAAGTTTGTGGAGTAAAAGTATTTATGGGATCATCTACAGGCAACATGCTTGTGGATGATAAGAAGGTCTTGCAGGCAATATTTGCAGAGATAGACATGCTGATAGCTACCCATTGCGAGAAAGAAGAAATAATCAGGGAAAATATTGCTAAATATAAAGCCGAATTCGGAGAGGATATCCCAATTCAGTATCATCCTCTTATCCGTAGTGCCGAAGCATGCTATCGTTCTTCCGCTGAAGCAGTGGAACTAGCTGATAGATATCAGACCCGGTTGCATATTTTGCACCTTTCCACCGAGAAAGAAATCAGTTTATTCGATATAAAACCTCTTGCTGAAAAGAAAATCACAGGTGAAGTATGTGTACACCACCTTTGGTTCTCCGATGAAGATTACTCAAAATATGGCACTCGTATAAAGTGGAATCCTGCGGTGAAAACGAGACAAGACAGAGGTGCATTAATGCAGGG
Organism: Prevotella sp.; assembly: GCA_031285625.1. Taxonomy (GTDB): domain Bacteria; phylum Bacteroidota; class Bacteroidia; order Bacteroidales; family Dysgonomonadaceae; genus Dysgonomonas. Next base: position 12,846 of record JAITVV010000081.1, read on the forward strand.
GTTACTCAAAGGGAAGCTTGATGTAATAGCTACTGACCACGCCCCACATCTACTGGAAGAAAAACAGGGAGACGCCCTAAAAGCTGCATCCGGAGGCCCACTTGTACAACATTCATTACAGATGATGCTCGAGCTGGCAAAAAAAGGGAAAATAACAAAAGAACAAGTAGTAAACAAGATGTGCCATGCGCCTGCATCTATGTTTAAAATAAATAAACGAGGTTATATCCGTACAGGCTATTTTGCCGATCTGGTGTTGGTAAATCCGAACAAACCATATACTATTACACAGGATAATATCTTGTATAAATGCAAATGGGCACCGTTAGAGGGTGAAACATTCTCTACATCCATAGACAAAACATTTCTGAATGGAAAAATAGCCTTCGAGAATGGCATTGTAAATGAAGTGAAAGGCGAGAGGCTGCAATTTGACAGATAATCGTTTATAATGCACGTCCTTTAAAGACATCTGAATCATCCTCCTGATATAAGTTACCAGTAAAGTCTATCCTGTTGCTGTTAAAATTTGGAGTAACTGTCGCACGGCATTTATTATCACCTTTAGTCATCTGGATAATAACATTTGCAGAGATACCTATACCTTGTACCATCATGCTCAGTGTGACATTGCCTCTCTTATCTGTTTCCATTTTCACATTCGAAGCTCTTCCGTCCAGTGTAATCCCTCCTATTCCATTAGGTCCGGCATATGGAGAGTTGAATGCCATTTGAATGGTTGCCTTATCATCATGCATGGATATAAAGTTTGTACTGGCATTTACATAGGCAAATCTTCCGTATTTAAAATCAATGCGGTCAGCCTCTAATACAAACTTCCTGTCAGTCAATGCTTGAAATGCTTTTTCTCCCCAAGCAGCTTATTCAGCCTGTTGTGCAAGTTTTTTCTGAGGATCCTGTTGCGTCTTACAACCTGTAATGAACAACATAATTGCGATTAATATAAATACAATTTTCTTCATAGCCTTCTTTTTTAAATATAACAGAAAAGAAATGATTATAGTTTATTTTTAGGATGGGATATTTAACGGCTTCGCTAAGTTTTGAAAAAGAAACCGGATAGGTCGGACTCGAACCGACAACTTCCTGCTTGACAGGCAGGTGTTCTTCCTATTGAGCTACTATCCGGCTGTATTTTTGAGATAACCAGACGAGCAGGACTTGAACCTGCGACCTCTCACTTAGCAGGCGAGAGCTCTTCCGGCTGAGCTATCGTCTGGTCAGATGCAAATATATAAATTTAAGAGTAAGAACCGGAACGTAATCAAATTATTTTAAAAATCAGACAGATTGGACTCGAACCAATGACCTCCGGATGTGGGTCCGGGCTCTTCCAACTGAGCTACTGTCTGATTATATTCTACCAGTTTGTTTCCTTATAGTTCTTCAATAATTTACCAAATATCTTATTCCCAGTAATAATTTCACGTATAGGATGTAAGATTCGTGCAGCTCCATCGACAGAATCCAGAGGGGGAATATAGCCTTGTTCAAACTGTTTTTTTCGTAATTCTTCTTTTGCACCTGTTGATACCCAGCCTACATCTACACAGTTCATATAGATAGAATCTTCAGCAAATTCCTCTGCTGATGTACGTGTCATCATATTTAGAGCAGCCTTGGTCATATTAGTATGAGGATGGAAAATGGTTTTATTCGTATAGCTAAACTGACCTTCCGATGAAGTTACATTGATTATGAATCTGTCCGGATATTGGGATTTTAAGAAAAGGGACTTCAACCCTTTAATTAACAAATACGGTGAGATCTGATTAATCAAGTTTACTTCTAATAATTCGTACATTGAGATTTCATCGAGTTTCGAATTCCAACTGTTCTTCTCTCTATTGTCTACTGGCTGTCCAAATCGGTTCTTGTCGAATGTAATGGGCATATCCTTTAATTCTAGAAAGTTTGTTTGGTTAGTAACAGGTGTTTTATTCGGTAGCAGCTTATTTTGGCCTCCTAATTTTTTTAAAGCCAGTGCTTCGTTATTAATTAACGGAACATAGTAATTGTCCGGATATTTGATTGTTTGAGCTGCATTATTTATCAGAATATCCAGAGTCTCGAATTCGGTCTTTACATAGCTGACAAAATCTTCTACTGCCCGCAAGTTCCTTAAATCCAAACCATATACAATAAGCCTATCCTTCCATTCCGGGTAATCTGGCTCATTACTTAACTGATCTAAGGCCAGAGACGGAAAACGTGAAGATACTATAAGGTTTGCTTCGGATCGGAGAATTTTAAGGGCCGTGGCATATCCTATTTTTACTCTACCTCCGGTAAGAATAACATTTCGCCCTGTAAGATCAATTGATTCGAATCGTTGCTGGTAATTATATTCAGCACATTCAGGGCATAATCTGCTATAAAAGAAGTGCATCTTATCAAAAGGCTGATTGCATGCATAGCAGTTGTCGAATGAATTTAGTTGTTGATAACTATTGCTTTCTATTTTATGTCCACTATATGTAGATGTATTATTTTTAGCCTGTTTAGCGATTTCGGAGCTTAACAAGATATCAATATCTTCATTTCTACGTTCTTGTGAATTGTCTTTACGTATAGTTTTCCGGGCATTCTTATGTATCTTGGTTATTAGTGTCTTGAATGTTTCATTATCAGGATTATCAAAAGGATTATCCTTTAATGCTGTAAGCACTTTGATACATGTATTCCATTCTTCTTCTGTAAACCTTTGTGCTGACATTCATTTACTTATTTCTCTTGATTTTTCGCCCAGATAGCCCCCATGATGGCGTTTCGCATAATCTGAGATTGTAAAGCCGATTCTTTTCATAGTGCCTACAACCAGTATGTCTCCTATCACAGTCATTACAGTAGTGGAAGTAGTGGGGGTAAGCCCCAATCCACAAACTTCGTCAGGACGTCCGGTCAAAAGACATACATCTGCTTTTTGCGCCAAAAGGCTGTCGGGATCACTTGTGATAACTATAAACTGAATGCCGGGAATAAGATTTTTAGCTAATGTGATAAGTTCTATAATTTCCCTGGTTTTTCCGGAATTGGAAATTGCCAGTACAATATCATTCTCCTGTAAAATACCTAAATCTCCGTGTTGTGCTTCACTGGGATGCAGGAATACGGCAGGGGTGCCTGTTGAGCTAAATGTAGTTGCCATATTTTGTGCTATTTGCCCAGCCTTTCCCATACCGCTGGTGACCAGTTTTCCCTTCTTTTTATTGACTTGTTCTACAATAAGGTCAATAGCTTTACCATAGGCATCACTAATGGGAATATTCATTATTGCCGAGGCTTCATGCGCCAGAATAGAACGTATATCGTCAGTATTCATTTTTATTTTTTTGCCAAAGATACAATATTTATCCAAATTTAAACAATAAGGATCTGAACAGATAATTGCTCAGATCCTTTATTATAACAGAAATTAATTTAGTTCGTTTTGAATTTGAACTGCACCTTAGCCAGGTCTTCATTCGCTTTTTCTATCTTCCCTTTCAGGTTGTCTTTATAAGCTTCCAGTTTCTTTTGTAAGCCCTCATCGCCTGTTGCAATCATTTGAAGCGCTAATATAGCTGCGTTTAAAGATCCGTTTATACCAACAGTGGCTACCGGTATCCCCGGAGGCATCTGTACAATGGCAAGCAAAGCATCCATACCATCCAGTGATGCATCGATAGGAACTCCGATAACGGGTATAGGAGTCATTGAAGCGATCACACCAGGAAGATGAGCAGCCATACCGGCAGCAGCAATAATAACTTTTATACCTCTGCCTTTTGCGGCTTTAGCAAAAACTTCAACGCGCTCAGGGGTACGGTGTGCGGATAAGGCATTTATTTCGAAGGTAACTTCCATTTCATCGAAAAATTTTGCTGCCTTTTCCATTACGGGAAGATCAGAAGTACTTCCCATTATAATACTAACAACAGGTTTCATTTTTATTTATTTACCAATTAGGTTTTTGTAATCTGCAGCAGAAAGTAGTTTATCTAATTCTGAAACATCATTAACGGTTATTTTAATTATCCATCCTTTTCCGTATGGATCTTCATTTATTAATTCCGGTTTATCTTCGAGTTCAGCATTCACTTCCAATACTTCTCCTGAAACAGGCATTAGAAGGTCTGAAACAGTTTTTACAGCTTCCACACTACCAAACACTCCATCTTTAGCAATTGTATCGCCCTCTGTGGTTACATCTACATAAACGATTTCGCCCAGTTCACTTTGAGCAAACTCAGTAATACCTATAAAAGCTGTATCACCTTCAACTCTGATCCATTCGTGGTCTTTAGAATACTTTAAATTTTCAGGAAAGTTCATAATCAATCTTTTTATTATTTTACATTAGTTTATAGATTCTTCAAAAAGATAACAAAGCCCCAATAGGCTCCAACATATACTGTCAAATAAGAAATAACAATGCCTATAAGAAATCCTATATAAACCTGTGCCGGAGTACTTTTATTCATGGCTAACCGAGATACACCCAAACACCCTGCTAAGATAAACAAAATGATGAATAAAACATACAGATTCAGCCCTTTAATATGATAACAAACTGACATAATGCAACCGATTAGTCCACCTATCCCCATCATATATGCACTTATATTCCAAAAACGAGATACAATCGTATAAACAATAAGCAATATAACAGGAATAGCAACTACTGCAAGAAACCAGATGTAGAGTTTAGCCGAAAAGAAATAATAAAATAACAGCCCATAGGATAGAAAAAATATAGAGAAAGGTAATAACCATTCATTTCTATTATTCAATCTAAAATTTTGAATGATCCCGGAAATTTTCAGGAAGTATATACCCGATGCCGGAATTATACAGGAAAAGAACAGAACGGGTGCCATGAACTGTACAAACTGATTTGCAAATAGAAACTTGAAATCAGTATGAACAAATATCAGGATAACGGCATACAGTACCATAAAAAGGGGATGCAATATTATAGAAAAAATCCTAGCAAGAATGGGTTCCTTTTCTTTTGGAGGTTTGTAGAATATAGAACTATTTGAATAGCCCATATCCTGCACATTTTCTGTTTCTTCTATCATATTTCTTTTCTTAGTCGTGCCACAGGCAGGTTCATTTGTTCTCTATATTTTGCCACTGTACGTCTTGCAATAATATATCCTTTATCTTTCAGTATTTCTGACAATTTATCGTCTGTTAAGGGTTTCTTTTTATCCTCATTCTCAATACATTCTTTAAGAATTGCTTTTACTTCGCGCGATGAAATTTCTTCACCCGTATCAGTCTGCATTGATTCTGAGAAAAAGTATTTCAATGGATACACTCCAAAATTCGTCTGCACATATTTGCTATTACTTACCCGCGATATAGTAGAAATATCATAGCCCGTACGCTGGGCTACATCTTTCAGTATCATAGGTTTTAACTGAGCCTCATCTCCGGTAAGAAAGAAGTCATACTGCATATCTATAATAGCCTGCATAGTCCGTTGTAAAGTGTCCTGCCGCTGTTTGATCGCTTCAATAAACCAACGGGCAGAATCTAATTTTTGTTTCACAAACAAAACTGCATTCTTACTATCTGCCGACATACTTTCCTTATTATCAGAATATCCTTTCAGCATATCGGAATATTCGCGACTGACCCTCAAATCGGGTATATTGCGATTGTTGAGACTTAAAAATAATTCTCCATTATAGGTCTCAACGGTGAAATCGGGAACAATAGTACTCAAAGTAATAGAAAGGGAATCACCCCAGTTATTTCCCGGTTTAGGATTTAGGGTTGTTATTTCCTGAATTACTTCTTTTAGTCCTTGTTCGTCAATCCCCAGTTGTCTGATAATCTTATCATAATGCCTTTTCGAAAATTCCTCAAAATAATCAGCAATTATTCGAATAGCTGCATCTACTATATTTGACTTTTCTTTTCTTTCGAGCTGTAATAACAAACATTCCTGTAAATTTCTGGCTGCGATTCCCGCCGGTTCAAAGTCCTGAATTGTCTTGAGAATTCTTTCCAGTTTCGATACAGGTACATCTATATTCTGCTGGAAGATAAGATCATCGGAGATAGCAGATAAAGAACGGTCTAAATAACCGCTTTCATCAATGTTTCCGATAATATACTCAGCTACTTTGTCATCTTCTTCACTAAACTCACACTCTCCAAGTTGTTCCAAAAGATATTCATGAAGAGATGCTGCTACAGAAAATGGTATTTCATCCTGTTTGCCTGAGGCTTGTTTATTATTACTACGAAGCTGATAATCCGGAATTTCATCCTCATTCATATAGTCACCCAAAGTGATATCTTCCTGCGTAATATTTGTATCGTCATCAGAAGTGTAATCATCGTCATATTCTGATGAGCCGTCGAGAGGTTCAAGACCTTCATCAAGGGCAGGATTATCTTCAAGCTCTTGTTTTATGCGCTCCTCCAATTCCAGCACAGGTAATTCAGTTAACTTAATAACCTGCATTTGCAAAGGCGAAAGCTTTTGCTGCTGTTTTAACTGTAGTTGTTGTTTTAGAGCCATAGATATCAAGTTCTTTCTATTGAAACAAATTTACATGAAATTTTACGAATTTCCGACAGACTAACAAAAATTGTTCCATAAACTTATTACTTCCATTATTTAGTAAGAGTTCTTTAACATTATAAAAAAACAGCTAACTTTGAATTATAATACAAACGATGTAACAAAATTACTATAAATAGGTTCAATATTAGAGCTATGAATATCTATAATCTTTATGAAAATAACATATATACCTCTTATAATATGTTTCATACTATTGTTAGGATGCAATAATAAACATACAGTTACAAAACCTCAAATTCCTGCTGATACTTTAGTTTCAGAAACTTCAGATAACTATAATAAGATAAACGAAAAAAATATAAATTTATTTACCTCTATTGTATGGAATAAGATCGAGTCTTTATCGAAGCATTTTGCCCTCTTCGTCAATAAGAAATATAACCAGCTCTCCATCAGGAAACAAAGGAGAGCACACCTTATAGCAATTATGGATAATCAGATCAAAAAATGCAGACTCCTTTTCTGTAATGATCTCCCATAGCTGGCGTGCCATGATCATTTCCGATATGCTTTTTATTGTATCCTCCGAACAATCCGATTGACGTGCCATTTCCATCAGGAATTCCTTATTCATTACTATTTTCTTACTATGCGTCTCTAATGAACCTTCGGCCAACTTAACAGCCTTACCTATCATAATACCCAGTGTCAGTTTCTTGAAGCCGAGATCAGCAGCTATCTTTATTGTCTCCCCTATAAAGTTTCCATAATGGATAAATGCCTGAGAAGGCAGATCAGGATATTGCGCTTTCACATATCTTTCACTTTTTGCTCCTGAATTTATAACAACCCTTTCACAATTTAAAGCTTTTGCTACTTGCATTTCACGATGTATGGAAGCAACGAAAGCTTCGGATGAAAACGGTTTTACAATGCCCGAAGTTCCAATAATGGATATGCCACCCACAATGCCCAGCTTGGGATTGAATGTCTTTAAGGCTAGTTCCTCCCCATTAGGCACAGAGATAGTTATGTCCACTCCTGTTTTCAAATTCATACCCGGCAACCGATCCTGAAGATGACGAAAGACTTTAAACACCTCTCTTTTCATCATCATACGAGGGGTTTTGTTTATCGAAGGTTCACCTATAGCAGCATCCAATCCAGGTAAAGTTACCTTTCCAACGCCTTTTCCTTGTAAGAATCGAACGCCTTTGTGACTGTTATTCAGACAGACAGTAGAAACAATCTCCTGCCCGTTTGTTATATCCGGATCATCTCCCGAATCTTTCAACACTGTACTGCTTACTTTATTATCATCCACTCTTGTAGAATGAATCGGTATTCGAACCCACTCCCCATTTGGTAATGTAAGACTAACATCTGTCTGCTCTTCCCCTGTCAGTAAAGTTATCAAGGCTGCTTTAGTTGCAGCAGTAGCACACGTTCCGGTAGTATATCCGGTTTTCAATTCAAAAAAATCAGGCAAAAGCTTTTCTATTTGTTTTCTCAAACCATTTTCACCATAAACAGATATAAAAAATGGAGATAAAGTAGGACGTTTCACTACAAGAACAGGAATATTCAGTTTTTGTGCAGCCTTAATTTTCTCGTTGAACCCGCCCGATTCACCGCTTTCCTTAGTTATAATAGCTTTTGGCTTTAACTCTTCAAATAAAGGAGCTTCATCCTCTCCTTGATTATAGTACAGTATCCGTTCAAAAGGAAATCCCTCCTTAGTTACGATTGATCGGGATTCTTCTCTGTCCAGAATACGAAACCAGCAAGTATGTTTTTCCCAATACGGCTTGAGTTTAGAAATAGTATTCACTCCTGTAAGAGCTAAAAGATTGTCAACCTTATTATTTTCAAGATATCCGATTGCATCATTGTAGGAATCGAACCACAGCAGATTATCTTCATGCTCGGAATAGTTGCGTTCAAGCCTGATTACAGGAATATTCAGATTATGAGAAACGGTTGCAATATTCTGATGTAATGCTTCAGCAAAAGGATGGGCTGCGTCTATTATCAATTTTATGTCTTCCTCTTTACAAAAGCTAACCATAGAATCCTGATCCATAGCACCTGTCAGACGAATACCATGTACGGTTTCCACCTTTTGTAGATCGCCTTTGGTAGCATAATAGTAAGGCTTGGCGGCCTCATCACAAACCGAAATTGCCTTACGTCCTTCTGTTGTACCTCCAAATACCAGAATCATAACACCTTATCTAAAAGTTCTTCAATCGTATGCACAAATATATCTTCCTCGTTTGGTTTACATATCCTTATATAATTACGCATTATTTCTATATGGTGATCCGATTCTACTTTGCGCGATGCTCTTATGCCATTTCTAAGTAGTGCCTTTCTTATCATTGCATATTTAGGCCCGTGTCCTATAAGCTTTATCTCCATGCTATAATCACTCTCAATACGAAAGAGACCAGTATCCTGATCAAATATAATTCCCTTTCGGGCAAAGAAATTACTCAGGCTTCCGTTTAATGACAAGTCTTCGGGTGTACCTATACGTATTCCGGTATGTTTATCCATCAGCCATATTTTGTCGGCTATCTGCAATGCAAGTTCCAGATCATGAGTAGAAAGAAAAATCGTTTTATTGGTTTTACGCGACAGCTGATGCAATAGTTGCATAATCTCCACCTTACTTGGGAAATCAAGAAATGCAGTCGGCTCATCCAACAGGATAATCGGGGTTTCCTGTGCAAGTGCTTTTGCAATCATCACTTTCTGACGTTCGCCATCGCTCAGGGTATGAATCATTCGTTGAGCCAGATCCTCTATCTTGACCAGTGAAATCGATTTGTCCACTATCTTCTCATCTTCTTTAGCAAGCTTTCCCCAGAAACCAGTATAAGGGCTTCGACCTAATCCGATAAGCTCACGGACAGTCATATTTTTTATATCGAATTTCTCAGTTAATACAACACTGACTAGCATCGACAGGCTTTTTTCGGTATAATTTCCGATCTCTTTCTCTTTAATATAAATATTACCTGCCAATTTCGGTTGAAAGGCCGACAAAGTCCTCAAAAGAGTAGACTTACCAATACCATTTACCCCCAACAAACAGGTCAACTCACCACTGAATATGGAACAGTTTATATCTTCAGCAATAGCCTTCTTATTTCCTTTAGAAGTGTAGCCTATGGTAAGATTTTTTATATCTATCGTTTTCTCTCTCAAAAGTGACACTTTATATATTATATAATATTTTGTTTACAAGACATTTATTTTAAAAGGTGACAAAAGTTACAGTTTTCAGCGTGTTTTTATTGTTACCTTTTTGCTCTTTCTTGTCATGCTGACGAAGGAAGCATCCTGACCCATATTTCAAGGAAACAAGCTAAGAGATTCTTCACTCCGTTCAGAATGACATCGTCTATTATAGATAAATATCTCATTCACTTATTTCATTTTTACGTTTACCAAATAAAACAGAGATAACTATCGGTGCTCCGATAAGTGCTGTTACCGAATTGATAGGCAAGGCTCCTTCGAATCCCGGCAAACGCGCTATCAGGTTACATAACAAAGCTAATGAAGCCCCAGTCAACGTTACGGCAGGCATCAAAATACGATGATCGGAAGACACAAATATAGTGCGGCACAAATGCGGCACTGCCAGTCCCAAAAAGACAATAGGTCCGCAATATGCTGTTACAATAGCTGTAATCACGCATGAACAGGCTATTACGGACAGGCGTGCACGCTTAACATTCAACCCCAGATTACGTGCATACCCCTCTCCCAACAACATAAGATTTAATGTCTTGATAAGCAGGAACGATAATGGAATCAAAACTATCATGATACACACAAATGAATAGACCTGATTACCTGATACCTTCGAAAAACTACCTAATCCCCAGATAACATATGCACGTACATCCTCATCGTTGCTAAAAAACTTGAGAACCCCGATAATAGCCGTAGCTATATAACCTATCATAACCCCGATAATAAGCAGAATGACATTTCCCCTTACCCGTTGAGATATAGCAATAATAATAGCCATAACAGCCATTGCTCCGGCTATGGCAGCTGCAGATATAGCAACTTCACCGAAAAAACCCAGTTTGCTGAGTGCTGTTCCTGCAATGCTTCCGGATAGGAGTATAATAAACGCGACTCCCAGACTAGCGCCCGAACTGATTCCTAATTCTGAAGGGCCAGCTAATGGATTTCTAAAAACAGTTTGCATCTGTAATCCGCTAATAGATAGCCCTGCTCCGGCAAACAGGGCAGTAATCGTTTGAGGAAAACGTGATTTCCATATAATATTTTGCCAGATTATGGATTCTTCTTCACCACCAAACAGGATATTCCAGATGGAACGTACAGGTATAGCAATTGTCCCCAAAATCAGGTTTAGCAGAAAAAATATTAGGATAGATATAAAAATCAGTGTCAGGAATAATATATATCGTTTCATCTTAGCAATTCATAATATACAGGTACATGTTCCGGTAATAAGTGAGGATGAAATATTTTGATAAGATCGGCTAATACCACTTCGGGTTCCACAGGTGTGTTCTCATAAAATGACTTTTCCCTCAGATTACAATAAATAAGCCTTTTATTTTTAAAAGCAGAAAAATCAGCATACCGGGCATCACTTTGCTTTAATGCATCGTAGCTGAAAGTACCGTTGTGACTGTTTACCATTCGCCAGTAGTCTGCATTAGCCCCCTGAGAATACACTGTTTCGAAATCAACATAAAATCCACCCGATTCGTTGTCATTCTTCATAAAATAAGAGGCTCCCGCATCCCGGAACAACTGCGCCAGGTAGCTGTTTCCTCCTACTACATACCAATTACCAGAATGTAGTTCCCCACTTAATACAGTCGGTCTTTGCGTTATAGATTCAGCTAAAGCCTTGAGGTCATTGTATTTGTGTTCTATTTCTTCAAATTGCTTGTTGGCCTGCTCTTCGATACCTAAAAGCATCGCAGTAAACTTAATCCACTCCGCCTGCCCCAGAGGGGAACTTTCTTTATATCCCAAAAAGCTAATCAAAGGAATATCCAGATTGCGTATCGATTCATATCCTCCACGTTTGAACGGGGAAACAAAAATAACATCGGGATTAAGTGCCATGATTACTTCATTATCAAATTCACCTTCGATACCGATCCTGCTGGTTTTTCCGTTCTTTAATTGTTCATTCATTTGCTTATTAAACAAAAACCGGGTACTGGTTATACCCACTACTTTATCTATTGCATTCAGCTTTATAAAATTAGATAGCTGAAGAGTAGTCATGCAGATAACACTGCGCACAGGAGTTTCTATTATCTGGTAACCTGATGGTACATCTGTTTTATCGGCACCTCTTTCTATTAATGCATAATGATATTCCAGATCGCTTTCTCCCGAAGGGTCGTGAATATCTATAAGCCTGTAATTCCCATGACTGGACACTTTAAATCCTTTAGCATATTTAATAGTAGTCGAATCAATGCCACTCGTTATGTTTTTTTCTGATTTCTTGTTGTTGCATGATGCAAAAGCTATTAGAATGGCAATGAAGTATAAATAATTGATAGGAATTATATTTCTTGTCATCCTGAGGAACGAAGGATCTCTTCCCTTTTTTCCTTGACAACCAACGGTCACAGGAGCACAGCGTATGTAAATGGGTCGGGATGCTTCCTTCGTCAGCATGACAATATGTTTTTCAGAACTTGGTATATTTTTCATACAGATTTATTTTATTATAATAAGGGAAAAGTATGGAAATTTACGAATGAGTATTTCGTTTTTGTCCTGTGTATAGAATTCTTTATCCGCAACACCGACATTTTCGAAATAATGGATTGTAATATCTTTTATATCCGATACCGCTTTTTTAATGACATCTTCACATAGGGAACCTTTCATTATTGCAAGAGTCTTGTTTTCGGATAATTTATCAGTCAGTTCCTCAAAAGAAATAATACCTGGGATTACATTCAATTCTTCTTCCTGTTTTACAATATGCATATTAGCAAGCGCACCACAGGCTATAAAGGCAGGGATACCGGCTATCTGCCGTGTAGGTATATGTTGCCTCATCAGATTTTCTTCTATATAATAGCTTGACGAATAAAAACCTGCATGCCCTTCTGCCATAACTGCAATGTTACAACCTTTCTGATATTGTAATGTTATTTCATATGTAACGGCCTGATAACTGCTAATAGCAAGAGAGCGCTCTTTACTCATGGGCACATTGAATAGTTTCACCTTAGATTGGGCAATACCCAGATCTGATAATATATCCAATGCACGGGATGCCGTTTTGCCATTGGGCATAGAGGTAGCAGGACAAAATATAATATCCGCCTTTTGCAAAGCTTTCAACCCCTTAAGGGTTATCAGTTCGGGATCTCCCGGACCTAAAGAAATAAATGTAACATGATCAGACATCTCAAACTCACTTTTTTAGAGTAACCAGATGCTTTTAGTGTAGGATTAAATAGACAACATTTTTAAGAGTAGTCAGTATAAGTATTAAGCCTAAACCTCGAGCTTTAACTAAAATAATCTTGGCAGGTCTTCTGACTTACTCTATCTTTGAACGCCTTCCCATTTTATTAGCCTTTAGCTTATAAAACAGTGGTATTTGGTTTTGTTCAAAGATTTTTCAGTAAAGCTGTTAACTGATGACTGTCAACTGCTCACTGAAAAGAGCTTACAGCAGCGGGTCTGTTCAGGATTTACACCTGATTCCCTTTTCATCATTCATCCGATGCGGACTAATGACACCAAAATTTCAGGACAAAGATATGTAATTTATTAAAATAGTTGATACAGATATTTAAGACTTTCCGATTTTAATCCATGTTAGCTTATGCCAGATTGTTTCAAATGGCCCATGCTTGAATCTAGTCAGCCACCATTTACAAAATTGAAGTTGTATAAAGAAGATTGCAATACCTATAAACAGGCTTAACGTATATCCAGTATATGGAGCAAGATATAAGCCAAATGGGAAATATATAAGTGCACCAAACATAGACTGGGTTATATAATTTGACAGGCTCATTTTGCCATAGACTTTTAAACTCGATGTCAGTTTCTGAAATTTATTTGTTTGGTATAATAGCACAAAAGAAGAAACCAGAACAAATGTGAAGGCAAATTTTTGCCACATATCAAGAACAACTCCAGCAGACTGCTTTATAATTTCTGAATTTGCATTATCCAGCAGTTGTACCTTTAACCAATACAACGGATTAAATAATATAGCTGAAACGATAAGTACTTTTATCCAAAAGCGGATATTTTCTTTGGTAGAAATGAATAACCCTTTTCTTCCTATCAGCATACCAATCATAAACAGACCTGCCGTTTGAAAATAACGACCGGCACCGACTGCCCACATCAAACTGGCTTTCTGCCCTAATGTTACATTTCCTATAATAAATTTCCAAAAATTTCCTTCTTTCGTATATTCCGCCACTTCAGCATACATTTCGCCAACTCCCAGGTTAGGTAATGTATACGACGGATTAATAATACTTGCAATATAGTGGAACCACTCTACTGGCTGCAGTAATAAGATAATAGCAATTACAAATACCACTTTATTACTCGATTTGCGTACGATAAAGAGGGTGATCCCAACTATAGCATACAACAATAAAACATCTCCGGCAGGAAAGAATGCAGCGTTAATCGTGGCAAAACCTGCCAGCAATAGCAAACGCCAAAGAAACCGATAACCAAAATCATCACCTTTCTGTTGCCTGTTATTGTATTGTATGAAAAACGTAAAGCCAAATAACAAAGCAAAAATGGAATAGGATTTTCCGGCAAACAACCCAAATATAACACCAAAGACACCCTGATCTAAAACATTGAGCCACTGTGGGCAATTTGCGGGATCGGGATATACCGGAAAAATAAAGTGTTCTATACTATGTACCACTAATATAGCCATTACAGCAAAACCACGGAGGGCATCTACTACTTCAATTCTTGGTCTTTTCTCAGAAAGGGATTGTTGCATTTTCAAGTTGTATTAGAAATCAATGAGGTACAAAAATAGAGAAAACAAATTATCCTCCCGCCCATTTTGTTATTGTTAACAGATAAGTTTTCATAATTGATAACCAAATCGTTGAATGAAAAAATATCATTCTATTTTGTATATTACTAAAGAGAGTGTGTCAAAAGTATTTTTCGCTATCTTTTTGTCATGTTGAACGGAGTGAAACATCTCATGTCCGGAGGGTCGAGATCCTTCGTTGCACTCGGGATGACAAAGAGGGTCGCACTTTGATAGTGCAGTTTTACTTTTGACACACCCTCCTGCTCTATTATGTATTCTTTTATTCGGATAACCTATTCAGTACTTCTTTTGCCTGATGAATCATATCAACATATGATCGTGCCGGTTCAATAGTATTGAATTTTGCAACTTCATCATCCAGTGTTTTTAATTTATCCGGATTATTTGCAAATTCTTTGCGTAACAAACGAATCTTTTCTGCATCTTGTATCCCTTCTATAAGTCTTTCGAAACGCATGGAGCTCCTTGCCTCCGGATAAACAATATAAGTATCTCCGGCAGGCCATGTTACAAAACGGGAATCGGTCAAAGGATTTTCTACCCACGAATTATATGCCCATCGAAGGAATCCGTCATATCCGGCAGCCATACAGTACCAGGCTGCATAAACACCTTCGGGCAGTTCAGAACATGTAAACATATTAGGGAACTTATCTGAGCAACATACATAGTATGTAGTTGTCAATCCTTTCTCTCTGCGGAATTGAATATCTGTACTATCAACCTTAGCATTAGCCGATACACTCATATCCCGTATATACGGATATTCCTTATAGCTTTTGTGATTATCGGCAAGAGAAACCCCTAGCTCAGGAGCTACCTTGTGCAAGAAATCCATTGTCAGCTTCATCTCCTTAGGTCCACGCTCATCCATTGCTATATTCGTTATTTGTAACCAGCCTTTTTCCTCCAGATGTTTCTTAAAATCTTTCAGAAACGGTGTCCACATTTCTTCAAATACTTTTGTTCCGGGGATAACCTCCACATCAACCATTTCTTTGGTAGAAGCATCTTTATAATGAATTCCGCTTTTCCAAGGAATAACAGAATAACAATTGATCATCTTATTGATGCCTAAATCCATCATAAATTCGACCCATTTGTCAAAGATCGTATAATCATAAACCCATGTACCGTCGGTATTCTTAGTCCATGTAATCATATCTTCATATTTATCGAACGTCTGAACCCAAGGATCTTTATTTACGGTTGCAGTAATTACCTTCTGACCAGCATCAGCCAGCATCCTGTATAGCGGTTTCATCGCTTCGAAATGCGCATCACTCCACAGTTCCAGATTCTGGGTACGGGCAACTGCCGCCGGATGTTGCCACAAATCGAGATGATACTGCCACTCAGTAGCCGGAGGTAACGTCTTATTCTGAACATTCAGTTCAACCTCAAATGTCTGAGCTTTTTGCCCCCGTGCAGTTACAGTCAATTCACTTTTGTATACCCCGGGTGTAGCATCAGAAGGGATATTTATGGTGAGCCATACCGGACGCACAGTTTTAGCGGAGATATCGAAGCAATCAAGATTATCAAGCATATCCGGCACCAGTGAAGATGGGAAGTCCTCAGGTTTACGGTATCCGCATCCGGGTTCAAAAATATCGGTTATCACATAACGCACAAAACGTGTACTGGCAATATCAGCCGGAAGTTTTCCCGAAGGAGAAACAAAATCAGAAAATGTGCATTCTGCCTGTTTTATATCTTCTGCTGTCCATAAGAGTAATTGTCCGGATACTCTTTCTCCTTTCCACCCTGTCAGGCTGGTCATTTTTACCGTCTCAATCTGAGGTGCAACTGATTTCCGGTACTTTACATCGATACTTACCAGAGAGGCATGAAGCCCCGCAGGAATATTACTCCAGTCTGACAATGTATCAGCTGTAGGATCCGGTAACTCGGTGAATGTCGGGCATTCCATCTTCGGCCTTTCGTTGTTACATGCTGCAAACAGGCAGAAAGATAACATACAAATGAGGCTGACTCTTAAAATAACATGTTTATTCATAAGTTGATATTAGGTGAAATTAAGGTCACAGACCTATTTATTACAATTTCTCAAAATAAGGCAATCTATTTAAAGGGACATTTATTGTAATCGTTTTTCCTCCTTTATGTTTTTTGCCTTCATCATCTTTCCATGTCCCTTTAGGCAGTTTGACTGTGCGCACGTCTTCTGCTGTTGTCACAGGAGCCACAAGGTACTTATCTCCGAGCATAAACTGATCTTTACACAACTCGAAGCCTTGCCCCGGAAATGAGTATTCCATATGCCTGACAATAGGTTCTCCGGTTTTGGATGCTTCCTTTGCATATGTGATAATATAGTTTCCAAACTGCTCATGTAACCGGCTCATACCCTGTACTATTTTCAAGTTTTCTTCATTGAGTATTCGCCAAGGAGCCACCGAAAACTGCATCATAGGCATCAGTGTGTGAATTTGTGCCGAACGAACGATCAGTCTTTGATTGAAACCTTTATCATCGATATTAAGGAAAGAAGAAAACTGTCCTCCACCAATCATATCAGGGCAGGTATAAGCATAACCTAATAATCCCGCAGCAATCATTTCAGGAATCAGCGATTGGACCGCACCCCACGAATAGTTTTTATCTCCCAAACGCTGTACCAGGGGCTGACCTCCCATTTTCCATCCTGCTCTGTATTCATTGAATGGAAATTCGAGCCCTATTCTCAACCAGGCAAGCGTATGATCTACCGAAGTGGCATCTTTCTTATAACTGTCGATACGCTTAGGATCATAGAATGAGTTATCTCCTGCATCCAGTTTAAAGCCATCGACACCATACTCGGTTTGTAACTTTCTTAATAATCCTACATAATGGTTGAAAGCATCAGGGTTAGTAAAGTCGTAACAGGCACTTTGCCCATTCCACCAATTGATAATTGCAGGAGAATCAGATCCTTTTTGCTTAACAAGATAGCCTTTTGCTCTCAGCTCCCTGTATTCGGGGCTATCGGCACTTACAAACGGACATATCCACAACATTACCTTGAATCCCATTGTATGAAGTTTTTCGATCATACCCTTAGGATCTGAGAACTTCTCAGGACGGAAGTCAAAATTCCCATAATATTTTTGCCAGTTATCGTCTATCATTAACACACCCTGTGGAAAATCGTTATCGATAATTGCCTGAGCATATTTTAGAATATCTTCCTGATTCTGGTTATACATAAGTTCTATCCATGTATTATACTGCGGCATAGTGAAAAACAACTCATCAGGTAAAGTTCCCGAAGGAGGAAAATGCTTCATACAAGCTACCTGATAGGCCTCGCGCAAAGTAGAACCAGCTTGCTGCACATTTATTTTCTCATATTCAGATCTCACAATCAGTGCATTGTCTTTCACTTCAAATTTGAAAGGTTCATCACTCCATACATAGCGGCCCTTGTTGGATACAAAAAGAGGAACAACCTGGTTATTATAGTTTTGCAGAGACAAATCAAATTCATTGACAGCCTGTAAATAAGGCATACGTGACCCAAATGCTACGACACCTCCCCACCAATACTCTCCCGGCTCTGATGAGATCACTGTTTCTTTAACCTGACCGTACGATAATACAGTCAATAATAAACATATAAAACTGAATGCTATCTTTCTCATGTTATTAATAAAATAAGTAAGCTTCATAAAAGTAAGAAATATTCTCGGTTTATGAAGCTTACCTGGTTATATGATATTTTAATATCCTGTGTTCTGTATTACCTGTCCTTGTCCTTCAACTATAAATTTATTTCCGATAGGGAACAACACTTTATAATCTGCCGTTTGGCTATTCGGAAATTTCTTGTTGAATTCAATATATTTCCCAAAACGGATCAGATCGGTACGCCTGTGTCCTTCACAATACAACTCATGCCCTCTTTCGAGTAGAAGCATATCATAAAATTTCTGAAGATCGCCATAATCTGATAATTTCAGTGGGTCCAGACCTGATCTGCCACGAACTTGATTTATCAGATCCATTGCTTCCTGAGTTGGTGCACCATTTTTGCTACGCGCAATACATTCAGCCAAAGATAATAATACATCAGAATAGCGGAATATAGGAACATCTATGGCTCCACGGTCTCCCTTTTGTCCCGGATCTACCATGTATTTCAGCGGTAACGCACCCTTAACCAACTCTGTAGTCGGATTTGCCTCATTGATAATCTCTCCGTCCTTAGTAGATACATATTCAGCTATAATATTATCCAGACGTTTATCCTTACCCTGCTCGAAAGTATGATAAAATGCCCACGACATACGGTATCCACTCCATTTTTCTATATTAGCATTCGGATAAGGGCAAGTACCTGTCATCACATGTGTAACCCAGCCATTAACCCCATAGTCATAAGTACAGATTATCGACCACATGTTTTCACCATTACTCTTCTCGGTATCTAAAGAGAAGCAGTCATAATAATCATCAAGAAGTTTGTATCCGTACTCAGGTTTCTGAAGTTCTCTGGCTATTTTTTCAGCTTCGCCCCATTGTCCGTCTATCATGTACACTTTCAATAGCATCATATTGGCAATACCTCTATCCATACGTCCCCATTCTGTATCTTTAGGTAAAGGCAAATCAGCTATAGCTAATTTCAATTCGCTAACCATTTGGGCTACATATTCCTCTTTAGACGGGCGAGGTATAATAACTTTCTGTTCAGGGTCACCTTTCAGTATCTCATCACTGGCAATAGGTACCGGCCCAAACAGATCGTACATTAAATACATCAGCCAGGCTCTTAAAGCCCTTACCTGAGATACATATTTAACCTTTACCTCATCACTGACAGATGATGCTTCAATATTTAACATTATATTCCTGAACTGACTTATATACTTATAGTGTCCATATTTTTCAGTTGCCTGGTCATTATTGGCAGCAGTCCATCCGTGTGTATGATACATATTCCAGGTACCACCATCTCCCCACTGGCAATCCATAATGTCTGTACACATTTCTGTAAAGATATTGATGCCTCCTCTACCATGAGAATATATTCCGCCACCACCATATGTATTGATTCGGAATCTATGATAAGCCGTTGTTGCAGCAGCATTTACATCCGACTCGTTTTTATAGAAATTTTCGGGATATATCTGATCATAATTCTCACCCTCCAGGTCTCCATAGCAGCTATGAAATGAAAGAAGAATAATGCATCCCATTAATATTAATATATTCGTTTTCATATTTGATCTGATTTAATGATTATTCTTAGAACTTAATGTCTACACCAAATGAAATAGACCGTTGTTGTGGATAAGCGCCCAAGGCATCTGTTTCAGGATCTGTTCCCTTATAAGGACTTATTAAGAATAAGTTCTGAGCATCCACAAATACTCTGGCACTGCTACATACTTTCTTTAGCCATGATTGATCGAATGTATATCCCAGAGTTATATTCTTGAAACGGATAAACCATGCTTTTTCCAAAAAGTAATTTCCTGTTCCTATCTTAGAGTCAACCTGGAAAATTGAAGGAAGATCGGAATCCATATTTTTATAAGACCATCTGTCAACCACTTCGTTGTACATATTAGATCCATTCTCTAATCGATATGCTTCTGTCAGATAATATGACCTTGTATCATTGATTTTCCATCTGTTAAACATTCCATATACATACACATTCAGGTCGAATCCTTTGTATGTAAAGCTATTATTCAAACCAATTGTATACGGAGTGTTTACTCCAAATTTGATCTTATCAGCATCATCAAGAATTCCGTCAGGAGCACCTGTACGTTGTGGTATACCATTCGCATCTACTATGATTTTACCATCGGCATCTTTCAGGTATCCGTCCACATCCAATACTTTTACTGTTCCCGGTATTGCTCCGTATTTGCTTATATATTCTGTATCTTCAGGACTAACAATACCTGATGATTTATAATACCACAACTCATTGAAAGGTTGTTTCACACTACTCATAATATTTGGAGACCAGTTACCATCACGTTTTTTCCAACGGTCACGATAATAAGTGAATGTTGCATCGGTAGTCCACGAGAAGTCCTTGTTACTTATATTGCGGCTAGTAAAATTAATCTCAAGACCACGGGTTTGTTTCTCCGAATCCAGATTTGCAATACGGGTAGTAATTTCCTGATACGACATCAAATCCCTTGCTCCAATGATATCAGATATTGTTCTGTCAAATACCTCAATAGATCCTGCAAAACGATAGTTCATAAAGCTGAAATCCAATCCCAGATTTATGTCGGTCTGAGTTTCCCATTTAAGATCCGGATTTCCTAAGAATTTAAGTTCAATGCCATTATTCAAAGTTCCGTCGAATATATAATTTGTACCGACACCATAATATGGGTTAGTTGTATAATATTCAACGTCATTCATTATGAATTTATCGTTACCTGTTTGTCCGTATCCAGCGCGTAGCTTCAATTCAGACAACCAACCTGATGTACCTTTCATAAAGCTTTCTTCATGTATTTTCCAGCCCAACGATACCCCCGGGAAATACCCCCATTTATGATTTTTCGCAAAATTGGAAGATCCATCAGCACGGAAATTGGCAGTCAGCATATACTTATTCTTGAATACATAGTTGAGACGGCCGATATAAGAAGCCATAATAGTGGTACTTCCTCCTGATGCTACATCCGGTCTGTCTTTAGAACCTGCACCTAAATTAAACCAAAGCATACCATCATAAGGGAATTTCGAGTTACCGGCGCTAAAATTACTTCTGGTCAGTTTCTGATAATCATATCCCCCCATTACAGAGATATCATGATCGTTAATTACCTTATGCCAGTTAGCAACCAGATTTACATTATAATCCTGCCTTTCGTTCTGCGATTGTACTGCATATCCGCCTTCACGTGCACCGAAAAGTACTGTTGTAGGCATATAGTAATCACGCTTACCTTGATTACGGTCTACACCGAATTGCGCCTTAAGAGTCAAATCCTTGATTGGCTGTGCTTCTACATATGCCAGCAATAGAGCACGCTGTGTTGTCGTATGATCCCGTATATCTAATAATGAAACCGGATTTGCGAGGAAACCCTGATCAGGATCAAGAGCATATTCTCCTTTTTCATTCCGAACCGGGATCAATGGATTAAACTGTTGTGCAGCTCTTATAATACCTGCATTTTCATATCCATTACCGCCAATAGGGACATTGCGGTTCTTCACCTGGTTTATATTCAAACTAACACCACCTGATATTATATTCGAAAATTTCTGGTCGAGGTTAATCCTCATATTGAAACGTTCAAGATCATTAGTCTTTATTACACCATTCTGTTTGTAGTAGTTTAAGGATGTAAGATATTTAGTACTCTCCGTACCACCTTGCACGCTTAAATTATGTTCGTTGATAAATCCTGCGCGTGTAATTTCATCAAGCCAATCTGTTTGATTCGCAGGATTTGCTATATCACTTTCACTGTATTTAGGCTGCCATTTGCTCACGCCCAAATTGTTCCAGACTTCATCATAGGTTTTTGATCCATATGGGTATACGCCATTTGTACGCATCCATTTCTCTTTGATAACCTCATTTGCTTCTGTCATGAATTCTCTTGCCCCCAGCATATTAGGCAATCCATACAGATGCTGAGTGGTAACAGAAGCTTTATAATTGACCTGTACTTTACCGGCTTTTCCTCTCTTGGTTGTAATAAGGATTACTCCTCCTGCAGCACGCGATCCGTAAATAGCTGTAGCTGACGCATCTTTTAATATCTCTATAGATTCTACATCATTCGGATTAATAGAGTTAAGGCCTGTTTCTACTTTGTTATCTTTATTGATACTTCCATATCCGCCACTCGGTACCGAAAAATCAGCTTGAGGGAATCCGTCAATCACTATCAAAGGAGAACGATTAGAGGCAGTACCACGAATCTGTAAGTTCATACCTCCTCCGGGTTGTGCACTTTGCATTGTGGCTGTCAATCCGGTAGCTTTACCAGAAAGCATATGTGCTACAGATGTGTTTGCAGCGGGTGGCAGATCCTTCTGCTTAACTACTGCAATGGCTCCGGTCAGATCCGATTTTTTCTGGATACCATATCCCACCACAACAACTTCGTCAAGTAGCTTTGCATCTTCCCGCATACGAATATTGAACTGAGAATTGTTCCCTACTTCAATCTCTTGTGTCTCAAATCCTACAAAAGAGAATGATAATATTGAAGATGAAGTAACATCCAAAGAAAACTTCCCGTCAATGTCGCTAATTGTTCCATTTGTGGTATTTTTCTCTGATATACTAACCCCTGTAATAGGTTCATTATTATCATCGACGATTGTACCCGTAACTTTACGTGATTGTTGTGTTACTTTTTTTACAATAAGGATTTGCTTATTTTTTATATTAAATGTGGTATTTGTGTTTTTAAGTATTTCGGTCAAAGCTTCCGATAGTGACTTATTACTGATATTGACAGAAACAGTCTGTTTGACGTTTATCAGCGATTCATTGTAAGCAATGGTCATGCCTGTTTGTTTTTCTACTTCTTCAAATGCATCCTTTATTGTCAGTTGATAGCCCGATATTGTTACTTTTTGTTTTTGGTCTTGTGCTATAATATTTGCAGTTATAGAGAAAAATGCAGATAAAATAACAATTCGATACAAAATAGTCCTTACTATTGTAAAGAATAAAATTTTTATTTTCATAACTTTGTTTATTAGATTTCAATGAATGTCAACAATTTCTATGTGATTATTTTTGAGGTCTATCGATTTCAAACCGGAGAGTTAACCCTAAAAAAACTCTTCGGTTCTTTTTTGCATGATCATAGTATTTTTCCAGATTAATATATATAGACTTTATTCTCTTTTATTTTGTAGTTTAATTCAGGTATAATCTGCTTCAATATCTGAAGAGATTCTTCCAGTGTTTCACCATGAACGAATTTTGCTGTTATTAGTTCACTATAATATTTATTAGAGTTTATATAGATCGAAACATCGTATCGATGTTCAAATGTTCTGACAATATCAGCTATCGATGCACTGAAGAATAACAAATGTCCGTTTTTCCATGCACCAATATGTTCATCTTTTACTATTTCCTTATTTATGTTATCGGATATCTTATTATAAACAATCTGTTCGTTCCTATTAAGTATTATACTGGCTAGTTCACTTTTATTAAAATTCAGCTGTACTTTGCCTTCTTGCAGGGTGGTTATAATATTGGGATTATCAGAATAAGCCGAAACATTAAACTTAGTACCCAATACTTCCACATCTATTCCATCAGTCTTTACAATAAATGGTTTGTCATTCCTGTGAGTAACTTCAAAATAGGCTTCACCATTTAAATAAACATAACGAGCTTCGGGGCTATGATCTTCTTCAGGATATATTACAACACTTCCCGAATTGATAGTCACTTTGGTACTGTCAGGTAACATTAGTGTCCGGTATTCTCCATTTGGAGCAAAACATTCAGCAAATTGAACAGGTTTGTCAGCCGAAGTACGATCGCTCAGATAATATACTGATAATGCGGAGAGAATGGGTAAAAGGATTACTGCTGCAGCTATTTTGTAGTATTTTCTTATTGTAAACCGTTTCCCGGTACCATAAAGTTTTCTTTCGACCTCCTTTAATGAATCCAGGGTAGATGAATCTGCTGATATATCGATCTTATTCCAGATTTCTTTTAATGCCTCATCTTTTTCATCAGAGTGCGATGAGTCCAAATACCATTCACGAAATTTTGTTTGAATATCTTTGGGATATTCATTTTTGAAGAATATATTTAAAATGTGTTTTAGTATTTGCATATTATCACCTTTTAATACAAGACAATCAAAAGGCGGATTGCACCCAATCGAATCTTAAAAAAAATATTATTTTCTAAATAAAAAACAAAAGCATAAAAGAAATTGTCTTCCTTATTTCTTTGAGTGCCAAGTTTATATGGTTCTCTACCGTTTTCTTTGTAATTCCTAATTTTTTTGCAATGTCTTCATTTTTTATGCCTTCCATACGGCTCATCTCATAGATCTTTCGACGTTGTTCGGGCATTTTACTTACAGTCAATTCTGTTAACAGCCGTATTTCTTTGGCAAAAAGTTCTTCTTCTATTGATATATAGTTTTCTTGAGAAGAAGAGTAATTGTAGTTATAATACTTTTCTTCCAGATCTTTTTTCTTAAACTCGTTTATCACAGCATTTTTTGCCATTTTATATATATAGGCATCAAATGATTGTATTTCTTTCAGACTTACCCTGTTCTCCCAAATCTTAATGAAAATATCCTGACTGATATCTTCTGCAGCAGCTTCTTCTTTTATTAAATGGACTATAAAATATTTGACTTTTGGGAAGTATGACAAAAACACTGATCGAAAAGCATTTCTATCCCCGTCGGATATCAATTCTATTAGTTCTATTGTTTTCAGTGAATTCATCAATATGGCGATCAGAGGTGAAACTTGTGGAATGAAAAATCTTTTTTTAAGGTTAAAGGCAAAAAGTTTTTCATATAATTATTCAATTCAGATTAACATCATAGTCCCAAAAATGGTATTCGATGAGGATATCACTTCAATGAAACTATTAAATAAGGAAAATAAATCTTTCACAACACTATGACAAAAATAATAATATTATTATCTAATCTGACTATAAAAAGATTTTTTGTGCGGATATTATCCGCAACTTTAATAAATCTCTTTCCTTTTATCCGAAGCACATTCAATAATATCATTTCGAAACCATTATACTACGAATTATATAAATAAAATTCAGGAAATAGCTGTTCGCTTAAAAATCGTCAACAAACACAATGGAAATAATACAAGCAGAATATGAAATAGGAAAGCCGCTTTTTTAATAAAAATTCTAAATAAAACAAGATTAGCTATTTACAGAAACATCTTTACCATACAAATAAATCCCCAATAATTTCAAAAAAATGATGTATCTTTGTGCGCATTAAAATAATAAACTCTCACTTATTTTATTCCTATGCACGAGAAAATCATTATCCTCGATTTCGGGTCACAAACCACCCAACTTATTGGTCGCAGAGTCAGAGAATTAAATGTCTATTGCGAAATTGTTCCTTATGATAAATTTCCTTTTGGAGATGAGTCTGTAAAAGGTGTTATCCTGTCAGGAAGTCCTTTTTCTGTAAACGATGCTGATGCATTTAAGCCTGACCTGACTCAGATAAGAGGTAAATATCCGGTATTGGGTATCTGTTATGGAGCACAATATTTGGCATATACATCAGGCGGCAAAGTTGAAAAAAGTGACACTCGGGAATACGGACGGGCGCACCTGGCTAAAATAAATGCTTCGGAACCCCTATTTGATGGTATCCAGGAAGAAACACAGGTATGGATGTCACATGGGGATACAATCACCCTATTACCAGACAGTTTTAAAGTAATAGCAAGTACTACCGATGTAGCTGTTGCAGCATACAAAATAGAAGGAGAACCTACCTGGGCGGTACAGTTCCACCCTGAAGTGTTTCACACGACAGACGGGACACGTCTACTCAGTAACTTCCTGAATATATGCAAAATGAAACGCGACTGGTCACCTGCATCATTCATTGATACTACCGTAGCAGAGTTGAAAATGCAATTAGGTGACGACAAAGTTATACTAGCTCTTTCGGGAGGAGTAGACTCGTCCGTTACTGCAGTTTTATTAAACAGAGCCATTGGTAAAAATCTAACCTGTGTATTTGTTGATCATGGATTACTTCGCAAAAATGAATTTGAGAATGTACTGAAAGACTATGAACATCTTGGGTTGAATGTAATTGGAGTAAATGCCAAGGAACGGTTTTACAAAGCGTTAGCAGGAGTAACAGACCCTGAGCAAAAACGTAAGATCATAGGAAAAGGCTTTATTGATGTATTTGATGAAGAAGCGCACAAGCTAAAAGACATAAAATGGCTGGGGCAGGGAACTATCTATCCCGATATTATTGAGTCGTTATCCATCACAGGACATGTAATCAAATCACACCACAATGTAGGTGGTCTACCTGAGAAAATGAATCTGAAACTGGTAGAGCCTCTGCGTCTGCTGTTCAAAGATGAAGTTCGACGTGTCGGGCTCGAGCTAGGCATGAAAGAAACACTTATAAAACGCCATCCATTCCCAGGTCCCGGGTTAGGAATCCGGATACTTGGAGATATTACTCCCGAAAAAGTGGAAATAGCTCAGAATGCGGATGATATCTACATTCGTATGCTCCGCGAATACGGGTTCTATGATAAAGTATGGCAGGCAGGTGCAATACTGTTGCCTATTCGCTCGGTAGGGGTAATGGGTGACGAGCGTACTTATGAAAATACTGTGGCTTTACGTGCAGTAACTTCAACAGATGCTATGACTGCAGACTGGGCACACCTGCCTTACGAGTTTCTTGCAAAAGTATCAAATGAGATCATCAATAAGGTGAAAGGAGTAAACCGTGTAGTTTACGATATATCTTCGAAACCGCCTGCTACCATAGAGTGGGAATGATCATAAATAAAAAAGTATCCCAGTTGGGATACTTTTTTATTTATACCAATCAGGCCTATTATATTCCTCAGTCCAAAAGAGGGCACCTTGCCCCCAAACAGATTCCTCATCTTTTAGTTGCCAGACAATACCGTCATAGATATTAAAGCTGCTGCCATATTTATCAATTCGCGGTCCCGAATAATTATATGCAATACCATCACAGGTAACAATCTGTAGTAACTGTGCCCGCTCTGCCCTGTCTTCATCAGCAGCACTCAATCTTGAATGTAGCGATAGCATTTCCTCTAGGGTGTATTTGAAGCAGGATAAAGCATACTTATTTGCGTAAATAAAGTGAGGATCTGCGTTTGCATTATGAGCCAATATACTATAGGGGGCTTCTTCATCAAGCCATTGATAGCGGTCTGTGATATCATGAGGAGTAGGCAGCCTTTTTCCACTCAATTTGTAAAAGCAATCGTCAATCTGTCTAATTAGAAGTGATTTTTCTTCCATAATATTCTTCTATAAATTTCGAAGCCGTGGGTTAGCCCCTAATAGCTGATGTGGATCAACAGCCACTTCAATAAGCAATGAGCGACATGAGCGACTTCTCTTTTTTACCAATAATTCATTAAAATTAGAAAGATCCGGATTAAGTTTCTCGGCATCCCAACCATAAGCTCTAGCTATGGAGCAATAATCAACCGGCTTCAGAGCAGAATGATATCTTTCTTCTGGTACATCCGGAAGGATCTTTATCAAACCTTGTTCTACAATTGATAACGTTTCATTATTTAGTAAAAAGACAACCAGACCAAGATCAGACACCTCTCCTAAAGAACCGGAAAAAAGACGAAAACACCCATCTCCCGTAAATAGGAATACCGGTTGCTCGGGCTTGGAGAGTTTGGCCCCCACAGCAACACCAAATGCGCCTCCCATTGCTGAACCCCTATAAAGAGAGTAAAAATGGATATTATTGTTAGGCCTTTGTGTTACATATTGCCGGTCTTTATATGACAGGCATACATCATCAAATCCAATGGAACCTGCCGGCCACCATTTGTCAAGTTGTTGATATAACTTAACCATATCAACATAACCTTTGCCCGGAATGGGAAATGAACTATTATTTAAATCCTCGGGAGCAGGCTCTACAGGTATATTTGCAAAAGGTTGTTGCTTAGCAGTATCTATCAGGCTCCTTAATACCATATCAATGGCACCATGCATATGATAGTATTTACCTTTTGCAATATGAAACAAGCTATTCTTTACCAACCCGTAAGCTTTTGGTATATTACCCACAAAGAAAGTATGTGAGGCCGTAAATAAATTCAGATTGACGGTATATTCGTCAGGACAAGCACCAAGTACCATCAGGACATCATCATCCCCCAATGAATCATACATATTCAAAGCTTTATCATTTCCTCCAAAAGCAATATATCCATATCCATAAGGATTGTCTCGGCTAACAGCATTCGCTCCGTTTATACTCCATATAACGGCAGCTTGGAATTGTTTACTAAATGCGCTGGTTAACTCCAAAGCATCAGTATAGCGAGCCATCTCCTCTCCAACAAGGATCACCAAACGTTTTCCATCAATAGCCTGGCGGAATATTGCTGTAAAATCATCAAAACGACCGTTTTCCACTGTATAAGGAGCAACTGCTGGTATAGCCGGCACTTCATCAACTGTTATATTAAGCGATTCATTCACCAAAACAAAAACAACAGGTTTTGAATTATCCAATAAAGCCTTTGCCAATGCCAGCTGTTCAGCTAATATAGATGGATCATCAAGAACAAATACAGAATTAGGGAGTTCTGCCCGTAACTGTTCTATCATGTTACTCCCATAGATTGAAGTATCCTGAAGAGGAGAACATCCCAGTGTATTTTTAGCCGAGACAGGCACTATGTATACTGCAGGTATGTCATGTAGTTTAGCATCACTAAGGCCACAAGCCAGAAGTTTAGTGGCAGCGCCTGTCGTCGCAACAGCTGCTGCTATTTTTCCACTTGCCAGATAATATCCCAACGGAACAAAACCGGCATTATACTCACCAAATGTAAAGAATTCCGGTTTACCGGAAGATGTATCATGCAAGGTATCGAGATATTTGAGGTAATGAATAACTCCCCCTCCCGTTACACCTGTATACAATGTTATCCCCCAACTTTTAAGTGTATCTATCAAAAATTGATAATAATCATATTTTTCAGCCATATTTTTCTTTATTAAAGTTATTAAGGCAATCAGTCATGAAAAAAACTGACATCCTCAGAAGAACAGCCATAAGGGCAATAGGTTCAAGCCTTTAATAAAGGTTTAGTTAATATAGGTTCTTTAAAAAGAAAATAAGGTTTCTCTTAAAACCTTTACTGTGGTTTTGTATTTATTTAATAATTACCTTTGAAAAATAAATTTTAGAAAGATGGAAGATATTATAAACAAACGTTGTGGCTGGGCTGGAACCGACGAGTTATATGTGAAATATCATGATGAAGAATGGGGACAATTGGTAAACGATGATAAAACTTTATTCGAATTTCTTGTTTTGGAAAGCGCTCAGGCCGGATTGTCATGGATTACGATTCTTCGAAAACGCGAAGGATACAGAAAAGCCTTTTACAATTTTGACGTTGAAAAAGTAGCTGGGATGACTCCGAATGATATCGAGAGACTGATGAAGTTTGACGGAATTGTAAAGAACCGGCTAAAGATTGCATCCACCATTACGAATGCTCAATATTTTATCGCGATTCAAAAGGAATTCGGCAGTTTCTATAATTATACATTATCATTCTTTCCTAAACAGCAACCGGTCAAGAATAACTTCAAATCGTTAAGTGAGGTTCCCGCCTCGTCTCCTGAATCAGATGCAATGAGTAAGGATATGAAAAAACGAGGATTTAAATTTTTTGGCTCCACTATTTGTTATGCTTATATGCAGGCTGCAGGGTTTGTGAATGATCATTTGGATAGTTGTTTCTGTAGAGAAAAGAAAATATAAACATATAAAAAGAGATGTCCGACTGGACATCTCTTTTTATATAACTAACTGATTCTAGTTTTTACCTCTTATTTCGGAGAGGACAGCATTTAATTTTGCATCTTCACACTTAATCTCTTTCAGTTTATCTTTACCTTCATTTGTAATACAGAAATACATTTGCCGTTTATCGCCCTCTCCAAGCATTCTTTTTATAAAACCTTTATCTTCTACCGACTTGATCACTTTCGAAGCGTTAGAGTTCGTTAAACCGAGCATATCGGCTATTTCTCCGGAGGAGTGCTTGCCTTCCTTCAAACTACAGAGAAGCATACCCTCATTTAAAGAAAGATCATGTTCCTTTTGGAAATCCAGTTCAAAGTTTCTGATTGAACGGTATATATCCCTGATTGAGCATAATGTTTCTTCCATTCTCTTATTTTTTATTTAATAGAACTTTATCAATAGCTTCCTTTAGTGTTGGTTTAGGTAATGCACCCTGAGCCATTTGCGGAGTACCTTCCATTGGCACAAACAGCAAACTAGGTATACTTCTTATACCAAATACAGCGGCAAGTTCCTGTTCTGCTTCAGTATCTATTTTATAGATGTAGATCTCTCCGTCATACTCTTTGGCAAGCTCTTCCAGTACCGGGGCCACAGCTTTACATGGCCCACACCAGTCCGCATAGAAGTCTATCAGTGCAGGTTTGTCACCCAGATATTTCCATTCGCTAGGATTGGCTTCATAGTTAGCTACTTTTTTTAAAAAATCGATTTTATTTAAATGTATTGTTTTCATTTTACTCTCCTTTTTTACTGGTTCTGTTGTTTGTTTCTTTTTCGTTTGTCCACAAGCATTTAATGAAAGGCCTGCAATTAATAACAATAATAAAAATTGTTTCATTCTTGGTTCGTATTATATTTTACCTGATTTTCATTTTTACCTTGCGGATTATCTATCTGACAATATCCTGTTATACAACACGAAACATTAAGCATCGCAATAACAACAATAGCAAGATATTGTATAGTATACTTTCTAAGATACTTATTCTTCATTCCCGCCTTTTTTAAAAAAGCTGAGTAATAAACTACCCATAGCAGCTCCCCAGATAATACTCATTGTTGGCGATGCTGTTATCGGACAGGTACCACTTGAACATCCTATATAAAACCAATATAAATATCCTCCTATTCCGCCGATAATGGCTCCCACCAGATATGTCCAGTTCTGTTTTAATATATTGATCATTCTATCCACAATATTTTTTTTAAATCAGAAACAAAAATATAATTTATTTTCCAATGGAACAAATTTCTATTGTAAATAAAATATAATATTTATTATTATACATAATCCAAAGGGAAAAAATAAGCCCGGCATATTTAAATATGCCGGGCTAAATATTCTATATCTTTTATTAGAAGCCTAGTTTATTAGCTATACCTTTAGGCAAAGCAGCCTTATTTACCATGATATTTGTAGTCTTATATTTAACAAAAGCTTCGGATGCATACCAAATACCTTTATAGTTACCAGCCTCACCCCATGAGTTTTTTACAAGATAATATTTAGTACCGTTTTGGTCTTTTACAATACCGTAAATTTGCATTCCGTGGTCATCTGTGGTTTCCTGATTATCAAAAGCTATTTGCCGCATTTCCTGAGTGATAGTTTTTTCTTTCACCGGGCCTTGGTCAACCATTGCTTTCATACGATTGTTTTTCTCATTACGTGATAGACCTAACCAATGTGCCTGATCTGAACCCACGTTTTCAGGAGCTTCATCATCCGGAATAACAGCAATACCATTACGTGTAAAGCCTATTTCACTCACGTCTGTTGCCCAAGCGACTGTATACCCGTTGTTGATTGCATTATCTATTATCTGTATCATTTCGTCTACAGGCACGTTGTATGACAATGCCCAACGCCAGTTGTCTGGAATTTCAAGTGCAAAAGGAGCATAGAAAGGATGATGCGTAAAGGAAGTAACTGATACATAATTCTTACTATCCAATCCCAAAGACTGAGCTAAAGACTGTGGAGTATAAGTTTTTCCCTGATATTGAAAATCTTTTGGTATAGCTCCAAAATAAGCATCCAAAGCCCCATTGAAACCGATAGCCCAGACAGGAGAGATACGTCTGTTCTTATTAGCCGAAATACCTTTTACATATCCACTAAGAGCAGCTTCTACTTCTCCATGGTTGTGCAATGTTTCACCATAATTAAGTCCTGCATAGGTATCATTAGGGATAACACCATATTCATTCAGGGTCTCTACCACATCTGCAAATGCTCCTCCCTGTGCAAAATTCAGGTTTCCTCCTACTCTTACATATTTATCTGCTTTATCTGCATAGTTGCGACGAACAATATACATTTCCGACAGGTCATGCTCCCCTTTGTTCATCCTCAATAGTTCCGATTCAAGGAATGCTACTCCAGAGAAACTCCAGCACGTACCACTATTTCCCTGATTTTTGATAGAAGTGATTGGATTCTCTTTAACAACTGTAAATTGATAACCTGCATTATCCTGAGCATATATGCTTAATGTAATGAGCAGGAATAAAGGTAGAATGAATAATTTTTTCATATACGTTTAATGATTGGTTTTTATGATTTAAGTTTTACTCTATTTACATTGAATCTTTCTCCGGTGTAGCTTCCACATCCTTTTTCAACTCCGGATATGCAACACGTAAGTGGCGCATGCTTACCAGCTTCTCACAAAAGACCTCTTTCACCAGTTCTATATCTTTAAAGGTTATAGGTGCATTCTTGAACAGTCCATCGCTCAGCTGTGTATCTATCAACCGGTTTACAAGTTCTGTTATGGCTTCTTTGCTATTATCTTTCAGACTTCTTGAGGCGGCTTCAACCGTGTCTGCCATCATCAAGATAGCTGTTTCGCGGGTAAAAGGATTTGGGCCGGGATAAGTGAAATCAGCTTCATCGACCTCCTCTTCAGGATGATTATTTACATAAGAATTGTAGAAATATTTAGCCTTACCTTTTCCATGATGTGTTTCTATAAAATCAATAATCTGCTGTGGCAAGTTATTCTTTTTGGCAATACGGACACCCTCAGCTACATGATCGATAATGATACGTGCACTTTCTTTTTCAGTAAGTCCGGCATGAGGATCTATGCCTTCCATCTGATTTTCGGTAAAGAATATAGGATTCACCATTTTACCGATATCATGGTACAGAGCACCGGTACGTACAAGGGTAGCATTTGCCCCAATACGATGCGCTGCCGATACAACAAGGGTAGATACCTGCATTGAGTGCTGGAATGTACCCGGAGCCACTTCTGACAGCTGCTGAAGCAAAGGCCTGTTAGTATTGGATAATTCGATCATGCTCACTTCCGACATAAAACCAAAAACCCTTTCGCAGATATAGACCAAAAGATATGCAAATGTGACAAATACAAAATTGATACAGAAATAAATATATAATCTTGAATTTTCTTTTATCAATGAAATATCACCTTCTGTACACAATATCCATCCTGTAAATGTCACAAAATACGTAGCGAGTATAAATAAAGCACAATATATCAGCTGCGAACGTTCAGATAAATTGCGAAGGCTATAAATACACATATAGCCCACAAGAATCTGAACTACTATAAACTGAGCCATTTGAGCCAGAGGAAGCATCAAAGAACAAATGAGCACAGTGACAACATGGGTGGTAACAGCTGTACGCGAATCTATAAATGTACGGATAAGGATCGTTGGTATGGCAAAAGGGATCACATACATCAGTGTAAACAACTTTGAGTCTGCCATTATTCCGGTGATAATCGGAAAGATCATTACCATCAATAATATAAAGACAATGCTTTTCTTATCCTTGTATTCTTTAATACGATAAAACTTCAGGTAAACCATCAAGGTCATAATGAGAAGCGTTATCATGATCAGTTCACCAAAAATAAGCCACCCTGGTTTCGATTTCGTTCCTACTTTTCCTTCTGCTTCCTTACTATATGAGTCCAGGATATTTTTTAACCTAGCATCAACAATCTCCCCGCGGTCAATGATCTTTTCACCATACTGAATTTCACCTTCATATAATGATACCTGCTGTAACAGATCATTCTTCATATTCGAAGAAGTCTTTTCATCAGACATTATATTAGGATTGAGATAATCATTCAGATTTATGGATTTAAGGTGAGCTATATCAATATGAGCAGGGGCATCATCAATTATCTTTTCGTATGCCTGACGCGGAGTATAGAAAGAAGCTATATGCTTGGCCGAGGCAATATTATTGCCATTTTCGCTTCTCAGCAACAGCTGCTTCTTAGTTAATTGCTGGATACGATCATAATTTTCTGCTGAGATAATACCTGCTTTGTAAATCTCTGTAAATTTCCGGTTTATATAGCTGATGTAATCATCCGGAATACTTTTTGCACGGGCATCCTGAGTGAATTGTGTAGACGATTTTTTTGCTATCGTTCCGTCTACCATATAGTATGGCAGAAAAGATTGCATGATGCTATCTTTTTCCTGCTTTATCTGTGCATCCGATTTATGAATATGGAACTTGAACGGGGCTGTAAGTAAACCATATTGCCATGGTTTATTTTCATCATAACTGTATTTATATTTCCCCTCGCGAGGTAAAAAATACATAATGATTAAAATTGCAGCTATGAAGAATACGAATGTAGGTACTTTGACCTTGCCTATAAATTTGTCGATTTTTGCCATAATCCATTATGGTTTAGAATACAAATCTACAAGTTTATTTTTTATTTGAAGAAAAATAGAGATTAAAAGGGGAGTTTATAAGCCTAAAACCGCCATCACCCGCTGAACTACTCCGGCATTTGACCGCACATAATTACCGGCATGCAGGCCAGCCGCATCAAGTGACTCTTTGTATTGAAGAAATTCGTCCATGAGTCCTCTGAAAGACTGATAGTCTGAAATAGAGTATCCCCCTCCCTGTTCTATAAGCTGTTGTGCTTCACGAAACTTTTTAAAATTAGGGCCGAATATAACAGGAATATCGTATACGGCAGCCTCTAAAACATTGTGTATGCCTACCCCAAAACCACCACCTACATAGGCCAGTTGCCCGTATCTGTATAGTGAAGAAAGCAGCCCGAAATTATCGATTATCAAACAATCATAATCACCCATCATTTCAGGGATTGCTCTAGAATAGCGGATATGTGGGCGTTGCAGATTACTTTCGATATATTTTAAATGAGCCTCATCGATTTCGTGAGGTGCAATTATTAGTTTTAGATCTGTTGTAATATTAAAATAAGGGATAAGGATATCTTCATCTTTAGGCCATGTACTTCCGGCTATAAATATTTGTTCGTTTTCCATTTTTGCTTTTTTCTCAAAAGCTTCGGCAACAGGCAATTGTTTTGCTTGTTCCTGTATATCCAGAACTCTATCGAAACGGGTATCGCCACATACTTCCACATTGGTAATATTGATACCTGCTAATAATTTGGCTGAACTGCTATCCTGAACGCAAATAGATTCATATCTCCTCAGTAATTTTCGCATATCACTGCCATACCATTTGAAGAATATCTGCGAAGGGCGAAAAATAGCTGACACCATATAAACAGGTATATTCTTCTTGTACAAACGGTTTACGAAGTTATACCAGAACTCATATTTTATAAAGATAGCCATTTTAGGCTCAACTAATTTCAGAAATTTCTTAACATTTCGCTTTTTATCAAACGGAAGGTAACAAATAACATCTGCTAAAGGATAATCTTTTCTGACCTCATATCCTGAAGGAGAGAAGAAAGTAAGTAATATTTTATATTCGGGATGTCTCCGCTTCACTTCTTCCATGATTGGCCTTCCTTGCTCAAATTCGCCCAAAGATGCGGCATGGAACCAGATATATTCAGCGTCCTTTTCTATTTTTTGTTTTAAAATTTTATAGGTCTGTTTATGACCAACGATCATTTTTCTTGCTTTCTTATGGAAAGGTGAAACGATACGAACCGCAAGGGCGTATAAGTATATAGCAAGATTATAAAAAAACAGCATTCCTTACAATTTAAGGTCGCAGACCTATTTATTACTTTTGTATGTATAACAACTATAGCTAGTTGCGTTAAATACTTTCTTTTACTTAATATTTAAAACAGCCTTTTCGAGACGTGCAATTGTTTCTTCTTTTCCAATAGTAGCTGTTATATCAAACATATGAGGACCTTTAGATTCTCCTACAATGGCAAGGCGGAAAGCATTCATTACATTTCCCAGATGGTACCCTTTAGATTCGATCCAGCCTTTCACGATCTCTTCCTGATTATGTGCTGAAAAATCATTGATTCCTTTAATAACCTCAATCAGTTCTGTTATTTGAGCAGGAGATTCTTCCTTCCAGCGCTTCTTCACCACTTTTTCATCATAAGCTGTAGGAGCTACAAAGAAGAAGAAAGATTGATCCCACAATTCTTTCACAAAGCTAACCCTCTCTTTAACAAGACCAACTACAGTCTCTACATATTCGATAGGAGTATCAATCCCTTTATCTTCAAGAACCGGATAAAAGATATTAGCTATCTCACTATTCGGACGTAGTTGGATATATTGATGGTTAAACCATTTTCCTTTTTCATAATCAAACTTAGCACCACTTTTACTACATTTTTCAAGTGAGAAGAGGTCGATAAGTTCCGGCAGGGTCATTATTTCCTGATCATTTCCTGGATTCCATCCGAGAAGGGCAAGAAAATTAATAACAGCTTCGGGTAGATAGCCGCTCTCACGATAGCCCGAAGAAATTTCTCCACTATTCGGATCTTTCCATTCTAAAGGGAATACAGGGAATCCCAAACGGTCACCATCACGCTTACTAAGCTTTCCGTTTCCTTCCGGCTTCAGTAATAACGGAAGATGAGCAAACTGTGGCATAGTATCCTCCCAACCAAAAGCACGGTATAATAACACATGCAGAGGTGCAGAAGGCAACCATTCCTCTCCACGTATTACATGAGTGATTTCCATCAGGTGGTCATCCACTATGTTTGCCAGATGATATGTAGGTAGTTGATCTGCAGATTTATATAAAACTTTATCATCGAGCACTGAAGAATTGTATTTTACTTCGCCACGAATGACATCGTTTACAAGAACTTCCTGATTTGATTCTATTTTGAAACGCACAACATATTGATTTCCTGCATCAATCAGAGATTGTACCTCTTCCTTACTAAGGGTGAGTGAGTTTCTCATATCTCCACGGGTAGATGCATCATACTGAAAGTTGTTCACAACTTCACGTTTTGCAGTCAGCTCTTCGGGAGTATCAAAAGCGATATAAGCAGCTCCTTTGTCGAGAAGTATGTCTACATATTTTTTATAAATATCTTTTCTTTCCGACTGCCGGTATGGGGCATATGCACCTCCCACATGGGTTCCTTCATCGAACTGAAGACCTAACCATGTAAAAGCTTCTATTATATATTCCTCTGCTCCGGGAACGAAACGTTGAGAATCGGTATCTTCGATACGGAGAATAAAATCACCATTATTCTTTTTAGCAAAAAGATAATTATATAGTGCTGTACGCACTCCTCCAATGTGCAAAGGCCCTGTCGGACTCGGAGCAAATCGCACCCTAACTTTTTGAGACATACTGTATTTTTTAAAGAGGCTACAAAATTATACAAAATATTGCAAACTAGTGAGGATATAACCAGAATAAATAAAAACAGCCGGACAGAAATCCGGCTGTACTCACTAAACTTAATATATTATTTTCTGATGCTGCCTCTTCCAGACATATTTGTATTGATATTATCATATTTGAGATTTACAACATTAACATCTGCACTACCCGAAGCACTAACAGATATATTATCTACTCTACCGCTAACTGTTATGTTAGATCCACCGCTGGCAGCCACATTTGCATTCTTAGCTTTCTCAATCCTAATATTGGTATTGCTCCCTCCTGAAGCAGCAATATTAATCTTTTCACTCTTTGTTTGTCGTATTGTGCAATCTGCTCCTCCCGAAAGGGCTACATTACAATTGTCGGACTTTACTTTATTTATATCTATATTGGCCCCACCAGAAGCTGTAATAGAAATTTTATCACTATTTTTCAATTCCTCGGAAAAGAATCTCGATCCGCCTGACAGAATAACCGCATCCAGTTTGCTTGCTGATAAATATACCTTTGCACTGCCTTTTCGTCCTCCTTTTCTGCTTAGTATCAATGAACCATCTTTCACATTTACATTCACATTGTCATACTTATCTATATCTGCAGTATGGGATTTACCCTGCGAATAATAGACTTCAATCCCAGAGCTGGAGACAATAGTACTGTACGGACTTACCGCTATTTTTTCCCTGTTTGCTGTTTTGCTCGACCCGCAAGATATAAAAAGGATCATGCTTAATATAAGAACACTCATAAATTTCATCTGTATATGTTTTATAACGTTTACTTATCTAATTTTCACATCAGCATAGTTACTCGTAACGTTTATTACTGCTGTTGCTTTCTTATTCCCGACTTGTCCTTTCTTTATCACAGAACCCGCCTTTTCAATGTGTTCTGTATATTTTACAGAATATTTGTTAGACACATTTATATCTCCATGGTTTAATGATACACTAAAAGTAGCACCAATATTTGCAGGAATACTTAATATTATATCAGAGTAATTACTATTGACATTTATGTTTGCATTAGATGATATAGAATTGATTTGGATATCGGAATAATTACATTTGGTAGTCAGGTCAGAATTCAAATTATCAATCTTTATATCAGCATAATTCAAATTTCCACTTATATTACCTATTGTTCCTATCTTGAAATCTCCGGAAGATGTACCCTTAATTACAAGATTTTGTACATTACTAAAAACATTATCACTATAGTTGCTCAACAAGTCAATCCGGTTAGCCTTTGCTATATTAACTTTTGAATAAGATGCATCAATATCTATATCCTGAGCCTGACCTATAGTAATTTTCCCATATCTGTCTTTGATTACCGGCTTTACTCCCGAAAAGCCTTCTGCATTAAGACTACTATAAGATAAATTTGATGAGAATGGGGCATGGAACTCATCCATCCTTACTTTTCCATATCTCAGGTTGATATTCAGTTTAGTATTTCGTGGAATATTTATTATAAAATCTATCTCAGCTCCGCTGGTACTTTTGCTATCTATTGTCAATTGTCCTTTTGTTGTCGAAATATTTACCGGATTTTTTTGATTACGGCTACTAAAGTATTGAATCTGTAGTTCCACCTGTTTCGATTTGGATTCCTTGACAATGATATTACCATATTGATGCCGGAAATCAATTTCTGATATATTGGAAAAGGATTTTGTCTCTGTTCTTTTAGGTGTTTTATTTTTTTGATTGAATTTGTATACCCTTACATCTCTCCACTTATCTGCTTTAAGGTCCTT
Organism: Prevotella sp.; assembly: GCA_031285625.1. Classification (GTDB taxonomy): domain Bacteria; phylum Bacteroidota; class Bacteroidia; order Bacteroidales; family Dysgonomonadaceae; genus Dysgonomonas. The sequence goes on from JAITVV010000081.1 coordinate 52,455, forward strand.
AAAGTTTTCTTCTATTTGTTTTTGTGTGGCTTTTAGGGATTCTTTCCAATCTTCAATATCCGCCTTATTTGCCCCAAACTTCTCTCTGAGAGCAAGCAGATCGCTAGTATCCATATCTGGAAAATTAAAATCAAAACCACTCATATCAATATTCGGGTCTATTTTTCCTTTATAGATATAGATCGAATCTTGTGGAATATTAATAGCGCTTAGTTGCGTGGATATTAAACAACATAAGCTGATAAATATATACTTTTTCATATCAATTGTATAATTAGCATTTTGTGTATTTTCCTAACTTTTCATTTATATTTTCCAGTGCGTGAATGTTTGCTTTATAATGCTTAACCAAAAAACGTATTGCTGTTTCCTGATCCTCATTCTGTGCCATTTCATTAATAAAATCGGAATTGTTATCCATTATTTTTTGTAAGTCTTTTGTCAGTTGCGCCTGATTGTCAGTGTCTGTATAAGCAAGCTTACACATTATGTCCGCGATTTGCTCTTCCATTTGCTGACTGTAATAGCTATTTGTTGTTTTAAATTCCTCAGAAGCCTCAATAGTCGCAGTTGGAGGAATATTATCGTTCATTGTTTCGGGATTGTAAAACTTAATAGCAACAGCAATCAAAACCGCAATAGATGCTGCCACAGACAATATACTTATCAATCTTACCTTTTTAGTAGATTTAGGCTTTTGTTCTTTTTTCAAAAGAGCTTCAAACCTATCCATATGCCCTGCCGAAGGCTCTTTGTCATCGAATAAATCCCTATTTTCCTGTATTTTCTTTCTTAAGTCATTCATATCCCCTCCTTTCAGATGAGTTCGATTAATCTTTGTTTTGCTCTCATATACTGTATACGTACGGTACCCGGTGCTATATTTAATATTTCACTTATCTCTTCATGGTCATAGCCCTCTATCAGGTAAAGGTTAATGACCAAACGGCTTGCTTCGGGCAATTTTTGTATTGCTGCTTTTACCTGTTCCACTTTATCCAAAATTGCATCCCAATCTTCATTATCATCGGAATCAATTACATCATATTTTATATTTTCATTCAGGTTGATTACATCAAGACTTTTCTTCCTCAATTTATCAATCGATGTATTGATGGCAATTCTCACCAGCCATGCCTCGAAAGGTACAGAATCTTTATAATCATTCAAACTGGAAAATACTTTTAGAAAACTTTCCTGCATTGCATCTTCCGCCTCAAAAGAATCATATAAAACCCGATAACAGGCATTGTAAACCCTCTTATAGAAAGTTGTATACAGTTGCATCTGGGACTTATGCTCCCCTCTCTTGCACCGCTCTAATATAGTAGAATCAAAGCCTATCATTAAATTTTGGTTACCCTTCTATCTATATGTACGAAAGAAAAAAAGATGTGTTACAAAAGGAGAAACTATTTTCAGTAAAATATCAGATTATCTTCTTTTTTATCATTATAAGTCGCTAAAATTGCTTACATCTCTGAAATTACACCCCAATAACAAACAGCAATAATAAAGGACAAAGGGGTCATCATCCATCTTTCTTTATGGCTTTTTGAGAATATATTCATAACTACATTTATAGATAAATATATTGCAAATACATAGCAGCTAATCTTAATTATTCCATATGAAAAAACCGAAGCAATCAATCCTCCGGCCTGAAGTAATGCAAAAATCCCGAATATCTGCAAAATTATTGCCAAAGTAACAGCAACTCTGTTTTTACCCGATAAGATCTTCTGTTGGCCACCCATAGCATATTCGCCCAGTGGTACTCCAAAAACGAGTAACAGATAAAATATTACTATTAGTCCGAAAAAAATACTTCCAATAAGTGCAAAAATCATAATGAATATACTTTACCTGCAAAAATACGAGTAAATAATCAAAAAACAGAAAAGGTTTCCTTTTTATCTCTTTAAACCAAAGCGGATACTCAATTGTTACAAATGATAATATTCACAAATCTCATTTAATATGAAAAAATTTTGCCTCGCATTATTTGCTATTGTTTTAACTGCCCATTTTAATGTAATAGAAGCTTGTACAAGAATTGTTTATCAAGGACCTAACAATACCATCCTCACAGCCCGTTCGATGGATTGGAAAGAAGACAGCCGTAGTAATCTATGGATTTTTCCCAGAGGTATGGAACGTAATGGGGAAGTGGGTAAGAGTCCTATGAAATGGACTTCTAAGTACGGAAGTGTCATAGCCTCAGCTTATGATATTTGTAGTACTGATGGTATGAACGAAAAAGGGCTGGTAGCTAACTTGCTCTGGCTCGCTGAGTCTGCATACCCTCAATGGGATGGAAAGAAACCCGGTCTTTCGATAGCTGCATGGGTACAATATATGCTCGATAATTTTGCTGATGTAAATGAAGCCGTAGCAGCAATGGAGAAAAGAAATTTTGAAGTAGTCTCTGATATGATGCCCGACGGGTCGCGTATGGCAACCCTGCATTTATCAATTTCCGATGCATCCGGTGACAATGCCATATTTGAATACGTAAACGGTGAATTAAGAATTCACCATGATAAATCTTATCAGGTAATGACTAACTCTCCTATATTTGACCAGCAATTAGCACTTAACGATTATTGGAAGAATATCGGAGGCTTAACATTCCTTCCCGGAACCAATCGTGCAGCAGACCGTTTTGTGAGGGCCTCTTATTATATCAATGCTATTCCAAAAACAGAAGATACACGCATTGCCGTAGCCAGTGTATTCAGTGTAATACGCAATACATCTGTTCCTTATGGAATAAGTACCCCGAATGAACCTAATATTTCATCCACAAGATGGAGAACAGTCTCAGATCAGAAGAACAAAGTATATTATTTCGAATCTGCTTTATATCCGAATGTCTTTTGGGTTGATTTCGCAAATATAGATTTCACTAAAAATGCACCTGTGAAAAAACTGGATCTGGTAGGAGGTAAAACTTATGCAGGAAATACTATTAATGAATTTGTGAATTCTGAAGCATTTAAATTTTTGGGAGTAGATCAGTAATTTCAGTATTTTTTTAAAGCAAAGAAAAGCCAGTTTTTTAACTGGCTTTTCTTGTTTATTATTTTTAGAATGGATATCCTATACCAAAATGCCATGCCATACGATTTAGGCGAGGCTTAAATAACACAAAGCGTTTTGACTGGTCACGTCCGGGATCATAGGCTTGCATTCCCGCATCGAAACGGAGCAACAGGAAACCAAGATCGAAACGTATACCTAATCCATAGGAAACGGCTATTTCCTTATAGAAATCTTTAAATTGGAATTGTCCATCTGGTTGATTTTCATAATCTTTCAGTGTCCAAATATTTCCTGCATCTATAAATTGTGCAAATTCAAAAAGTGAAGTCAGTTTATATCTATTTTCGATACTGAATTCAAGTTTCATATCTCCTGTTTGGTTTACAAAATCGCTTCTTGTACCTTCCGGTCGTTTGTATGAACCAGGTCCAAGCGATCGGGTACTCCATCCCCTGATACTATTTGCCCCTCCTGCAAAAAACCGCCTTTCGAAAGGGAGTACATCTGAGTTTCCATACGGATGTGCCATACCTAGACCAATCCTATATGCCACTGAATGAATTTTAGAGAAATAGAATGTGCGTGAGTATTCTATACTTCCCTTTATATATTCAGCATAGGCAACCCCTAGTATTTTTTTCTGTCCGGTTTCTTCATCGGGCTTGGCTCCATTTATAGTTGTAGCCAGTCGTGGCAATGCTCCGGCAACCTCTATCGATCCGCGTAAGGTGTAAGTCGGATGTAATGAGTTTAATCGGCGCGAATTTACAAGAGTTGCTGTGTATGCGGTACGTGATACAAGTTGATCCCGATAGCTTTCCCGTAATAAAGGATTGTTTGAGTTGCTGAGATAAAGGCTATCAAACCTGTGAGATACCCAAGGCATGCGGATATAGTTAATATCTAATAAGTCGAGAGCATGTCTCAGCCTGTTCCTTTTGGTTGCCCATCCATAGTTTAATGTAGTATTAAAAAACTGGCGGGTATATTCTGCACGATGCTGATTGGTCAGACCAATAGAAATGCGGGTAGACGCCGAAGGCTGCTCACGCCAGCTTTTCTTTAGCCAGGGGAAGAGGAACATAGGGAATGTAAGTCCTGTCTCTATACCATACTCATAGTAGTTTTGGTTCATCAGGTCGTCATCCTTCTTTCCGGCAATAAATTCGTAGGCTCCTTTTAACTTTATATTGAATTGTTCCCCTCCGTTGAAGAGATTCTGATGCTGATAAGATACACTTGGCGCAACCCCTATATCACCGGCAGAGTTTGTACCATCCAATCCAGCCTTGAACCAGTGGGCATTGGCAGGGAGAAGGATAATAGTTGCATCTAATAATCGTGTACTGTCTTCGGGGGAAGGAGTAATTGAAATATTTGCCTGTTTGATCGCACCCATTTTGCTATACGCTTCAAAGGTTCCATTCAGTGCATAATCAGAGAACCAGCTCCCTTTACGCATATAATTATTACGTGCTATAGTAGAATTACGAAGGAAGTTATTCCGCCCGTGTATAATTTTAATTCCTTTATATTCAGTTGTATCCGCATTTCTGAAAAACCATCTGTTGGTGCTCAACTGCCCGCTATCATCTCCTCCCCGTCTACTGGTCAGGGAGTTTATACCTGAAATAACGGTTACATTGTTAATCCTATAGCGCGGATATGGCAAACTATCTTTTGCCGGATAAATATCGAGGAACAGATCGACTTCGTGAGAATTGTGTGTTGTGTCAGCTTTGAAGTACACATATTCTTTCGAGAAATTGTAATACCCTACATTACGCATTATGCTATTTACCCTCACTCTTTCCTCTTCCAGCATATCCATATCGAACATATCCCCTTTAGCTATATAGGGCTTCATCGGGATCAAATTTATAATACGCTGCATTGTAGTATCGCTAAGGGTATATTTATAATCGCGTATAAGATAGGGAGTGCCTCCCCTTAGATTATATGTTACGGATACTTTTTTGTCATTAAACTTTAAGGTAGTATCTGCTTCGGCATTCAGATATCCCTGATTATTCAATTGTTTTAGCAATTGATTTTTAGACAACTGTGTCTGTGAAGCGCTGTAAATAACAGGTGGTTGTCCGGCTTTTCTTATTATCTTATTCAACCATGTTGAGTCCTGTCCGGCCGTATTGTATAATTTTAGCCTGAATTTACCTAACAATGGAAGGCTTGTATTTGGTTGTTGGCGGACAAAATCTTCTAAATCGGAAGTCGCATTTTTTGTATCATGTTTTATTGTGAAGTCATCTAAAAGATAACTCCCTTCCGGAATGTTTTTAGTAGTGCTACATGCCGCAAGGATCAAAATAAAAGCAAACGGTATTAATCTATATTTCTTCATTAAAACTAAGGTCTGAAACCTATATTATTACTTTGATAAGTGAAACAACAATAGATTGTTATGATTCAAAAACAATTCATTAAATGTGTTTATAGTTACATATTAACGTTTGACAAAGATACAATGTTTAAAAATAGATAACATCAGTTAATTCAATTCACTTACATCTGCAATTCCATTACGGTCAAACAGCACACGATATTTTTTATAATATTCATCATCTTCCGATTTACATTGTATTATAAAGTAAAGTGAATAAACTTTATTCCCCTCGATTGTTTCCAGACCTTGTTCAGGGTCTTCTAGGTATAAAGGAATATATGGATTATCCATCTTCTGGGTAAAATTGACAAGCGTAAAACGTGTTATATCATTTATCCCCGAGAGCCGGTATTCCTTATATTTTTCAATTTCTTCTTTCGAAAGATTCACCCATTTACGGTACAATATTATTTTCTCATCATATACCTGGTTCTCGGCTTCTACAAGAGGGCTTCGGGCACGAATACTCCGCACCTCATCAGGAAGTTTGCTTTCCTCTATGAAATCGAAAGCTTCCTTTATCCATCCTATTTTCCGTTTACGAATACTCAGGTTTAACTTAGTGTCAAAATATTTTTTACCAAGTTTGGAAGTGAAGTAGTACCGCATAATATCTTTAATGCGGTCTTTAAACATATAACTAAAGACAAGGATAATGAAAAGGTCGGTAGTAAAGTTACCCAACCGTTGTGTGGCAAAAAAAGAAACCACTGTAGCAAAGAACATAGCTATACCGGCAGCGATACTATAATAAAACTGCTCGGCAAACACACCATCTTTCTTTTTAATTATTTGTAAGAAAAGGTCGCTTTCAACGAATTTTTTAAGAATATTCCGTTGAGTTATCACCAGACTGTTGTGCTTGTCATTCCCTTTCTCCAGGATCATAAAGCCTCTCTTTTTCTTATGGCTTTTCTCATCCTCTATGAGTTTGTATAGTTCAGGTTTAATGATCTCAAAAGCAGGTTTATTCTTTAACAGCCTCATTATCTGAAAAGAGTATTGCTCAATGATATTTCCTAAAAAGTCATCACCGAAAAGGAAAAAATCCCGCTGCTGTTTCGTAATGTCGGGCTTAGTAAGCTCATCCCACATTTCACGGTATTGTAATGCGATTTGTCTTACATTTTGTACATACGCCTCTACATGGGAAATTACTTTCTCATCGGTTGCCGTACCGGTAATGATCTGTACCTGTCGCCTCAGGGCACTTTTCATAATACAGACAAACATTTTTATCTGATAGACAAAACTTTCTGTAACTGTATCATTTGCAGGATCGATAGCTAATGCATCCAGTGCTTTTTGTAAGCGGGGCAAGGGGCCTCGTCCTGCTTTGAGTATTTCTTCGAGTGAATATACGGGAGTAATAAGACGCATATTACTTTTTACATCTCTGTAAAAGTCAGCTTTCTTATATGTTGAGCGATTGATATCAAGGCTGTTTGGTAAAAACATCCAGGTATTAATTCTGAACTCATTCAGGTTCTTAGAGTTTTTGCTGGTTATAAACCCAATTTTAAACTCTAAAGCAAAATTATCATGAATTTTTACTTCAGTATCGATCATATTCAGCTCTTCCCCAATTTATTACCTTACCATTTAGAGTAAGGATATTTGGTTAATGAAGCATTATAATAACGCTTGTCGCCAGTCACTTCATTACCAAGCCATTCAGGCTTTATAAAAGATTCACTCTCTTCTGAAAGTTCAATCTCTGCTATAACCAGTCCTTCATTTTCACCGTGAAATTCGTCCACTTCGAAAGTATGATTTCCGCTGTTTATATAATAACGGACTTTATCGATGATACCGGGTTCACAGAGTTTTAATAATTCACGGGCATCATCAACAGGTATTTCCTTTTCCCACTCAAAGCGGGAAACACCGGATTCATTCCCGGCTCCCTTTATGGTTATATATGCTTTTTGTCCTTTTATCCGGACTCTTACCACACGTTCTGCAACAGAAGACAGATAACCCTGTACAACTTCCTCATGTGAATGAGCATATTGCTTGAAGTTACCTCTTATCAGAAATTTACGTTCTATTTCTTGAGGCATCTTATTGGATTATCTGTTTTATAGCCCCCAATTCAGGATAGAAAATAACCTTTATTGGCAGCTTATTATTGTCAAACATCTTGGTTACCAGCACATCCTGAATACCATATTGAGCTACATCACATTCTTTTTTAACAACGTCTTTTCCATTGAATGTTATTTGCAGAGCCGCCTTGTTAGGGATATTATAAATTATACCTGCCGAAAATTTCTTCTCCATGTCTTTTTCCTCTTTCGGCGTAAGTATCTGTTGTGGCCTTGGATCTTTATTCTTCAACGACAGGTATACAGGGGCTCCTGCCAAATCATTTGCATCTACAACACCTAACTTGGAAGAGAAACGGAAGATAATTCTGTTATTTATGTCTTTCTCATCGGGAATCACAGTAAATGTTTTAGATCCTGTTTCGGTAGTTTCGGTTCCTGTAAACATGGAGGTAAGTGCTTTTTCCTGTTCATCAAGTTGCGACATCACCAGTTTATAAGCATTACCATCAGGAGGCATGTTATCAGCTTCACCTGTTAGAATGTTTGTACGGCTTTCGCGCAAACGATATATCTGTTTGGCTATTAGTTCGGCTTGCTTAGCAGTGGAACCTGCTCTCAGGATTTCTTCCGACAAGAAACTCCGTGGGTTCGGTCCGGCAGCAGGAGTTATCACACTTGCCGGTATTTCTTCTTTCGGAAATGTATAATCATCGTTGATAGCACAAATCAGCCCGTCCTTAGATAAGGTTACATAAGGGGCTGTTGTATTTGTACGAAATTCTACCAAATATGATTTATCTTTATCTACAACTCCTTTTGTTGTTGCATCTATGGTTTCCAATGTATAAGTAACAGTATTTTCAGTTATCGGATTTGTTATACTTAAATAGCGCTCTGCATATTGATAAAATTCACCTGTTTTACGGGTTGTTTTTGTGTACTGAGCAGTTATCTCAATAGATGTTTTCGGTAAAGAGTAAGCTACACCATAGTCATTTGCTTTTACCGCACTCATCTTAACGGTGTTTTGTGCCGATACCACTGAACTGATAGTAAGAAAGGCCAACAAACAGCCAAAAGCATTCAATGGTATGTTTTTCAAATACATCGATTTGTACTTCATAAGTTTTTTCATTTTTAAGTAACAGTAAGTATTTAATGATATATTTCCGAATCGTAACAATTATTACTGTTTTACAGACGAAAATAATAAACAGGCCTAAGACCTTATTATTCACAAAGCTAATTATTTTTTGTGAAATTTCGATTTACTGTTTTTAAACCTTTAATTTTTCTTAGTTTTGTATCTGTACTTTGACATTTTTATTTCTACACAAAATAAAAACATATTATTATTGATATTATTTTCTCAAAATTCAAAATGTTGTAAAAAATAAATTTAATTATCTGTATATAAGCAGTTTTATGTGATAGCAAAGTAACAAAAAGTTACATCAAAAAATTGTATTAAAACTGTTACCTTTGTCACTTTTTAATGACATTTCACTGAAAAACAACACATTGTAAAATAAAGCGTTTCAAATTACCAATTAAATAGTAAGAATATGAAAAACATCTTTAAGCTAGGAGTCCTATTTTCACTCATTCTGACGAGTTTCTTATCATGTGAAACGAAGCCAAAAGTAACAAATAAGCCTTCCGGGCCTGTTATTATAGCATATGTTGGTGGCTATAGAGGCCTTGTGGATGCCAGTAAGATCTCTGCAAATAAAATAACTCATATAAATTATGCTTTTGTCGATGTAAAGGACGGAAAAGCATTTCTCACCAATGAGGCTACAGATACCACCAACTTTAGAACACTAAATGCACTAAAAGAGCAGAATCCTGATCTCAAAATTCTCATTTCAATAGGAGGGTGGACCTGGAGCCGTAATTTCTCCGATGCAGTTTTAACACCGGAAGGCCAAAAAACTTTTGCTAAATCTGCTGTTGATATAATGAAGACCTATAATCTGGATGGAGTAGATATAGACTGGGAATATCCGGCTATGCCCGGAGACACCGGAAATGTATATCGTCCTGAAGATAAGCAAAACTATACATTGATGTTTCAGGCAATAAGGACAGAATTAGATGTTTTGGAAAAGGAAACGGATAAAAAATACCTGTTGACAACAGCTGTTGGAGGTTCTCAGAATTTTATCGATAATACTGAAATGGGAAAGGTTCAGGAGTATCTTGATTATATAAACATCATGACTTATGATTATCATCCTCACAAACAAGCTGTACATCACACTAATCTGTTTGCATCAGACAAATATGAGCAAAAGCATGGGGCGGACATAGCAGTCAAGGCATATGTGGCAGCAGGTGTTCCTGTAGAAAAGCTTGTGATGGGAATTGCTTTTTATGGCCGTGCATTCAATCTTAAGAAAGGCGCCTCAAAAGGGCTTGGCGATCCTGTAGCAGACCAGGTACGTGGCGGTGGATATACTTATATAAAAGACAGCCTTGTTAACCAAAACGAATATTACAGATACTGGGATGATGTAGCTAAGGCTCCATATTTATTCAATTTTTATAAAGGGATTTTTGTAACCTACGATGATGAGGAATCCGTTAAAGAAAAATGCCGATACGTTCTGGATAATAAAATGGGCGGAGTAATGTTCTGGGAATATAGTTCTGACCCTAAAGAATACCTGTTGAATGAAATTAACAAAGCGCTGAAATAATAAAATTTAACAATATCAAATGTTGAGATTGATCTTCTGTTTGTACTTTTGATAATAAAGTGCAAAACTAATATGATACAACAAGCCACTTTATTTTCGGATAATGTGGCTTGTATAATGAGTATAAAATGAGAAAAAAAAGGATACTTTGGGCAGATGATGAAATAGATATGTTGCGTTCACATATTCTCTTCCTGCAAGAAAAGGGATATGAGGTAACTCCCGTTAACAGTGGACAAGACGCTATTGACTGTATTCGGGAAGAAACCTTTGATATCGTTTTTCTTGACGAGAATATGCCTGGTCTGTCGGGGCTTGAAACACTTAGCCTAATCAAGGAGATCAATCCCAATATTCCTGTTATAATGATTACCAAGAGTGAGGATGAAGGCATTATGACACATGCTATAGGGAAAAAAATTGCAGATTATCTTATTAAACCGGTAAATCCGAACCAGATACTCCTTTCCATCAAGAAAAACCTGCATAAGGATGACATCGTCTCTGAAGTAACATTAGAAAGCTACAGGGAGGAATTTAGCAAAATCAGTACCCAAATAAACGAAACGTCGACTTATGCTGACTGGGTAGATATTTATAAGAAGCTTGTTTATTGGGAACTAGAGCTTACAGCATCAGACAGCCCATTAATCGATTTGCTTAAGGTGCAAAAAAATGAAGCCAATGATAGCTATTGTAAGTTTATAAAAAAGAACTACGAATCATGGTTTAGAAATGAAGCAAACAAACCATTGATGAGTCCCGAACTTTTCTCCAAAAAGGTATTTCCATTATTAGACAATGATGAGAAGGTATTCTTTATACTTATCGATAACTTTCGTTTAGACCAGTGGTGGGACGTAAAAGACCTGCTGGCAAGCGATTTCTCAATTTCGGAGGATGAATATTTCAGTATATTACCCACTGCAACACAATATGCCCGCAATGCTATTTTTGCAGGATTGATGCCTTCCCAGATAGCCAAGCTATATCCTCATCTTTGGGTAGAAGAGGAAGAAGATGAAAGTAAAAATCTAAATGAAGAAGCATTACTGCAAACGCAAATAGATCGTTACAGGAAGAAATATACTTTTTCCTACAATAAACTATTATCCTCTTTTTCGGGTGAGAAGTTAGTTCAGAATATGAATACATTGAACAATAAGCAGTTAAATGTAATTGTAATCAATTTTGTAGATATGCTGTCCCATGCGCGTACCGAGTCGAAAATGATACGGGAACTGGCTTCTGATGAAGCTGCATACCGGTCTCTAACCCGTTCGTGGTTCAAGCATTCCAGTACAATGGATATCCTCAGGAAGGCGAAGGATATGGGATATAAGATTATCTTAACCACAGATCATGGAACAATCCGTGTAAAGAACCCTCTAAAAGTAATCGGAGATAAAGCGGTGAATTCAAACATCCGCTATAAAGTAGGTCGCAATCTTGATTATGACCGTAAAAAAGTTTATGATGTGCATTCACCCGATAAATTCGGGCTTCCGGTTCCACACATCAGTACAAAATATATCTTTGCAACAGGTGATGATTTCTTTGCTTACCCTAACAATTACAACTATTATGTATCTTACTATACAGATACTTTCCAACATGGTGGTATCTCTATGGAAGAAATGATTGTTCCTTTTATAACTTTAACAGGAAAGTAAATATCTTTGTACTATTAATAACGAATACAATGAATATAAAAATAGAATCATTAGATAAGATACACGAAGCAGCCATAGAGTTTATAAAAGTCATGGGAGACAATACCGTTTTTGCCTTTCATGGCGAGATGGGTGCCGGTAAAACTACCTTTATAAAAGCCATCTGTGAAAAGCTGGGAGTTTCCGATACTATTAATAGTCCTACATTTGCTATCATAAATGAATATCGTTCAGATAGCGGGGAGCTGATTTATCATTTTGATTTCTACCGTATCAATAAAATAGAAGAAGCTTTCGATTTCGGATATGAAGATTATTTCTATAGTGGAAGCCTTTGCTTTATTGAATGGCCTGAAAAGGTTGAAAGTTTATTACCAAATGATACAGTGAATGTTAGCATCAAAGTACTTGAAGATGGTAGCCGGGATGTAAAGTTGGATATTTAATATTTTTTTAATTATATTTGCATACTCAATATCCTGAATTAAATTCATCATAAAGAGGATGCAATATACATTTTTTGATTTTTTACTGTTCTTAGGCTCTATGGGCCTCTTCCTGTATGGGATGAAAGTCATGAGCGAGGGGCTCCAGAAATTAGCAGGTGACAAGCTGAGAAGTATACTCACCGCAATGACCAAGAATCGCTTTACCGGAGTTTTAACCGGAGTACTAATTACCGCCATTATTCAGTCGTCGAGCGCAACCACCGTTATGGTTGTTAGTTTTGTAAATGCAGGTTTACTTACTCTATATCAGTCTATTGGAGTTATATTGGGGGCTAATATCGGAACAACACTCACTGCATGGATTATCTCCTTCTTTGGTTTCAAAGTCGATATTGCATTATTTACATTACCCATTCTGGCTTTAGCCACACCACTTATATTTTCAAAGAAAAGCACTCGCAAATCTTTAGGTGAATTCATCTTCGGGTTTGCTTTTCTGTTTATGGGGCTTACCAGCCTGAAAGCAAATGTACCGGACCTCGCGCAGAATCCGGAGATGCTAAGCTTCGTGACTAATTACACCGATATGGGATTTGCTTCCATTGTCTTATTCTTCTTTATTGGAGCAATATTGACTGTTGTCGTGCAATCATCCAGTGCTACAATGGCTATTACCCTTATTATGTGCGCACAGGGATGGATATCTTATGAGATAGGTGCTGCATTAGTATTAGGTGAAAATTTGGGAACTACCTGTACTGCAAACATAGCTGCTCTTGCAGGGAACGTATCGGCTAGGCGTGCAGCTTTATCCCACTTTATGTTCAATATGTTTGGGGTCATATGGGTATTAGCTATCTTCCATCCTTTCACAACAGGTGTATCCAATCTGGTTGAACACCTGGCTTCGGGGAATGAACAGACAATGATCTCATTTAAATTATCAGCATTCCACACTTGCTATAATATATGTAACACCTTCATATTTATATGGCTTATCAAATTCCTGGAAAAAGTTGTTACAAAACTACTGCCCCAAAAAGAGGAGGAAGAAGAATTCAGGCTTCAATATATACAAACCGGTCTGGTTTCACTCTCAGAATTATCAATTGTTGAAGCCCGTCAGGAGATAGGATTATACTCATCCCGTATGCAAAAAATGTTCGGGTTTGTTAAAGAACTTCTGTATGAAGAAAATGAGGCTGCCTTTGAGAAGCTATTTAACCGTATAGAAAAATATGAGAATATAAGCGATAGTATGGAACTGGAAATCGCTAACTATCTGAATAAGGCTTCGGAAGGAAGATTAAGCTCGGAAGGAAAGATGGAAATAAGGCTTATGCTGAGGGAAGTAAGCGAAATAGAAAGTATAGGCGACTCCTGCTATAATATGGCAAAGGCTATCAAGCGTAAAAGGAATGCAAATGCAGAGTTTACTGAATCTCAGTATGAGCATATACAAGAAATGTTTGACCTGTTGACAATGTCTTTTGAGTATATGCAAAAGGTAGTTGAAAAACAAGAGAACAAAAATAAGAATATCATTCAGGTACTCAATCTGGAGAATGAAATCAACAATCTACGTAACAACCTTAAAACCAAAAATTTATTAGATATAGATAAGAAAGAATACCCTTACGAAATAGGCGTATTCTATATTGATATTATAGGCGACTGTGAAAAACTCGGCGACTTTATCGTAAATGTCGTTGAAGCTGAATCTTCTGAATATAAGGAAAGAAAGGGGATTTAAATACATCAAAATTTAAAACTAACCGTACCCAAAACATTTATTGGTCTTAATTTATAATTATAATTGTAAGTATCAAGTGAATTATAAATAGTATAGCTATATTCTTTTTTATTGAATATGTTATTTATATATAATTCATATTCTATTTCTTTATTTTTATATTTGACGCCGATATTAGCAAATATTAGATTACATGAAAGGCTTTTGGTTATTTCATTGTATAAATATTCCAATTGAGTATCTAGTTCTATCTTACTGTTAAGGAAATAGTGGCCAGTTAATTTCTGAGATATTTGATAAGTAGATAACTTAGAACTCGAAGATATATCTATTTGTAATCTATTATTCAATATTTCGGCCTGATATGATGCTGAGAACTCATCACATATCTTAGTATTAATCTTAGGTATCAAACTCCAAGAAGTAGATTTTAGCGGAACTAACAAACCTTGTTGCATTTTTTCTGATTTTATAAAGTTGAGATTTGCCAGTAGAGAGAAACCAGTCTTTATATCACCAAAATACTTACCTATATATCCTCTCCACATCCACATTTCATAACGATTCTTATGCTCCGAATTACTGATAATACTTTGTTTATTCAAAAAATATTGCTCATCCAATAGATTTCTTCTGAAAGAGGTATAAGCAATAGAAGTATTAAAAAACATTGTTGTTAATGGATTCCTAAAATTGACTCTGATATTTACAGACTGGCTTTCTCGTTTCTGCAATATTCCAGCTTTTACATTCACAGTACGATAATCACTGATGATGTATGAATCTGCGAAATCGGTTATATCTCCTATATTATGATTATAACGATATAGAAATGAAGTTTCCCATAACTGATTTATTTTATATGTTAGCTTTACTTTAGAATCGAGATACAAGAAATCTTCAGATTTGGTTCTATTGTTCATTTTGTCCTGAGACTCCAACCAATGATAAGTAATAGGTACATTAATTGAAAACTCTATTTTTTTCTTCTTGAAAGAATAGGATGGGTTAATTATTATTTTAAAATAGTTAGCTCTTATTTTGCTAGATGTACTATCTGTTAGTATTGGATGATTTGATAAATCAGAATTTAGGTTTTCAATATATCCTTCCATATTCAAGTTAAGATATAATCGTGAATTCCCTTTTGAAAATGAAAAGTTACTATTATTATTTGTGTATAGCCCATTTTGATTAGTCTTTTGAATCATATCCTCTTTAAGAGTATCAATATCTACTCTCAGATTCTGAGGAAGTGATGTATAACGAACGAATGAGGAAATATCCCATATCCGATTATTCCATTTCTTAACATATTGAAAATCATTGGATACTAAATATTCAGGAGTATTAAATTTTTGCATTATTCTATTTGCATTTTCGATATTCAAACTAGCCTCATTCAATTTTGCTTGCCCTTTCAATATATTACTTATATAGTGCCGGGAAGTATTATCTGTATATGTAATAGTTCCATCGATATAATTATTTTTCTTATATGCATTTCTTTGTTCATCAATCTGCAAAGAGTTCTCTGGTAAAAAGTATGAACTATTCTGATAGATTGATTCATCCAAAGCGTCATGCAGATAATTTATATTTAGGCGTAATTGACTGTCTTCTCCTGTTTTCCATAGACTATTTAGTGTCGCAATATGGGTTTTATTGAAAAGATATCGATTTTCTTCTATTGGTGGATTATTTAATACATTATCTGTCAATAGGCCAGAAATTGTTTTATGTTTACTTAAATCCTCTGAGAATAATGAATGTTCGGTAAGTTCGGTTGCTATATTGTTCCCTGTATTATTTGTTTTATACATTGCGATAGCTTGATGTTTTCTGTTGGCTTGTAGTGCAAAAGCATCAATGTTCCATAGCAAATCTTTTATTCCTCCAATTCCAACTTTTGCAGTGCCTACAGGTCGAGCCATTTTACTATCTTGTAATTTGAGATTAATAGCTGCCTGACCTGTACTCATCAAATCTTTTAAAGCCTTTACCGGTTGATGATTTTCTATTACTTCCACATTTGTAACTGCATCCACAGGCACATTATTTGTTGCTATACCATATTTTTTATCTAATAAATCCATTCCCTCTATATAGAATTTATTAATTGGCTCACCATTGTATTTTATACCGCCATTCTGTGAAACCTCTATCCCTGGTAACTTTTTTAATATATCTCCTATTGTACGATCCTGCTGAGAACGAAATGCACCGACACTGTATACAAGAGTGTCTTCTCTACTCCACATCACCTCTGATTTAATTACAACCTCCTTTAATTGGATTTCTAATGGCTGTAATGCTACATCTATTACCTGGGAGTTGTTCCTTATTGTAAATACTTTTTGTTTGTATCCCAGAAAGGATACGGTCAATTCCAATTCTTTATTCTGTGAATCTATTTCTATTTGATAAAAGCCTTTACTATCTGTCAATCCGTAACCTATAATGTCTTGATCATTATCGATAATAGAGACAACAACACCATTGATTGGTTTATTATCAATGGTGTCTCTTACAACTCCATGTATTGCTGTTTGGGCTGACAAAAAGAATGGAGATAAGACTAGAGCTATATATAGTAAATACTTACTCACTTAACTCTATTGGATTATATGCACGCTTACGCAATGCATGAGCAGGTATATCACCTTGTATCATTCCCGAATTTTGTAATGCTGCTCCAGGATTTTCTCTGTATTGTTTATATGATTTCAGGAAAGTTTTTTTATTTGTTTTCATATAATTCCTGTCAAATATATATATATTATCTACCCAACGAGGTTTTTCGATCGCAATACATTCAAATGATATTTGTTTTTTATCATCTTCCACCTTTAATATTAGTCCCGGTAGTCCTGAAAATTTCCAAGGACCATTACTTATAGGAATATCCGGAGTATACCATGCAGTATATTTTCTACCGAAAAGCGTTGTTGATGCTTTTTTACATTTATATCCACTAACAGTTAGATTTCCTGATTCAGATTTCCAATTAGTCTTTATTAATGGTTCTTCATATAAAAAAGAAGACCCTGTAAAGAAATTAGTTGATGTAATCTTTCCTTTAGGATAATTTGTGAAAATATTTTCCCTCGAACCATTTCTTGTATATATAGAAACTTTTTCCAACATAGAATTTATATCCATACCCTGTTTGCTGTACACAAAATTTAAAGAATCACCTATTAATTTATTATAATCAGTATATTTTGAGACTCTATTTCCAATCTGAAGCAACATAAGATGTTCTTGATAGTTTTGTGTTATTGTATCATTTATAATTCGTTGTCGATATTGTATCCTTATAATAGAACTGTCTAATACAATAGGAGTTTTAGGAATTGAAGCTTTGGTATTTTGTCTTTTATCAGGTATAAATATCTGAGCGTTCAAGGTTAATGTTATAAATAAAATGAAGTATAAAATAAAATGTTTCATTACTCACTTAACTCTATCGGGTTATATGCTCGTTTACGAAATGCTTTAGCAGGTATATCGCCCTGTATCATCCCTGAATTTTGTATTACTGCACCCGGATTATCCTTGTATTGTTTATATAATTTAAGAAAAGTCTTCTTATTTGTTTTCATATAATCACTTTCATTCATATATATTGGGTCTTTCCAATGCGGTTTATCTATAGCTATACATTCAAAAGAAACTTCTTTTTTACTATCTTCTACCTTTAGTATTAACCCAGGTAAGCCTGAGAATTTCCATGGACCGTTGCTTATGGGTATATCTGGAGTATACCAAGCTGTATATTTTCTACCAAAAAGTGTAGTGGACGCTTTCTTGCATTTATATCCGGCTATAGTCATATTTCCGGATTCCAGTTTCCAATCAATATTTACTGATGCCTCTTCATATAGGTATGAAGAGCCTCCAAATAAATTGGTTGATGTGATTTTTCCTTGAGGATAATCTTTAAATATATTTTCTCGAGAGCTTCCCTTTATATAGGGATGTATCTTAGTAAATATAGTACTCAAATCATCTCCCATTTTGACATACACATCATAAAGGGAATCTGCTTTTAATCCATAGTAATCTGTATATTTTGATATATTGTTTCCTATCTGAAGTAGCATTATATTATCTGTTTTCTGATTTGTATCAGTTGTATCCTGAATAATTACTTGACGGTATTGTATTCTCATTTTAGATGTATCTTGGATGCTTTTCTTTTGTAGCTTCAAGGGTTCTGCAGTACGAGGGTCAACTGTAATTGTTTGAGCATGTAAAAAATTGCATGCGAATATAATAAGACAACTTAAAAAAACTTTTTTCATAAGATATATTTAACTGATATTAAATAGGTTGTCAATAAATAATTTGAATATTTGGCACATCATTTATTATATTGACAACCTCCAAATTTTTGTTTTACTAACAGAAGAAACTATAGATTTCATCTACCCATTGAAGAGTCTCCAACTCTCCAGCTCCAGAACAATAATAAGTAGCAGGTGCACCTCCAGGACAATACAAAGTTCCGCAAACTGGAGATGCAGTATTAACAATAAGTACAATTCCGACAATAATAAGGGCTAATTTCTTCTTCATAATTTAAAATTTGAGTTAAACATACACTGCAAATTTCAAAAAATAAAAAGACTAAGAGAGTATAGTATTGCTCCCATATGACTTTTTTCAGAAGTCTGATCTGGATAACCTGCTTATCATCAAATTGTTAATTGATCCGTCATATAAGAAATATATAACTTTTTAATTGTCTGAAATACAATTAGTTGTGAATATTCATATTAGAAATCTTCACCTTCATAGTCCTCATTATTCTTTCCCTTACTCTTTATAATGTTGAATTTGTAAGAGAAGCTAAGCATAAAGTATCGGCTAACACTGTTGGAGCGCGAATCGGTCATGTAATTACCACTTACATAGCGTGATATATTATTCCTATCATTGAGGATATCAAAGAATTGTAACTTCAGGGTACCTTTTTTCTTTTTCAGAAATAGTTTTGAGATTGAGGCATTCCAGAGAATCTCGCTTTTCTTAAAATCATCCCCATACCCGCTATAATAAGACATATTTATATCATTTTGTATTGATATGTCTAAGGGGATATCAAATATGGAAGGTATTTTCCATAGGAAAGAATGGAGAACAGTATAGTTTGCTGTATTCCTATCCTGAGAGCCGGATAGGTTATTTCGTGTGATATTGAATGAAGCACCCAGTTGCAGGCGTGTTTCAAATTTATCAACTTTGAATTTACCGGCAACCCTCTCTCCTATCACCACATTATGAGTTATAGCCTTCTCCCCATTCGTATAGCCTATGTTTTTATAATAATTACTATATGTACTATTATCTATCGTAAATTTTTTATTACGCAACGGAGTATTAAACATAAAGTTGAGGTTTGCCCCCATATTACCGCTTAGGTTGCGATAGGTATTTATGCTATTACCCTGATCGTCAATTGTCGTATAATCAACAATATTATTGAACGTATAATTCAGCCCTCCGGACAACATAAGAAAGCGGCTGGTTTCGTAATTCGACTTACGGTAATATACATTGAAGTTATTGCTGTAGCTTGGCTTCAAATCAGGGTTACCATAGTACTTAGTGAGTGCATTTACAATAACCGTATCGGCTGACAACTGTGTTATTCCAGGCTGACTTGTCGACCCAGAGTAGCTGATATCCAAACTGGTTTGCTCATTGGGCTGATAAGTAAAATTAAGGCTGGGTGAAAAATTAATCACATTTTGCTTTGTATTCAGGCTATCGATGGATGTATCGCCTATACTTACCTCGCTTTTTGAATATGAAGGATCAATACTGAGGCCTATAGTATAATTATATTTGTCTTTTGTTGTCTGAAAATTGAGACTAATGTTCTGGTTTATATATTTATTTTTGGTATTCCTTGCATATGCTGAATCCAAAACCGTATAGTTACCTGCATCATCTTTTGTACGGACATCACGCATCCGCTTTGAGTTATTCTGTCCATATGAATATGAAAACTGTAGTCTGTGATCTTTACCAATAGGTTCCACATATGACATCGAGATATTATAGCTATTGGTTTTATTGTCCGTCTCATTTCGTTGGTCAATGATCTTATCGGGTGTTCCTTCTGTATAGGTTGTATATGAATAGCTGGTTCCTTTGCTATTGTCTTTTCGTATCGAATTATTAAAAGTCAGACTAACTGTCCTCCCTTTGTCATTTAGTTTACGCCCTATTGTAAAGAAATTATTGATACTATAACCATCCCCTTTCGACTGACTATTTGAATACCCTGAAGTTGTATCTTTTTCGGCAACATATGAAATATTAGAAGAGTTCTTCTTATTCATTGTGTTATTAAAGCTAATATATGACCGTGCATAGATTGTGGTCAGAGTATCAGGTTTCCATTGCAGGTTCATACCCGCATTATAGTTATCCCGTTTATTCCTCGATGAAGATTCCTGTTTGGAAAAACGATCACCGGACGAAAGAAAAGTCTGGGTATTAGTTTTTGTCTCCATCAAGTTATCATTACTTGAGTACCTCAGATTTCCCCCGATTCTGAATTTTTCGGATGACTGTATATAAGCATTGGCTCCAACATTTTTGTTTTTATCAATCCCGTTATCCATCCCCATACTATAGCCATTGTCATTTACATTATTCATATCCGCCACAAAAGACATCTGATTATCATTACGCATATAGTTAACCAATGCCTTGTTTGCATACTTGTCGTCACTTCCATATCCGGCCTTTACATCGCCAAAGATGCTTTGTCTGAGTTCTTCTTTTACAACAAGGTTCAGTACCTGATCAGGGTCTTTATCTTTAAATCCGGTTACTTTGGCTGTTTCTGATTCTTCTTTATACAATTGCAGTTTTTTGATCATATTAGCTGGTAAGTTTGCCAATGCCATAGGAATATCATTCCCGAAAAACTCTTTTCCGTCTACCAGTATTTTTTTTATGGTTTTCCCATTCGCTGTAATATTCCCGTTTTCGTCTACCTCTACACCCGGAATATTTTTCATCATATCCTGTAGCATATCACTCTCCTGTGAACTATAAGATCCGGCATTGTATTCTATCGTATCTCCTTTGACCACAATATCAGGGACCTGTGCCTCCACCACAGCCTCTTTTAGCTCAACAATATCCTCATCAAGATATATATCGCCAAAAGAATAACCCGGTTCTTTTGATGATATTTCAAAATTTTGCAGAAATGCTTTATAGCCTATAAAAGATGCTTCTAGAATATATTTACCTGTATTTGCCGAAAGCTTGAATTTGCCTTTCTCATCTGTTGCCACTCCTTTTATATAAGCGCTATCAGACTGATTTAATAATTTTACAGTTACAAAAGGGATAGATTCCTTCGTTTTAGAATCGTATACAGTTCCTTGTATATCCTTTCTTATTTGCTGTGCCTGGGCATACATGGCAAATGAAAAAAAGAATAATAAAGTAATCTGCAGGTATCTCATTCCTATCGAAAAATATTTTGGCATATAAAGTAAACGCTTTTTTAATTATAAGAGGATAATTATGCCCTAATTTCATAAAAAGTAACAAAAGTAACAGTTTTCAGATATAAACACCTGTCACTTTCGATACCGGTAACCGGGAGGGACCATCTGATCGGTAACACTTTTAATCGTAACATACCTGGATTTCTTCTCGGGTTGTGGTTCAATAACCGGGACTTCTGATAATGGTTTTGATTCATCAATTATCTCTCTCTTTTCTTTCGGTATCTGCGTACTCAATGTCTGCTGCAACAGATTCAGGTAATCTACCGATTTGGGATCGTTAACGGTTATCATCAGTGCCGGATGCGAACTTTCTTTAGCACGCTCATGCCTATTGTTATCTCCAGCCAGTAACAGCTTTATCGCATGTGTATCAGGGGCGTATTCTTTTTGTCTTACTACTTGTGACTTTAGTGCCAGTTTTTCAGGATTATCCTTATCAGGCACATAAGTCGTACGGGTCTCAGTGAGAGTATAGCCTTCCAGTTTTCTCTTCAGTGACTTACGGGCTATCAGCAACAATTTATCATCGCGACGATCTGTTGCCTTTTCTATGGCTTTCTCAAATTCAGGCTTGGTATCCTTCCATTCATAAAATGTTTTACGACTTAGTTTTAGTATACTACATATTTCAGAAATACTATAGGTATCTTCTTCGATAAGAGACACAATTTTCTCGACTAATTTTTCGGTGTATTTTGACATATCTGTTATAAGTTAGAGGTTAATAATCTCACTTATAATAGATAAATATTGTAGGAAATTATGCTATATCAAATAGTGATTTACATAATCACCTGCGGAACAGGTGTTTAAATTGATGGGAATATAATTTGGATAGCCCCTGCCTGTTGTCAATGGCATCCCCTACAACAATCATTGTTGTCAGCGTCAGCTTATTCTCCTTTATTATTTTTGCCAGATCCTGTAATTGCCCTCTGTAAATACGTTCATCTTTCCATGTCAGTTTATAACATGCCGCAATTGGTGTAGTTGGCGGATAATGTTCCAATAATTCTTTTTGAACATTCTCAACTACTGTGGCACTAAGAAAAATACATATGGTACTCTGTGAGCGAGCGAGTAAATGAAGTTTCTCTTTATCAGGCATTGGCGTACGACCTTCTCCTCTTGTCAGGATGATCGTCTGTACTTTCTCAGGTATCGTAAATTGTGACCTGAGAGCAGCTGCAGCGGCCTGAAAAGATGATATACCCGGGGTGATGTGGTAAGACATATTGTATTCATCGAAGAAAGCCATTTGTTCCTGTATAGCACCATAGATGCACGGATCGCCTGTGTGTAAGCGTACAACAAGTGCACCTCTGTCATAGAACTCTTTCATCAGAGTAAATTGTTCCTCCAGGTCCATTGATGCGGAACTACGGACTACAGCTCCCTCTTTGGCACAATATGTAAGTTCTATAGGAACAAGGCTTCCGGCATATAGAATGAGATCGGCCTCTTCAAGAAACTGACGGCCTTTGACAGAGACGAGGTCAGGGTCACCGGGGCCTGCACCTACTATTTCGATATGTCCCTGACGAATGGCTGACCGATTGAGAGCAATAGCAAAAGTGAAGTCATTTCCTTTACTTAATACACCTTTTTGTTTCTCCATGATCAACTGTCCATAGTCTGCACTCTTGATTGCTGTGGATTCGGATACTCCCTGTACCGAGGTTACTTTTTCCACCTTTTCAGAAGGGTTAGGCACTTCAATATCTTTCAGTTCATCGGCAGAATAGATATTTACAGGTATATCGTTCAGATACTGTTGAAGGTCTCTTAGTAAGGCTTCATCCTTCTTAATATCGATGGAGGATATATCGGCTATGGAATGTATGGAGATGGAGTTATTTGTTATAGCTTCTGATATGTATTTAGCAATATCTTCCGGATTACAATCTTTCCGACAGCCTATACCCAGATGCAGAACCTTCGGATGATAACAGATTGTTTGTATTTCTGTTTCAGGATACAGAAAAGGAGTAACAGCAATAAGCAAGTCATACTTATCCTGTCTGATGTCTGTATATCTGTAATATATATCTACATGGTCAGGCTTTGTCCTTTCCATATAGGCAGTTCCTTCATCTTTGATATCGAGAAGTAAGGCAACAGGCTTTTTATTCACAAACGTAGTCAGAGGAGAATTGAAGTTCTCTGCATTAGTATTTGTTGTCCATTCATATTGCTTACCTAAAGTGTCCAATGCCCACAAGCCTGTGTTGTCACTCTGAGTCGTGATAATAGCGTTTCCTCCGATGATATGGGCTATCTGACTTGTCAGGTCGTTGGCCCCTCCTACATGTCCTGAAAGTACGGATATTACATTCTTACCTGTACTATCGATATTGATTACGGCAGGGTCTGTATGTTTATCTTTTATATAAGGTGCAATGCTCCGTACACAAATACCCATTGCTCCGATGAAAACGATAGATTCTACTTCCGAAAAGAGCTCAGCTACACAATTGCTAATGGAGTCTATATGCTCTGTTCCATCGATCTTATTCTTACTGTATATCTTTGATCCGGTTAATTCTTTGCTTATTGTTTCAGCTAAAGGATAGCTGCTTTCAGATGTGAGGATTATCGCTGTCTTTATCATCTTATTTTTTCTTTATTGCTTTCATAACTTCAATGGTATTGAAGTCGTCAATTGTGATACAAATGCTTTGCTCTAATGTCAGATTATTATCGTTTAGTGCTTCCAGAAACATATTCCGGCTTTCGTCAGAAACGGAATTGAATACGATGCTTCCATTTTCGTTCAATATGTTAGCTACAGTGGAAACAATCTCTTTCATCTTTCCTCCATGCCCTCCTATAAAGACAGCATCAGGTTTTGGTAGATGTGAAATATCTGTTTCAGTAAAATCAGCTATAATAGCTGTGATTCCCGGTGTGCCGAATTTTTGTGCATTCAGTTCCATTAGCTCTTTCCCTTCGTTACGCTGCTCAAATGCAAAGATTTGCAGATGAGGAAATTGAAGTTTAGCCTCTATTGATACAGATCCTGTGCAAAAACCTATATCCCAAAATACTGCTTTATCTCGGAGTTCGAGCATGCTTAAAGAAAGTAGTCGTATAGGCATCTTGGTAATCATCTTTGCACGCCCATTAAGTAAATAGAATTCATTTTCAGGAATGCCAAAAGAACGGGGACGATCAGATATCTTTTCTAAAATAAGATTGTTGGGGAAGGCAAAACTTTTGCCTATTACGTCTTCCAGTTTATAAGTGGAGAATTTTTCCTGCTCCTTATTTCCTAACAATTCACCGACTGATATACGGTAGTTGTTATATCCGTATTTGAGCATGCGGGATGCAATAGCAGACGGGGTATGTTCTTTGTTATCTGTCAGTACTCCGATCTTATTATATCCCATTATCAGCGCTTCATCGAACTTATGCCAGGACCTGCCTGTTAACGATACAATATGCATATCATGATATGGCATGATCAGACGATGTGCAAGCAATTGCAATGAATTGAAGTACGGGTATAGTATTATATCAACGTCAGGTATCATCCTCTTTACTGTGTTGGCAAAGCCAAAGAATAAGGGATCGCCCGAAGCAAAGACAACGATTGTATTATGCTTCTTATATTCCTCAAAGACATTCTCTAAAGGAACGGCAATATCGATCCATATACTCTTTTCAGGTAAAAAAGATTCCACGATCTGATGATGGCGGTTTCCTCCTGAAAAAATGCGATGAGAACGGATGATATCTAATATTTCTTCCGCGAAATGTTGTTCCTGATCATCGTCGATACCTATTATATAGAATTTCATGATTATACGTCTCTACCGGGTTTCAATTGTTCTGCATCGTCAAAAGTAAGAATAGAGTTGACCAATGTTGCAGCCAGATTACTTCCTCCCTTGCGCCCTTCTACAATTAGTTTAGGTATATCCTTGAATGGCTTGGTCATATGTTTGGACTCCCTTACATTTACAAAACCTACAGGAGCAGCAACAATACCTGCCGGATGAGCTTTGTCTTTTCTCACTAATTCACACAATTCCATCAGTGCAGTAGGTGCATTACCGAAAACATACAATGCATCGGGATGTTCTTCTACTGCTAAGCGAATACCGGCTTGTGTGCGGGTTATTCCTTTTTCTTTTGCGATAGTAGCAACGCGTTCATCATGCAGATAACATTTTACGTCAATGCCTAAGCGATCCAAAGCTCCTTTACGAATACCTGACGCAGCCATTGTTACATCTGTTATAATTGTTTTCACCTTTCCTTGTATAAACTCATTATGCAGGTTTTCCACAGCATTTTCGTCTACAAGCAGGATATTTTCCATATCGAAATCGGCAGTAGTATGTATGGCATGAAGCAATGCCCATTTCTTGCCTAAAGAAATATTCTTATTCTTGAGTTCACCCTCTATAGTGCGGAAACTACGGATCATAATATCCTGACCAATACCAATTTCTTCACTTTTAGATTCACGATAGTATCCGCGTGGGGTAATAATATTGTTGTTAGAAATATATGATTGGGAATTTCCTATAATGATAATCGTGAACATATCTATTTCTTCAGGATCGAATTCAGCAAGGGTAGTAACCTTTATTTCCTGTTCCTCACGTCCTGCCTGACGTACATAACCAATAGGCGTTTCGGGAGATCGTTCTTTCAGAAAAAGCTCGATCAATCGGTATAATTGCCAATAACGTCCTTTGCTTTTTGGATTGTAGATAGCAGTTACAAAATCGGCAGAAACTGCTGCCGATATTCGCTTTTCTATTCTGTCCCAAGGTGTCATTAGGTCTGAAAGGGAAATGATGCAGAAATCGTGTCCGATGGGTGCACCAAGCAATGCTGCCGCTTTCTGGAATGCGCTTATGCCGGGTAGTACTTCCACTTCTATTCTGCTTTTCCTCTCATCCCTCATTTCGTAGACAAGCGGAGCCATTCCATAAATGCCGGAATCGCCGGAACTAATGACACAAACAGTCTTGCCTTTTTCTGCATGAAGAAAAGCCTCTTCTGCACGTTCACGCTCTTTTTTCATGCCTGTATCGATACAGATTGTATCAGAATTGATTATATTCTCTACAAACTGAAAATAGTACTTATAACCGACTATAACCTGCGATATTTTCATTGCATCTATCACAGCCGGTGTAATATCTTCCTTTGATCCGGGGCCTATTCCGGCAACTATTATTTTCCCTTTTGTCATGTATGTTAGTTGTGTTTATTAGAACAAATATACTTCTTTAATTTCTTAACTTTCCGTTTCAGATATCCAAACCCTAGCCAAACTCCTGATACGGATACAATTGTTCCACCAATCATGGTTGTCCACATAATAATATTCCAAAGAATTTTATTTTCTGCCGTAAGTTTAAACTTGAAACTATGTAATGCCTGATAAGACCAACGCCTTACTTTGGTATTCGTATTAAAATAGCGCGTATTCCCGTTTTTAGGATTGATATAATAGGTGCTGCCATCTGCATCATCTATTTCAGCTTTATATACAGGTAATGGTAAATGATCGGACAGGCCTACATAGTAGTTGTCATACTCCGTCATTAATGAAAGTGTAACCGGCTCGGAATGAACTAATGCCAACCTTTCTTTTATATCCTGTTCGTTTAGTGACAGATCCTTAATTTCTTCAGAAGAGGCATCAATAGTTATTAACCGATTATTTATGACAGCCTTATAGATGGGTTTATTTCCAAATGATGTCCATTCTATGCTTTTTACCTCATCAGGGTATTTATCAAATATTCTATGATAGTCCAATATGTAATTTTGGAGCTTGATAGGTTCTTGCGCATACAATTTTTTCTCTATGTCAGAATTATGCACTTTAACTATCCATTGAGGAACAGGAGCCAATGACATCATTCCGCTGAATACAAATGTAAAAACAAATATGCCGAATATAAATCCTAATATATGATGCCATTTATAGATAATCTTTTTATATGGAGTCTTCAGCTTCTTTCTCCGGCGATATTGTACAATATAGGAACGTACGCCAAGGATAATGCCAGCAAGGCACATTAGTGAACCAATGCCTGAAAGCCATACTACCACGTCTATCCATAGTTGGGAATTTTGCCGGAGTGAGGTAAAATACACCCAGTGGGGTATTGCTCCCAGCCATGCCCAGAAACGATTGTTTTCATCGGTAAATTGCAAAGCCTCACCTGTACGTGATGATATATAGAGTTGATGTTTGTCTTTATCTCCAAAATAGAATTTATAGATAGGAAACTCTTTTTTCAAACGCCCAAAAGGTATCCATTGATCCAATTCACGTAATGTATCTACCTGTACTATTTCAGCGTCATTCCATCGTTGTGCATATTCCTTTATCTGTTCATATGTAGAGGATCGTACATTCTGCATGGACAAGTCTGCAAAAATCCGGCTGTTATTCCCTGAGGACGAAACAACGAAGAAAGGCTTATTTGCATAAGACTGTAATGCTAATTTAGTTATTGTACTATCCGATTTCTTTATGATTGAATCAATAGGTAGAATATCCCCCTGCAACACATCCATATTTTTATATGTGTCGCGATTGCTTACTTTCGGAAAAGTATGATATATCATTACAAAACCTGAAAGGAACCAGATCAGGAACAGGATACTGAGAATTGTACCCAGTATCCTGTGAAAAGAATAGAATATCTTTGTTAGCATAATTATAAGCTATACGCGAGAGTAAACAAATAGTTACGGGGATTGCTCGGTACCATCTGGGTACTCAACGATTGATTATAATATTCCTTGTCAAACACATTATTTACATTTACTCTCAGTTGTATGCCATTATTTAACTTGTAGGATGCTCCGAAATCTGTTAGCCAGTAAGAAGGATATACCACACTTTTACTTATATCGCGATACACATTATCAGTATAGGATACAGTAAAGTTGAAAGCCAAGTCTTTAAACACACCTCTTGTAATACCATAATTTCCGGCTGCAAAGAATGTATTTTTAGGGATACCTGCCAGACGCATACCTTTTTGAGGATCGGATCCACTTTCGACATAGCCATTTTCAACTAAATTCTTAGCGGTGAAATCTATGATAGTTGCATCGGTATATCCATATCCCAAAGAAAACATCAAGTTGTCAGATGGTGTAATTATAAATTCCAATTCAAAACCTTTCGATTCGCTGGATGCTACTTGTCCTACAACCGATTTCTTTTTTCCTCCGTCTTCCGGGTCTTCATAGCTACTGTTTAGTGTTTTCTTTTCATTATTCTTGCGAATATAAAATGCACTGGCTGTAGCTTGTAAGAGCCTGCTGAATGAATAGCGTGCACCCAGTTCAGCTTGATAGCCTGTCTGCGGTTTTAAAGCTTCCTCGGCTGATTTCGGATAAAATCTTTTGCCATCTCCGTCGATATATACGGTGGTTTCGGTATTTACGATATCACGATATGGCATAAAAAAGTTTGCAATCGATCCGTATATAGATAAATTAGTCACAGGCAAATAAACAGCACCGACCCTATAAGTAAAAGCAGAAGTAGAAGTTTTATCAAAAGGTTCTTGTTCCGAATATTCCCGCTCTTTCGTTTTGGTATCCATTTTACCTAAAGCGGTTTTGAATGAAAAGTGGTCAAAACGTCCGGATAGCATAACTTTAAACTTTTCAGATAATTCGAATAGATTTTGCAGGTAAACACTGTTTGTGTAATTACGTGTAGCAGTACCTGCTCCAAAATACGGATCCATATATCCCATGCTGTGAGGATTGTTGACAGAAACTTTAGAATATAATCCGGGACCTTCTATTAAATCGGATAATGCATATCCCCCTCCATAACCACGATAAGTGTTACGATGGAAAAAAACGAAGTTATATCCACCCAGATAATTATATTTCATACCGTTGACGAATTCTATCTTACCGGATGCTTCTATTTGTTCATTAATAGTGTGTACTGTATAAGCGAAACGAAGAGGATATGTTAGCTGGACAGTATCTAAACAGATATATTTTTTCGCATCTCCTTTCATATAGTAGTGGTTATAGATCGGTTGGTCACTTTCCAGATATGATAGTTCCTCAGTACTGAAATAATCGATGTTATCGTAGTTATATGCCAAACGGTTTTCTATTTTAAAAGATTCCGATACTTTATTACTATATCTTACAGATATATTCGAAGCATGATTTTTCATGAAATCGGACTCGTTATTATACCTTGCACGTTTATTTAATCCGGGAAGCATATCCCCCTTGGAAAGATATTGAGTGCCATCTGTTTTATAAATATCATTGGCCATAAGGCGTGGTAGACCAATCTCTGTTCCGTACCAGTCGCGGTTAAGCCCTGCGCGGATGTCCAGTTCCTGTTTTTCGTCGAACTTAGCACCCAGTACAAAATATCCGGAGAAACGCTTGTCATTGGTATCCCTGTATCCTTCATTATCGGACCAGTTTATCACTGCACGATAATTAAACGGCCCAAGAAATCTTCCTCCGAAATCCATCATAGCACGTTTGTTATCCCACGAGCCGTAACTCATCAGGGCATTTACTGTTGTGCGGGATGTTGGAGCCTTGCGGGTAATATTTACAATTCCTCCTACAGAAGAGTGTCCGTATAATACAGAGGCCGGGCCTTTAAGTAACTCGATAGACTCTACTGATGACAAATCTGCCAATGGTGCGGAGTTTGTAATGGAAGTACGCTCATCCCTTACGCCATCTATCATAATAGGAGTATAATCGAATCCTCTTACTTCGAACTGCTGGTATGAGCCATAAGTGGTTCTCATACGTGTATTGGGTAGGAATTTCACTGCGTCTTGTATATTTACAATACCTCTCATATCCAGATTATTCGCTGATACGGTAGTTACTGAAAGAGGTAAGTATTGTAATGGAACATTCAGTTTTCCGATATCATTTTTTTTCAGGTTGGTTCCTATTACTTCAATTTCTTTTATGCTATGTATGGTATCCGTTATACTTTTATTCTGAGCGTTAGAATATAAGCTAATCGCTGATAGTATAATAATAAATATATATATTTTCATAGTTCTTTTTATTTGAATAATTAAATAACTAAAGTATTTGTATTCACTTGATTTTTGTCATCTCTCCTCTTTTCCTTGATAAATGGGTCGGGATGCTTCCTATCGTCAGCATGACAAAATACTTCAATAAATGTCTGCCATAACTTAATGATGGTGAAGATGTTGCTTCTCTCCTGTTACTTCATAGGTGGCTTTCTTCTCCATAATGCCTATCTTACGGTGAGTAGCTATAAATTTTAGGTGTGAAATGTACAGATCTTGTATATCCGGATTTTGTCCTAACCCTTTCATTAAGACTCCGACTTCAAAACCTTCTTTCCCCAAATCGTTTTTCCAGTCTTCGGCTATATCATTTTTAGCATGTTCTCCCGCAACAAACATAAAAGGAACTAATACTACTTTCTTTAATCCTGATGTTTTCAATTGTTTAAGCATATCGTTATATTCAGGATAACCTTCGATTGTTCCTACAAAATAGTTATTGTGACCTTTAGCCTTTAACATATAATCCATCATTGCATACTGCGCCGTAGTGGCATCGTAAGTACCATGACCTACCCATACATATGCCGTATTTTTATCACTGTTCGAGGTCAGGATATCTATTACCTTTTCATAATCGTGAGGCGAGTACAAAAGAGGATCTCCTACACGGATATCTTTAAATAATGCACTCACTTCTTCTACATTTCTGTTTAATGATTCCATTTCCACCCCATCAATTATGGTAGATGCCTGCACAAGGATATGTGTATATCCATCCGCATGGAGTTGTTTCAATGCTTCCAACGGGTTTTGCTTAATAATACCCATTGCATCCAATCTCTTAATAACGATACGCGATGTATATGCTTCGCGGAACTCAATGTCACTGAATTGTTGTTTTACTTTGCTGTTTATTGCATCTATCGTAAGTTCGCGGGTATCGCGATGTGTTGTACCGAAGTGTACCATCAGTATAGCCAGTTTATCGCCGGTTTGCATCGTTTTTATAATATCTGATGCTTCAAAGTTTTTACCTCCGTGCCCCAAGGCTGTTAGTGCAATGATGCACATCGTGAATATTAAGAATATCTTTTTCATATATTTATTATTTTTTATTCCAATGGTTTAAAGTAGCTAAGCTCACTATGAGGAAATAATTGAGGCTGAAATATTATAGCCATATCCCTCAGTATCGAATCAGGGTGTATAGGTATATCTTCGAAATAATGGATCCTACCTGTATTACAACCCCAGATATGTTTGTTCTTATATGCACCAAACTGCGAGTATATCTTACTTTCTTTCTCCAGAGTGGAATAAGTGAAATCATTATCCCGGTTATACTTCAATAGCCAGATATCTGCCGTACCTGCCTCATCAAGAACCATTTCTCCGGCCAATCGCCTCGATCCGGTTGATGAGTCTTTCCATACATATTCTCCTCCGGCATCGCGTATGAGGTTTGCCAGATAGCTTTGTCCGCCTGCTATCCGCCATGTTTTCCCAAACTTGAGATCATTAAATACAGTCGGTTTCTTATCGGTATTCTTCACTTTTTCCTTGATTTCATTGTAACGGCGTTCCGTTTCGCTGAACAGAGAATCAGCCATTTGCTCTTTCCCATAAAACAAAGCGTGATAGCGTATCCATTCGGCACGTCCCAAGGCTGTATTTTCCATGTAATCTGTTGTAGCAATAACCGGAATTTTTAGCTTTTCGAGATAGCCCATTCCCGTTTCCATCGCTGAAACGACAAGTCCGGAAGGCATAAGTTGGATCAGACGTTCTACATCAGGTTTGTGCATACTGCCTAGGTCAAGGATTTCGCCTGATTTGAGTTTTTCCTGAATATAGGGTAAGTCGATATACTGTGCCTGACAGACTCCTTTTATCTTGTGCTGCTCATTTATTTCCTGAAGCATACTACACTGGATAGTAGAAAAAGCAATTACCGATTCTAACGGAACTTTTACAATAGTACCTTTTGGTAAATCTGAAGGAATTTCTTTATCCTTATCAACCAATATGTATTGAAAGAGTGTACGAGTGGTATCCCACGGATCACGTACAGTTACCAGCCTGTAATCGTCATATCCTTTTACACTGAAGCCTTTTGCATATCTCAATTCATATCCATCAATATCTTCAATGCTCTTTTTTTGTGTTTGGGAGCAGGATAATGACAGGATGAAAACAAGGATCAGCAATATCCTCTTTGTCATGCTGACGATAGGAAGCATCTCTTGTAACTTTTGGGAGTCGGGATCCTTCCCTTTGGTAACAAGAGAAAAGGATTTTATAAAGTTGACGCTCATTTACTAAATTTTACTTTCAGACTCACATAATAAGTACGTCCGGGAGAGAGCGTCGCATAGTTTTGATTGAAAGGCTTGTCATCAACAAAGTCGAAGATGTTTTCGATACCAAATCCGGGCTCAAATACAATTCCGTTATAATCTTTGAATGTATGACGTGTGGCAAAGTTCCATAACTGATATGCACGGGCATCGTCACCATTGTCATAGTATCTGCGACTTTGCAGACGTCCGTTTATATTGAAGTTAGATCTTAATATACCCCAGTCTTTATACCAGTTTGCGTTTACATTTCCTGTATGCCTGCTTATCCTCTGCAGACGTTTGCCTGTATCGAGATCTTTAGCGTTTACATAACTATATCCACCACCCAATGTGATGTTATATCCGAGGTAT
The DNA here is from genome assembly GCA_031285625.1 of Prevotella sp. GTDB lineage: Bacteria > Bacteroidota > Bacteroidia > Bacteroidales > Dysgonomonadaceae > Dysgonomonas. The sequence goes on from JAITVV010000081.1 coordinate 85,825, forward strand.
GAACTAAAAGTAAAGTCAACCCCCTGAATCCGTGCCTTTCCAATATTCTCATATGATGATTTCTTATCATATCCTTCAGCTATTTCTTCAGGAGTCATATCCATTTCAATTATCTCAATCTTATTTTTTAGATCATTGATGTAGCCGTTTACAGACATTGTAAGAAAACTACTCATATATTCTGCATTCAGGGAATAATAATTGGAACTTTCAGGTTTCAGGTTTTTATTACCCACACTCAGAGTCGTCTTTCCTCTGCTGGTAACCTCTGTCTTCATGAATAATTGCTTGAGATCAGGAGTCTTAAATCCGGAAGCGTACGATGCCCTGAAATTAAAGTTACTCAGTGAATACATTGCACTCAGCTTGGGGGTCACCCTGTTCTTGAATGTTTCGTTGTAGATATAGCGTATACCGGGAACAATATTCAGTTTATCAAAAAGCTTGATCTCATCCTGAGCATACACTGCCATAGTATAGACATCCTTTGATCCTCCTATACTGTCTGATGGAGCATAAAGATTATCAACCTTGTATTCCGTTCCGACAGTCACTTTATTGTATTTTCCTGCATAGAAAGAACCTTTAAGGTTGATATTGGTATATTTTTGCCTTCTTACAAATTCTTCCTGTCCAACGGCAAATACGGTACCGTTCTTATCTTTTGTTTCTTTCAGGTAATCTTTATAATACTCGAATTTATCAGTATTCCAATCCAAGGATATTACACCATTATTTTTCAATAGATACTTCGCTCCTGCTCCAAATGAATAGTCTTCATATCTCATATCAAAGCCATAAGCACTTACAGGGCGTTTAAACTTTTTATCGAAAATACTTCCTTCAACATATATGCTGAAATCCTTTGTTGGAGCATATCCGAATCTTTGACTAAGTACATCGGAATAGAATCGTAGCATAGCTTGTTTGTCTGTATCTACCAATTCATCATTAAGCATTTCTTTTGTATTCAGCTGCCAGCCATCAGCCTGATTCCGTTGAAAAGATGTAGAGGAAGAAAAACCATCTGCATTCAGGTATAAGTTAACATTCTGTGTTAACTGTCCATATTTTGAGAGACGGGTTTCTGCCGAAAAGTTTATCAGGTCTTTAGGTTTATTTGTTATTATATTAATAACTCCTGCCATGGCATCAGAACCATAAAGAGAAGATGCCGCACCTTTCAGGACTTCTATTCTCTTCACATTACTCATGTCTATCCTGTTAAGATCTGTATTGCCACCTACATCCCCTCCCATTTTTTTACCGTCAACCAGCACTAATATATATCTGTTGCTTAAGCCATTGAGTTGCATATAAGACCCCATGGCATTAGGTGTGAAAGACAACGAGGGATTAAGGGCGGTCATGGCATTCTCGAAAGTCGGGATACTTACATTTTCCAGTTCTCTTTTAGAGATTACATCTATCACTACAGGAGAATTCTTGAGTTTGTTGAGGGTTCCTGTTCCTGTTACCACCACTTCATTTAGTTTGAGGGGTGAGCGTTCCATCTTCACAAGAACATTTTCGTTAGAGTCACTTACAGGCATCCGTCCTCCGGTATAGTCCAGAGCACTCACTCTCAGGAGTTGGTCTCCTTCGGGTACTTTTTCCAGATAGAATTCACCTCTTGAGTCGGTAGAAGTTCCGATGGTTGTGTATTCGATCCATACACTGGCTCCTGAAATAGGTTTCTGATTCTCATCAACAACTTTTCCTTTCAGTGTTAGTTGGGCAAACACCAAATTTACAGCACAGCATAATAATGCTGTCAGCAATACTTTCTTTTTCATTAAGATTATGAAGTATAATGTTAGTCACTATATTCTTGGCCCCGAGAATATTATTTACTTGTTTGCCTGGCAGGTTTCCTGACTTACTCTATTTTGAACGCCTTCCCATTCTTATGAACAGTGGCAAAGTGATGTTCAAAACTTTTTAAAAGAGGTCACAGTAGCGGGCACTGTTCCGGATTCTAACCGGATTCCCTTTTTATGTAAATAGACGGATGCCTATATACATCACCTAAGCGGTGGCAAAGTTAAATTTAAAAAATATTAGAAAAAAGGATTTTGAAGAATAATTTTTTTGAAAGATAAGTTTGTCTTATATATAGAGGTCTTTGAAATAATTGGGAGAAGAAAGTTACAACTAAAAATAGGTGGAAAAAGTGTTACTTTTGTCACCTTTTATATTAAACTCATCTATAAGTATCTGATAACATATTATTTAGATATAAATGCTAAAATAGTTGACTTTGTATATTTTGTTACTTTTATTACTTAGAGATAAAAGCTTTTCATATTTTTGCAGGAACAAACGAAATCATTATGCCAGATATTTCAAGTTTTCTTATTTCTGCAACTGCATCGGGATCCGGTAAAACCACCATTACATTAGGCCTGTTAAGAGCATTGAAAAACAGAGGACTGAACACCCAGCCTTTCAAATGTGGCCCCGACTATATCGATACTAAATATCATGATCTGGCTTCCGGTAGTAAGTCAGTTAACCTTGACTTGTTTTTATCATCAGAGCAGCATGTAGAGGCAATATACAGAAAATATGCATCCAGATCAGACGTCAGCATCACTGAAGGTGTAATGGGATTATTTGATGGCTATGATAAGATGAAAGGAAGCAGCGCCGAGATTGCAGAATTATTAAACATTCCTGTTATTTTGATAATCAATGCAAAGTCAATGGCTTATTCTGCTGCTGCTATGCTTTATGGCTTCAAGAACTTTTATAAAAATATCAATCTGGTCGGAGTTATATTCAATTTTGTAGGTTCTGAAAGTCATTACGGATTTTTGAAAGAGGCCTGTCAGGCTGTCGGACTGGAAGCATTGGGGTATTTGCCGAAGAATGTGTCTGTCGAGATCCCATCAAGGCATTTAGGGTTAAGCCTTGATAAAGAATACCGTTTTGATGATTTTGCTGAGAATTTAGCTGCTCTGGTAGAGAAATATATTGATATAGACAAATTATTAGCTCTGACCGTTAGTAAGGTTGAGCTTCCTGTTAATAAGCCTGTTATGTCTAATAAAAATCTGCGAATTGCCGTTGCTGCTGATGAGGCTTTCAATTTTATGTATCAGGAGAATCTGGAGCACTTTAATAAGATTGGGGATGTTTCCTATTTTAGTCCTCTCACTGATAAGGAGTTGCCCGATGCCGACTTAGTCTATTTGCCGGGAGGATATCCTGAATTGTATTTGAAGCAGTTGAGTGATAATCATTTGATGAAAAACAGTATCCAAAATTATATCGAAAATGGAGGATATCTGCTTGCCGAATGCGGTGGAATGATGTATTTATCTACCTCGATTTCGGATAAAGAAGGGAATGCCTATTCAATGGTGGGTATTTTCGATCAGAAAGCAACTATGGAAAATATGAAACTCAAGCTGGGATACAGGCAATTTGAATATAATAGCATAAGAATGAAAGGGCATGAGTTTCACTATTCTTCTATAGAGAGCAACGAAAGCAGTATTACTCAGCAGTTGAATGCAAAAGGGACTCCTGTAGATACCAAGCTAATGCGATATAAAAATACTATTGCAGGGTATACTCATTTATATTGGGCTGAAATGGATAATATCACGGAGTTATTCAGATAGGATCCTATCAAAAATCTTTATTTGCCATAAATCGCCCCCTGATAAGTTTCTCTTTCTGCAAAGCGTTTCAAAACTTTTGCGGTGAATTCGAAGTTTTTCAATCCCCAATCAGGTGCTATTAGGAGTTGCTTGGGAGACTGAGATATAAAACGTTCTATAATAAAGTCGGGATTCAATCTTTCTGCAAAATCAATACACAGATCAATATAATCATCTACTTTAAATAGATTGAACCACTCAGGATGCTCACGGTATTGTTTTGCCATAACTGTCCCCTTTATCAGTTGCAACTGATGCATTTTCAATGTTGTCAATGGCAACTTTGCCACAATATTGGCATGGGCCAGTATCTGCTCACGGCTTTCATGTGGTAACCCCAAAATAAGGTGTGCGCCGGTATATATCCCTTTATCGGCAGTTTTAAGAATAGCCTCCTCACTTTCCTGATGTGTATGCCCCCGGTTGATAAACTTTAATGTGGAATCCAGCGTTGATTCCAGTCCATATTCGATAATCAGAAAAGTCTTTTTATTTAGTTCAGCAAAATAATCCAATAGTTCATCTGGCATACAATCGGGTCTTGTACCAATAATCAGGCCAACCACATTAGGGTACGATAAGGCTTCTTCATATAATCCAATAAGCTTATCTATGCTATCATATGTATTGGTATATGACTGAAAATAAGCCAGATATTTCATATCGGGATATTTGTAAGAAAAGAAATCAATCCCGTCTTTTAACTGATCGCTCACGGTTCGCTGCCTGCCTCCATATCCTGGACTGAAACTTTGATTATTACAATATGTACAGCCTCCTACGGCTTTCGATCCATCCCTGTTGGGACAGGTAAAGCCTGCATTAATCGATATTTTCTGGACTTTATATGGGAAGTGTTTTGAAAGTAGCTCTCCAAATTCTTTATAGAATTTATTTTCCATTATTTTATTCAATTTGTATGCAAAGGTAATAATATGTAGAATGAATTTATTTCATGATTTGTATTTTAACTCAAAACAATAAAGCCGAGGCTTACTAAAGAAAAATCATTCATATACCTTTACTTCTGGGATATTCTTTATATTTGTTTCTAATTGTATTAAATTAACAATAGGCTATGTTTCAATTTTTTAAAAGACTTTTTGGTATAGAGGATAATCCTACCCCTCAAAAACAATTTATACAGACCACAACAGAGAAATCAATAAATGAATCTGCATCTGTTACTTTCCTTGATTTGATCAGTGAATGTTGCATTTCCGATGGGGAAAGCTATACTTTAAAACCCAAAGCAGATTGGAATCTTAGAGGTAAGCTTGACAGGGAATATGCATTTCTATTTAGGAATCTAAAAGAGAACATTCACAAGCTGGATGATAAGGAAATAGAACAGGTTTATTATCTATGCCTGGTGGCAGGAAAGGTTTTGTATGACATTGAGCCTACATACTATTTAATGGTAAAAGCATATAAAAAGTTTCTGAAGGACAAACATAACGGTTTCCTTAGTGGAGGGAATGGGTTATTTTTATTCGGATTTGACAATAAATTCAAAATAAATCCAGATCAGAAGTATGATGAATATAGACAATATTGTTTTTTCCTAATAGCAAATCCTGACTGCCATTTCGAAGTGGTTAGCTATCGTAGCTGGATGTGGAGATTGAGATATAAGCAGCCTTTTATTGCAAATGAAATCTGTTTACCCCGCATTTCCCAGATATTGAGAACTACGATTAGATCTGTAAAACAACAGGAAAAATATATGATGTGGCAGGCCTATTTTGTTTTGTTACTTAATCCTTCTCCGATATCTCAGGATACAATTGAATTCGTAGAATCTATAAAGACCAAATCGAAACAGTTTAAGAAGCAGCTTGAACGTATTGATGCTATAGCTAAAGATTACCAAGAAAATAATGACAGGCATTATTGGTATAAAATAACGCTTGACGACCATTTGTTACAAAAACAAATAAAACTGGAACTTCAGGGTCAGAAAATCCCTGAACTTATTAAACCATTAGGATTAATACCTACTTCATTTAACTGGCGATTCTCGGTAGAATTTTCAACTGGCGATTTTTCAAAATGTAAAGAAAACCATAGACCAGCACCCGGCTTGACAAATAAAGACGCTATTCTGGGACTTCACATTTCAGCTGGAAATAAATGGGTTGTCGATTTGCAATGGTATCTGCCATCCGAAAAGGCTCATTATATCCGGGAGGCATCGCACGACCGCCCACGCATTATGTGGCGTAATATGTACCAACATCCGATAAGTTACCAGCCTTCATTGAAAGAAAAAATTCCAGATTTTCAGGATATGCATAATTTCCCTGAATTAGTAAATCAATTGCAGGAGATATTTAGTCTGGACTTTAAGAAACAGGCTGTTATTACGGTTAAAGGATTGAAAGTAGAAGATAAAATACCAATTGAAAAATGGCTGTCTCTTTGTGTTAACAGTGTCGTTTTTGAGAATGCATAGGATAAAAAAGCCCGATAAAATCAGGCTTTTTTATTTATATATTTCTAAAATTTATATCCTAAGGATATAGATACATTCATATTTTTTACTGAGACGTCACTTCCATCAAATTGTCCCCATTCATCCATATCAAATATACCAAAGTCAGAGATATTCACCAAACCGAAATCACAATTTACTCCTGCATTTATCTTTCCGAATTCGGCGCCAACACCAAAGCCTAATCCAAAATCAAATCTTTTCATTTTGATTCCTCCAGCTTCAGCATCATCACTAAATGCTCCTACACTGACCTCTGAGCCACCTTCTTTCACCTTCCACTTACCATCTACTGCGTAAGCAAGGTAAGGACCTGCATGAAATAGTATTCTTGTATCATTACTTACGGTTATTTTATATCCTGCATATAGGTAGTTGCAGATATGATAAGTTCAATTTTAAATTTGTATTGTCATCTACTTTTGAGCCCTTTGTTGTAAACTCTAAACCGGTAAGTAAATAAAAATCAGGCGTCAAAGCATAATCAGCTGTTACTCCAACATTAAAACCTACTTTTAGTTTTGAATCCTCAAAATCACCACTAACATTAGACATATTCATTCCAGCCTTTACCCCAAAAGTCAAAGGTTTATTCTGTGCACTAGCTACTACTCCAATTAATAATGCAACTGTAATCAAACTTGCCTTAATAGCTTTCATATAATCTTTTTTAGTTAATTAGTTAAGTTATTTAAATCTAAACCCTGTAAAGATATTCTTTTTTTAAATAGCATGCTGCCTATATATAGATAAAAGCCTCATAAAAATATGAGGCTTTTATCTATCTTTTTAATTCTAAGATTTTAGAATAAAAATTTAACACCTACCTGTAGTTCACCCACAGTACGGTCACCTATTGATTTAAAAGGATTAGCATTAAACTCGAAAGAGGTACTGCCATCGCCTCCTTTAGGTTTTGAACGAGAGTAACCTGTATTCAAAATTGTGAATGAAGTTTCAATTGTTAACCAGCTGTTTATAACATAATCAAATCCTGGAGACAATTCTAAACCAATATTAGTAGTATTAGTTTTACCAGAATCCTTAGCTCCTTCAGAATTACCAATAATCACAGGTAAAGCTGCCTGTCCAAAGAAGAAAAGTCCACCAGAAATATTCCAGTATTTTCTAACTAATGGTTTTACAACAAAATTATTGGTTTTCAAGTATTGTTCTCCTTCAATTTTGGAATTACCACCCATATATCCTAGACCAATACCTAAAGCTACATCAGGTGAGACGAAGGTACCAATAATAGGTAACACAGTTGTATTTGTGATTTTTTGTTCACCAGTAACATCTCCCACTTTAACTCCTTTATTTTTCGCACTGCCAAAAGATAATTGACCACCAGCAAACCATGTACCTTTGAGACCTTGTGCACTAACACACATACTGATGACAGCCAAAACTGCCACTAAGAATAATTTTTTCATAGCTTTTAAATTTAAAAAGTGACTAAATAACTTAACTCTATTTCCAGTTTTCTCTATTATTGTAGCCGTAAATATAGCTAAATTTTTATAAATTTCACATTTTAAACTTAAAAAATAGTTTTTTTATGTTAATCTGAAATAATTGTACCTGAATTGTCACTCAAATGTGTGGCACTCGTTATTATTACTTCTTTAACCCCTGCTTTTATGGCTTCAAAAGAGTTCTCAAGCTTAGGAATCATCCCTCCCTGAATTACACCTTCATTAACCAGCCTCTTAAAATCTCCTTCGTCTAATCTTGGTATAACACTATCATCATCATTCTCATCCATCAATACACCTTTTTTCTCAAAACAGAAAACCAGGCTTACATCAAAAACTTTGGCCAAAGCTTTTGCAGTTTCTCCCGCTATTGTATCTGCATTTGTATTCAGTATATTTCCCTTTCCATCATGTGTTAACGGTGCCAGTATAGGCACTACACCCTGAGAAATAAGGTTGGATAGTATATTTATATTCACTTCTTTTACATCACCAACATATCCGTAATCAATATCTTTAACCGGACGCTTCTCCGAACAAATAAGATTCAGGTCGGTACCTGTAAGCCCAAGGGCATTCACACCTAAGGCCTGTAAACCTGCGACAATATTTTTATTGACCAGTCCCCCATAGACCATTGTTACCACCTGTAATGTATCCTTATCGGTTATCCGGCGACCATTTACCATCCGGCTTTCAATACCAAGCCTTTCGGCCAGTTTAGTTGCAGAACGTCCTCCTCCATGTACGAGGATCTTATACCCTTCTATAGGGGAAAAATCTTTAAGTAATTGTTGTAGCGATTGTTCTTCTTCAACAATCTTCCCTCCTACTTTTATAATCGTCAGCTTATCCATTTCAATTTTATTATTTATTCAACTCTAAGAAAAAGTAACAAAAGTAACACCTTTTCAACCATTTTATATTGTCACTTTTATTTAAAACGGCAATCATTTAAAGATTGTCTTATATAAGACAAATTAAAGTGCAAATAACATGTAGAATACAAAAATAAAAAGAGATTGAATCTGATGAAACAATCTCTTTTAAATTTTCGCTGGAAAGAATTACTTTCTGATACCTAATTCTTTGATGATAGCACGATATCTTTCGATATCGTTATCGATCAGATAGTCAAGCAAACGACGACGTTTACCTACAAGGCGTCTTAGTGATCTTTCTGTGTTATAGTCCTTCTTATTTAACTTCAAATGTTCAGTTAAATGCGAAATACGGTATGAAAACAATGCTATCTGAGCTTCAGGTGAGCCAGTATCAGTGTTAGACTTTCCGTATTTAGCGAAGAGTTCTTGCTTTTTAGCTGAATCTAAATACATAAGTAATTATTTATAATTTATTTAAACGAGGTGCAAAGATAAAACTTATTTTGTGAGTCACAAACATTTAAGCCATAAAATGCAGGGTTAGAATGGCAAATCATCTCCTTCGTCACTGCTACTAAAATCAACTGGAGCAGATGGAGCTTGTTGTTGTGGAGCAGCTTGCGGGGGTACAGGAGCACCTGCTCCGGCCGGATCTACCTTCCATGCCCTAAGGTCTGTATACCAGTTTCCATTATATTCACGGCTCTCGATATCAAAAGAAACATCAAGTATATTTCCAACTTGTAATATTGATTCATTAATTTTATCTCCCCATAATGTCATGCATACTTTCTTAGGATACATACCATCAGTTTCCAGAATTATATTCTGTTTTCTCCACTCTCCGTTCTTTCCCATACCGGTTTGTATAGGCATTACCTGAATCAATTTAGCTGTTAATTGCATTATAATTAGTTTTGTTTATATTTCAAAATGGAGCATAAAGGTATAAAAAAATCAGGAATTTTCAATTTTTGCCAGGATTCCTATTTCCTTTTTCCGATCCATGTCAGTTTTTTCCAAATATATTCTAACGGGCCGTGTTTATAATTTTTCATCCACCAGTAAGAAAACAGATACTGCAATAAAAATAAGACGATACCAAGCAAAAATGAATATGTGACTCCCAATTTATTATGCAAGCTTAAACCCCAGTTATAAAACAGAGCTGAGCCAATAATCGACTGCATAATATAGTTAGTGAGCGTCATTTTTCCATAAGGACGAAGCTTATCCAACAATTTATGTCCTTTCGCTGTCTTATAATAGAGTAATATTACCAGAGCAACGAGGAATGACATAAATGCCAGATTTGAAAGAGATCTTATTATCAACGCCAAAGGCCTCAAAACAGCCTTATTCTCAATAAAGCCGGGAATAAGATTAACCAGACCATTGAGTGGAAGAAAGCAAATAATACCTATAACTAATACCTTTATCCAAAAAGATGCATTTTGCTCGTTATATTTAAATAATCCACTTCTGCCGATTAGCATACCAAACATAAAAAGGGCCGGAGTCTGAAAAAAGCGGGCATTTTCCCAGGCCCATGTAAGGCTTGCGAGTTGTCCGTCCCATAAATTCATTTTCACTGTTTCCAGAAATGTACCGGCTTCCTGTACAGGATAAGCGTTACCAAAGTAATAATTGGCCAGAGGTTTTCCAGGTATATAATCAGGATTTAATAAAGCATATATAAGTTTACCCCATTCCATAGGCTGCAACATCAGTATAGTTGCTATAATGACCACTGTTCTTGTCTTGAGTCGTGCCACAAAAATCAACAACACTCCTACAATGGAATACAATACTAATATTTCACCTGTAAAAAACATAGCATTGATATTTCCCCAGATAAACAACAGGAATAATCTCCATAGGAATCTCAATCTGAAATCATTTCCTCTTTCCAGCTGGTTATTATCCTGAATAAAAAAGCTGAAACCAAATAACAGGGCAAATATGCCGTATGCTTTTCCTCCGAAGGTGAAAAACATAGAATCCCATATCATTTTATCGGTAAACTTCAGAAAAGAGCTATCTGTTTCGGGAAAAGAATAAAAATTGAAATGTTCGATACAATGAAGCAGGAAAATGCCCATTATAGCAAAACCTCTGAGCGCATCTGCCACATCGATGCGCTGTTGTATTTTTGTCATGATATTAATAATTATTTTCGGGCCGCAAGATAATGACTATTTTTCAAAAAAGTCTCTATTCCGGCTGGTCTTTATCGAAGGGAATCTCCTGCTGGGCGTTCTCTGCCGCCTGTATCCTCTCTGCCGAAGCGATAAATTCTTTATAATAAGACAATAGCAAAGTTGTTAAGGGGATTGCTATAATCATTCCCACAACTCCCAGTAAAGAACCCCATACAGACAAGGAAAGAAGTATAATTGCAGGGTTCAGTCCCATTGCCTTACCCATTATGCGGGGAACAAGGTATAAATCCATAATACATTGGACAATAACATAGATCAAAGCTACTAATCCCAGCATTGCCCAAAAACTATCATCAGTTTGTGATGCCCGTAACCAGCAAAGCAAAATTGCCGGAGGAAAAGTTATTACCTGTAAGTATGGAATCATATGTACCAGGCCAACTATAATGCCAAACATAATAGCTAATGGCAAGCCTATAATCTGAAAACCTGTAGCATATAAGACAGCAAGGATAAGACAGATAAATGCCTGATGGCGAAAATATTTGTTCATACTAGTTTCTACATCCAAGGTAATTCTGTTTACTACCGGACGGTATTTTGGAGGGATAAGATATCTCCAGAGTTCGTTTATTTTGTCATAATCGAGCAAAATAAAGATCAGATATAAAAGGACGATGAAAACGACAGTAAGCCCAAATAAGAATGAAATAGTATTAGAAAAAATAGCTTCCACTGCCGGGCTCAGGTATTGTATAATTTCCACAAGGTTGTCACGTGAGAGGCTACTTTGTATTTCCTTAAAATCGATATAACGACCTATAGCATCGGCTACATTTACAGGAATCCCATTCTGGCTGATGGAAGATAAATCATAAGTGGCAATAAGGCCATTGATCTGCCATATTTCATTTTCGATAAGAGGAACCAGAATAAAACCGAGCAGAGTGATTATTGCTGCAACCGAAAGCAACGTTAAAACCACTGCAAGAGAATGCACAAGTCTTAGTTTTCTCTGATAGAAACGGACTAAAGGATTGAGCATATATGCCAGTAACCAAGCAACAAGAAATGGTAACAAAACATCTTTCAGTATATAAAGGAAGTAAAGTGCTGCACCTATAGCCAGAACACTTATAAGCATACGGATAGTCCGGTCAAATGTAAATGGTTTCTCGAAAGGCTGGCTCATAGATAAAACATTCAGGTGTCAGTAAAATATTTTTATATCTTTACAAAGATATTTATTTTCCACATTTTATAACATTCTACCACGATGAAATTTAAAATCCAATATTTGTTATTCGTTTTTGCGTTAATTCCTTACATTTCGTTTGCACAAACAAAACAGGCAGGTATACAGCAATTTCTGAATAACAAGGGATTAAAGCACGCCTCAGTCGGTATTTGTGTAAAAGATTTTTCAGGTAAACAAATAGCATCACACAATCCGGAAAAATCGTATACCCCAGCCTCAATACTCAAGGTGGTTACTACAGCGACATCTTTGGAAGTACTTGGAGCCGAATATAAATATAAAACTACCCTTGCTAAAAATAACAACGACAAAAACAGACTGTTAATTCATGGATATGGTGACCCTACATTAGGTACAGAACATTTGGAAAATATCCCAAATGCATTTCTCTCTCAATGGGTAGATCAAATCAAACAAAATACAGATTCCACCGAAAATATCGATATAACTGTTATTGACGATTATTTTGGATATGAGGGTATATCCGACCGATGGATTTACCAGGATTTAGGAAACTATTATGCAGCAGCAACCTATGGTATCAGTATTTTTGATAACACTTACAAATTGTATTTCAATACTGTCCGTCGCGATACTTGTCCGGTAATCATCAGAACAGATCCTGAAATGAATATAGAATTCAAAAATATACTTCGCCTCAATAGCTCGGGGCAAGATAACGGATATATACATGGTGAGCCATTCTCAAACAAACGCCTTATTACCGGAGATATCCCCGGAGGAAAAGCATCCTTCAGCATCAAAGGAGATATCCCTAATCCCGGATTATACTTAGGTGAAGTGTTAGCAAAAAAGTTAAGTGAAGATAATTATAAAGTCGGAAAAATTGAAAATACATATGAGAGATACTATGACCAAATGTATAAAGATAAAAAAGAATCCTCCGATGAAAAGGTTTTCTATACACATTATTCCTTCCCTTTAAAGGATATTGTGAAAGACACAAATGTAAGGAGTAATAATCATTATGCAGAACATCTGATACGGACTGTAGGACGTGAAAAAGAAAAAGATATATACACACCATCATTGGATGCAGGAATAGAAAAAACAAAGGAACTCTGGAAAATTCGTGGATTTAATACAAACGCGCTAATGATGTATGATGGAAGCGGCTTGTCACCGGCAAATGCGGTAAGCCCGGCATTTATGTGCGACCTGCTAGTGTATATGCAAACAAAAAGTAAAAATGCTGATGTATTTCTGGAATCGCTACCTAAAGCAGGCAAAGACGGAACAGTAAAAAACCGTCTGAAAGGGACAAGGCTGGCAGGAAAAATAGCGATGAAAAGTGGGAGTATCAATGGAGTACAATGTTTTTCAGGCTATTATATAGATGGGGATAAAAAGTATGCTTTCACTATTATGGTTAATAAATTCACAGGACCGCGCAGTGAAATAGTAAGGGCAATCGATACTTTATTGTTATCACTCTTCTAGAGGCTTCTTACTGCTGATTATAACCAATGTTACAGCACCGATAATAAGAAGCAATCCGGAGAGGCTATTCCAGCCAAAAGGCTCTCCAAAATGGAATACACCTACCAATGTAGCAACTACCGGCTCTAATGAACCAAGTATTGAAGTTACGGTAGATCCGGCGTATTTTACGGCAGAGACCAAAGCCAGACCGGAAAATACTGTCGCAAACAAAGCTAAACCTCCCAGATTAAACCATGCCTTTACATTAGGAACAATTTCAATACCTGTTGTGGAATAAGAGAATACTGAAAAAATAAATGCTCCAAAAAGCATTACATAAAATGTAAACACTTCCGGTTGAAGACTTTTTATACTTTTCCTGTTCAGGCTTACAATATAAGTGGAATATGTAAATACAGTAATCAGTACAGCCAATAAGCCTTTTGTATTAATAAATCCCGTATCGCTCCAACAAAGCAATGCAACTCCTACAAGCGCTAAAACCGCGGCAAAAAGGATATTTCTGGATAACTTCTCCTTATAGAAAATGATCATCATACAAGCCACTGACACCGGATAGAGAAAGTGAATTGTTGTAGATACTCCACTCGAAATATAATTATAAGAATAAATCAGCCCCATAGATGTCATCGTATAAAGTAAGCCTAGAAATAATAGCTGTACGGCCAGCTTAGGCGATATCCTGAAGTCTCTTTTTCGTATAATACAAATAATGCCCAGAAGACTTGCAGCCAAAAGGCTTCGATAAAACAATATGGATGGAGCATGCATTCCGGCTTTCAATAGAGGAATTGAAAAAAATGCGATCAATCCGAATGTTCCGGAAGATATCAGTGCCAGTATGATTCCTTTGGTTTTATCCATATTTGCTAATCAAAAGTCTGCAAAGGTAATACTTCCTCCAATCATTTGTAAATATATTATCAAATAAAGATATAATTGTATGATTATCAAATAGATAATTTAATTATATAAAAAATATGATTTCCCTGACTTATTTATATAACAAATAATTTATCTATATTTGACATTATAAGAATCTACATTCTTGTCTATTTAATTAATAATCAAATATTTATGTCAAATTCAGTTGTAGAAGTTTGTGCAAATTCAGTACAATCAGCCATAAATGGGCAAAAAGGAGGAGCTATAAGAGTAGAATTATGCGATAATCTCGAAGAAGGAGGCACTACCCCTGCCCTATCTCAGATCGAGCTTACAAGAGAGAATTTAAGTATTCAGGTAAATGTAATTATTCGCCCACGAGGAGGAGATTTTCTATACAACGATCTCGAATTTGAAATGATGAAACGGGATATCCATCATTGCGGCAAGAGCAAATGCGATGGAGTCGTTTTCGGGATATTAAACCCGGATGGATCTGTAGACAAAAAGAGAAATAAAGATCTAATAGATATTGCTCATCAATATGGAATGAGCGTTACTTTTCACAGAGCATTTGACAGATGTGCCAATCTATTCAAATCATTAGAAGATATAATTGAACTAGGTTGCGATAGAATATTGACTTCCGGCGGAATGAAAACTGCACCTGAAGGAGAAGAGATTTTAAAAAGACTGATTGAACAAGCTGGTAACCGTATCATTATTATGCCGGGCGGAGGCATAACAGAAAACAATATAGGAGATTTGGTAAAAGCAACAGGGCTAAAAGAATTCCATGGTTCTTTCCGCAGTAGATATATGGGAGAAATGGAATATATATCTAACATATTTGATAATGTAAACGAAGAATATTCGATACTCTTATCTGACTCAGAAAAGATAGAAAAAGCAATCAAAAATGCCAATAATATTTAAAAAGGAAGTCTATTATAGTTAATATATATTTGGTAAAAATTATTCACAAAAAAAGAATATAAAAAATACTAACTTTGTAGCCGTAAACAATTATCCCTTTTAAATAAGATGAATTTCAAATATGATGTAATTGTCGTCGGGGCAGGTCATGCCGGATGTGAAGCTGCAGCTGCTGCGGCCAACATGGGTTCGAAGACCTTACTGATCACAATGGATATGAACAAGATCGCACAGATGAGTTGCAATCCTGCCGTAGGTGGAATTGCAAAAGGCCAGATTGTGCGAGAGATCGATGCCCTGGGCGGACAGATGGGAATAGTTACAGATACTACTGCCATCCAATTCCGGATGCTTAACAAATCGAAGGGCCCTGCAATGTGGAGTCCAAGGGCACAAAGCGACCGGGTAAAATTTATCCAAAAATGGAGAGAGATTATAGAGAATACAAATAGTCTCTTCATCTGGCAGGACACAGTAACATCTCTCATTATCGAGAACAAAACTGTAACCGGAGTAAGAACTGCGATGGATGTAGTCTTCTCTGCCAAATCGGTGGTTTTGACTAACGGAACTTTCTTGAATGGATTAATGCACATTGGGAAAACACAGCTCGGTGGTGGACGTGTATCCGAGCCTGCGTCTTTTGGCATTACCGAGCAACTGCGTGAATTTGGATTTACTACCGACAGAATGAAAACAGGTACTCCTGCCAGAATAGATGGAAGGAGTGTCGATTTTAGCCTGATGGAAGAGCAAAAAGGCGATGACGATTTTCATAAGTTCTCTTATCTGGATTTCGAGCCAAGAACGTTAAAGCAGTTGAGTTGCTGGATAACTTATACCAATGAAGATGTACACACCAGATTACGCGATGGACTGGATGATTCTCCATTATATAACGGGCAAATAAAAAGCATCGGTCCAAGATATTGCCCTAGCATCGAAACTAAGATTGTCACATTTGAGGAGAAAACATCCCATCAATTATTTCTGGAACCGGAAGGTGAAAATACTCAGGAATATTATCTGAACGGCTTTTCTTCCTCCCTCCCACTCCATATACAAATTGAGGCATTACAAAAAATCCCTGCATTCCGCAATATTCATATCTACAGGCCTGGTTATGCCATCGAGTATGATTTCTTTGATCCCACCCAACTGAAGCATACATTGGAAACGAAATTAATAAACAATCTCTTTTTTGCAGGACAAATCAATGGAACTACCGGATATGAAGAAGCAGGAGGACAAGGTTTGATAGCAGGAATAAATGCACACATCAGCACTCACGGTGGCGATGAGTTCACCCTAAAAAGAGATGAAGCATATATAGGTGTATTGATCGATGATCTTGTAACAAAAGGTGTTGACGAACCATATAGAATGTTTACGTCAAGAGCAGAATATCGCATATTATTAAGGCAAGATGATGCCGATG
Organism: Prevotella sp.; assembly: GCA_031285625.1. Lineage (GTDB taxonomy): Bacteria > Bacteroidota > Bacteroidia > Bacteroidales > Dysgonomonadaceae > Dysgonomonas. Next base: position 102,492 of record JAITVV010000081.1, read on the forward strand.
TTCGCTTAACTGAAAAAGGCTATAATATTGGCTTAGCTAAACAAGAGAGATTAGACCTGTTAAAAGAGAAAAAAGCAGAAATAAATAGAATAATCGATTTCACTGCAAACTACTCCCTAAAACCTGAATATATAAATGAAGGACTAACAAAACTAGGAACAAGCCCATTAAAACAAGGATTAAAACTTAAAGATGTAATCACACGCCCTCAGGTTACAGCAGGCAATATAGCTGAATATATACCAGCCTTTAAAGAGGAGCTCAATAAAATACCGAACAGAAAAGAGGAAATAATCGAAGCAATTGAAATCACTATCAAGTACGATGGATACATAAAGAGAGAGCAACTAATTGCGGAGAAGATTTCACGCTTAGAAAATATTCGCATAAAAGGGAAGTTTGACTACGAAAATATACTATCTCTTTCAACCGAAGCACGACAAAAATTATCAAAAATAAATCCAGAAACAATTGCACAAGCCAGTAGAATCCCTGGGGTTTCACCAAATGACATCTCCATCCTACTAGTCCTTTTAGGTCGCTAAACAAAATGTTCCACGTGAAACACAAACAGAAAAAACACAAATGTTCCACGTGGAACACTAAATAATCTAACGAAATGAATCGAGCAGAAAAAGAAGAAAAACTTATTACTTTAAGACAAATTGTCCGCAACATTCCTGACTTTCCAATTCCCGGAATTCAATTTAAGGATGTCACGCCCTTATTCAAGACAAAAGAATCTTTATCAATGCTAACGGATGTACTTCTTGAAGAATATAGAGGAAAAGGCATAACGAAAGTTGTTGGTATAGAGTCAAGAGGTTTTATAATGGGACCGATCATGGCTTTAGAATTAGATGCAGGATTTGTTCCGATAAGGAAACCGGGCAAACTTCCAGCAGATGTATTCGAAGAAGAATATGAGAAAGAATATGGAATGGACAAAATACAGATTCATAAAGATTCACTCACAAAAGATGATGTTGTACTCATCCACGATGACTTACTAGCAACAGGAGGTACAATGTTCGCTGCATACAATCTGGTAAAAAAAATGGGAGTAAAAAATATATACGTAAACTTCATAATTGAGCTGGATGAACTAAAAGGAAGAGATTTATTCCCTAAAAACATTGAATTAAAGTCAATGATCCACTTCGAAGTATAAACGTACACAAAACCTTTCCACATTTACATTTGCATACAACAAATTACCATTCTCTTTTTAAGGGTTTGATGATTTGTTGTATCTTTATCTTGACATTAAGACAAGGAGACATATACAAAACGCACAAAAAGATGATAGAAAAGAAAAAGACTAAGAGGCAAATGATTGAAGAATATTTGATTAATATCATTCGTAACATTCCTGACAAACCAGGATGTTATCAATACTATGATGATAAAGGAATAATAATATATGTAGGAAAAGCAAAAAATCTAAAGAAAAGAGTGTCATCCTATTTTACAAAGAAACACGAAGATAGTCCAAAAACCAGGATTCTTGTTAGTAAAATAAGGGATATAAAATACATTATAGTAAATACAGAAGCAGATACTCTTTTATTAGAAAATAATCTTATCAAAGAATTTCAGCCCAGATATAATGTAATGCTGAAAGATGATAAGTCTTATCCTTCTATTGTTATCAGAAATGAATATTATCCAAGAGTTGAACTCACAAGAAAAATAATGAAGGATGGTTCACAATATTATGGGCCATATTCAAATGTGCTGAGTGTAAAAACATTATTAGAGTTAGTACATAAACTCTATCCTATCCGTACTTGCTCCTTAAACTTAACACCCGAAAAAATAGTAGAAGGCAAATATAAAGTCTGCCTTGAATATCATATTAAAAGATGTCTTGGGCCATGCGTAGGCCTACAATCATCAGATGATTACATCAAGAATGTAAATGCTATCCAAGAAATTTTGAAGGGTAACACCAACCTGGTAAGTGATGGCATATACACAAAAATGATAGAAGCTGCCGAAAGGCAAGAATTTGAAGAAGCAAACCGCTTAAAAGAAAAATATTTACTAATAGAGAACTTCAAAAATAAATCTACAGTAGTTAGCACTATAAAATATAACATCGATATTTATAGTTATGACGAAGATGAGAATGCAGGATATATAAATTATTTAAATGTACACAATGGTGCTATTATTCAGGCATATACATTCGAGTATAGAAAAAAGATGGAAGAGGCCAAGGAAGAACTACTTGCCTTGGGTATTATTGAAGTAAGGGAAAGATTTGGATCTAAGGCAAAGGAAATAGTAGTTCCATTTTTACCAGAATTGACATTAGACGGAGTTGAATTTGTAATACCTCAACGCGGAGATAAGAAAAAATTATTGCATCTTTCAATACAAAATGTAAGACAATACAAATTAGACAAATTAAAAAAAGCGGAAAGCCTCAATCCGGAACAGCGAAGCGTCCGCATATTAAAAGATATACAAAAAGATTTAAGCCTCAAAGAGTTACCAACACACATAGAATGTTTTGACAACTCGAATATACAAGGAACAAATCCTGTTTCTGCGTGTGTAGTTTTTAAAATGGGAAAACCATCCAAAAAAGATTATCGCCATTTTAATGTAAAAACAGTTATTGGCCCAGATGACTTTTCTACAATGAGAGAAGTTGTCTACCGGCGTTATCACAGACTAATGGAGGAAGAATCCCCCCTACCCCAACTGATAGTAATTGATGGTGGTAAAGGTCAGCTTAGTGCAGCCTGTGAGTCCTTAAAAGCACTTGGTCTGTATGGAAAAATTGCTATTGTGGGTATAGCAAAACGTCTCGAAGAAATTTATTACCCCGAAGATTCAATTCCTCTTTATCTGGATAAGAACAGTGAATCCTTGAAAGTATTGCAACATCTTAGAGATGAAGCACATAGATTTGGTATTACATTTCATAGAAATCAACGGAGTAAACATCAGATCAAATCAGAGCTGGACAATATTAAAGGTATTGGTGACGAAACAAAACGCTTACTATTGAAAGAATTTAGAAGTGTGAAAAGAATAAAACTGGCATCAGATAAAGAAGTTGAAAAAATTGTAGGCAAGCACAAAACTATGTTGATCAGAAAATATTTTGCTGAAAAAGAGAATAGATAGATTTAAAAAAATGTGAAAGTTTATAAATATTTGTATACTATAATAATAAGATATAAAACAAAGGGTTAGTCGGATTGTTATATTAACATAATCAAACTAGCACGGTTATGAAAAATGATTTATTCTATTCAGTAAAGCAAGCAGTGAAATACTGGTGGGTTTCACTATTATTAGGCCTATTAGCTATTGGCCTGGGTATATGGTGTTTAGCATCACCATGGGCAACAATTACTGCACTAGCAATAGTCTTTGCTATTAGTTTCCTGGTAAGTGGAGTCTTCGAAATTATTTTTGCATTCTCTAATAAGAATACTTTAAAATGATGGGGATGGACGCTTACAAGCGGAATAATCGACTTACTCTTTGGTATTATGTTAATATCTATGTCACCTGCAGTCATTGCAATTGTATTATCATACTTTATTGGCTTCTGGTTAATGTTTCAATCTATTTGGGGTATCGGTAGTGCAGCAGAACTACAAAGAAACGGAATCAGAGGTTGGGGATGGCTAATGGCACTAGCTATATTAGGAGTATTAATGTCATTCTTATTTATTATGAGCCCGGCTCTTACAACCGGCTTTATCGTTTCCCTTGTAAGTATTTCATTTGTAGCCTATGGAATATTCAGAATCTATCTGGGAGTGAAATTAAGATCGCTTCATAAAGAAATGGAAGAAATAGATTGATATTTAAATAATTAATTTACAGATTATCTGCAAATTAATTAATAAAAAAGACGCTGGGCTAAGATTAGTTCAGCGTCTTTCAGTAAATTCAGTTAACATATTTTAATATTATTATTTTTAAATAAGAGAAAACATATGGTCTACTAGCATTTTTATATTAAGTTTAACAAAATATTACTAATACAAATTTTATAGGCTATGAAAACAAAACTTTATCTATTCCTAGTAGTATGCATGTGCGCATTTATATCATGTAGCAGTGACAATGATTCCACCCCAGTTACTCCAGATCCGGATGAAATGATAGAAGTATCTTTTAATATAAAAGACTATTTCACTTCGGAAGTTATTGACAAAAATACTAAAAGTACTTTACAAGAAGCAGATATTAAAGTAGTACAATACAGAGTATTGGAAGTAACAGAAGGCAAACCAATGTCTGAAAGAACCTTCAAAACAAAAAATTATGAAGTTACTAGTGGAGATCTAACAATTACAGACAAACTTCCGGCTGGTAATTACTGGATTTTCTTTATTGGCTGTACGACCGATATGCCTCTACCAGACGCAAATCTTGCAACTGATGGAGACGAGTATTTCAATAAACTGTTAATGGTTTATCTTCCAGATTATAAGTCTCAGATATTTTCTAATTCTTTGCGTTTAAGTTTAAGTACATCTATTGAAAAAGTAGAAGAAAGTGTCACTTTGCAGAGAAATGTAGGTAAAATAGAAGTTGTAATAGAAGATGCCCAAAATATGCCTGAAGAAGTAAAATATCTATATCCTGTCGTAAAAAACTTCTACCCTAATATTTATCGTTTCGCTAATTACAACTCCGCCGAACCTTTAGGATATCAGTCATGGGGTACATTATACGGAGCTCATCTTAGCGGTCAAAACCTAGCCCATGTAGTTCAAAAACCAACAGGTTTTGAAGTAGGGAATGTACCAAGAAGCGAAGTAATTCAAAATCCTCAGTACACAATGACACTCTATATGTTGCATAACGTAGACGGTGCTATTTTTAACGGACAAGATTATGCTTTAGCCGGATTTGCATATACCGAATTGTACATATACGGAACTGAACAAAAAGTAACTACAAGTCCTATGGGCGATTCTACTTTCCCTTATTTGTTCGAATACAAAGTAGTACCTACTGGAATAAATGTTGAAAGGAATAAGATCACCCGCCTGACCGGTAAATTATTTGAGAAAGTCACAGGTGGCGACAATGGCCGCTTCAATATATCGGTTAACAATGTATGGGATGGCAACGTAAGTAATCCATATAAATAAATTATCTTAATATAATCAGTAAAGGAGTTGTCCAATAGGCAACTCCTTTATTCTTTTTTCCCAGGTCTATATTAAACTTTGAGAAAACCTCCTTACTTTTGTAATATGAGAATATTAATACAAAGAGTCAGCAAAGCATCAGTAACAATAGATAACAATCTAAAATCAAATATAGCCAACGGGCTTTTAGTTTTGTTAGGCATAGAAAATAATGATAACCAGGAAGATATAGAATGGCTATGCAATAAACTCATTAATCTACGCATCTTTGACGACAAAGATGGAGTAATGAACCTTTCGGCTATGGATATCAATGCAGAAATACTCATCGTCTCTCAATTTACATTACATGCATCCACAAAAAAAGGAAATCGTCCTTCATATATCTATGCGGCAAAACCGGAAATAGCAATTCCATTATATAACGAATTCTGTAAAACTGTGGAGAAAAAGCTAGGTAAACCAGTTCAAACAGGTGAATTTGGAGCAGATATGCAAGTTGAACTAATAAACGATGGGCCTGTTACAATATGGATAGATTCTAAAGTAAAAGAATAATATTATGACTATACAAGAAGCTCAACAAGAGGTAGATAATTGGATAAAGACCATAGGTGTCCGCTACTTCAGCGAACTGACAAATATGGCTATCCTTACCGAAGAAGTAGGAGAACTGGCACGTATTATGGCTCGTACATATGGTGACCAATCATTCAAGAAAAGCGATCTGGACAAAAACCTGGGAGATGAAATGGCTGATGTATTGTGGGTATTAATCTGCCTGGCAAATCAAACAGGAATCGATCTTACAGAAGCATTCAGAAAGAACATCGAGAAGAAGACCAACAGAGATAAAAACAGACATATAAACAACGAAAAACTGAAATAAGATGGCAGAAACAGATAAATACAGAGATACACTGAAAAAGTATAAAACCAACATAAAGGATGCAGATATTAGTGAGAAAGTAAATGAGATAATCAGTAAAAAATTTGTACAGAATAATAATAAAGAAGTATATAAAAGAATATATTCCTGTATAGACCTTACATCCCTCAACCCGACAGATACACGCGAAGACATCTGGAAATTAACAGAAAAAGTGAATGATTTTGACGGATCAAGCGATATAGCAAATGTAGCTGCTATCTGTGTATATCCAAACTTTGTGGAAACAGTCAAAGAGGCTCTTACAGCAGATGTAAATATAGCTGCTGTATCAGGAGGCTTTCCATCGTCTCAAACATTTACTGAGGTAAAAATTGCAGAAACGGCCCTTGCAATAGCCAGCGGCGCAGATGAAATAGATATTGTACTCAATCTGGGATTCTTCCTCGATGAAAATTATGAAGAGCTAAGTGAAGAAATAGACGAAATAAAGCACGCCTGCCGGGATGCAAAATTGAAAGTAATACTGGAAACAGGTGCACTAAAGACAGCATCCAATATTATGAAGGCATCTATACTCGCTTTATACTCGGGTGCAGACTTCTTAAAAACATCAACAGGCAAAGGCTACGAAGGAGCATCATTAGAAGCTGCCTACATTATGTGTACTGCAATTAAAGAATACACCGCTAAAACAGGCCGTAAAGTAGGTAGCCACTTCCGGAGACAAACTGCTGCAAGATGAAGCAATAGCAACTCTGAAAAATGAACTAATACCATATGCGCGTATCATTACACCTAATATACCCGAGGCTGAAATCCTACTAGGAGCAAAGATTACCAGACAGGCAGACCTTCCAAATGTTATAAAAGACTTATCATGCAACCGGAAAGTTTCCGTGTTGTTAAAAGCAGGCCATTTATCAGAAGAGGAACTTACCGATGTATTCTACAATGCCGAAACAGACGAAATACTACAATTCAGGTCAAATCGTATACATACCAAGAATACCCACGGCACAGGCTGTACTTTCTCATCAGCAATAGCTGCTTTTCTGGCGCATAACCTGCCTCTGAATGAAGCTGTAGCAAAAGCAAAAGAATACATGGAGAAATCAATAGCCGCAGGTGCAGCCTATGAAATAGGAAAGGGCCATGGCCCTGTACATCATTTCTTTAACTTCTGGGAATAAAAAAGATCGGTACATTCATGTACCGATCTTTCCATATTAGTATATAACTAATAATCAACCTATTAGTTTATTTTATTGCTTGTATCAGAATTTGCTTTCTTCATTTGAGATTTGCCAAGCTTTCTTGTGTTCTTACTCTCTTTAGTTTTTTTCGTCTTCTGATCATCAGCTTTAGCCTCTTTTTTCACCTCAGTCTTTGTTTCTTTCTTCGTTTTAGAAGGAGTTACATCCTGAGCCATAACAGCGGTAGATGCCATTAATGCTACAACCATGATACCTGATAGAATAATCTTTTTCATAAAATATATAATCAATTAAAATATGTGTAAATCTAATTATTGCAAATGTATATCCGATTCTGATATATACGAGTTAATACTCAGTTAAAAAATCAGTTATATCTCTAAGTTTACTAAAGAGCCTACTATACTTGAACGTTTTATAAAACAGAATATTATATAGTAGCTTCCACTTTTTCTAGAAATGCCTGTCTATCTTCATCCGAACCTTTTGAGGTTCCTACACAACTTAACCAGACAGCGTTGCGGATACCTACAGGATTAAGCATGTCCCCAATGAATCCGTTTTCTATATTATGCTTAAAATTAGGGCTTGGATGCTCGGATGTAGTGATCACAAAAGCCTTATCTATCTTCAATAATGGATTAAATCCCCCTTCGTAATTAAAGGCAAAATCTTTAAGCAGAACTTTATCGAAGAAACCCTTTAATATACCGGGCATTGTATTCCACCAGTTAGGAAAGATGAATATTATCTCATCAGACTTACCAATAACCTCCTGGTATCCCAGAATAAGCGGATCAAGCGCTTTTCCCTGATTATACACCGACAGTTCCTCTTCTGAAAACACGGGATTGAACTTATCTTTATGCAAGTCTATTACCACATAAGGTTTATTTTCCTTATCATATTTAGCTGTGATAGTATCCTGAATTGCCTTGTTAAAACTACCGTGCCACGGATGGGCAAAAACGATTGTTACCATATTGTCTCTGATTTTACTTTATCCTGCTACATTTACCTTAATGCCTAAATCTTTAACCCTCTCCCCTATCCTCTTCAAATCCTCAACAGAGACCTTTTCGAGGTTTTTTTCGGGAGTTTCCCTGTCGATAGTATAAATCATTACTTCACGGGGATTTGTGTCTCTGACGGCTTCTAACCATGCTGAAACTTCTTCTTCCGTTGTGTTATCCACTATCTTCCCATTATGACTGCCTCTCACAAACATTGTTTGCATAATAAAATCACCATCAAACCGCTTAAATAAAGCTATTTGCTTTTCTATACTATATTCCGGCGAATTAGGACGGTCTATCAGGCGGACAGTGTCGATAATAGCCGAGTCGAGCTTAAGAATATTATTATCAACTTTTTTTAAAGCATTAAATACTTTTTCTTTTCCGGCATGCATAGCATTAGATAGTACACTTATCTTAGCATCAGGATAATACTTATCCCTTAATTCAATCGTGTCATCTATTATTTCAGCAAACTGAGGATGCAATGTAGGTTCTCCATTTCCGGCAAAAGTAATGACATCGATTGGTGTATTCTCTTTCTGTAGCTGCAATAATTTATCCTCCAGCGCAGCCTTCACATTCTCTCTGGTGGGGAGTTTTGTTTTCGTCCTGAAATTTTCATTATACCCGCATTCACAATAAATGCAGTCGAATGAACACAACTTACCGTCATACGGAAGCAAGTTCATGCCTAAAGATGATCCTAAACGACGGCTGTGAATAGGGCCAAAAACGATTTCGTGAAACAGTATAGTCGACATATGTTATTTTAAAATTTTTGTAAACTTTTTCCTTTTTGCATAGCTTTCAAAACATTTTTGCGTACAGTGTGTATCGCAGGAGTCAGATCTCCTTCCATTATTTCCAAGGTAGCTTTCAGTTCCCTTGTCAATTCAGGAATAGTACGACAAAGTTCGTAAGCAATTTTCATACATAAAGATTGTACTCCCGGCAGCTCTTTAGCTGATAGCATCCGCTCTAAACAAAAGTCAAGGAAATCAACTCTCGGCGGATTACTCAGGGGCTGTTTAAATAGCAGATTAAGCATAACCCTTCGTCTTCCTCCATGCTCACAGACTAACACCTCATCTATCAATTCATCCTGCTTATTGTACAACCATTTATTATCTTGTGGAGAAAAATGAGAAAGAATCCAGGCCGCATGATACCCCAAATAGTTATCATTATTAATCGCCAGATCATATAATTCCTGTTTTCTGCTATCATTTAAATGAATCAGAGGAAGTATTTCATTAATATCATTCGCGGCAAAACTTACTGCCGACAGCTTCTCTTCTAAATCTATAAGATCGCAAAGTTTCTCCATTTCAATTAACAAAGTTACAGGCTTTTCAAATATTAGCCTCAAATATTCACTTAATTCTTTATAAACTATCAGCTTTATCCGAGTCACCGATTCTGGTATATATTCTTCCTTTCCACCACATGGGTTCTTCAGTATTATCCGGATCATCGAACATGAAATCAAACTCAGCTTTCAGAATGCCTTTTTTCCACATTCTGCTATCTATGCTGATCGTTCCGCTTTTATAGCTGAAATATTGTAAACCGGAGGGCGAAACACTATTCAGTTCAATCTGTGGAATACATTCGTTATTAATTATAGATAGCTGCAAACTGGAATGAGTCGCCACATTACACAACGTGTAGCATCTCACAGTATCCCCCACCCTGTATGCAATAGCAAAATCCGTACCAGCCCACTCATAACATTGAGCCTGGCTAGATATAGAATGATAAAAATGAGTGGTATCCACAAGTTGATAATAACGGCTTAAAGAATCTTTCAGAATTCTGCCATTCATATCCCGCATATCATCTAACGCTTCATCACACAGTCCGTCACAAACCAATTGTCCAAACTGATTTAAGAATATGTTCTCGCCATAGCTCCATTTCTGAGTGAAGGAAAAATCTCCTTGAAGATCGTCAACCCATTGAATTCTAACATTTTCGTTTCTTGTTCCACATGAAACAAAAAGAGTAAGGAGAAACAGTGTCAAGGTCGTTGTAGTTTTCATATTATAAGAATAAAAAAGTAACACAATCCACAAGTTTGTAACTTTTATAAATATTTAATTTTCAAATAATTGTATCAAAAAGGTGACAAAAGTAACAGTTTTATATATGTTTTAGTAATGTAACCTTTTTACAGTCTGATCGCTTTATATAGATAAATATTCACATTTATCTTGGAATGCAAAGATACTCAGAATAGCTCTTTAAAAACGAATTTACTATGTTGAATACTTATATTTGATCTTTATTAAAGATAGCAAATTTGGAAAAGTAATTCCATAATACGATACATATTTTTGTAATGAAATAGTGATAGACATGGAACGAAAAACAAGCACAAAGGAAGATTATGCCAAACGTATCAATATAGTTATTGAATATATTGGTAATCATCTGAACAATGAAATGGATCTGAAAGAACTGGCTGAGATATCTAATTTTTCGGAATATCATTTCCACAGGATATTCAAGGCTATAATTGGTGAATCTATTGGCGCATTTGTTGTAAGAATGCGCGTTGAGACTGCAGCCCGACTATTGAGATACACTACCCTTTCTGTTCAGGATATTGCATATAGTGTGGGGTATGGTGCACCATCCTCCCTTACTAAGGTTTTTCGTCAGTTCTATAATATTTCACCAACAGATTACAGAAACAATAAAAGTTATAGAATTATGAAACCATTACAAACAAGTTCCGATATTAAACTAAAAGATCCCAAAGTAGTAGAACTAGAACCCAAGAAGGCAATATATGTACGTCTGCAGGGCAACTATCAGACAATTGATTATGGAGGGGCATTTAATAAATTATGGTCTTTTGTAAAAGAGAATAAATTATTCACGGCAGGTATTGAGCACCTTACTATGGGGCATGATGATCCACATGTAACAGACTCTGACAAGCTTATTACAGATGTTTGCCTTGTAATTCATAAAGATGTTTCACCCAAAGGTGAAATAGGTGTGCGGGACGTTGCAGGAGGCAAATTCCTGGTCTTCACCTATGTGGGTCCTTATGATAATCTGTTCAATGTATTCGATACTATTTACAGATGGATACCCGAGAATGGATACGAATTGCGTATGGAACAAGGATTTGAAAAATATTTGAATCACCCGGGCAAGACAACTCCGGATAAACTGAAAACGGAGATTTATATTCCGATAATATAAAGGCATTCTCAAATATTGATTTCTGCAGATTATCGCAACCTACAGAAATCATTTGAAGACAACAATTGTAAAGACAAGTGTTTAGAAAACCTGGCAGTCCTGTCTGTATCAGGACTGCTGTTAGATAAGAGGTTTTATTTTTTATTTCATATCCAGATATCCTTTTTCAGACATTTCTGGTCTCTCTATTTTTTCAGATTTTATACGTGAATCAGGAGTGGCTGTAGATGCAGATCTGGTTATAGGATATTTAGATAAATCGGCTGAATTATCTTTTACGCATCTTACACTTAGTTGCTCAATATATTCTGTTGGAAACCAGCGTGCCATCCGGGATACATCATGAAGTATTGCCGGAGTATAGGTCATTCCGGTGTTCTTATCATAATCTTGTCCATCATATATGGGTTCATCCCTGTCAGACAGCCAGAATTGACCCCACTCACCAACTAGGATAGGCAAAACGTCAACATTGGGAGTCTGCCCATTGGTTTCACTTATAAATCCCAGAGAGCCTATAAGGCTGAGGTTAAAGCCTCCTTGTTGGGGTGTTCGTCCACGCCCATTAGGTGTTTCTCCCATAGGCTGTACATTATAACTTGAATTTTCGCCTATATTACTATGTGCATATTTACATGGATTTGCTTCTATTTCGGCTCTTAAAAGCAAATATTCCGGTGTAGAAGGAACATGCCACCCATCAGGACAAATACCCTGAGAACCTCTCAGTTCTGACATAAATTCAGGTAAATCTGCTTGTTTAACTCCTATAGCAGCATAAAAACTATACATATGGCCATGACGCGCAACAGCGGCCGGGTCTCCCATAGCAGGATAATACTGTTGTCTTCCGTGACGCCTACTAGTACCATTCTCATCAGTGTATACCATATCACCTGTAGGGAATCCATAGACCAAGCCATCGGTAGTACCGTCAGGCCACCTGTCTGCCCTGAGGTTCTCGAGCATCCACCATCCACCATCTCCAAATTTTCCAATCTGATAGCGTTCCGGCTTGGCAGGATTTCGACCATCGATAAGTATATCAACCTCAGCAGGAAACCGCCCTTTACCTACCGGCTCCCATTTTGCACCATTCCAAACCCTTACGCCGGGATAGATATCTGCACAAAAGTCTACACTCGTATTATATACCGTAAGCCCGGTATGAATAGCATCTTCCGTATCTTTCTTGTTGGCTGTATTGTTCTCATAATCGGTATCCCCTAAAAACATAGGATATAAATTTGACATATCTGTTAAATTAACGCGGGGGAGCATCATTCCTTTGGTTGCAGTAGTATTGTCATTTGCAGTATATTCTTTTATATCCAAAAGTGTGCCTGCATTAGGTACTATATTAGAACCTATCGTAACCTGAGCATTCAGTTCCAATTGCATAAATAATATTATAGCAATTGCAAACAGCTTTAAAAAGAATCTTGTTTTCATTTTTAAGTTTTATATTTGTGTACGTTGCCTATTTAAAAAATTGAACTGTTGGGGGCTAGTTCAACCGCATGCAAATGTAAGCCTCAACCAAATAGTAGGATTCTCAAATCTGCAATTTAGAATATCAATTCAGCAATAATTAAAATTCCCATATTTGCAAAATATTAATAATGAGTAATTTGCAAACATGGGACTCTATAAAACCTTAAATAAAATACGTAAATGGAGTTTCTTAAATGTTAAATTACAATAGTTAAAATAAAAAAGCCTGCTCAATAAAGCAGGCTCTAATTATTATTATTTCTTGAATAATCTTCAGATATCAATATGCTCTTTCCACAATATATTTTACCGCTGCATCCAGCGCTTCCCTAACCTCAACATTAGGAATTGTATCTATTATTGCCTCAGCTTCTTCTTTCAGCTCTTCTATTTTTTTATATGCATAGTCTATACCTCCATGCTCTTTAGCATATCTGATAAGCTTTTGTATATTTTCATCTGTATAGTCATATGAAAAAATAACAGATAAAAGCTCTTTTTTCTCATCTTCGGGGGCATTCCTCAGTGCATATAGTAGAGGGAGAGTAATTTTTCCTTCCCTTATATCATTTCCTGTAGGCTTTCCAATGGCATCAGTGAAATAGTCGAAGATATCATCACGTAGCTGAAAACAAAGTCCGAGCAATTCTCCCAATTTTGTGAATTTCTCCACTTCTTCTTCTGATGCACCTACAGACATGGCTCCTATACGCATACAAACCGACATTAGAGAAGCTGTCTTTTTCTTTATAACCTGAAAATACTCGTCTTCGTCAATAATCAGTTCTTTGACCAGTGATAACTGGTTAAGCTCGCCCTCAGCAAGGTCCCGCCCCAAATCGGAAATATTGGATATAAGTTCTATATTACCTGTCAAAACACTCTTTATAAGGGCAGTAGATAAAAAATAATCGCCGGCAAGAACAGCCATTTTATTATCATAGATAGCATTCAAAGATGCGCGCCCTCTCCTTATTTTCGATTCATCTACTACGTCATCGTGTATAAGCGAGGCTGTGTGAAGCAGTTCTACTGTGATGGCAGCATTGTATGTCATATTGTTTATTTCTCCACATGCTTTGGCTGCCAGCAATAATAATGTCGGACGAATTCTTTTACCATCCGATTTCATTATGTAGTCTATGATTTCTTGAATTCTTACATTATTACAAAAAACAGAATCTTTGTAATAGGTAGTAAACGTCTTTAATTCTTCCGCTACAGGTTTAGCTATCAAGAGCTTTTTGTCCATATTAATTTTGTTGAGATGCAAATTTATAAATAATTCGGTTTGTAGCATTATATATTCATAACTTTACATAGTATTCCCGGACTTTTTAGGGTTTCTTAGATAAATTCAAAATTCCGGAAAGCAAAAATCATTATTTAGTTATTAACAACAACATATTCTATCTTTGTAGTTCGTTGCTTTTTGCTTAACTTGCCAAAGTTTTTCAGGTCTCAGACTTATTTATTACATAAGTAAGTAAACTGTTATGATTCAATATCATTAAATACTTGCTGTTACTTAAATTATCTCAATGAAATTATTTCTATTAGACGCCTACGCATTAATATATCGCTCATATTATGCATTTATAAAGAATCCCAGAGTAAACTCCAAAGGGCAGAACACATCTGCTATCTTCGGTTTTGTTAATACCTTGGAAGAGCTTCTCCGCAAAGAAGATCCTACACATATTGCTGTAGCATTTGATCCTCCGGGCGGTACATTCCGGCACGATGCCTATGAGAAGTATAAAGCTCAGCGACAAGAAACTCCAGAAGATATACGCGCTGCCGTTCCCATTATAAAAGAGATTATAGCTGCATATAATATCAAAGAGTTGGAAGTTCCGCGTTATGAAGCTGATGATGTAATAGGTACAATCGCTAAAAAAGCTGAAAAAGAGAACTTCGATGTGTATATGATGACACCCGATAAAGACTACGGACAGCTTACTACTGATCATATCTTTATGTATAAGCCAAAGTTTGCAGGCGCAGGATTCGACGTGCTCGATGCAAAGGCCATAATGGAAAAATACGAGCTCTCCTCCCCTACCCAGATGATAGATTTGCTGGGGTTGATGGGTGATGCCTCGGATAATATTCCGGGATGCCCCGGCGTAGGTCCTAAAACTGCTCAGAAACTATTGGAGGAATATGGTACAATAGAAAATCTCCTTGAACATACATCTGAAATTAAAGGTACGTTGAAGCTGAGGCTGGAAGATAATAAAGAACAAATCATTTTCTCAAAATTCCTGGCCACAATAAAAACGGATGTTCCTGTCGAGTTTCATAAAGAAGAATTTAAACGGAAAGAGATCAATGCGGAAAAGCTTTCAGAATTATTCGAAGAGTTGGAATTCAGAACGTTGATCAACCGTGTATTAAAGAAAGATGGTACACCAGCCCATCCGGTAAGATATACAACTACTCATGAAGCTATTCAAGGAGATCTGTTTGCTGAATTATTACCCCCTGTAAATCAGGCAACTTCCAATATGGCTGACTACTCCGGGTTAGAGCAACTAAAAGATATTCCTCACTCCTATCATTTAGTTGACAGTGAAGATAAAATAATAGAATTGGCAGCGCAAATTACATTGCAAGAGTCTTGCTGTTTCGATACTGAGACCACCGGTCTCGATGCTACCGTGAGTGAACTGGTAGGTATGTCCTTTGCCTTCAAAGAAGGAGAGGCCTATTATGTTCCGGTTTCTGCAAACTTCGAAGAAGCCAGAAGAGTAGTAGAAATATTTCGCCCTTTTTTCGAAAATGAAAAGATATTGAAAATAGGTCAGAATATAAAATATGACATCATAGTTCTCAAGCAATACGGAATAAATGTACGTGGAAAGCTTTTCGATACAATGATAGCCCACTATCTGATAAATCCGGAACTAAGGCACAATATGGACTATATGGCCGAAACCTTTCTGAAATACAAGACAATCCATATTGATGAACTCATAGGCGCAAGGGGTAAGAATCAACGGAGCATGAGGGATCTCCGCCCTGAACAGATTTGTGATTATGCCTGTGAGGATGCTGATGTAACATTGAAACTTAAAGGCATCCTGGAAAAAGTCATTGAAAAACAGGAATTAGGCAAATTATTGTATGAGATAGAACTCCCTCTCATCTATGTTTTAGCCGATATGGAATATACTGGTGCCAAACTGGATACAACAGCCCTAAGCGAATATTCGAAGACTTTAACATTGGAATTACAGAGAATAGAATCCGAAATTTATGGTTCGGCAGGAATGGAATTCAATATCAATTCTGCAAAACAGGTCGGTGAGATTCTTTTCGAAAGATTGAAAATAGTAGACAAGCCTAAGAAAACCAAAACGGGGCAATATGTTACCAGTGAAGAGATCCTCGAAAGAATGAAGGACTCCCACCCTATTGTTGCGCAAATACTGGAATACCGTGGATTGAAGAAGTTACTGAGCACTTATATAGATGCTCTTCCATTATTGATAAATCCGAGAGACGGTAAAATACATACATCATATAATCAGACAGTTACTGCAACAGGCCGCTTAAGTTCGAGCAATCCGAATTTGCAGAATATACCTATACGCGAAGCACAGGGAAAAGAAATACGCAAGGCCTTTATTGCTGATGAAGGATGTACTTTCTTTTCGGCAGACTACTCGCAGATCGAACTTAGGATTATGGCACACCTGAGCCAGGACCCAACTATGATAGAAGCTTTTAATAGCGGGGAAGATATTCACGCTGCAACCGCTGCTAAAATATTTAAACTCCCTATTAAAGAAGTGACCAGCGACATGCGCCGCAAGGCTAAGACAGCAAATTTTGGTATCATATACGGGATCTCTGTATTTGGTCTGGCAGAACGTCTTACTATTCCACGGAGTGAAGCAAAAGAGCTTATAGAAGGCTATTTTGAAACATATCCCAAGGTAAAGGAGTATATGGACAGAAGTATCAATATAGCCCGTGAACATACCTATGTGGAAACAGTGTTTGGACGTAAGCGCTATCTTCCGGATATCAATTCCCGAAATGCAACAGTACGCGGCTATGCCGAGCGAAATGCCATAAATGCACCCATACAGGGAAGTGCTGCCGATATTATAAAAGTAGCAATGAATAAAATATTTGCACGCTTCGAAAAAGAGAATATCCAGTCAAAAATGATTCTCCAGGTACATGACGAATTAAACTTCAATGTTATAAATAATGAACTGGAGAAAGTACAACAAATCGTTATGGACGAAATGGAGAATGCATATAAGCTTGTTGTTCCGTTAAAAGCCGATTGCGGTAAAGGAAATAATTGGTTAGAAGCGCATTAGAAATACGATATTCTCAATACGAACTATTTGGTCATGAATAAATTTTTGGATAAAATACAACAAAATAAGAAATACCACTTCTGGTTATTTTTTGCAGTATTGCTATTTCTTTCTGCATTAATGATGTATTTCTATCAGCCGCTGTGCACCGGATCTGATTTCTTTTTTCATTACAGACGTTTTCAGGCGCTGATGGACGGATTGAAAGACTCACCTTTCCTCATATATACGGACTATACTGCGATTGATGGCTATGGTTACTTTACCAAAGCTTTTTATTCTGATGTTATACTCATCCCTTTTGCTCTTGTTGGCAATCTTACAAATGCGGCATTTGCATACGAATTTATGATATTCACCATGACGGTTTTGTGTGGCGTATTCACATATATTACTATCAATTCTATTTATAAAAATACATATGCTGCAGCTATAGGGGCTATACTGTTTACCTTTGCCATTTACAGGCTGTTTGACATATACCACAGGGCTGCTCTGGGCGAAGCATTATCCTTTACATTTATTCCTATTGTGTTTCTGGGAATATATCAGATAATCAAGGGAGATTATAAAAAGTGGTATATCCTTACCATTGGTTTTAGCTTGATGATCTTTACACATCTTATCTCCACTGTTCTGATGTTTGTAACGATGCTCATACTTCTACTTATTTATTCCAAATCCCTTCTTAAAGAGCCAAAACGTATCTGGTATCTGGTATTGGCAGGATTAGTAACAATAATTATTGTGAGCTACTACGTATGGCCAATGGCAGAGCAAATGTTCTCTAATCTTTTCTATTACGATAGGGGAGATGAGATATTTAATCCACAGGGTCTAGCTTACCCTGTCGGCTGGGTTATCTGGGGCATGTTTACCGGAATACTTATTCCCAAACAGGCTTTTATTCCGGGTGTAGGTTTGCTACTCACATGTGCTATTGTATTGAGACTGTTTGTATATGAAAAATCACCGAAACTGAAAAGTATAGATGTAGGTGTCATCATTGGCTTATGTTATATCATAGCATGTCTGCCGATGTTTCCCTGGTCTGTTTTCCCTTTCACCCTGTTAAGTTTTATTCAGTTACCTTGGCGTCTATTGGAATTTTCGAGTTTCTTCTTTGCTGTAGCAGGAGGATATTACCTGTCACGCATTTTGAGGACGAATATGCGACGTTTGCTTGCGGTGGGAGGAGTAGTTATAGCTATCGCCTTAGTCTTTGCAAATAACGCCAGAGAGTATCAGCTATACCGTTGTGAAGAACCTATAACCACGCAGGCTACTATAATCAATTATTATCATTTGGGAGGAGCAGAATATATTCCTCTGAAAGTACCTTCTGTTGATTTCCTGGCCGAGCGAAAGGATAGTGTACTCTATCAACAAAATGAAACAATGATTTCTGACTTTGCAAGAAACAGAAACATAGTAGAATTTACTGTTGCTACTCAAAAAGCAGATAGCCTGGAACTACCTTTACTATATTATAAAGGATATCAAGCCAGCCTGAACGGAAAAGACATTCCGGTTTCAGAAAGCCGGCATGGACTTGTACAGGTAGCCGTTAGTGATTCGGGTAGGGTAGAGGCTTATTATGCAGGAACTTTTTTACAGAAGGCAAGTTTTGCTATTTCAGTTACCGCAATATTGTTTTTTTGTATTTTCATATATTTGGATAAGAAAAAACGGAAAGCTTAATGTCTCTATATAGCTTACTTTCATACAAAAGATATCAGTTCAGAATATTTCTATTCGTTTTGGTATCTCTTTCGATACTGGCTACATTCCTTTATGGTAACCAGCTATTTGGAGGGGACGATTACTATTTCCATAATGCCAGATTTGAAGCCCTGATGCAATCTTTAAAAGACGGTACATTCCCTTCGTATATAGATTATACGGGAATGTATGGATACGGGTATCTCATTAAGCCATTTTATTCCGATTTTATCCTGATTCCTTATGCTGCATTAGGTAATGTAACGAGCAAGGAGTTTGCATATATATTCCTTCTGTTTTCGATGACTATTCTGTGTGGAATATTTATGTATATTACGGTCAACAAAGTCTATAAGAGTTCTTATGCAGCAGCAATAAGCGCATTATTATATACTTTTGCCCTATACCGGTTACTGGATGTTTACCACCGGGCTGCACTTGGCGAAGCTTTATCTTTCACATTTTTACCTATCGTTTTTCTTGGCTTACACTACATAATCAAAGGCGATTACAGGAAATGGTATATTATAACAATCGGGTTTTCTCTAATGATCCTGACCCATGTTCTTTCCTCTGTGTTACTTTTTATTACTGTTATTATCATACTACCTATTTCATATAAAGATTTACTGAAAGAACCTAAACGGATTTATTATCTAATATTAGCAGGTTTTGTAACATTCATTATTGCAGGTTATTATATATTTCCATTTTTGGAGCAGATACTCTCAAATACGTTTTATTTCCAGAAATTCAAGACATCTCCATATACTTTTAGCCTGAGTAGGCTAGGAATACCGGAAATATTAAGGGATATGGCAGATGGATTCGCTCTTATAAAAGGAGGATCCAAAACAGGATTATTACTTATATTACCTGTATTATTGCGTTTCTTCATTAAAAAAAGTGATAAGACAAAGTACCTGAAAAGTGTTGATATCGGTGTCATTATCGGACTACTCTATATACTGATGACATCAACATTGATACCATGGGATAGAATACCTTTGGCGTACATGAGCTTTATTCAGTTTACATGGCGATTATATGAGTTTGTGTGTTATTTCTTTGCTGTGGCAGGAGGATATTACCTTTACTTACTATGTAAAAGCAACAAAAGTAAAATTATAGCCTTTTCGTCCCTCGTAATATTAACATCTCTTGTAATCATAATCGATGCTAAGAATTACAAGGAAATGAAGCTACCAGCCCGCTCAGATAAAAATCTGAATGAAGAGAATCATTATGTAAAAGCGGGAATGGAATATGTTCCTGCCCGAACACCACTTCCAGATCCGTTTGTATTGGAACGGAAAGATAGTGTACTCTACCAACAAAATGAAACTGTTATTTCTGATTTTAAGAGAAATAAAAATATAGTGGAATTTACAGTCACTACTCATCAGCCAGATAGCCTGGAACTACCTCTGATCTATTATAAAGGATATTCTGCAATCCTCGATGGAAAAGACATACCAGTGACACAAAGTAGCCATGGGCTTGTGCAGGTACCTGCTGGCCAATCGGGTAGGGTAGAGGCCTGCTATAAAGGAACTTTAATACAAAAGCTCAGTTTTTGTACAACTATTCTAAGTATATTTGCGTTATGTGGATATATATTCGTTCAAAACAGAAAGAGAAAACATCTTAAATAATTTAATATGCGCCATTTCACCAATATTGACTTTTTATACCCCGTTTTTATGCTGATTTTCGGTATTGTGATGATAATCAGTCCCCGTTCTTTGATGCGAAAGGCAAAATACGATGAAGAAAGCCTGAAAACAGAATCGTGGGTAAAAAAACTCGGAATAGCCCTATGTGTATTTGCTGTAGGTTTTGCAATCTATATCTATTACAAGCTGAATAATGCTTGACGGATTTGTAGAATATGGCTATATAGGCCTGTTTCTGGCATCTTTTCTTGCGGCTACTATATTACCTTTGGGATCTGAGGTTGTTTTTGCAGGCTTACTTGCAGCAGGCTTAAACGGATGGACATGTGTTCTCGTTGCTTCAGTCGGGAATTGGCTTGGAGGAATGACTAACTATTATCTGGGCAGGCTCGGCAAGGTAGAATGGATAGAAAAGTACCTGAAAGTAAAGAAAGAAAAAATAGATAAAATGCAACATTGGCTGGAAGGAAAAGGGGCTGCGATGGCCTTTTTCAGTTTTCTGCCTGTTGTAGGCGATATTATTGCACTGGCATTAGGGTATATGCGTGCTAATGTATACATTGTAAATGTTGCCATGTTTACCGGTAAATGTATCCGGTATGTATTGATAATGTATGGGGTTAACTGGATAATTTAGTTCAGAATCAAGTTATAAAATAAAGAAGAGTATCTTTTTTAAGATACTCTTTTTCAATATATTATATTCAATACAGAGTTAATCTAAAAGTTGCTTCAGCCCCTCTAAATTCGTAAAATCCGAAATTACACCATATGTATAATCTTTCAGAAAATCAGCAGGGAGCGTAGTGGATATGCCAATCACACGCATAAAAGCATAAGTAGCAGCTTTAATACCTGTAAACGCATCTTCAAATACAGCACACTCTGCGGATTGGACTCCAAGATTTGTTTTGGCAAGTACGTAGCCCATAGGATCGGGTTTACCTTTCTTTATACTATCTGATGTGATAACCGTATCGAATGTATCTGTTAATGACAATTGATCCAATACAACCTTTACTTTGCTTGTAGGAGAACTGGTTACCAAACCTATTTTATAACCTTCATCTTTAAGATATTTGATGTACTCAAGAACTCCCGGAATAACTATTTTCTTATAATCAATAGCCTGTTCCATTTTAGAACATGCATCCCTTATAGCTTGCTTTTCCTCAAGTGTGGAAATAGTAAAATAAAGTTCTATTATAGAATTCAATGTCATTCCTTTAATAACAGATGAAAAATTATTCATTTTCAACTCATTATCCTGTGCTATCTTACTCCAGAATCTGTCATAGTCATGTTCTGTATCTACAACAACTCCATCTAAACCAAATAATACGGTTGTAATTTTACTTTTTGCCATTTTTTTGCTGTTATCTATTAGCTAATAATAAAGAAACAAAGTAAGATATTTTTATTGGTATTCAGCCAGTATAAACCTTAAATTTTAGTATTTCCTGTATATAAAAAACGGGAGACATTCTATAAATGCTCCCGCTCTATGCTTCATAAAAAGAATTGTAATTATTTATATTCTTTTTTGTATTTAGCTTCTAGTTTGTCAGCTCTTTTTCCGCTTTCAGGGTGTGTAGAGAACAATTGTTTTGCTTTGCTTTTATCAACGCCTGCATCATCCGATAGTTTTTGAATAACACGTAGAGCCGTTACCATTCCCATAGGATCTTTTCCGCTTTTCTTCAAGAATTCATATCCATAATCATCGGCTGCATATTCAGCTTTTTGAGAGAATTGTGCGCTTGCCAATGCTTCGCCAAGTTCACCTAATTGAGAATCTGTAAGTGTAGCAGCTGCATCACTTGTAGAAGCTACAGCATCTTTAAGAGCTGAAGTCAATAGCGCTTTCTTAAATGCATCTTTAGAATCTTTGTTAACTATATGTCCTACTTCGTGCCCTACGATACCAAGTATTTCATCATCTGTCAACAGTTCCATAAGGCCCGCAAAAACACGGATACTTCCATTTGCACATGCAAAAGCATTCTGATCGATTACATAATAAGCCTGGATATCAAGCTTTACATCAGATGGCATAGTCGATTTAATCTTTTCAAGACGATCTGCTACAGCTTTCATTCCCGGATCTGTATCTGTTGTTTTGCATACAGGATTATGAGCATCCATCCAATCGATATACTCCTGACAATAAGCAGCAATCTGATCATCGGTAAGAGTTAATGCTTTAGCAGTTTTAGTAGCAGCGTCAAGGTGTTTTTTATTGATCTTTAGTCCTCCAAGTTGTGCATTTGCCGTGAAAGAGCAAACTAAAATTAAGGTCAACGCAGTTAGTAGTTTCTTCATAAAAATTGATGTTTGGTTAGTATTCTAATATTAACTTTTCTCGAGATGTAATATCGGGTAGCCTTTTCCTTCTCCATCATATTCATCACGACTTACTTCTTTGAAGCCAAAATGATAATAGAAATTCAAAGCTTGTGTATTTTGTTCATTCACATCTACCTTTCGTGCATTTAGCTTATTCACAGCATAGTCAAGCAATACTTTCCCTATTCCTGTACCCCTGCTTTCATTATCCACAAAAAGCATTTCAATATTATCATCACTAGTACCCAAAAAGGCTTTTATAACTCCTTTGTCATTCTTATAAACATATAACGAAACATGCTCAAAATAAATAGGTATATGTGATTTATAAAATTCAAAATCTTCGTCTGATAAGAAATCATGAGTAGCCTTTACCGCACTCTCCCAGATATCTATCAATACAGGGTAATCTTTTTTGCCAGCTGAACTAATCATTTTGTGTAACTTTTTATATTTTTAAACTTCAGTCAATATCAAGTATATTTCCGTTCTCAAAGGTATTAAAAGATATAATTCTGGAAAAATCTGATACAATTAATTCTTCATCAGAAGACATTATATATTTTACAGGTACTTCTCCATAAAATGAAGCCCATTGTGAATAGGAGCTTGGAGGGCCTATAATATATTCACATCTTGATAAGGCATACAGATCTTTAGCACCTGATGAATCAGGAATTACAAAACAGTCCAAACCTTTAAAATTTTCCGGATTTATTTTCTCATTAGAACATATAAGAAACTTTACTCCGGTTCCTAATTGCTTTTGCAGAGCATACATTTGATACCGATACTCTTCATCAGTATAATAATATATGCCATCCAACCATTCCTTATAATCTCCTCTACGGATATGAACGCCTATAATTATATTATCTTTTTCTGATGAGAATATCTTATCTACCGGACCGGTTATATCAGACTTAAAAGAAAATATACGGCGTAACTCTTCAGCCTGGTCAACTACCATTTCAGCATTTCCCAAGCGATTTGACCAACCTTCAATAAGATTAAGGTGAAAGAGCTTAGAAAAAATATTTGGCCGTCCATTCTGTATATATCCACGGGATTTTATAGAAAGAAAGAATCGCTTAAGATGCTTTTTTGAAGAAAATCTTATAAGTTTATTCTTGTTCAGATTATCAAATACATCCGAATATTCAGTAAAATTTATGACTAAAACCTTTTCTTCATATTGAAGACCATATGCTATAGAAGGTAATAAAGACCATATTCTATTACATAATTGTCCTGGCGAGTCATAATTTATTATCATATTAAATAGTGGAAGATGATATGCAAATGTAGATAATTTATAACAGAATCAATTATACATTAAATCTAAAATGCATGATATCTCCATCCTGTACTATGTATTCTTTGCCTTCTACATTCATTTTTCCGGCTTCTTTTACAGCTGCCTCTGAACCCAGAGAGATAAAATCATTGTACTTAATTACTTCTGCACGAATAAATCCTTTCTCAAAATCGGTATGTATCACACCTGCACATTGAGGAGCTTTCCATCCGGCATTGAATGTCCATGCACGTACTTCTTGAACACCTGCAGTAAAATAAGTTTGTAAACCTAGAAGCTTATATGCAGATTTGATCAAGCGAGCAACACCCGATTCAGTAAGTCCCAACTCTTCAAGAAACATCTGGCGTTCTTCATATGACTCAAATTCTGCAATTTCAGATTCTATTTTAGCAGCTACCACTAAAATTTCAGCATCTTCATCTTTTACAGATTCACGAACCTGCTCTACATATTTATTACCGGATACAGCACTAGCCTCATCCACATTACATACATAAAGCACAGGTTTATATGTTAATAAGTAAACTTCTTTTGCAATTTTTTCATCCTCTTTATTGTCAAATTTAACAGTTCTGGCTGATTTGCCCTGTTCAAGTGCTTCTCTAAACTGTACTAATACATCATAAGCACGCTTTGCATCTTTATCACCACCTGTTTTTGCTTGTTTTTCAACCTTTTGAATACGTGATTGTATTGTTTCCAGATCTTTCAATTGAAGCTCTATATCTATAATTTCTTTATCACGTACCGGATTAACACTACCATCAACATGGGTAATATTATCGTCATCAAAACATCTTAACACATGAAGAATAGCATCTGTTTCACGAATATTAGCAAGGAATTTATTTCCTAAGCCTTCACCCTTACTGGCACCTTTAACAAGGCCTGCAATATCTACTATTTCAACTGTAGTAGGTACAATACGATTCGGTTTAACTAATTCTGCAAGTTTATTTAACCTTTCGTCAGGAACAGTTATTACTCCAACATTAGGTTCTATAGTACAAAAAGGAAAGTTCGCCGATTGTGCCTTAGCGTTTGATAAACAGTTAAAAAGAGTAGACTTTCCTACATTTGGAAGTCCCACAATACCACATTGTAATGCCATTATTAAAGATATAATTAAATTATTGCCAGTTATTATATAACCGATATTTCGGATGCAAAGATAATGATTCTTTTAATAACTTTTTATCCCTCAAAAAATGCTTAATTAAGATTTATATTATTTTTTTTAACGATTTAGTAGGATATCTAGTAATTAATAAATATATTTGCAGGCACAGAACGACAAATAGTAGGAAATAAAAAGAAAAGTAAAAGATCAGGTTATGCTATCTTTTTTAGAAACAAAACAATACAAAACGCATTTTTCATTTGAAAAATTATCATTCCTGTTTATTTAAGAATTAGTTCTTAAACAGTTCCTTTTTGCATTGTTTTAAATATAAATTATACGAATCAGTTCTATTTATTATCCTTTACAAAACAAACAGAGTTACAGAACATTAAAATTATATTAAACAGGGGTACGCAGAACAATACCCATATTTTTTAAGAAAAAACAATAACACATTTTTCAGAACGTTATAAACTTAAATTTCGAGAGTAATAAATAGGACATTAATACTTCCTATCAATGAATGGTAATAATCTTTATGTTATAACCGAATAGTTGATAATCTCAAAAAAACAGATATAAAATGAGAATTGTGGCAACTGGATAAATTCCTATCAGCCATACTATCTCTAATAAGATATAAGCGTTGCAAGTTGTGATCTTGACTTGTCTTTTGTCAATGAATAGTGGATATTTATAAAAAAAAGATTACAACACCCCATAACCTCTTACTTGTGATAAGTAGGGGGTTATATATTTTAAAATAAAAAGGCACCTGTATTGATGCCCCTCGAAATATTAATTAATTAGTTTTATTTTACAACTTCATCTATAACAGACTTCGCAGTTTTTTCCATTACCATATATCCCTCAGCATTAGGATGTACTCCATCAGCACCATAGTTACCTAATAAAGCTCCGTTTTCATCCTTCAATACTGAAAAATAATCAATATAAGCAAATCCTTTAGCCTTAGCATAAGCTTCTATATTTGCATTCAAAGTAGTTATTTTATCAACTACATTCGTTATTTCCTTTCTCCATCCATATTCTATTGCAGGAGTAACAGAAGATAAAATTACCTTGATTCCATTCGCGTCGGCTAATTCGGCCATAGACTTTATATTATCGAGTGTAAAATCCGCATTATATTTTCCCGAGTTTTCTGCTATATCATTCGTACCTATATTGATAACTACAGCAACAGGTTTGAGATTAACCACATCCTGACGAAAACGTGATAATAACTGAGGGCTTGTCTGACCACTGATACCACGTCCGATATAATTATTAGATTTGAAAAAATCAGGATGTACATTTACCCATCCTTCAGTAATAGAATTACCTATAAATACTATCCTTTTCTCACCTTTTACAGGTGCAGGCAATGCAGCATTAGCTTCTGCATACCTATCCAAACCAATCATTTTATTAAATTCCTGAGCTCTTGAAAACAAGCCGAAAAATGAAATAAAGGACATAATCAATACCAATTTTTTCATGAGTGTTAATCTTAATATTTTAAAAGTTAAACGAATATCCTACACTATAAAAAATATTATTACCATATGGTGAATAATCATCTTGTACCACATCGTACTGTATCATTGCTATCATTCCCATAAAACGGAAACCACCACCTACAAGAACAGTAGGAATAAACTTTTCTTTTTTATCTTTACTTCCTCTGCCATATTCTACAGTTTGCCACATACGGCTACCTTCCGGTTGAATACTTAATACAAGAAAATCAAGAGGATAAATACGACCAAACACATTCACACTTGCATAATGCCGGCTCCATTTATAATCATATTCCTTTTCCCTGAAATAATTATAGCCTAAACCTGCACCTGCTGTAAAATACTTTGAAAAATTATATCCTATTTGAGGAGAGATACCAATAGCAGTATAATCGCCAAATTGCAGATTTAAATTACCTCCAAAAGTTAACCTGGAAGGATTAAAACCACTATATCCATATTGCGAATATGCAAAACCAGTAGTTAATATAAAAGACAAGAATAAAATTAATTTTTTCATATTATTCAGTTTTATCAGTTTGTTCTAAAATATCATTAATAGCCTTTTGTATCAAAGGTTCCATTATTACCTTATATCCTTCTTCATTCGGATGCAAACCATCCAAAGAATAGGCAGGTATCATTCCAAAGACTTCGTCACGCATAGGTGTATTATAATCTACATAGCAAAAGTTCTTCATAGTAGCATAAGCCTTTATTTTCTCATTAAGAGCATCTATTTTTTCTGGTACTTCTGTAATTGGTTCCCATCCATGCCCCTTGCAAGGTAATACAGAAGTCAAGATCACTTTTATATCATTGGCATCGGCTAATTCGGCCATCGATTTTATATTATCCATGGTAAAAACAGGGTCATATTCTCCGGTTTTTTCTCCTATATCGTTTATACCTGCATTGATAACTACTATTTTAGGATGCAAATCAATTACATCATGACGAAAACGCAACAGCAATAAAGAACTTGTTTGCCCTCCTATTCCTCTGCACACATAGTTATTATCTACAAAGAACCTATAACGTACATGCACCCAGTTTTCAGTAATGGAATTACCTATAAATACCACTCTGTTTTCATCAAACTCAGGTGCTTTCAGTTGGCTGTTAGCCCATGCATAAGCATTTAGCCTGAATATATCTTTGTTTCTCCTGTTCTTATAATACTCATAACCCACATGAGCAACAAGTACTACATTTAAGAATAGAGAAACAATAAAGACAGTATAAAATAATTTCTTTTTCATAATCAACAAGCAAAAGAAGCCATAGTAATTGATACCAGCTTCACCAAATCATCATCCTCAGCATAAGAGGAAAGAAGCAACAACATTCTGTAATCTTCATACCAATCAGGAGAACTTACAATAAAATCTGGTTTACCATCGCCATCAAGATCACCAATCCAACATATCTTAGTCATTGTATCATTGAATTTTTTCATTTCTACAATACATTGAGTTTTATTACCAGAAGTGAGGTAAAGCTTATAATCTTTTACCTCATCATTATATTTATCTTTTTGTATAATTTTACCTTCAGCCGATAACTGATAGGAAATACTATTAAAGTTAAAATTTTTCTTTTCTCTAACCTTTATTGTAAAATTACCCGGTATAGTATCTATAACCGCACTCCGGTTGTAATGTTTAAGTCCACGAAAAAGAAATAGAGAATTTTCTTTAGTATTTAGTGTAGGTTCTATTTCATCAAATCCACACGGATTCTCAAATACGTTTACTTTTTCTATCCAGCATTTTTTCAGATTATAACCATTTCCAGTTTTAAATAATCCTACAATAGTATCCATAATGTGAAATAACTCTCTGGAATATTCTGTATCATTATAACTCATATTCTGAAATACTTTTATACCTTCATATGAGAAGTTGTTGAAATACTTTTCATAAAAAGCAGTATATTCCTCATCATATTCTCCACTATCAGATGTAACTTGCAAAACAGTATCAACCATCGATTGAGCCTCATTGTTATCCTGATCCTTATTTTGTTTTACATTACATGAAACAAATAGAGAACAGATAAGAATAGGGAAAACATATTTAAGAATCAAATTGATCTTATTAAACATTATATATATTATTAATTTTTAATTTAAACTTAACAAAAAATTATAGTGTTTGTAATAGGCTGTTAATTATGTTTATTCTTTTTTAAGGCAAAGCTTGGATATTATGTTATTAAATATTTGTTTATCTATAAATATGAGTTATTAAACGAAGTAAAATTAGACAAATTATTTATATAAAGAGTCTTATGGACTTTATTAAAATGATGTTAATAACTCTAGTCGTTAATAATAATTTTAGCGGAAGCCATCATTGATATGTTGAAAAGCCTTTGAAAAGCGAAATAATAAAAGTTTGTGATTTTTAGTTGTTATTTGCGACTTATTTCATATATGTTCTTTTGATTCGGAAAACAATATAATTAGTTTGAAAAATATATTCACAGTTATCAACATCTTTTCAACATCTTTTTTAATAGTTGGAAAATAAGGGGATAAAATAATAGGTATTGTAATTCTTATTTAATTTAAGTAGCATATTCACAGATAAATATATAATTTTGTTATTCATTTAATATAAAAAGTAAAAGATGAAAGGTTTTCTTAAAAGTCTATTAGCCTCTATTTTAGGATGTTTTATTGTCCTTGGAGTTTTCTTTTTGATATTTTTCTTATCAATAATGGCAATGTCTATTAGCTCTACTGATAAGTATAGTTTGAAAGACAATACTGTTTTCACCCTTAAACTTGAGGGCACGCTATCAGAAAGAGTTGAACCTAATTCACTTATGGATATATTGGGCCAGAATACCGATACTGAATTGGGACTTGATGATATTCTTTCTTCTATTAAAAAGGCAAAGGAGAATGATAAGATAAAAGGTATTTATATCAATGCGGGAGGTTTTTCTGCAGCTTCGGCATCGCTGAAAGAAATAAGAAATCAATTGATTGATTTCAAAGAAAGTGGCAAATTTATAGTTGCGTATGGCGATGTGTATACACAAGGCTGTTACTATCTGTCTTCTGTTGCCGATAAAGTGATAATGAATCCGCAGGGAAATCTTGATTTGCATGGTCTGTCTGCTTCTCCAACTTTCTATAAAGGTTTGTTGGATAAGATAGGTATAGAAATGCAGATATTCAAGGTAGGTACATTCAAATCAGCTGTTGAACCTTTCATGCTCGATAAAATGAGTGATGCCAACAGAGAGCAGGTTTCGGCTTATATAGGTGATGTTTGGTCCACCATTACTTCCGAGATTTCGGAATCCAGGAAATTATCTGTAGAAAAAATTAACCTTGCTGCAGACTCTTTGCAAACTTTCAAAGAGGCAAAATATTCCTTACAGGATGGTTTTGTAGATACACTGATGTATGAAGCAGATGTTAAAGAATATTTGAAAACACTTGTTGGTGTTGAAAAAGCAAAAGATATAAATGTTGCTTCTGTAAAGAATATGACTTCTGTCGCTTTCGAAAATGAAAGCAAATCTAAAGATATTGTTGCTGTTTTATATGCTTATGGGTCGATAACAGATGGATCGGGTAAAGATGGCATTACTAGTAAAAGATATGTAAAAGAAATAGAAAAATTAAAAGATAATGATAAGGTAAAAGCAGTTGTTTTCCGTGTCAATTCGGGAGGAGGAAGTGCTTATGCTTCCGAACAGATCTGGAAAGCTATATCTGATCTTAAAGAGAAAAAACCGGTAGTAGTATCAATGGGAGATTATGCAGCATCGGGAGGATATTATATTTCTTGTAATGCTTCTAAGATTATAGCACAGCCTAATACATTGACCGGATCGATAGGTATCTTTGGTATGTTCCCTAATGTAGAAGGATTGACAAAGAAAGTAGGACTTTCATTTGATAATGTGAAGACTAATAAATTTGCCGATTTTGGGGATGCTACCCGCCCTATGAGAGATGATGAAAAAGCTATATTACAGAACTATATAGAACGTGGGTATGATTTGTTCTTAACCCGTTGTTCGGAAGGTCGCAATATTCCTAAAGATTCATTGGATCTTATAGCACAAGGCCGTGTATGGACAGGAAATCAGGCTTTAAAAATAGGATTGGTTGATGCTTTGGGAGATTTGGATACTGCTATAGAAGAAGCAGCCAAATTAGCTGAACTGAGTGATTATTCTTTACGTGATTTCCCTAAGAAACAAGATTTCTTTGAAAGTTTCTTCTCTAATCAGAAAGAAGAACTTACTACACGTGCGATGAAAGAATATCTTGGCAATGACTATCAATTATTCAAGACAATAAAAGAAATAAAAGAACAAGATTTTATACAAGCACGCATGCCTTATGATATAGATATCAGATAGTCAATGTGCCAATTAGCAAATATGCCAATGTGTAAATAGCGCGAAGCGACGAAACCATTTGCTAATATGCTAATTCTCAAATTACTGATTAGATTAATGATAAAACATCAGCCCGTACATATCAACAAGTGGTTGCTGCCATTTTCATGGTTGTACGGGATGATCGTATATTTCAGAAATAAATTTTTTGATTGGAGAATATTGAAACAGGAAAAGTTTGATATTCCCATTATTTGTATAGGTAATATTACTGTAGGGGGAACCGGGAAAACTCCGCATACCGAATATCTTATACGCTTGTTGCAAAACAAATACAGGGTAGGGGTGCTGAGCAGAGGTTATAAACGGAAAACTAAAGGTTTTGTTTTGGCTACTGATGATACTACAAGTAAAGATATAGGTGATGAATCTTTTCAGATAAAAAATAAATTCCCCGGTGTAATTCTTGCAGTGGATGGAAACAGGCGGAGGGGCATTAATAAATTGTTAGCACTTGATAATCCTCCTGAAGTAATTTTATTGGATGATGCATTCCAGCATCGGTATGTAAAACCTTCGTACACAATTATACTGTCGGATTTTAACCGCCCTGTTTATGAAGATACTCTGCTTCCTGCCGGACGATTAAGAGAGCCTTTTTCACAGATCAGCGAGGCAAATATGATTATTGTAACCAAATGTCCTGAATTGCAACCTATCGATTATCGTATCATATCACATGATATAAATGCTTTTCCTTATCAGGGATTATATTTTACATCTCTCGATTATAAGGGACTGCAACCTGTATTTTCGGAAAGTAATGCAGGTAAAACACTATCCGAACTTAAGAATAAGCATATTCTCCTGGCTACGGGTATTGCTTCCCCTGAAATGATAATAAAGAAATTATCTGAATTCACTGATAAAATGGATACTATTACTTATCCTGATCATTATACATTTAAAGAAAAAGATATAAAGCATATTACAAGTAAGTTTAATGAAATAAGCTCGGATGATAAGATCATTTTGGTAACAGAAAAAGATGCTGCCCGACTGATTATAAGGACAGACATAAGTGATGAAATAAAGAAGTATTTATATTACCTTCCTATCGAGGTGGTATTTATGGATAAGGAAGATGATTTTAAAGATAAAATAATAAAACATGTTAGAGAAAATACAAGAAACCGCAGCATTCATAAAAAATAAAGTGGAGAATATACCCAATATAGCTATTATACTGGGAACAGGTTTAGGAGAACTGGTACACGAAATAAGTAATAAGAAAGAATTACCTTACGAAGGTATTCCCAATTTTCCTTTGTCTACAGTAGAAGGCCATAGTGGAAAGCTTATTTTTGGAGAGCTGGGGGGAAAACCTGTTTTAGCTATGCAGGGCCGTTTTCATTATTATGAAGGCTATACTATGAAGGAGGTGACTTTCCCTATACGTGTTTTTCAGGCTTTAGGCATTCAATATTTGTTTGTATCTAATGCATCGGGAGGCATGAATGGAAGCTTCGACATAGGTGATATTATGCTTATCGATGATCACATCAATATGTTTCCCGAACATCCGTTACATGGGAAAAATTATAAAGAATTAGGCACTCGTTTTCCGGATATGAGTGAGGCATATAATAAAGAACTTCGCCTGATGGCTATGGAAATAGCTAAAGAGAACAATATAAAACTTCAACATGGCGTTTATGTAGGTACACAGGGACCAACATTCGAAACGCCTGCCGAATACAACTGGTTTAGAATCATTGGTGGTGATGCCGTGGGTATGTCTACAGTGCCGGAGGTGATAGTAGCCAATCATGCCGGAATGAAGGTGTTGGCATTCTCTATAATTACAGATATAGGCATCATTGGTAAAATAGTTGAGGTGACTCACGAAGATGTACAGGAAGCAGCTAAAATAGCTCAACCAAAGATGGCTTATATCATGCAGGAAATTATAAAACGAATAAATTGATATTGAACATATATTTTTAACAAACACTTAATATAAAGTTTACAAATTATGAAAAAATTGATTTTAGTATTTGTTACGACATCTTTGGCTATAGGACTATTCAGTTCTTGTTCGGGATGTGTAAAAGAAGCTACGAAGAAAGTAACAGAAACAGGCCTGGAAGTGATAGAAGGTGCTGCTGAAGCAGTGGACGAACATGGTGCCCGTGTGGGAGAAAAAACAACCGATGCTGCCGGAAAAGTAGCAGAAGGTGTAGGTCGTAGCCTTGATAGACAATTGAATGAACATGCTACAAAGGTAGCTTCGGTAGGCGGACGTACACTGGTGCAAACTGTAGATGGCTTTGTTAACGGATTTAATGCTGAAGTAGAAACTCATTATGATGTACTTCCTCACACAGATAAATTCTGTTCGGGAGTTTCTCTTGATTATTTTGCAAAGTATAAGACCACTCCTGTTGTAGATGCTTATTTTATAATAATGGAAGAAGGGACGTATAAATGTAAATTTGAATGTACAAACAAAAGCGGCAAATTATTCCTGACAAAAAATGCAGAAATAAAAAAAATTGCAGGAGAGCGTAAATATTCATTAGTGAGTTTTGCCCTCAATCCTGAAGAAGAAAAGGAATTTGCTGATATACAAAATATAAAAATTACTGTTACTAAATAAATGTAATTTTTACTGAACTAACAGAGGGCTATTCATACGAATAGCTCTTTTTTGTTGATTTCATACTGATTCCAAATATTTGATTTTTAGAAAGTTTATTTATCTTTATATAGTTAAATTTTAATGGTATGAAAACACATATAATTTCTATTATAATACTCTCTTTCTTATTTTCTGTGGCGTATGCTCAAGATAAAGTAACTATTAATAAGATAGATAATGAGATACAGAATGGTAATTTTGAAACGTCAAAGAAGTTGATAGATCTGTATATTGCACAGAATGATCTCTCATTAAAGGAGATTTATGACCTTAATGCCAGAAAAGATATATTAGACAGGATTGCTGTCGATTTTTCTAAAAGCAAATCTGCTGTTACAGAGTTTATCAAAAAATATTATCCGGATGTAAATGATAAAATGCTTTCCGACTGGGAGGCTGAGAAATCATTGGAATCTATGGTTATTAATGGTGAAAAGAAATACCTTGGTAGGGCTGCACCTAATCTTTTCAGGATAAATAAAGATGCTATAAAACGCAAATTAGAAGTCGATGGAGACCAGAAAGATGAAGTTCAAAAAGTATTGGAAACACATCTTCTTTCTGTTGTAAATGAACTGAAAAAGAATGGAAAGGTACAGACATCCCCTGTAAAAATGAAGGTAAAATATATTATCACACTTAAACCTAATGTTGTGCCTGCAGGAGAGATGGTACGATGCTGGTTACCCTATCCCCGCGAAGACAATCGTCGGCAAACAGATGTAAAGCTATTGTCAGTAAATGATAATAATTATATAATATCTCCAGCGGATTATGCTCAACGAACATTATATATGCAAAAAGTAGCGGAAAAAGATAAACCATTGACTTTCTCTTTTGAGTTTTCTTATGCTTCTGCTGCCGAATGGTTCAACATTAAGCCAGAGGATATTAAACCATATAATATAAACACGGATTTATATAAAGAGTATACATCAGAACGGGATACACATATCATCTTTACAGACAGAATAAAGGAACTTTCACAGAAAATTATAGGTAATGAATCAAACCCTTATCTGAAAGTAAAAAAAATATTTGATTATATTGCTGATAATTATCCCTGGGCGGGTGCACGTGAATATTCCACTATACCCAATATCTCTGAATATGTAATAGAAAATGGTCATGGCGATTGCGGTCAGGTAGCTCTTTTGTTTATTACATTGGCACGCTATAATGGTATTCCTGCCAAATGGCAAAGCGGATTTATGATGCATCCTGATGCACTTAACCTTCATGATTGGGCTGAGGTCTATTTTGAAGGAATAGGGTGGGTACCTGTTGACCAATCGTTTGGCAGAAGGAAATTAAATATGGGTGATGATATCAAATACTTCTATGCAAATGGCATCGATGCATACCGTTGGATAGTAAATGATGATTATTCAAGACCTTTATTCCCTGAAAAAATATATACCCGGAGTGAAACTGTCGATTTTCAGAGGGGTGAGCTCGAATGGCGTGGAGGAAATATTTATTTCGATCAGTGGAATTGGGATTTTGATGTGGAATATTTAGATTAGCCTTTCTCCTTCTTTGTATTTGGCAAAAAAGCAGCGACTAAGCCGATCAATGGCAAGTAAGCACATATATCATACACATGTTGTATACTGGTTTCGTCAGCTATCTTTCCTAGTACTGCAGAGGCTATACCTGCTATACCGAATGCCAGGCCAAAGAATAACCCACCTATCAGTCCTACTTTTCCGGGAACCAATTCCTGTGCATACACAAGTATGGCAGAGAAAGCAGAAGAGAGTATCAGTCCTATAAAGATACTTAGTACACATGTCCATACTAATCCTACATGCGGCATAATAAGAGCGAAAGGAGCTGTACCTAGTATAGATGCCCATATAACATATTTTCGCCCGATACGGTCGCCGATAGGGCCTCCGATAATGGTACCAACAGCCACGGCAAATAAAAATGCGAATAAGAATAACTGGGCATCATGAACCGATAAAGCGAATTTGTCGATCAGGTAGAACATATAATAACTACTGAGGCTCGCCATATATACATATTTAGAAAATATGAGTATCAAAAGGATGATAATTGCAAAGGCCACTTTCTTTGTTGAGTAAATAGATTTCTTTTCTACTGAATTATCATTTTTAACCGCCGGTTTTAATCTATATAAATTGTTCTTATACCATTTGCTGATAATAAGCATAATACCTATACATATAAGTGCAATAAGTGATAACCAACCTATATTTCGTTGTCCGTATGGGGTTATAATCCACAAGGCCAATAAAGGGCCTATCGATGATCCGAAATTTCCACCAACCTGAAAGATGGATTGTGCCAGTCCGGGTTTACCTCCGGATGCCATATAAGCTAAACGCGAAGCTTCAGGATGAAAAACAGAAGACCCTAACCCTGTGAGGAATACTGAAATCAATACATGTATAAAGCTTCCTGCGAAAGATAGGGAGAGGATACCAATCATAGTAAATGTCATTCCTATTGGTAGGGAATATGGTTGAGGTTTCCTGTCGGTAATAAGCCCTACTATTGGTTGAAAGAGCGATGATGACAACTGGAAGACCAAAGTTATGAGCCCTATCTGCGTAAAGTTGAGCAATAATGAATCTTTGAGTAAAGGATATACTGCAGATATAATAGATTGCAGCATATCATTCAGCATATGGCATGCAGCCAGAAGTGATAATATAGCAAAAGCTGTTCCTGTTTGAGAAGTCGTTTTCATTGTTTGACAAACACAGAATAAATATAAAAATCTGCAAAGTTACTCAAAAAGTCTATATTATACTTTCAATGAATGTGTTTAAATCTTCTTCCTTTCCTAAATCAAGTTTTTGCTTAAGTCTGTATTTTGTCATCCTTACGGTTTTTGATTCTACATGAAGAAGTTCGGCTATCTCTTTTGAAGACATTTTCATGAAGATGCATACACAATACTTGAGGTCTAAAGAAGTAAGTTTTTGTTTGGCTTTGTTTTGAAGTTTTGTATAGAAATCGGGATGTATTTCTTTCAGTTCAGTTCTGAAGCCTTCAAAGTTGTTATCTATATTGAGTTCCTTATTCAGTATCTTCTCTATTTTAGTTTTGTCTATTGATGAATTTTTTAGAATATTATCTAACAACTCATTTTTGTAGCTAAGCTGCATGTTACTGATAACTGCCTCTTGTTGTAAACGTTTCGCTTGGGTTTCTTTCAATTCGGCAAGTAACGAAGCTTCATGTTTTTCTTGTTTCAGAAGTATTTCTTTCTGTTTCAGATATTTTATACGATAGGTAAAGAACAATATCAGAAATATTAATCCCAATAATAAGAAAACAGCTATTCCCATATACAGGTTATTTTGTGTCTGCTCGAATTTTAATTCCTGCTCTTTTTTCTCAAACTGGTATTTAGCATGTAATTGTTGCCCTGTTTTTATATTTCTTTCATTGTAGTATTTCTGATAAAAGTCCAAAGATTTACTTAAATATTCGGTAGATTTTTTATACTCTTGTTGTTCCTCATATAATGATGCCAATTGATGGCTTAGCTCAAATTTAAACTTAAATAGTTTTTCTTGTTTCGATACTTCTGCTATAGCTTCTAAGTTTATCTGTTCTGCCAATGCATAATCATTCTTAACCGTTGCAGCTATATACAATAACTGATAATAATTCACAAGGAACTCTATATCGTGGTTTCGCTCT
The DNA here is from genome assembly GCA_031285625.1 of Prevotella sp. GTDB lineage: Bacteria > Bacteroidota > Bacteroidia > Bacteroidales > Dysgonomonadaceae > Dysgonomonas. The sequence continues at coordinate 140,260 of JAITVV010000081.1, forward strand.
TTTACTATATTGGCTTCTTTCACATATTGATCAATCAAATCAATATTTACCTTATCCGGCTTTATTTCATTTTTTAATTGATAAGCATAAGATGCATTTGTCAGAGCATTCAAATAAGCAATATCCCTGATATATCCAGGCTTTTGTTTATATAAATCAATTGACTTATCAAAACAAAAAATGGCCGAGTCAAGCAATGCAATATTCTCTTTCTGTTTTGGATCCAATAAATATCGGACGCCACGAATTGACCACCCTAAACACAGAATATTAGGTCTTTGGCTTTTCTTAGCGGCTTCTAATGATAATTTGGTGTATAAATCCAGCTTTTCAATATCGGATTGATGATAGCTGGATAAGATATAATAGTCCGAAGATTGAGTATCCCAGCTATGCTCTGTATTTTTCAATAATTCCAGCGATCGATAGATATCTGTTAGTCCGTCCTTATCTTCTAATTGTAGTTTTATTACTCCTATCCGATTATATCCTATTGCATTAGCTCTTATATCTGATGATTCTTTGATACAAGCTAAACAACTATCTATTATAGAATAACTCCTCTCAGCATCTCCCTTTAGACAATATAGTAATCCAAGATTAGAATAGGCATAAACTCCGTAATGTTTTTCTTTTTGTTTAGTAGATAAGGAAACAGCTATTCTGCTGTATCTCATAGATGTAATAAAATCACCTTGGGTAAATCCGGATAATTGCGAATAAGCAATAATTTTATCTTTATCCTTTATCGTAGGGTCATTAACTATTGTTTGAAGTGAATCGATAGACCTTTGTTGAGCTATACCCGATATATATATTGCAAGTAGTAATAAAAGTATTGTGTATTTTTTCATCCTTTTTCAATTATTTATTTCTTAAACAGGTGTAGAGCGGACTAAAATAATGAAAAAGAGGCTGTCCCAAAAGTAATTTTCACTTTCTTTTTGTCATATTGAACGGAGTGAAACATCTCGTATCCGGAGGGTCGAGATTCTTCGTTACACTCAGAATGACAAAGAAAGTAACACTTTATTAGTGTAATTACTTTTGGGACAAGTCTATCTCTGCTTCTTACCGACTTCAATAAGAAGTTATTCTAATATTTTGCTTAATTGGAAACTTTTGGTAGCTAAAACTGTTTCTTCTACTTCATAAATCACTTTTGTATCCTTATGAACCTTCACCTTAATTGTTGCAGGTTTATTATCTACATAACTTGAAACACTAATTCCTAAAATGAGTGAGCTACACGATTGGGAGAGTGTAAATGTGTTATTTGCAGTAAAAGTATAGTTATTGTCAGTAAGCGATGTTGTAGTCAGTACCTTACCTGAACCATCTTTTATATCTACACTGCTGGTTCCTTCCGTCGCAATACCAGTTATACTTGCTTGTTTAAAACAATTCTGATAATCTCCGCTAAATGCTATTTCCACTTTGTAGATACCACCTTTTGCAGGATCGGGTAAATTATCATCATCGTCATCGCTACTACAAGCACTAAATCCTACAGTTACAGCAAATACTATTATTGCTATGAAATACTTACTAAATACTCTTTTCATAAAATTTCAGTTTTTATAAAGTTTATAACATATTTGTTTACGCTGGCCAAAAGTAAGGCAGTAGTGTATGTCTGCATAAAAAGAAGCGTCTACAAAATGTCTACATTTATTTATATATTTGATTATCAGTATCATATAATTTGTGTTTGTGTAATTATATCAATGAAAAACGATTAAAATTTGGAATTCATATATTGTTTAATGCTTTCAGTTGAGAGAAATATATCTAACTTTACACTCATTACTCAAAAAAATAGATAAATGAAAAGGACAGAAATAGCCAGTCTGGGTGAGTTTGGTTTAATTGACCATCTGACAAAAAATATAGAACTAAAAAACCCTGGTACTGAGAAAGGGGTGGGAGATGATGCCGCAGTTTTATCGTACGGAAATAAAAAGACGTTGGTAACTACCGACCTGTTACTGGAAGGTATCCACTTCGACCTGATGTATGTACCCCTGAAACATCTTGGATATAAATCGGCTGTTGTAAATTTTTCGGATATCTATGCCATGAACGGGCAGCCCAAACAGATAACTATATCTTTAGGCATATCTAAACGTTTTTCTGTCGAAGACTTGGAAATGTTTTATGACGGACTTGCACTTGCCTGTCAGGAATATGGAGTAGACCTGGTAGGGGGAGATACTTCCGCTTCACTTACCGGATTGGCTATCAGTATCACTTGTCTGGGTGAGGGTGAAGAGGGGAAAATAGCATACCGTAACGGAGCAAAAGAAACTGACCTTATCTGTGTATCGGGTGATTTGGGCGCTGCCTTTATGGGGCTTCAATTACTCGAACGCGAAAAAGCTGTATATGATGGAAAAGAAGATTTTCAACCTGATTTTACAGGAAAAGAATATCTTTTGGAAAGACAACTGAAACCCGAAGCGCGAAAGGATATTGTAAGATTCCTTGCCGAGGAAGGCATTGTTCCTACATCCATGATAGATATTTCTGACGGATTATCCTCCGAACTGAAGCATATCTGTAAGCAAAGTGGGGTAGGTTGTCATATATACGAAGAACGTATTCCTATCGATTACCAGACAGCCATGATGGCCGAACAGTTCAATTTGAATGTGACTACCGTAGCCATGAATGGGGGAGAGGATTACGAATTGCTGTTCACTGTTCCACTATATCTGCATGATAAAGTCTCCAAAATAAAAGGTGTACATGTAATAGGGCATATTACAAAAGAAGGCAACGGGTTGATGTTGGAGACCCGTGATGGAACAGAAATAGAGTTGAAGGCTCAGGGTTGGGATTCGATAGGAGAGGAATAAGGATAATGGAAACCACCTTGATTAATAGACTCTTTGATACCCTCGATAACTGGAGGCATCTGCCCGCATATCAATTGGAGCGGAGAGCCGATATTTTCTTTGCTATCTATTTACCAGAGATTATAAAGAAACGGTTTGGATCGGATATTGACTTTATCATTCCTGAATTTCCTGTAAGAATTGGGAATATTTATACAAATAAATTACTACCTAATCCTAACTTGTCTTTTAAGATTGATTACTTAGTTGTATGCAAGGCTGAAAACAAAGTATATTTCATAGAACTAAAGACGGATGATTCTTCACGGCGAGATAAGCAAGATGAGTATTTAATAAAAGCAAAGGAAAATAATATTCATGATTTAATTAATGGAATTCTTGATATAAACAGAGCTACGAATGCTAAGAAGAAATATGGTAATTTATTGTCATTATTAGTGCAAATAGGATGGATAGATACAGTGAATATGATAAATACCTCTTCTGATTATGATATTACAATAGTATACATACAGCCTAACCGAAAAGCTGATTGTGCTGATGAGATTATAACATTCGCTGAGATTTGTACATATTTATCAGCTCACACAGATATATTAACACAAAGATTTTGTAAATCGCTAATTGACTGGACTATCAATCCTAATGAATAAATAATTATTTAATGCAGCTATTTTCATCTTCTATTCATCTTAATTATATGAACACTTAAACCATAATGCTCATGAAAAAATCAGCTGTACGACTTTTATTTATATTGATATGTTTAGTTTTTGTCATATCATGTAGTGATGATGATGATAATAATTTGCAATCTACAGGAGTAAACGGAAAACCTGGTAAAGTTATTATAAAATATACTGATCCCAATAGTAAAGATACAGATGTATTCTTTTATTATAAGGCTGACAAACTAACGAGGACAAAAGCAATAAAAGGCTCTGTTTTGGATTTCAACTATGAAAACAATGAATTGAAGTCTGTATATACTTCTCCCGAAGACAAGGAGGTAGCAGACGGACATGGTTCGACTAAATTCAGTAAAGAGAGTAATAAGATTATTATTGAGTCGTGGGGTGAACCGAGTTCTGATTTGTTTCGCTGGGAATTGGAATTGGATGAAAATAATATTCCTGTAAAAATCACAGAAATGGGAATGTATTCCCCTTCTGGTGCTAATGGAGAACTTTCGAAAGTCAGAGATGGAGAATATTATTCTGTATTCACTTATGACCAAACAACAAAAAATCTTGTAAAACAGATTGTTTATAATATAGGTACCTCGAATATTGCAGCTACTTATGAGTATGAGTACGATAATAATCCTGGAGCAATATCAAAAATATATTTACCTCTCTGGTATTATGCTTATAAAGCTTATATGAATAGAGAATACAGAAATGTTTACAACAGGCTTTTCTTCAATTACACAAATAATATCCAAAAAGAAATAGTTGACACAGAAGAAGGTGAAAGTATTGTTAACTACAGTTATAAGTATAACAAAAATAATACTCCTGTATCTATGGGTAGTGATATATATGGATTGCCCGCTATATCGATCACATATTAACAATGTAAGTTGATTAATAATATAATTTTATAAGCCTCAGAATCTTTATTATAAATTCTGAGGCTTTTTTTATCAAATAGAAGCATATATATAACTATTTTGTATTTTTGTCTTTCAAAATACATTACAACATACCTAAATATGGAAATTGCAAGTAAATATAATCCTGCCGAAGTAGAGGATAAATGGTATAAATACTGGTTAGAGAATAAGTTTTTCCATTCCGAACCGGATAGTCGCGAACCTTATACAATCGTTATTCCTCCGCCAAACGTCACTGGTGTGCTCCACATGGGGCATATGCTGAACAATACCATACAGGATATACTTGTACGCCGTGCCCGTATGATGGGTAAGAATGCCTGTTGGGTACCTGGGACAGACCATGCCTCTATTGCTACCGAAGCAAAGGTGGTGGCTAAACTGGCTGCCGAAGGCATCAGTAAAAACGACCTGAGCCGTGAGGCATTTCTCGAACATGCCTGGGAATGGACTCACAAGCATGGCGGCATTATTCTCGAGCAATTAAAAAAGCTGGGTGCGTCCTGCGACTGGGACCGTACTTGCTTTACAATGGATGAAAAACGTTCCGAGAGCGTTCTCAAAGTCTTTGTAGATTTATATAACAAAGGACTTATTTATCGGGGAATCCGTATGGTGAACTGGGATCCGGCAGCTAAGACAGCTGTTTCGGATGAAGAGGTTATCCATCAGGAGGTAAATGGTAAATTATATTATTTGAGATATAAGATAGCCCCCCCGACCCCCCAAGGGGGGGATGGGAGCGACTACATTGTTGTTGCTACTACCCGCCCCGAAACAATCTTCGGAGATATAGCTGTATGTATCAACCCGAACGACCCGAAGACCGCACATATGAAAGGCAAAAAAGTGATTGTTCCTGTTGTCAACCGCGTAGTTCCTATTATCGAGGATGAATATGTGGATATGGAATTCGGTACAGGATTTCTGAAAGTAACTCCCGCCCATGATGTAAATGACTATATGCTGGGAGAAAAATATAATCTTGAAGTTATCGACATCTTTAATGATAATGGTACACTAAACTCGTACGGACTTCAGTACGAAGGTATGGATCGTTTCGATGTACGTAAGAAAATAGAAAAAGACCTCGAAGACCTTGGCCTGATGGAAAAAACAGAAGCCTATACCAATAGTGTAGGCTATTCTGAGCGTACCAATGTACCTATCGAACCGAAATTGTCCATGCAGTGGTTCCTCAAAATGGAACATCTTGCAAAACCGGCACTCGATGCCGTAGAAAACGATACAATCAAATTTCATCCGGCAAAATTCAAGAATATGTACCGTCACTGGATGGAAAATATTAAGGATTGGAATATCAGCCGCCAGTTGTGGTGGGGACACCGTATTCCGGCTTATTATATAGAATCCCCCCTCAGTCCCCCCGACGGGGGAAGTTGGGGCTTTGTTATCGCCGAAAATGAAGAAAAAGCCCGGGAGCTTGCTATTGCCAAGCACCCCTCCTTAGGAGAGGCAGGGGAAGGTTTCACCTTGCGTCAGGATGAAGACTGCCTCGATACATGGTTTTCTTCATGGCTGTGGCCTATTTCCGTATTTGATGGTATTAATCAGCCGGACAATAAGGATATACAGTATTATTATCCTACAAACGACCTTGTAACCGCTCCTGAAATTATCTTCTTCTGGGTGGCGCGTATGATAATGTCGGGATATGAATACCGTGGAGAGGCTTGTTTCCACAATGTATATTTTACCGGTATTGTACGTGATAAGCAGGGACGTAAGATGTCCAAGTCGCTGGGTAACTCACCCGACCCTATCGAACTGATGGAGAAATACGGCGCTGATGGTGTACGTATGGGGATGCTGTTAACTTCACCTGCAGGTAACGACCTGCCGTTTGATGAAAGCCTTTGCGAACAGGGGCGTAACTTTAATAACAAGATATGGAATGCGTTCCGCCTGGTAAAAGGGTGGGAGGTGAATGACTCTATCGAGCAGCCTGAATCATCAAAGATAGCTATTGAATGGTTTGAAAATGTTCTGGCTAAAACCGTTGCTGAATTGGGCGACTTGTTTGGCAAATACCGTCTGTCAGAAGCGCTGATGTCTCTATATAAGCTGTTCTGGGACGAGTTTTCATCGTGGTATCTTGAGATGGTAAAACCGGCTTATCAACAGCCGATAGATAAGAAAACATACGAGGCAACACTAGGTTTCTTCGATTCCCTGCTTCGTTTACTTCATCCGTTTATGCCGTTTATTACAGAAGAACTGTGGCAGGCATTGAGCGAACGAAAAGCCGGAGAAAGTATTATGGTATCTGATATGCCTAAAGAGATAGCTTTTGATGATAAGTTAATTAACACCTTTGAAAAAGTAAAAGAGGTGATTGCAGGTATCCGTACTGTTCGCCTGCAAAAGAATATTCCAAATAAGGAAGAATTATCATTGGAGGTTATAGGTGAGTATAACACTGATTTCAGCAGTGTGATATCGAAGATGGGAAATCTTTCTTCTATCAATATAGTTAGTGAAAAAGATGCTACAGCAGCTTCATTCTTAGTAGGTACAACTGAATATTCCATTCCTCTGGGAAACAATATAGATATAGAAGCTGAACTGAAGAAGCTGAATGATGAACTGAAATATCTCGAAGGTTTCCTAAAATCAGTTTCAGCAAAGTTGAATAATGAAAAATTTGTGGCGAATGCCAAGCCTGAAATCGTTGAAAACGAGCGTAAAAAGCAGGCGGATGCCGAAAGCAAAATGAGAACAATACAGGAAAGTATTTCTAATCTGAGTAAATAATAATTACATAAATATGAGAAGGAGCTGCCTATATAGAAGCTCCTTTTTAATATCCGGAGAGTTGTAAACAGAACTGTTAAAAATAAAACTATGATGATTAAAATCCTTTATCTTATATATCAATGGGCCATATTCGTTCCTTTATTAATTTTAGCTACTATCTGGTGTACACTTACCATTATTATAGGCTCTACCTTAGGGAATAATAAATTCTGGGGATATTATCCCGGAGTTATATGGGGCAGGTTTGTATGTATGGCAGCCCTGTTGAGAATTAAAGTTTTCAGGAATAAGAATCTGGATAAAAACCAGTCATATGTATTTGTGGCCAACCATCAGGGAGCCTTTGATATATTTCTTATCTATGGATATCTCAGCCATAACTTCAAATGGCTGATGAAGCAAAGCCTGAAAAAAATGCCGTTGGTCGGTTTTGCATCAGCTAAAGCAGGACATGTATTTGTAGACTCCACCACACGGAAGGGAATTGTTGATACCATGCGGAATACTAAGAATACGTTGAAAGACGGAATGTCTACTGTTGTTTTTCCGGAGGGTCACCGTTCACCGGATGGCAAGATGGCAGAGTTTAAAAAAGGTGCGTTCCAGACAGCAGTCAGCCTGAAACTTCCAATCGTTCCCCTGACTATTGATGGGGCTTATAAAGTGTTACCTATACATTCGTGGAAAATGAATCCGGCAAAGATAAAACTAACATTCCATGACCCTATAGAGACTGCTAACCTGAAAGGGGATGATATTAATGGTCTGATTGACAAAGTATATTCTATTATTGAATCTGCCTTGCCGGAAGAGAATAAATAGTCTTATATCTTATTCATTAGTATTTATTTCATCATCAAATGAGAAATCGTCAGAGCATAATTCTTCGATTGCAATTGCAAATCTGACATTTACATTATCTTTTTCTTCAGGTAATTTTTCTTTCATGATTTCCTCTTCTTTCCTATAGTCTTTCATATCTAAAGCTATACTTTTAGTGTATTTACTACATTAGACGATTTAAACATAAAAATATTTCAATAATTTTCTGATTTCTGATTTTTTATATTTTATGTTAAAATTCCTTTGTAGAATACAGCAATATATTTGCTAATTTTGTATCATTAATTAGAGCATATCATGCTGAATAAGATAAAATCCTATATGATGCCTATAGCTATGCTTACAGGGATCATATTGCATAAATATATGGGGGAAATAGCATTTCTTACTCCATATCTTATAGCAATAATGTTGCTCATTACCTATTGTAATATCTCATTTAAGGATATTCATTTCTCCCGTTTACATTTATGGCTAATTTGTATTCAGATATTCGGGAGTATCGCTGTATTTTTATTATTGAGCCCTTTAAACCCTGTTATTGCACAAGGGGCAATGATTTGTATTCTTGCTCCTATAGCTACATCTGCACCTGTTATTACGGGGATGCTGGGGGGCAATGTGGCCAGCCTTACGGCGTATAGTTTGTTGTGCAATATGGTAATTGTTATTGTAGCTCCTATTATATTTGCTTTTACCGGTGAGATTGAGTCGGCCTCATTCACCCATTCTTTCTGGATAGTATTTCAAAAAGTATTTATTCTTTTGTTTTTGCCGTTTTTTGGTGCACTATTATTGCAGAGGTTATTGCCACGGGTTCATAATGAAATACAGAAAGCAAAGAGCTTGCCTTTCTATTTATGGTCGATAGCACTGGTTATTATTACCGGGAAGACTGTCCAGTTTATAATCGATCAAGAAAATCCTAACTATATAGTTGAATTATCGGTTGCTCTTGTTGCCCTGATAATTTGTATTGTTCAATTTTTAGTTGGGCGTCGCTTAGGGCGCATATATGGAGAAACAGTTGCTGGTGGGCAGGGGTTGGGCCAAAAAAATACTATTCTGGCTATCTGGATGGCGCAGACATATTTAAATCCCATAGCTTCTATAGGACCGGGTGCATATGTATTATGGCAAAATGTTGTAAACTCTTATCAGGTGTGGAGAAAAAGGAAAAATATTTAGAATCTTAGTTCGTACCATTTAATGCTCCCGCAGGAATGAGCACCATATTTTTTAGATATTCAAATTCCAGTTCAAAACATTCACTGAAGATTTCATCCGCAAAACCATCTTCTATTTGTTTAATGGACCAAAACTTCCCATTCATTTTTTCCGTTCTTTTTATGCTGTCTTCATCTTCTATATAAGCCGAAAATAGAAAATTTAGCCGTTTTGTATCTTCATTCTCAAATGTGTATTTTAATATAAACTTGAGAGAGAAATCCTGATCATCACCGATCATCCTTCTGATGCTATTACGTGCTGCAAGATTAATTTCATGATTGAAAAGCATATACTTCTCAAATGGATAATCTAATTTTTTAGGGTTTAAAATATCATTTAGTGGTCTTTCTTGCAGATAAACTTTAGATCCTGAAATTAATGCGACCCTTACTATGGGATGCATAAATTTATTCTTCATGTTCAAGGATACACTTTTAGCAATTTTTCCGGTAACTTCTCCTTTTTCTGTTACAATCGGTAGCCATTCTTCTCTTCGTAACTTTGAAACGAGACTGCCTACTTTCATCAATTGATAAATACCTATGGAAATAAGCAGGACGGTCGGGATAACTGCGAACACAATTATATCGAACGAATATAAAATAGGATCACTAAATGTAAATTGACGATATAATAAGATTGAAAATATATGTAGAGTCAATCCATACTGGATGAGTACAGCAGAGGTATAAAACTCATTCATCAAAGCCTTTTGTAAAAGATTCTTTTGGCGGAAAAACCGCGCGGCTATGTATGTTTTACTTGCCCGAAGTAACATGAAAAGGCATACCATCGAGATTTCACATATAACAATATAGGTATTGGGCTTCCATACATAGTTATGTGTGAATATCCATGCTAATAATGTTATAATAAGGGCAATGCCTGAAATATAAAATGTGATGCTGAATCCCCGGCTTTTGTAATATAGCCTGAAAGAAAGTTCTCCGGCGATAGCTGTACCCATAGCTATGAGAATGGCATATTCTTCCTTTACATTCGCTATATGAAGGATGATATATAGAATGAACGGTAATAATCCGATTACCGGATTAGAAATGTATTTTCTTAGACCTTTGCTTAGCATTCCAAATTAAAATAAAAAGAGTGAGTCAAGTGAAGTATACTGTATTTAAAGAAATGCAGTTTCATTATTGTTGTAGCTTTATTGTAAAATTATATTTATCATCAATCACTTTGCTCTTCTCAAAGTTAAAACAAATAAATAATAAATTTGTTCTGTAAAATAGGAGTATTCATACTAAAATATCATTTTTTATGTTCTTTGAATGTGAAAAACTTATTAATTAAAAACTGAATTGCAGCTACTATACATATCGCAAATGCTTTTGCTAACATATCATCCATTTTCATTATACCAATAAATAATGTGAGCAACATTGAGCTTATTACCATCCCGAATATGGCAATGCCGGCAAATGAAGCAAAGCGTTTTAGCTTATTATCCGTAACTTTAAATGTAAAGTAACTATTCAGAATAAAGTTATTTATAACGGCTAATGTGGAACTGATTATATTGGAAATCAGGATATCCAGCATACCTACAGACATCTTTCCATCTAGTAGATTGCTTAGATGTGAGGAAAATGGGTAATGTACCGAATATTTGTTAACAAGTAAATAGTAAACCCCCATATCTATAACGAGGCCCACTACACCTACCATTCCATATTTTACCAGCTGTTTGATCCCATCACTTTTAATCAGATCATTAATTTTCTGTTTCATGTATGTTCTTTAAGTTTGCTTGTGTCAAGGATCAATCTTTTCGTTTTATTTTGTAGAAAAGCATTTCATTTTTGTATTCATTAAGTTTATCACTGGATTCCAATAGTGTAAACTCGTACTTATCTCCATATTTTTCCAGAACTCTGTCAGTATTACTCTTTAATGTCACAAAGAATCCCTGGTCAGGGAGCTCCTTGTCTATATTTTTTAAATTATTACGCAGATAAAAGTTTAAACCATAGAGATTCACATATCTTTTCAGATCATTTGTAACATATGTATTCCCTTTCAGATCATACTTTTGCATTAATACCTTTGCAAAAGGCTGTGCTGAATATGCATTTTTAAAATTGGAGAGAAGGTAAGAATCCATAAATATATTTATAGCAAGCATCAGGCCGAAACCTACCATCAATATTTTCAGATTCATTTTTTTACGTAATAGATATATACTATTTATGATGGCGCAAAGCAATATTGTGATGCCAAATAACCCCAGTACTCCCGGATTTTTGAACATATCTGAGAATATCTTGATATCTAATAGTGTTTTTTCACGCTTTACAAATCTTCCTGCTATATTTTCCACATCAATAACACCAGTATAGGCTAATCCTACAATAACTAATGCAATAATACTTATAACTAATAATATAGTAGTGGAAACGCGAACAGCTACCGGCTTAGTATCTGTCAGATAGATAAAGAAACGAGCAATGAAGATAGCAACAAAAGGGTATACAAGCATTATATACACACTTCGTTTTGATACAGGGATGGAATAAAAAACAAGTGATATAACTATAATAATGAGACTGAATAACAATGCCTTATCCATACTCATTATCTTATTGTATGCATCTAATAAGATCTGCTTTATCGAACCATTCGGTTTTTTATATTTCAGGAAAAATAGGGAGATAACTAATAAGATAGTCCAAGGGAGAAATCCGGAAATGAGATATACAAAATATACCCAAAAAGGCCTTTCATGTCCCAGTTCATACCCTGCATCCATATCATTGGCTTGCATATGCAGGAAGCGGCCGAAGTTTTCATAAAATACTCTGTCGAAGAACGCTTCACCTTTTATTTCATACGCTGCATAATACCAGGCCAGAGGGATGATAAATGCAGGAAGACCTATAATAATACACTTTAAAGCAGCTTTAAAGAAATTTTCCTTTTGGGCTAGCAGGTACACACCAAATATCATACAGGGTAATAACACACCTACCGGACCTTTTGTAAGAGTGGCCATACTTAACAGGAACCAGGCACAGATAAGCTGTCCCAGCCGCTTTTTCTCATACCACGTATACATTTGTATGAGTCCTGTAACCAGAAAGAATGTGAGTACCATATCTACACGGGTAGTCATTGCCGCCCGGTGTATTTCAAAGCAGGTGATAAGTATAAGGCAGGAGATAAATGCTTCCAATACAGGTCTGCGGCGTGCAAAAAACATAAAGCAAATGCCTATCATCGCTATAAATGCTATTGTAGAAGGGAGTCGCGATGTAAACGGGGTAACCTCTCCCTTGGTAAGGGCAAGAGAAAAACCGGCAATAAGCCAGTGGTTCAATGGAGGTTTGTATGCAAACTCATCAGCATAATTGGAAGGTATGATCCACTCGCCTTTTTCAATCATCGATACAGCCAATGCAGCCTCACGAGGCTCTCCTTTTGTATAAAAGTCTCCTAAACCTATCCAGGGTAGGGTAGATAATGTAGCAATAAGTAGAATTAGAAGAAGTGGTTTTTGCAAATAAAGCGTTTGCAGAAAATGTGATTTCTTCATATGTATCTTTGATTGAACATTTTTGCAAAGATAAGTTTTTATTTTTTATATCATCGTATGTATAAAGGCTTTTCAGATACTCTTTATAGCATATTGATAAAGAAAGGACGAAGTTTTGCTCCGCCCTTTCTATTTATCTGAATTTTGTTTATTTTAATCCGTCTTTCTTTACATTCAAAGAAGAATATGCCAGATAGAGAATAATAGCTCCATACATTACCAATGCCAGCCATTGTGCCCAATCTGTTTTTTCCCATTCTTCACTGACAAAGTTGAGTCCTGCAAAACGCATTGTTGCACTCACAACTCCCATCAAGGCCCCACCGGCTATAAAACCCGAAGCTAATAAAGTACCTTTATCCAGACGGGCAGTATTCAAAGCTTTATCTTTGCTACGGCTTCCTACATACCAGTTCACTGCGCCACCAATCAATAGTGGCACATTCAACTGTAACGGAATAAACATTCCTAAGGCAAATGCAAGTGCCGGAACCTTACAGAATGTAAGCAGTAAAGCGATTAGAGCGCCTATACCATACAATATCCATGGTGCGCCTGTACCCGACATCAGCGGATCTATAACAGCAGCCATAGCATTGGCCTGAGGTGCCACCAAGGCATTTTCTCCGGTAAAGCCATAAGTATCGTTCAGGATAATCATTACACCTCCTACGGTTGCTGCAGATACCAATGTTCCCAGGAATTTCCATGATTGTTGTTTTGCTGGAGTAGTACCCAGCCAGTAACCGATCTTAAGGTCGGTAATAAACCCACCGGCCATAGACAGTGCAGTACATACAACACCTCCCATGATCAGTGCAGCCACCATTCCCGATGTTCCTTTCAGCCCGACTGCCACCATAATTACCGAAGCAAGGATCAATGTCATCAGTGTCATTCCCGAAACAGGGTTCGTACCTACAATAGCAATTGCGTTAGCGGCCACAGTAGTAAACAGGAAGGCTATAATAGCTACTACCAGAATAGCGATAACTGCATAGAACAGATTGTGCATTACTCCCAGATAAAAGAATATAAATGTTACTATCAGCGCAACAATTACCCCTATCGAGATTATCTTCATTGGAAGGTCGCGTTGAGTACGTTTGTCAATCTGAGTCCCTTCCTTATTTCCACCTTTGATTTCTTTTGAAGCTAAGCCTATTGCACTTTTGATGATCGGCCATGATTTTACAATACCTATTATCCCTGCCATTGCAATACCTCCGATACCTATGTGGCGTGCCATTGAAGAGAAAATAACTTCAGGACTGGCTGATGCTATTCCGTTTACCAGATCTCCCCCTTCGAGATAAGGAGCAGCATTTAATGTTTGCAGTAATGTGTCACCCAGCAACGGGAGAACGGGAACAATCACAAACCAAACCAAGGCAGAACCTGCACAGATAATAGCAGCATATTTCAATCCGACTATATATCCCAGTCCCAGAACAGCTGCACCAACATTGACGCTGAATAGGACTTTAGCCTTGCTCGCCAATGTTTCTCCATAAGGCAATACCCGTGATGTGAATGTTTCGGACCATGCTCCGAATGTAGCTATAACAAAATCATAGAGTCCACCGATCAAACCTGCTATAATGAGAGGCTTCGCCTGATCCCCGCCTTTTTCGCCCGATACTAATACCTGAGTAGTAGCTGTTGCTTCCGGAAAAGGATATTTCCCATGCATATCGGATACAAAATATTTACGGAAAGGAATAAGAAACAGAATACCCAATATACCTCCTAATAATGAACTAAGGAATACCTGAAAGAAATCAACTGAGATATCAGGGTATTTTGCTTGTAAGATATATAAAGCAGGTAATGTAAAAATAGCTCCTGCAACAATCACACCACTACTTGCCCCAATGGACTGAATGATAACATTTTCACCCAATGCATTCTTACGTTTAGTAGCACTGGAAAGTCCCACAGCAATAATAGCAATAGGAATCGCAGCTTCAAATACCTGACCTACTTTCAGTCCCAGATAAGCAGCGGCAGCACTAAAAAGTACAGCCATAACCAAGCCCCATAATACAGACCAGGGGGTTACTTCCTTATACAGCTTATTTGAAGACATAATAGGTTTATACTCTTCACCTTGTTTCAGTTCTCGAAAAGCGTTTTCGGGTAATCCGCTTATCTTTTCCTCGTTTTCTGTTTTCACGGTTAACTATTTTTATTGATTATAAATATCTTCTGAGAATTTAATAGATACAAAACTACATTATTTTTTACAGTTATGAAAATACAACAGCCCCTTCTTACCTGGTAAGTAATGGTATCTGAAAAGTAACAAAAGTAACAACTTCTGCATATGCTTTCCTGTTACTTTTTCTTTCTTTTGTCATCCTGAGGGACGAAGGATCTCTTCTTTCCCTGCTAACTGGGTCGAGATGCTTCCTTCGTCAGCATGACAAGAGCAGAAAAGGTGACAAAAGTAACAACTTTATACATGTTTTTATCTGTCACTTTCGGGTTTTAGTCAGTAACTTATAATAAGATAATTTTCGAGTTAAAAAGAGACCTAGAATCCCATACCCAGCTGGAACATAAAACGGCTGCCGTCTGTAGAGCCAAAGTAAGAGAATTTCCCCGTGAATTTGCGCAGTAGAGTTAGCCAGAATCCTCCTCCATAAGATGAGTGCCACATGTCAGAGTCATTTCCGGGATACCATACACGGCCGTGGTCTATGCCGACAAATAGCCCATAGTTGAGTGGTGTCAATGGATTTTCGAGTTTCCCCATATCCAGTCGTATATCCGAATATTGATAAAACGATTGCTTCCCGATAAAACGATTGTTACGATATCCTCTCAGTTCTGTTGTTGCAGCCTGAAAAAAGTCATATTTATCGGAAAATATAGCCTTACCTTTAAGCTGGGTGGCAAATGTAATGCGATCCGTTATTTTCAGGTTAATTCCAAATTTACCGGTTGCATAGGCAAAATTACGCTCCGGATCTTTAACATTTACAGTCCAGCCGGACGAAACAGAAAGTGAAACGGACGATACGAAGTGTTTCATCTTTTTATCTAACTCGTAAGTAGCCCCCAGATCAACAAAATACCTGGAAGAGAAAATAGAATTATCATCCTCATAAAATTCGTTGATAAAGCGGTCTCTTTTCTTTGGATTCTTCACTTTATATGCTTCTACCGAAGTGGAAATGTTAATGGTCTGATCTTTATTAATATTATAATATAAAGATGGTTTCAACATGTATTTATTAATGTTGACACGGTTGTAATTATTTTTCTCATTTTTATAACCATTGGTATTATTACCAAAGCCAAAGAAGTTGGTAAAATAAGAAGGGCTACCCAAAAGAGCCATTACATGCAGACTTTTCTTTTCATCATAACTAGGGAAAATACCCTGATAAATAAAACCGTTGTTAAGGTCATAACTTAGCTGATGTCTTCTTGTATAAGGTGCACGCCTGAAACCATAAACAGTATAAGCCATAGATGTACCCAGGTTAAGTCCCATATCGGAGTCATATATTCCTATTGGGGTTATCGAAAATGAGGTATGGCGTAATTGTTGATAGTTATAATCCAGAGCACTTTCATCATTCGGTATGATGACTTTTGCCTTGGAAATTTCCTTTAATTTTTCTTTTTCAGACTCAGATTCATAAATAAATACATTTTTTCCTTGTTGTACTTCGTAATCATTATCACCCTTGCCGCCAATCAACAGTACCGAAATATTTCGTTTCCTTTTGTTTACCTCAAAACTGTCGTCACCTCCCAATCCATACAACCAGATTTCCTTAGTATGCTTTGGCAGATATTTTTTATCCATGATCAGCTTATCTGTTTCTTTATCATATATGCGTATCTGCAATTCTTTATTTGGATTCTGGTCAATCACAATTTTTTCGCTCTTATTTGTTCCTGTGATAACCGGATTTTTTTGTAGAATGAAATAATACTTTAATGCCATTGCATCTAAATTCCGTCTTATTTTTTTCAGGTTTTCTTTTAGCCTGGTTACGTCATCACTTTGCATTTCTTCCGGTAATGTGAGGAATGCCCTATCTATTACCTCATCGGTCAATTCGGCTTGTAATGTTTGTGCTTCAGCTTTCCATTCTGCAGCAGTACTATTCTGTGTGAGAGCAATGTCCAGGGGAAGAGCAAGGCCGTTAGCTTTCTTTAAATTCTTTATGTGGGCATCGTAGTTTGTAATAAACCCGACTCCCAGCATACCAAGCAGCTCTTTGAATAAGAATCCGTCTACCTTTGAGAAAGCATGACTTCTGTCGATAACCTGTGGCATATAAGAAAGAGAGTCCCCATCTAAGGATGGTATCCAATACCAGTTTTCGGATACTTTATTCCAGTCTCCTATCAGCATATCGAATAATCGCATCTTTATGTATGACTTCTGATCGATCTTAGCGTAGCCGGTGTGCAGGCTATCTAGCAAAGCATCTACATTGGTAAGTACATTCCGGTCTTTTAGATCAGGTAATTGAGAGATACTTACCAATCTGTTTCTTAAATAATTATCCTTTAATATTGAATCCGTATCTGCATTTTCCATCATATAATAAATATGGGAATCCATAGAACAGATATCTGCCGATTTTGCCAGGTTTTCAGAAACCATAAACATATAAGGGTGCACAATTGTATATGCTTCTGTTATAAAATCATTCAGGTATGTATCTTTAAAGTCTTCGTGGCGGTATACATCTCTGAAAAACTTGGATTCCAGAAAGCTTGAAGATCCTCCAAGGGGTTTTAATAAGTATAATTGGTTTCTGTTATTTTCCAAGATAAAAGCATGTAGCATTGGACGTTGATTGATAATTGATAAGCCCGAAGAACTTAGAGAAGCTGCCTTAGCCTTTATCGGTTTATAGTAAAGATCCCTGTAATGCTTTCCCCAAGCCCAGTTATAAAATGAGCCATGCTTTTTCAATTCATTTGTATAAACAGACTTCTTCACCGTTTCTCCTATTCGAACAGGGATTGTATCATCTAAATTATTTTCTTGCGCAGGTAGAGTAACAGGAAAAGCGAATAATCCTGCCAAAAAAATAATAGAAATAAAATATTTAATGAGATTAAGCAATGTAATGTCTTTAAATGTTATTGTATTGAAACAACAAACTTAAATAAAAGATCACTATTTTATTTAAATTTATTCCAATTGTTTGATTACTTTGCATGGATTTCCAGCTGCAAGGCAGTTAGCAGGGATAGATTTTGTAACCACACTACCTGCTCCTATTGTGCTATTATCGCCAATAGTAACTCCCGGCAATATAACTGCACCTCCTCCTATCCATACATTAGAGCCAATGGTTACCGGAGCAGTAGATGCCTTCCAAAAAGACGGAGCATCATTATCTCCATCGTTATATGACAAACGTTCCCTGGGCTTTACAGGATGAGTGACGGCATATATCTGCACATTAGGACCTATACCGGAATTGTTGCCTATTGTGATGTTGTTACAATCCAGAAATACGCAATTCATATTTATCTCGCAGTTGTCGCCAATATGTATATTATCGCCATAATCTACAAAAAACGGTGCGGAAATCCAGACATTTTTTCCTCTTGAGCCAATCAGCTGATCCAATATTTTGTCTAATAATTTTTTATCAGTTGTGTCTGCCTGATTGTATTCCTTCATTAGCTTCTTAGCCAAATGCCAACGTGTTATTAGTTCTTCATCTCCGGCATCATACATTTCCCCAGCTAACATTTTTTCTTTCTCTGTTTTCATCTTTTAATGTATTAGAGTGATTAATAATAAGCCTGTACATACAGCACCAACTGTGGCAATGAGTCCGGGAAGCATAAATGAGTGGTTAACGATCCACCTGCCTATGCGGGTTGTGCCTGTGCGGTCAAAGTTGATTGCTGCCACCACTGTAGGGTAGTTGGGAAGAAAGAAATATCCGTTTACTGTCGGAAAAAGGGCAATAAGCATCCATGGAGATATGCCTAACAAAATACCGAGAGGCATCAATGCCCTAACAGTTGCAGCCTGACTATACAAAAGGATAGACATGACGAACAGGGCTACACCAAATATCCAGGGCATAGATGTTACAATCCCTTCGATAGAATAACGCAACTGAGCCATATTTCCATTTATGAATGTGTCTCCCATCCATGCTATTCCAAAGATGGCTACTACAGCCTGCATACCTGCAATGAAGACAGAGCCTTGTGCCGCAGCAATTCCGTTTGTACGTGTAAGAAGTAAGATAAGTGCTGCTGCGGATAGCATCAGTATTTCGATAATAATAGGCATCTCGAGAGAGTTGCCTCCTATTACCCGTAGGCCCTCTATGGATCCGAAAAGTATAATTAAGACTGTAGCGAGAATAAATATCAGCACCGAAAGTCCTGCCTTACTTATCAGGTTTGACTCAACCTGTGCCGATGTTTTATCGTGTTTGAACATCCCTGCTTCAAGGCGTTGCAGGTATTCGGGATCTTCATGAAGTTCTTTCCCCATACGCATACTGAATAATGCACCAAGTAAGATACCGACCAGAGTGGACGGAATTGTGATCATCAGAATATCCAGAAGGGTTATATCAAATCCAGCCAGCATACTCAATAATGCAACTGTAGCTGCAGATATCGGGCTGGCAGTTATAGCCTGTTGGGAGGCAATCACTGCTATGGATAGTGGGCGCTCGGGACGTATTTTTGTTTCACGGGCAACTTCTGCTATTACAGGCAATACGGAGTATGCTACATGTCCTGTTCCGGCAACGAATGTAAACAGATAAGTAACGATAGGACTGAGCAAGGTGATGCGTTGCGGATGTTTACGTAAAAACTTTTCAGCTAAGGCAACCATCAGGTCGAGGCCTCCTGCAGCCTGCATACAGCCTGCAGCTGCAATCACAGCAACAATCATCAACATGACATCGATAGGGGGCGAAGTTGGTTCCAGACCAAATACGAAAACGAGAACAGCAAGTCCAAGTCCACCCATTACACCTAAGCCTATACCCTGAAGACGGGCTCCAATTATGATAGCAACGAGGACAAATAAAAATTGAATGAGCATATAATCTCTATAAATTAATTTTCAAATATAACGTTAATCTGCAAATTAAGTTTTGATTATCATATTGGGAAAAATATGTCGAAATAATTTCACCGTATTTTTGACAGATCAAAATTATCGATTCCTAAATTTTGCAAATACCTACCTAAATAAAATAAGATCAAAAAGTCCACAAATTGCAATACCTGTTATGATTGACCAGGAGAATACATCTTTAAATTTATTTTTTTCATGATTCAGAAACAAAAGATGCAATAGAAAATGGATAATCATAAAAACATCAAATATCTTAGTAAAGATCCCGGCTGTTGTTACATTTGTTATAAACCAGAAAATTACTATAAATATAGGAATATGAAGAGTGGTAAATATAATATATCCTTTTCTGTCACTTAATGACGAAAGTACAGGGAACATTTTCCATTCTTCGCATCGTATTGCATCCATCTCATGGATCAAAAATAATGAAAGGCCGATATAGAATAAACAAAACTCAGTCATTGTTTTTGTATTAGTGCTTTCCAAAGATACAAAATAAAAAAGCCGGTAAATCATTTACCGGCTTTCTAAAATAGTGTTTTATTATTGTTGAGCATATTCAGATTCCCAATCTACATCATCATCCCCTTTTGTTCCATCAAGTTTGATAACAAAACTTTTGGCCGGGAAGAAAGGTGTAATATGCAGATCCAGATATATCCTGTCTTTTTGCTTAGGATCGCGTTCAAACCTGTTTATTTTGAATTTTTCGATCAAACGGTCAGCACCTTGTATGCCATCCAGGAATTTGATGATCTGCATACGCAGATCTTTCTCAGTTTTAGAGCTCCAATTTTCAAAAGCTCTGCGGTTAAGAAAGTCGATAAGTACTTTGGTGATATAATCGAATACACGTACAACAGAGTAGGTTTGTAGTCCAAGGTTATCTCCATTAAACAAAGTTTTGGCAGAGAAAGCCATCACTTTTCCATATTCGTTTACCATAGGGATAAGGCCTATCTTATCCAATTGTGATATCTCGCTTTTCTTCAAAGGAAATACTACTCCGTCAACTTCATTGATTCCACCATGTTTTTTACCTGCTGTAACCTGAGACATAAGAGTATAATATACTTTTCCTGCCAGTGCTGCAGCCGGAGATACATGTAAATCTTCAGTTTCTCCCAGATTAGCATATTTCTGGCGTCCTACAAGCCAGTTACAAGCCATACATGTATTGGCTTTGAAGGTATCGCCTCCGGTGTGGTTTGCAGAGAAGAACATATCGATAACATCATCCGGTTTTTCCAGATCGGCGAAATCCGTAAACAACATTACTTTGTTTTCATATGCAATCTTAGACCATTTTTCAATCACCTTATTCGATCCCAGATAGCCCGGTAATACTAATATAGAATAGTTTTCACGTAGATCAAGACGGTCGTAATGTTGTTTCAATTCGCTGTTTACAAAATCAATAAATCTTGAATTATCCAGATCCGTTACTTGTTCAGGAGTTGCGTTAAGTATAGATATATTCTTCAACTTATCCGACTCGGTGTTTTTATAGAATAACATTACCGAACGGTATGAGCGTTCTAGTTCTTTAACCGTTTCTACTGCTTTCATTAGGTTCTTATCCAAAAGTTCTGATACAAAAGATTCTTTTTCTTTACTTTTGTCCAGCATTTCTGTTGTATTCTTTGTTTCCGAAAGCAGATCGATCCACATTCCCAGTTGGTTTTGTAGTTCTTTTCTTTCCTCTCTTTTAGACTCATCTGTCAGGAATATTTTTTTCCGGGCTTTACGTTCAGGATTCAGATTCTGAACCCCATCTATCGATGATTCGAGAAATGTAAAACCTCCAAATTTTGCCAGTTTATTAATTGAGTCCAGCAACACATTCTCCTGTGCTTTTTTATCCTTTACAGCCTGTTTTACAGCTTGTTCCTGTACCGTAGCTTGTAATGCTTTTTCTTCTTGTGACATAACTATTTAAAGATTACTTATTTTTATTATTTAATCGTTTACAGGTGGATTGTCATATGACTCCAACTCTGCCATCAAACCTTTCAGCGCCTCTATGAAAGCTGCTTTTGTATCTTCATTTTGAAGTACTTTTTGAAGGATCTTATTTGAGCGCAATTGTTTTATGGTCTTATTATAAAACTCTTTTTGCCCGCTCAGGTCTTTCAGGTAAGGACTATTTTGCATCATATTCTTAGTTAGAAAATCTGCAACAGATCTGAATTTAAAGTTTTCTGTGATATCTTGCCCATCCTCATTTTCAAACTCAACATCAATATTTGGTTTGAAATGATCAAATACATCTTCGATAGTATTGAGTCCCTCAGCCAATTCCGGATTAATGGGATCTTCGTTTGTTAATTTTTCTACTAACAGAGTACGATTAAAAGGAATATCGGCGATCGATTCCGAAGCATCAATCTTAACCTCATTTCCTCCTACTCCATATTCAAACATTGCCATAATAATTGTTTTTTATGTTTATTAATAATTTACTAGTTACTCTTTATGTTGTATGAAAGTGGCTTACTCACTTTCCAGATATTTTCAAATTCTTCATTGCCTATCTTGATCGATCTTGGAGATACAACCAATGTTGTCATCAATCCTTTCCAGCTGTCTATTTCTTTCTTGTAATGGATGCAAAAGGCATCACAAAATATTATATTTAACAGAGCGCTCTCGTCTGTTTTCGACTTATAAGGATAGAAGATGACCTCTCCATTTTGGGTAGCGCCTTCTTTTTGCATCCAGTTATTGATTCTATCACTCAATGTTTCAGAAAATACCAGTGTCATTATTCCTCCTCTGGGACGTCCATCAGGTTTGCCTTTAGCTGTAACCGGCTGATCAAAATTCAGGTCAAATTCTTCTACAATGTAGATTTCATCTTTTATCTTTAGTTTTACAATAACTCCATATTGTATTGATAGTTTATCCGTATTATCTGATTCTTCTTTTCGATTTCCTTGTTGAATGACTGGTTTTTCGGATATAACCTCTTTTTCAGGTGGTTCCTGATTTTCTTTTATAAAAATCCGGCTAATTCTTTTTATAAAATTCATTTATTTATAAATTCGAAATATGTATTCCCAATTCTTATTGAATCTGAACTTATTGTTAAATTCGTAATGGTCTGAATACTCCTTTCCAGTTTATAATTCAAGTGAATATCCATACACCTGGCATTCTCAAAATAAGTTTGCTCCAATGTTTTATCTTTGGTATCCACAATTGTTATTTCTCCATTAAAGCGTTTCGTATGATCAAACATCCAGATCATTAATATATCGGATGGCAGATCTACTATCGACAATTTTATTGTACCTCCCTTTATTTCAGAACATGGCTCACCTACACTATTTATATTTCTTTGGAAATTGTATTCACAGTTTGTAATCTCAAATCTATATTGAGACAATCCCATGATATTATCTTTCTGTGGAATTTGTAGTTTTATATAAGCCTTATACTGAACCATGATAAGGTGTTAAGTTTGTGTAATTGTCTTTTGTCTAAGGACTTGTTATATGAAACAGAAGCAAAGAGAATTTTCCCTTTGCTTCTCTAATATAGAGAGATATTACATTTCCGGCCAATTCTGAGTAAAGCTGGCATCACCCATTTTCAAAGTTTGGGCAGATACTACAAAGCTAATGCTCATAGGTATATCACCAACAATATTGATTGCTTCTTTAAAGTCTATGATATATCCGTTTTCCCAACTTAGTTCTTTCATTTTGGAATCTTCATCATCTTTTTTGAACGTGATGGTTCCTTTGTGAGGCTTAAATTGCATAGCCATTTTTTCAATTATAGAAATATCATCTGTAGATTCTACTGTTATTTCTACTTTACCTCCATAAAGGTTAGAAGATGGACGTCCCTTTGAGTCAACTTCTCTCTCGACAGAGTAATTACATTTGATTATGTCAAATTCTTTGCCTTCAAAATTTAAACTTGCTCTAAATGACATGTTTTTTCTTTTTAAGTGTTAATAAATTGCGTTAAGGTCTTTGGTTATCGAGGCCATTTTTGCTCGATTTCTACATTTTCCATTTTGATTTTTTCCGCAGAAACTTCAAAACGAAGAGACATCGGTTCACGTCCAATTACGTCCAGAGATTCCGAATATTTTACAACATATCCGTTTTCCCAGCTCAATTCTTTCATTTTAGCTTCTTCATGCCCTTTATTGAAAGTAATAGTACCTGAGTTAGGTTTAAACTGGTTTACCATTTGGGAGAAAACCGTAGTGTCTTCTGTAGACTCTACTTCCAAGATTATACTACCGCCATATACATTAGATGATGGACGGCCTTTTAAATCTACATCACGGTGAAATGAGTAGCTGCATTGAATAACATCGTATTCTTTGCCTTCAAATTTCAAATTTGCTTTAAAAGCCATAATTGATAAGTTTAATTAATAAATGTGTAATTTTTTAATCTGTGTGATTAAATTAAAGCTTACGATTTATGAAAATTCGTTTGTGTTAAATTTATTCGTAAAGTGTGTTAATATTCTTTTTGATTCTTCCAACCACAATTTTAAATATTTTTTTTTAATCTAGCTACTTTTTTTCTGCATAAGTTTAATATTTATATAATTTTTAGGTTTATAATCCTTCCTATATATTAGATAAATTACTAATAATTTCTATACAGATTAATTTTTCATTATTTCTTTTATCTTTGTAAAGAATACACAAATTTTACACACAATTCCAATAATCAGATGGATTTCTTGAATTTAAACGATTCGGTAAAAACCGCTATCAGAGTATCACAGGCTATTGCAAGAGAATACGGTAACGAATATTACTCTCCGCCTCATCTTCTCAAAGGACTCCTGCATAAAGAGGTAGGACTTCAGAGTTTAATAACCCACCTTGGCAAGGAAGTTGCTTATTTTGAAGAATGGGCAGAAGTAAGAATAGATGATTATCCTAAAATAGGATCTCCAAAAGATATTGTTGGAGATGAAAATATACCGAGGGTATTTGAAGAATCAGATAATGTACGTATAAAATTGGGATTATTAGAAATAAATCCGTTATGCGTATTGGCAGCCTTGTCCAAACCCGGAGTGGGATTTAGCTCAGACCAGCTAAAATCATTTCCTATAAGGGAAAGTGAAATATTGGATCTGTATATGGATGCCGAAAACGTGGCGCACAGTATTGCTCACGAATTATATGAGTCGTCTGGAGAACCATCGACAGCAGCTCTCCACAAATACTGTATTGATAAAATGATACAAGCATCTGATCTGAAGATACATGATGTAGTGAACCGGGAAGGAGAAATCAGAATGATGATGGAGATACTGGGACGAAGAAGTAAGCCCAATGTGATGATCATAGGAGATTCGGGAGTGGGGAAAACTGCTCTGGTAGATGGGCTTGTACGCCGGATTGTGGATAAAGATGTTCCTTCTTACCTCGATGGAACAACTATCTATGAACTCGACACAGGAAATCTCATTGCAGGAGCAACCTACAAAGGGGAGATTGAAGATCGTCTGAAAAGTATTATAAAAGAAATACGGACGATGGATAAGGCTATCCTGTTTATAGATGAAATACATATCTTACTAGATCCGAAACAAGGGAATTCGGGTGCAGCAAATATTATGAAACCGGAAATGTCAAGGGGTGATCTTACAATAATAGGGATCACTACTAATGATGACTACCGTAAGTTTGTGGAACCGGATCATGCCTTCAACCGCAGATTTGAAGTTCTTAAAATAGAAGAACCGGATCTTAAATCAGCTGAAAAGATGCTAAGTTTTGTTATTGATAAATATGCTAATTTTCATAACCTTAAAGTTTCAGAAAGTGCAGTAGAGGAATGTGTGAGACTGGCAAAGCGCTATACAAAAGACCGCAGATTACCTGACTCAGCTATCGACTTGTTAGACAGAACAATGTCTGCAGCCAAAATGATAAATGAAACTGCAAATAAGGATATCCTTTATTTTACAAAAGAACTTGATAAAATAGAGGATGATAAAGAAACGCCTAAAGAAGAATTATTGGATAAACTCAGATATATATACTTTGGAATGCAAAATAGGTTGAGCCCTATCCTGCTAGGTATATTAACTGATGAAACGGATGTAGCAACAATAAGCGACTACGAACAGATGCTTAAATATCTTCATAATGCACTTGATACATTAGAGGAATTCTGTAAAAATAAGATCGAAGAAGTAAGTCCTCATGAAGTTACAGCTATCATATCCAACAAAACAGGCATTCCGATAGGCAAAATACAATCGCAGGAGAAAGAAAAGCTTCTGACTATGGAAGATCAACTCAGAAAGAGGGTTGTAGGACAAGATCATGCTTTGAAGTCGCTATCAGATGCGATTCTTGAATCGCGAAGCGGATTGAACAAACCGGGGCAACCTATTGGTTCTTTCTTCTTTCTGGGACCTACAGGAACGGGAAAGACCGAGTTGGTAAAAGCTGTAGCCGAAGCATTATTCAATGATGAGAAGGCTATGATACGGTTCGACATGTCAGAGTTTAAAGAAGAACATTCTGCCGCTTTACTATATGGAGCACCTCCAGGATATGTAGGATATGAAGAGGGAGGGCTTTTGGTGAATAAGATCCGTCAGCAACCTTATGCTGTTGTACTCTTCGATGAAATCGAGAAAGCCCATCAGTCTGTCTATGATATTTTCCTACAGATTATGGATGAAGGGAAGTTACATGACAGGCTCGGAAAAGAAGGGGACTTCTCAAATGCCATCATAATATTCACGTCCAATGTGGGTAGTGAATGGCTTTCTGAGCAATTAGCCCAGGGAAAAAGGCCTACCACCATACAGATGATGGAAGTGATGGGACGTTATTTCCGTCCTGAATTTTTAGCACGCCTTTCTGAAATTGTTCCATTCTCTCCTATCAGTGAAGACATATTACTTTCTATATTTAATATCCAGTTGAAAAGTTTGTATGCTCCTTTGGAGAAACAAGGAATAGAACTTATCATTGATGAGAATGCTAAGCGTATACTCGCCAATAAAGACTTTACACCTAAATATGGAGCAAGGCAGCTTGCAGGAGTTTTGAGAAATTATTTGCGACGCCCCATATCCCGTTACATAATAAACGGAAAAGTAGGGCATGGTAGTAAAATATCGATTGGGTTGGATGAAAATAATGAACTGATCTGGAATATAGAGAATCTGCAAGCAGAAGATATCCCGGAAACAGAGTCATAAAAATTTTAGTTTTCTTTTTGTCATGTTGAACGAAGTGAAACATCTCGTGTCTGGAGAGTCGAGATTCTTCATTGCATTCAGAATGACAAAGAGATAACTTATCGGTTACTTTGACTTTTAACAACTCTATTCTCTTATAAAAATGTATTGAGTCCCAACTGCGAGATTGCTGTATTATTACCGGATAGTATAAATACAGAACCTTCGGATGAGAGTTTAAAATCTTTCACAACAAATGCATCTGCTGTTAATAGCAAATCACATAATTTATCAAGTACAAAACCACCTTCATTCGGAGCCATAAAGTATTCCATCTTTTGGGCAGATATGGGGCCAATAGTTACTTTCAGGTCGTCTATGCCATCATCAAATACATCGCCGAGAACAAAGTCTACTCCTAAACCTGCAACACCAATCTGAGATTTATAGCTACTGGGATCAACGTTCTTATGAGAAATTTTTGTGGGTGATATCGTAACCGGAACATCCAATATTATTGATATAATGTCTTCTACTTCTGAATGTTTATTCCTAATCTTATGGAGAATGGAAATAACGTATATGAAAATAATTGCTTGGCGGGAATTAAATTTTTTGAGGATGGGCCAATATGACAGAAAGATATTTGTAAAATTCTTATTACTTATCTTTTTGTCAAAACCTAATTCCCACAAATATGCATTGGATAGAGACCTGTCTATCTCTACCTCAAACAGTTGGAAGAACTTACGGGCAAAAAATTCTTCCTGTCGATGATGTTTTATCTCATCTATAATATCATCTTTTTGTTTCGACTTACTCTTATACAGTGGCTGATGAAACAGCCCTTCCGGTAAGATATCATATATGCTTTCCCTATTGGTGTGTATATTGAGGTAGTCTTGTAAATCATGTTCTGAGAACTGGAGGTCGATATGTTCTATATCCTTCGCAAATCCCCTTCTCATAGCCCCTTTGCGTATGAGGAATATCCGATTGGGGTCATACCCTTGTATAACCAAATTTGCAGCTATTATCTCCGATTTATAATCAGATTCTATAGAGTTTGCACTTTTGGAAATGCCTTCCAGCTCTATGATATTTTTTTGTGGCATATATTATTTTAGTCTAAAATAGTCCACTCCGAACGTTTATCTGTTTCAGTCTTCTGTACTTTTTCGGCTACAACAATATTTTCTTTGTGCTGGCCAATATATTCAAGTGTACTAAGTTTATTCCACAAAGCAGTGAATATAGATAAAGAATATTCTATCCGGGACATTATATCTCTTATGTCTTGATGATTGTATGTACTCTCAAGCAAATCTGATAAAAGTTCCAGGAATACTCCCGGTTTGATATCAGCCCACTCATAGAAGTATTTCAGTAGTTCCTCTTTTTTTGTCCGAGGAATAAAATTAATGGTGACAAAACATATATGGGCAAAAGAAGAGAATACATTAACGATTTCTACCGGTTCATAAAATCGTCCTTTATTCTTATAGTTGAAATGTATTTCAGCAATATAAATAAGTATCTTTTCACACAATAATTTAATACTGTTCGCAATATCCGAGTTGTTTTCTTTATCCAGTATTTTTTGGATTATCCGTTGGGATGCTACTTCAATATTATTGAGGTATTTGCCAAACAATTCGTAATATTTTTTCAGATCAGGATGACTGCTCATTGTAATACATGGCGGTATGTAATTTGTATCCACACTGTAATGAGACCCTTTTTTTATAATGCGTCCCACAACCAGATGATGCATTCCCAATTCTTCTACGGATATTTGCCCTGCCGGCTTTATAAACAGATCATATGCTTTACCTGCATCCGGATTTCGTGGAGGCGTTTCTTCAGGGTTGGGTGTACCCTGGGGTTTACGGTCAAATGGGCGTACTACCAGAATAAGATCCCATAGCATATCCTCTTTTTTCTCCTCTTTTTCTTCATTGAAGCGATGATTGATCCGTAAATAATCTGAATGATCCAGTGGATTAATATCAATTCGGCAGCCTCCGGGGGTAACTGCATTACACTGTCTCAGTTCTATTTCGATATTGTTTGTAACCTTCTCCATCATTTCCAGATCACAGGAAAGCTTCTCTCCCTTGTAAGGAGGAAGTAAGCCATAATTGTAGCTGGTAAGCCCTATGCTGATTGCATCACGGATTGTATCTACATAGTAATCTTCAGTTTGTTGCAGATGGTCTTTTGATATTTTCATACCATCTACCCAGTTAACCAGTTTCTTTTTTATAGGGTAAAGCATATCGTGTTATGTTTTAATATTATTGTGTAAAGTCTTCTTTTACTCTTTTGGCTACTATTATAAATTTCTCCTGAATTTTATTTTCAACAATTGTCTGATCCGGATCTATGTATTTTCTGAAATGGAAGAAAGATCGTTTATAATAAAAAATCCAGCCAAAAGGCTTCCCTTCCTCATCTGTTTGTATCGGAGCTAATGGGAATTTAAGGTTATAATCATGTAAGAATTTCTGAAACCACATGCCATATGATATATTATCCGGTGTTTTTGCTTTTATCTTTGTTGGATTTATATCACCTACATTTTTGAATATTTCTACCTCTATTACCATCAATTTGTTGTAGTCAATAGACTCAAATACAGGTAAATCCTTATCTGAATATTTCCATATTTTATAAATTTCAGCCGGAATATCCATGTATTTCTTCCACATTTGTTTAAATAATATTGGAAACAGGAATGTCAGCGTACATGTGCAAGCCCATAGGCCATATTGTAATTCGTTGCAGATATTGAATACCATTGAAAAAAAAGCTGCTCCGATAAATACAATAATAAAGTTGAATCCGAATTGGATATAAAAGGCTTTTTCCTCCAGTTTAGGAAAGCGATATTGAGAAACTTTCATGTTTAAAATACCCAGGAAAAGGTAAAACACCTGCAGAAATATATACCAGAACGGCATGAATCCGTAGTGTATGAATCCTAGCAGGGCTGGTAGGGCAATTATGATAGCAGATAGTAGCACATATATGATCAAGTGTTTGCTATTTGCTATTTTATTTTTTTTTGCCACGATGATAGCTATAAAAGCCAGAATAATACCTATCAGTGGCAGCAAGAGATAAGACACAACAAATTTTGCTGTATAAGCATTCATATTTTTGTTATTATTGATTAATAAAAATTCTATAGTTAAATGTATCAGGGGATTTCTCTTTCAGGCCACTATATACCTCTTTCTTAAATTCTTCCCTTGATGATAAATTCTCATATTTGGTATCTACCTGTAAGAACACATCTATTGTCCTCATCAGACCTTCTCTTGGCCTGGAGCTAACCTGAACTCCTTTTTTTACTTCAATAGAGGAGATTATGTCTCCAAACATGGAATAACAAAAGTTTATGATATCTTCTGTTGTGTAAATCCTGTCACGACTGGTGAGTATGTACTTATACATATCTAACACATTCTCCGACTTTGGTGCTCCACGTCCACCTACTGTTGTGGTAAGTGAGAAAACGCGGTCAGACATTACATACATATCCGAAAACGGTGTAAATGCGGCTCCGGCACTAATATTATTTACTATATCGGCATGTGTGACCCAATAGTTTAAAAATATTATTTCATCAGAACCATCTGCATCCAGCACTATGTAAGAAGATATATCCCGAGATTCATTTACTTCGGCTACCCGGCGATCCATAATAGTAATCAACTCCTCTAGCTGTTTTGTCAAACCGCTTAGAAATCCCCGCCCAACAAGAGAATAAGCTACACCTTCATCCCTCAGTAGGTCCATCAGGTTGAGTATGTATTCTTTTGCATTTCGTGAATCGAAGCGTTCCACTCCTCCACGCTTTACACTATAAGTGTGAGGTTTATGTACATCTGAATCGTGGTAGGGTAATTGCTCATATACCCGGCCTTGCGAATCTGTAATTTTGTTAACAAAAAGGAACTTCTCTTTCGCTTCTGTATTTAAAGGTATTATATTGGTCAGTTTGTTTATTTTAAAATAACCTTTGTTCAGGTTTTTATTTATTACCGGAAAAGCATTTATCGACACAGTGATTGCATCCAGTATCTCTTCCGAAAAATTAGGAGGGAAAGAGACTTTCAGCCATAATAGCGGAGTCTGGAATTTTTCTGTAACATTTTCCGGATATAGTCCGATCAGTTCCTTAGGGAAATTCTCAAAGTTTGCCGTTCCATTTTTTATTTCCTCAGTAATTGTTATATACTGGTGATTGTAATACTTTATAACACTGTTGTCATATGTATTTACCAGATCGTATTCGGTAAAAATAGAACTCCTTGCTGATGGCTCCTTCACGGCATAGATACCTTGACGGCTTTTCAGTATTTTTCCTTGATACTCCCATTTAGTATATGGTAATAGATTCAGGTATTCTGCCTTATTCTCTATATTGATAAAATCGAAGAAAAAGGAGAGGTTATCCAATGTCTTTACAGCAGGATCAAGTTCTAAACCAATCCAAATGTTATGAGTAAAAACGCTTGAACGATTAATACTTCTTGCTTGTATTTCTTTATTCTGGGTATTATCATATTTAAAGACATTTCTTCCACAAATAAGGGATTTTACCTGCCCTTTGATGACAGGGAAAGAACCGACAGGATAGAAACTCACATTTCTTACTTTGTGGCTCATATTGAATGCCGGATTATCGTAATATACGCCAGTCATTTTATTTACAATACTTTTTGCCTCCAAAGGATAAACCTGTAATATCATATGAGCCGGACGAACAGTCATCAGAATATCAGGAGTAAGCATATGAGCTACCCGTTCGAGTATGCGTGCCTCGATTCCGTTTTGCTCATTTGATATTTTATATATCTCGCTGGCAAAAGCCTCGATCAATAATTTTACCAACGGGTCCAGATTCTCTATGTTACGAATACCCCAAAAATTGGCAGCATTCTTATACATTCTATCTTTGATTTCCTCCTTGCTATAAATATTTTTGATTTCCATCATAGTTTAATCAGAAGATAAAGGTCCCAGATATAAAGTGTAATAATAGCAGCATCTTACTTTTGTACTAACGATGGTCAGGTCGATATGTACATCTATTTTGTTACGAATAGATACAGAATTGCTGAATCTATTTTCTATTCTGGCATCAGATAAAAATACCTTTGGCTCTACATCAGTAACACGTGGTTCATATTTGTTAATAGCCTCTGTAATATATTTTATATATAGATTCTCCCATCTGGATTTGGATACAACTTTTTCAAAGTCCAAGTCCCATATTTTACATCCGTACTCAGGATCAAATTTATGTTCTCCCGGAGCAGTGGTCATGATCAACTCAAGATGATGATCGATAGACTCTTTCTCCGAACATGTTCCGAGTCCCTGATGGCCAGGTTCAAATATGCGTACAAAATCCATTGGGGTTTTATATAGCTTCATTCGTTTGTGTTATAGATTATTATCTATAGTTTGTGTGTTAATTATACATTATTGATAATGCAAGTGTTGCAAATTTAAAAAATAATTGTGTAATTTCGTATCCTAATTATTATAAACTATTAAGTTTTCTTAAAGCACACAAACTTTTATACATAAATATCACTCTGGTAGAGATTTAAAACATATCATCTTTTTATATAAGATAATTTAATAGGTTATATATAAACTTACGAAAGGAAATTTCACAAACTTTAAGATTTAGTTTGTTATCTCACATAGCACAACTTTATCTATAATTATATCAGATTATACAAAATGAAAGCCCAAAACGACAAGGAAGTTAAAAGGGGTGTAATACAATTTTCACTCTATTTTGTAACATCAGTATTTTTTGCTGTATGTGTTTTTTCAATGTTTATGAAAACCTCATCTGTTGAGGTATCCAGAATAATGGAAAAAACAGATGTTTATGATAAAACGCAGCAGAAACAAGTTTATCTGACAGAAAAGATAGATTCTATTTTCGTTTTTACTAAGCTTTTAAGTTCAAACTCTCAAATCAATCACTCAATGGTACTGACTTCTCTTGCTAATCAGAAAAAGAATGCAATGCAGAATCTGAATGCCATACCCGAACGAGATGGTAAGTTGTATAGAAAAATACTCGGTGAGATGGATGTGTTTTTTAATATAAAGGATTCGCTCCAGGCAGCTACTTATGATGAGGATAAATATAGAAAAGAGTATATCCGGTGTATGGAAGAAGGCGTGATAATTTCAAGAAGAAATCCAATTTCAGGAAGATAGTATATGAATAATACCATGAACAGCAGAGAAAAGATAATGGGGTTTATATATATCCTCATATTCTTCTTATTGGTTAGCGTAGTATGTTGTGTATTGATATTTAATCACAACTCAGACTTCAAATCTTTTGCACAAAAAGATTTTGCAATTACAAAAATGGAACGGATTAAGGATTTTCAGGACAAACAAAATACGAAATATATTGTCACCGATTCCCTATTCAATAAAATTCGCAAATATAATCCTGCAGTAAAAGCCATTTATGAAGAGAATGAAATAAAGCTGATGCTGAATGATCTCGAAGAAGTGTATAATAAAAACACATGGGACAAACGCTACAAAGTATTCTCTCAGATATCGAATTTATACAACATGTGGTATATGGATAAAAAAGAATTGTGGAGCAAGAGAGAGAATATTGCAAAATTTAAAAAAGGTATAGAAGACTGTCAAATGGGACGTAACAGACGAGGAAATTAATACAATGAAAAACCATTCAATATGAAGAAAATAGAAAACTCTAAAATTTATATCATTATTGCTGCTGTAATAGTATGTATATTGGTAGCGCTTGTTATTCGTTACTCATTTAACCAGCGAAATATTCAGGCATTTGTATCCCCCACTGAGGTATATGTAAACGAAGAAATCAACTATTCAGACAGTACCATCAGAGCTGAAAAATGGACTTGGGAATTTGGTAATGGAGATGTATCTTTCGGGAGACAGGGTACATACCAATACGATAAACCGGGTATGTATCAGGTGCGCCTTACAGTAGATGAGATCATGCAAAAAGAATTTTACGTAAATGTAAGAGAAGTTATAAAAATAGAAAGGGATACATTGGTTAAGATTGTAGCACAGGATGTAGCCTTACAAGGGGAAATGGTGTCCTTCAAGGCTGAAGGTATTGCTAAAGAGTGGAGATGGTCGTTTGGGGAAACAAAAATGACTGATGCCCGAACCCAGACTGCAATCTATACTTATTCTGAGCCGGGAATTTATCAGGTCGAATTAACTACTGACAATACAGAATATCCGGTATTGCATACAATTGAAATATTAGAGGATTATGATGGAACTGACCCTGAAACTGAACTTATACTAATGGGGAACGATATCAGGGAAAAATTACAGAATATAGCAGACGGTAAGTCTTTCAATAGTAACTATAACTACATACTGTCGAAGTATTTGTGTGGAAAAAATCATCAGACACAGGTAAATATTAACAATAATAAATTCAATGATTTCTATTCATATTGTCAGGGATTGAAATTGACAGGAAAGGATAATACTACTATAGTAGAAGTAAAGGTAGTGATGACTGGAGAATCACCCAACCAATGTGTACAAAAATTAGTCGTTTCTCAATATTCGGCTGACAATTAAAAAACTTAACACTCTATAAAACAACAACAAACTATACCACTATGCTGAATAGAAAATATATATCAAAACTACTTTTACTTTGTATCATTCTTTCATATTCTTGTGCCTCGCCAATAAATAGAACCACCCGTTTTAAGAAAGTCCCTCGCGAGTACTCTCTAAATTATTGCGGAGACAATGTTAAAGGTCCTAACACAGACTATAATAAAGAGGTCTGGATTGTTTTTTCCAGTAAAGAAGGAAATTATACCCTACAAAATCCCGGAGGAGTTGTAAAATATAAGAAGACAAAGTTCATGGAATCTTTCTTTGTGATCAAAGAAAAGGGTGAATACCTTTGTCTGGTTAAGTATGATCCTCAATTGAATGGAAATGATCTGACCAGAACGAAAATAAAAAACAGGGATAATGCACAGTATTATGGTTGGATGAACAAGGCTGATCTTTTACTGTCGAGGCAATCCGTGACAGATATTGCAACAGGGTTTAAAACAAAATCTTTAAGCATTATATCAGATACAATGGCTATCGCCCATGCGGATATTTTTATCAAAAACGATTCTATTCAAACATTTAAAGATGACAAACTATCAATAGAAGGAAATAAAATTCCTCTTCATGAGCTTATTTATACTGTAAAATATTCTGATGACAGGAAGAAGAAACTGATGGCAACCAAGGCTACAATCAGTCCTGATAGCGTAGATAATGAAGTATTAGGATGGGTTCCTGCATATTTAACTTATGATATCGGGCAACGGTTACATATAAATACAGATAAGATGCCGAGCCACCTATTGTCTTTCAAAACAAAAGAGCAGTCAGATTTACTTCCTGTGTCGCAGGACAACATGGGTTATATCCATACTACCTATCGCGAAAATGCATTGAAATATGCCCCTGTTCATCAATATCGCAACAGTTCGGATATGGTGTCATTCAAGGCATCCTTGCCGATGCCGTTAACAAGACGAAGTTCATATTATGTACTCAATGTTGATGGGGAAAAGATTAGTTTCAACCAATTCAAAAAATGGGAAAAAGACCTTCGCAAAATAAATATAATATTTGTGCTCGAAGGCAAGAAGTTGGTAATAGATTCATATAACAAAGTATTAAATGCTGTACAAAACTTGCAGCCAATGTTTGATACTGAAAATGATATGTACGAATATAAGTTTGGTGCTGTGATGGCTTTTCAGGGGCAGAGTCCTGTTTCTCCGCTTATTAAGAAGCTAGACCTGACTGATTCTTACTTCGATCTGATCAACTTTATGAATGAAGAGGAAGATAATATGCATAACTACAAGCCTCTAAGCTCCAGGAATACATGGTCTGCGCTGGAAACTGCCGCTAATCTGATATATCCTTCGCATAATGATGAAACAAATATTATCATCATCATAGGTGAGGCAGGAAGTGTATATAACGAAGACGATGCTAATTCTTATTCGGAAGAAATGCGGCAATCCCTTATGGACAAAATTGCAGATGCAAACGCACGTGTCTTAGGTTTTCAGCTCTTTGGTGAAAAAACAAACGCAGGAAATAATTTTGTACTACAAGTATCCAGCCTGATAGATAACTATGCATACAGAACTATGTATACGAAAAGAGAAAAAATCGTATATACTGATCAATTAGTCTCTCAAAATAAATTTAAAGAACGCTCAAAGAATATTTATTCTCTTGATTTTCCGGCTAATAGTATGACTCAGGGTTGGATATTATTTCCGCAAAAAGATGCCGATCAACCTCTAAACAGTCTTATCACTTCAATAGATACACTGATTATTGATGTTAAAAAAGATAATGATTGCATACTCAATAATCTGGACAGGGCGTTCAAAGAATTGGGTAAATACAGGACACAATTAGACTCGGTATGGATAGACTATCATAATGTAAATATGCCAGACAAAAAAAGTATGGTAGATGCAAAATATCCAATGTGGTATCTGCCTTCTCAAACAACAATATTTGATAATACTATCAATGAAGAAATTGACTACAAATTGCTATTATCAGACAATGAATTTAAAGACCTGATGGATTTTCTTCAAAGAATAAGTGCCAACGAAGTAGACTATACCTACAAGGGAAAGAAAAAAGAGGCGAAAGATATTTGTAATTGCCCCGACGATTATATTATAGACGAATCGGAAATTGTTGTCGGCAATGCTGAGTTCATGAATACCAAGAAAATCAGAAACTCTCTCTATGATTTATATTCTAGCTTATTAAATGAATGCAGAATATGTACTCCGGATAATAATGTACAGAAAAATTATACTTTAGCTGACATTCAATTAAAAATAACAGGTTGTCCATCTTCTACACCTCAGCTGAACAAATATATCCTTAATGATATAAAAGACCGTAAAAAAATACCGGATGGTGAGTTACAACAATTGATCCTTTATTTTAAAGATAAAAAAGAGAATTTAGAAAATCTTTTAGCTACAAAGAAGCTTTATAAGTTCGAATCTAATGGTGAAAACTATTATTGGATATCACAAGACTTATTGCCTTGATAAAGATATCGGATAGTAGATAAAAAATTGATATACAGATAGCTCTGTTGCGTTTTAACATTTATATAATAAAACTTAATATTTTGTCAAAATGTAACAAAGAGCCGGATCTTAATATTATATTTGGAATACTTTAACACAATAAATTACACATTAGTATGTCTTATCTTAATACCGTAGATACGTCTGTTTCTATTGCAGGAGCAGAATGTCACTTCGTAAAAATGACCCTGAAACAGGGCTTCAATTCTCATCATACGTTTGAGGTAGAAGTAAACTATGAAGAGCTGGACGGAAAATGGATGGAAAATCCTGTAAAAATGATTCAAATGATTGGTGACGAAGTTGTCATTGCGATGAAGCATAAAGTAACAGGAGAAGAAAATCTTTTTTCAGGAATTATCACGGATGTGTCAATGGTTGGCAATCATGGACAGAATAATAACATTATTATATCCGGATGTAGCCCGACCATCAGACTTGAGGGAAAAAAGACTTTAGATTCTTTTATGGATAAATCGTTGGATCTGATAGCAAAAGAAACCGTAGCAAACTCCGGTAATGGTTCTGAGGTCACTATTGATCCGGTATTTACAGAAAAAATAAGCTATATATGCCAACATAATGAAACTGCTTTTGAGTTTCTCAACC
Organism: Prevotella sp.; assembly: GCA_031285625.1. Lineage (GTDB taxonomy): Bacteria > Bacteroidota > Bacteroidia > Bacteroidales > Dysgonomonadaceae > Dysgonomonas. Next base: position 178,256 of record JAITVV010000081.1, read on the forward strand.
GGTTGAGTTGGTTATATGGTGAGTGGTTCTTCTATGATGGTGCAAAAACATATTTTGGAAAGCCGGAAATGGGTGATGAAACGGAAATCACTTATGACGTAGAGATGGATCATTTTAATCTTACCGCAAGGCTCATTCCATCAAAAGTTAATCGCCACGATTATCTGCCCCAAGACGATAAAGAAGTTGAAACAGAAGCTCCTGAAACAGTGGATGGAGTGAGAGGTTATATCAAGGCTGCCTTAGATAAGTCTTATTCTATATACACTTCCAATGCAGAACTACATATGGAGTCTCTGATTGCTTCCCAGCAAGACTTGGAAAACCTGATTAAGGTGGAAAAATCGAGAGATGTAGGTAGCATGCTGGTACTGAAAGGAAATACCAAAACATGTAAACTAAAAATAGGAAAGGTCGTGCAGGTAAAACTTCCTTCTACAATGCCTGTTACAGTAAAAGATGTAGAAAAATTCCTGATCACGGAGATAGAACATACTGTTGATGAAAAAGGTTATTACAGAAACAAATTTGAAGGAATACCGGCTGATATAGAAAATATACCCATGGAGGCTATCCCTACTCCAATAGCCAATCCTCAGATAGCTACAGTAAAAGATAATGCAGACCCTTTTGGCAGGGTGAAAGTACAACTGCAATGGCAAAAAAAGAAACAACTTACCACAAACTGGCTTCGGGTGCAGACTCCTGATGCAGGTAGTAGCGACAAAGTTTCCAGCAATAGGGGATTCGTTTTTGTTCCTGAGACGGGAGATATGGTGATGATAGGATTCGAATACGGAGATCCTAGCCGACCATTTGTTATGGGTAGTTTGCTTACTACCAAAACAGGAGTTGGCGGTGGTGATGGCAACAAAACAAAAAGTATGACTACCCGTAGTGGTAGTACTGTCAAGCTCGACGATTCGACCGGAAATGTATTGATCGCCGATCAGACAGGTAACAACTTTATGACCATCGATGGTACTGATAAGATTACAATCTCGACTGCGAAAACCATTGAAATAACCAATGGTAAATCTGCAATGGTAATCGATGACGAAACAATCGTTATCTCATCTAAGACTATTGTGATCGAAGGAGGAGAGGTGGCTACTATGGTAAGTGGTAAAGAAGCCATGATTGTTTCGGGTAAAGAGTCAATGGCTGTGGTCGATGGTACTGCTGTAACTGTAAATGCCAGTGCTAAAGTCGGTGTAATTGGTGGAGAAGAAGCTGAATTGACTAGTCCCAAGGCAGTAATTAATGGAGATAATAATCTTGATATTACAAGTGGATTGGTAAAAATAAATTCATAATAAATGGGTACATCAGTAGCACAGGAATTTTATAAAGTTCAGGATTGCTGGAAAGAGATAGATCAAAATAAGAAGTGGAAACTAGCTATTTGGTCTGTCGGATTTCAGGATGTGGATATTATCGATAAATTTATCGGGGTAGAGACTTCCCCACTCGGTAAATTTGAAGATATATTCTTTCATTTCGAAACAGAATATAAAGGTGATGATGATGTATTTGAAGAAGCATTATATAAAGAATATGTATCTTGGTTTGCCCCCAACGGCAAACCCGACGAAATACTGGATGCATTACGAAACGACGGATTGTTGATTTCAGAATATCAGCCAAACAAACGATTGAAAGGTACAGTTGAGAATCTATGGAAAGAAATGGTACGTTTCAAATCCTGTATCAAGGACTCTGATAAATTCCACTTTTGTGCTTATTTTCAGCCACCCCGTACCGATGGTGAAGATTTGACCGACTGGTTTAAAGCTACTATCAAGCAAGATATACCTGATGGAATACGTTTGGTCACTATCGATTATGCAGAACAAAGAAAAGTAAATATACGTGCATCATCCAAGGTTGTTATATTAAAGCCCCAACTCAATATGATAGAAGCCCTTAATAATGAAATTGAAAAGGGAAGCTATATCAGTAATACAGTTGGTGCGGACGGACGATACAGACAGCAGGTCAGAACAGTTATAAACTGCTCTCAATCTGCAAATACCACACAAATGGATAAAGAGGTGGGAAAGCTTCTGGATATATCTAAAGAAATGACCGATATAACCACCATTGTGGGAACATATATGATCGCAGCTCAGGCATACTTCTACATACGAAACAATGAAAAGAGCGATAAGTATGCAGATCAGACTATTACTGAATGCGAAAAGGAAATGAAAGCTGATCCTGCAACAAACCTGTATCCTATCTGGAGAGGAGCTGTTATGCTAAAGGCAGCAAATTTGTTAGGACGCAAAGAGCGAAAAAAAGCAATCGGCTTATACGAAAAAATGGCCGAAGAAGCCATTAATAGGGCCGATACTTTCTTCATCATGGAAGGATATCGCCTGATAGGATATATATATTATGAACTAAACCAATTGACAAAAGCTTTTGAGAATACCTTATTAGCTGTAGCTGCCGGAGCTTATTTAAGTGAGGATGTAATAAAACAATCCACATTTGTACAAGCTGCTAATCTGGCACTGCTACTCGCCGAAAAAATCCGTAGCCCGGAGGATGTAAAAGTTATAGAAGAGCAATTTGAAGATTGGTTCGGCAAAGACTGGGAGTCATTGATCAAAAATGATAATACCAGTAAATCTAAGATCAGACGCAAAGCATCTATATTTAGCAAATAAGCTGACTAAGATATTTTTACCTTAACACGTTTTACATATGAGTTTACCTACCGCCAGCCGGACCTTTGGCGAACTATTTGGAGATGCCAAGTCCACACTGGATAAGATACAGAAAAAGATGGCAAGTATATTGCCGTCGATGCCCGGACAACCCGTAGGAAAGTTTTTCGATCTGGCTATTGGTATTGACTTTCATGCCACCACATGGCCTGCATTACCGATTTGTCCTGTACCACACATTGGTATGATTTTCGACTTGATGGCGGCTATAGTTAGTGCCGTATCTTCAGCATTGCCATCACCGCCTCCGCCTCCTGAAGACGGGTCACCGGCACCTTTTTCGCTGGCTGATGCAGCTTGTGGGCTTATAAAGGGTATGGCACCTTCAGTTAAAGTACACGGACAATGGATTGCTCAGGCAGGGATACCGATCGTACATTTGCCGGGTTTCATCCTGCATATACCTTTCCCTATTGTGGCTCCTATGTCAGAGTCAGAGATGTGGATGGGTAGCTCCACAGTATTGGCTGATGGAGGGCCTTGTTCTACACAATTCCATCCGGCCCTGTCTTGTAACAGTGTAGGCTTTCCGCCACCGCCACCAAGGCATCCCGGTATATTTAAGGCACCTAAAAAATCATTGATGGCCCCTACATCTCTTTTGAGCATAATCACCTCATCGGGTAATCCGGTGTTGGTGGGTGGCCCTCCTACGATAGACCTTTTCCAGCTGATGGTGAAACTCGGGATAAAAGGATTGGGAAAAATGTGGTCTAAAACAAAATTATCCAAGATGCTCAGTGAGGCTATTGAGAACAGTCCATTGGGTAAAATACAGAAGAAAATAAATTGTATACTCTTCGGTGAGCCTGTAGATGCTGCAACCGGAAGGGTGTATACAAACAATATTGATTTTGAACTACCGGGTCCTATACCTATCCAATGGGAACGAACCTATTACAGCGATGCTGAGGTGAGCGGGCCATTAGGTTACAACTGGCACCACCGCTATAATATGGGTATCTTAAATGTTGGCGGATGCTTTGCACTGCGACATAGCGATGGCAGGGAATCAGCACTTCCGGAACTGATTCAAGGAGAATCTTATTTCGACAGGAAAGAACAACTGGCCTGGTCTAAAGATGAAAATGGGTATTGGCTGGAGGATGCAGCCGGGCTCCTTTACCGATTCGAAGGGCCTAAAAACAGACATGGCTATCAGATGTTATCCTCCATCAATACAAAGGATGGTTTCTCTGTCCGTTTCAGGTACGATGGCAAAGGAGACTTATTCCAGATTATCGACTCACGTGAACAGAAGGTAAATATTGATACTGACAACGAAGGACGCATTGTCCAGATATCTGTTTTCAGGAAAGAAGATGAACAGGAGATTCATCTTGTACGATATAAATATGATAATACGGGCAATATGGTTGAGACCATTGATGCCCTGAATGTAAGTAAGTATTTTGTATATGACGGACATTTGCTGACCAAGCTCACCAACCAGAGCGGGTTAAGTTTTCACTGGGAATACAAGGGTAAAGGGAACAAAGCCCGTTGTGTTCATACCTGGGGAGATGACGGCGTATTGGAATATTGGATGGAGTACAAAAAGGGACTTACCACCACACGTGACAACCGTGGATATACGACTGAATACTATCATGATGAAAGAAGCCTGATATATAAGATCATTGATGCCAACGGAGGTGTTACCCGCCGGGAATATAATGACGAACAGGAGCTGGAAGTTATCGTCAATCCGGAAGGTATTTCGCGAAAGTTTATATACAATGATTTCGGTAAGATAGTACAACGTATTGACGGTAATGGTGAACAAACCACTTACAAATATGACGAAAACCGTAATATCACACAAGTAACCAGCCCCGGAGGTGCATCGTTGCATTGGGAGTATGACCATTACGGACGGATAATCAAACGGACCACCCTTGCCGGAAACAAGCTGTCCTATCATTACGATGGAGCATTACTGGAAAGTATTACAGATACTGACGGAAACTCTTTCCGGTTCAGATATAACCAATACAACGACCTGGAGGAATTGCTTTACCCGGCAGGAATTTCCCGTCGGTGGGAATATGATAGCCTGGGACACCTATTACTGGCAGAAGACGTAAAAGGAAATATAACTACACTGGAATATGATAAGGCAGGTAATGTAACCAAGTTGACAGAAGCCGACGGAAACGTACATTCCTTTACTTATGATAAATCCGGGAACCTGATCAAGGCGAAAGATAAACTGAGGGAAGTAGCCTTTGCCTACGGCCCTATGGGTATTATGAAAAGCCGTAGTCAGAATGGTAAGAGCGTACATTTTGATTATGACAATTACCTTCAGCTGCATACTATTGTTAATGAGGGTAAAGAAAAATATACCTTCGAACTGGACGGACTGGGACAAGTAGTCAAAGAAACCGGGTTTGATGATATACAGCGTGAATATATACGCGACAATGCCGGACGCGTAACAAAAGTACTACGCCCCGAGGGACGCTGGACAAGCTATTTGTACGATGGTACTGGAAATGTAGTGAAGGAAGAACAGTATGACGATACTTTTACTGCCTATCACTACAATGCGGACGGTATGCTGATAGAAGCCCTCAACGAAGAAGGCAAGATAGTAATGAAGCGCGACCGAACCGGGCGTATTACACAGGAAATACAAGGTGGGCAGACGATTAACCGCCTCTATAATAAAAAAGGGTTCTGTACGCAGCTCACCAGTTCGTTGGGCGCTGATATCCGTATGGATTACGATAAATATGGCGATCTGGAGTCTATGCAGGCGAGTGACTCGTGGCGTGCTGACTGGACACGCGATAATACCGGTCTTGAGCTACACCGCCAACTGACGGGAGGGATACATATACATACCGGGCGTGACAACTTCGGGCGTGAAACCCGAAAAAGCATCGGCGTAAACTCCATAGAGCAAAGCAGCAAAGCTTATCAGTGGGGTATGGGCAACCGCTTGCAAGGGATAGAGGATGAGTTGACGGGAGCACATACAAGCTTCAACTACGATGCTTTTGACAACCTGATACAGGCAGACTATAAAGAACAGAACAAACCTGCGGAAACAATATACAGGGTTCCTGACAAGATAGGTAACCTATTTGAACAGAGTGACCGCACAGACCGCAAATATGGTAAAGGCGGACGCCTTAAAGAAGATAATAATTACTTCTACCACTATGACGTAGAAGGAAACCTGTGCTTTAAGGAAATTAAGCAAAACAAGGGCTATACCAACTTTGGCAAGCAAGCTATTGAGAAAAAATACGGAATAAAGTTCAAAGCTTCGGGTACAGGCTGGCTATACGAATGGGCGGCTAATGGCATGCTCAAAAAAGTAGTCAATCCCGAACAGGGCAAAATACGCTTTGGATATGATGCTTTGGGAAGGCGTATCTATAAGCAGACCAAGACCTGTACAACCCACTGGATATGGAACGGAAATGTGCCGCTGCACGAATGGCAGACCTATGATGAAGAGGCGCTGATAGAGGCGATCACCTGGGTGTTCGAAATGGGTGGCTTTGTGCCGTGTGCAAAGGTGCAGAACGGGAAGAGTTACAGTATTGTAACTGATTATCTGGGAACGCCGACGCATATGTATGATCAGCAGGGACAAAAAACCTGGCATGCGCAGTTGGATATTTACGGCAGGGTTCGTACATTTGATGGCAGCGACATAAGCGATTGCCCGTTCCGATACCAGGGGCAGTATCAAGATAGTGAGACTGGTTTGTATTACAACCGTTTCAGGTATTATGACCCGGAAGTAGGAAATTATATAAGTCAAGACCCGATAAAGTTAATGGGGGGTGCTAGGTTATATGGATACGTTCATGATACAAATGCATGGATCGATGAGTTTGGACTTTTAGGAGATGAAGTAGAATGGATTGACCCCAATAAACTTAACTATTCTCAGGCATATGTTTCCGAGAATGTGAATGGATATACAACCGATATGAAAAATGGAGACTGGGATTGGGATAGATCAGGCCCTTTAAATGTAGCAGAGGTTGATGGACAACTAGTTAGCCTAGATAATAGAAGATTATTAGCTGCACAAGAAGCAGGTCTAGAAGCAGTTCCAATTAAAAAAGTAAATCTAGATGATGCTTTACCTCCTCCAGCAACAGGTGGAACTTATGGCAGTAATCTTAAAAAGAAACTAAAATCAAAACCAAAAGGCTCTGATGTTCCTAAGGTACAATTACCTGAAACAGGAACGCCAGAAAAACCGACAGTAGTTCCTAAGAAACCTAAAGGTCATTAATTTATGAATAAATTACAATATCATTGGGATAAACAAGAGATAGTAGGTTTAGATGGTATATTCTTTAATAGTGGGAAAGTTCAGAATATGTATATTGATTCAATACATGATGAAAGAGCTATTTCCAGCTACAAAAAAATATATAATATATCGCTAAATGAGATGACAGATTTGTCAAATTTAGAAGAAAAATATAATGATGACATCTGGTCTTCTTTTGATATTTTTGGAGAAATAAAGCAGGATGATAATTCAAGATTCTTATATGGAGAGGGAGAAATGGGTAATGAAGGTTTTATATTGAAAATAGATTCATTTGGCAAAATTATTTGGTCTTTATATTCAACATCCTCAAATCCGTTCATTAATAGTAAGTTTTTAACAAATAATTCTATAGGATTTTTTTCATCATTTAACTTTATCTTAAAATTAGAAGAGGAGAATG
>JAITVV010000093.1 GCA_031285625.1 Prevotella sp.
TCTGAAATACTAAAGGTGTCTTCTTCTATAAGGGATACAATCTTTTCAACTAACTTGTCTGTATACTTTGCCATATCTGTTATAAGTTTTTATTGTTACTTATAATAGATAAAGTTGTATCAAAATAATTGAATTTAAGCTACCATTCTACATTATCAGTATAATTATTCTCTTTGTCATTCTGAGTGTAAGGAAGAATCCTGAACATATACACACGAGAATTTGGCTCCGCTTCGCTCTGCCGATTTTCAATTCACTTCGTTCAACATGACAGAAAACGAAAAGATAACTACACATGCGAATCAGTATTAAATTGTCAACATTATATATTCCATTTTTCTTTCAACTTTTTCTTGATAAAAAGTTACAAAAATCAAGGCCTTTGTTCCCCGGTGACACAAAGTGATGACAAGAATTATCGATAACAAGGTCTTGTCTTGCGTCAGCCATCCGTGCATATGTTCCCAAGATGGGCCCCTGTCCGATGCAGGCGGCGTAGAAACGACTCCTGATTTAATGATGGATTTATCTATCATTAAAACTAAAAATGCTCTATCAGAATATATTATAAACAATTATGGCATTCCTGTAGGAATTGTTCCTGCTTATATTATCTATAATGAACGAAAAGGAATCTCTTTTTTACATTACACTTGACTGCAAGTTTACCTTTATATGAAAGGGCTAAAAAAGAGAGGAAAATACCTGTAACAAGTAGGGGTGGGGCAATAATCCTATCTGATTTAATAATAAACAAAAGACAAGAAAACATATTAGTTGAAAGTATTGACGAGATTGTTAATATTGCTCTAAAATACCAAATAGCAATAAGTTTAGGGACAACATTCCGACCTGCAGGAATCGATGAGGCGTGCGATTCTGTTCATATACAAGAAACTAAAGAACAGATTAGATTATGTCATTATCTACAGAAACGAGGGGTTAATGTCATTGTGGAAAATATTGGACATATTGATTTGAATAGTTTAGAAAAGCATTTGCAGTTACTACTTGATTTTAAAGCTCCAATCATGCCACTTGGTCCATTACCAACAGATAATGCTATTGGTTGTGATCATATTGCATCGGCTATCGGTACTTCTTTCTTGGCATACCATAAAAGTGCTCATATTATCAATAGTATAACGCCAAGTGAACACTCATCATCAAAAATTACGTTGGCAGACACTCTCTTGGGAATTAGAGCTGTTAAATTGACTGCCCATTGCATAAACTTATTGAATTTTAATAAGTATCGTGAGATTGATTCTAATATATTTCATGATAGAGCTAAATATAAATCCTGCTTGTTGAATGAAAAAGGAGTGCTCTAGATGTAATACTCTTTGTCCTTTAAAATTGAATGAAATATGAGAAAGCGATTTTATCTACCTGGATTAAATACGAATCTGCAAAGTAATTTTATAGAATAAGAAGAATATGAATCCTTAATCAAGGACACTAGAGGGTGGTATCTTACATCAATTCATATTCAATTCCAATATTTTTTATCGAGAAAATTTTGGTATCGATAACCATAAGGAAAGGGAAAAAAGATTATTGGATTTTGAAACACCCAATAGAACTAAAATTACGATATAATGTTACCCTCAAACTTCGATTATTTCACAATAGTATATCTTTTCACTCCAACAAGTCGATTAAGTTGGTTAAAAATTAGGCAAAACGCTCAACGTATTCTAATTCCTCGAAAGGATAAAATAACATCCTTGGTATACAATAAATTGGAACAAGAACTTATAAGCCTCATACTAAATAATAAAGAATCTTTTTTTAATTATATATGGGCTAGACAAAAAGGGTATCCTCGTTTGTAAAACTTGAAGATATTAATAGTTCAAGTTTCTTGTTAGAGGTCGAATACTATGATTCTATTGTTGAAAATACAAAAAAGAAAAGATATAATATTTTCAACCCATTAGAAGAACGTGTAATAACCTATGAATATGAACCTTTTGCTAATCATAGTTCTTGGTTGTATATTAGGTCTCCTCAAAATTTCAACTTATCTATTGATACATCTAAAATAATCTCTGATCAATATAAAATGGAGCATGATAATACATCAGACCCAGAAATACGATCATTAACAATTGTAAGTTATAGTGATGTGAATGAGAATGTCCAATTTAATATTGAGATCACAGTACCAACTTCTCTTAAAACATGGTTTTTGTCAATTTATTCAATATTTTTTGTTGTACTAATAATTTTAGGATTACATCTATTGAATAAGTTGTGGATAAACATCTTTGGTGCATTGTTCTCAATAGGAGATATCTTTGGGAATATTGTTAATCAAAGCTATTTTGAGAATATTGTGCTAGCTTTAGTCGCCAGAATAATAGCAACACGAGGATGGTTAATCTCAGAAGAAACTATTTTAAAATCTTATTCTAAATATATAACATATATGATGTTATTATTATTGATCTTATTCGCTATTTCAAGAATAACAGCATTTTATACATAAATTTAACCCTCAGGTCTCAATCTGGGTCTCACTTTTTTTGCTTTGCGAGTCTTCGCTGTGTTTCCCTGTGATACTATGGTACAATCTGGGACATAGAGTCGAGGTCTCACAGAACCTACTCAAAAAGCTGATTTAGTGACCGCCAGGAACCTCAAGTGCATGTTTAAAGCCATCGTAAGACAATGACTTACAAGGGCTTATTTTTTACGAGGTTCCAAATCGGATTCCAGCATGTGAGACCTCATAATACTATCCAAACAGCATGTCTATAGCTGAGCGTAATTCCAAAGGATTGTTTTGAAAACTTATAAGCCTCTGTCGCATTAACACGCATATAAAATTCTCTGTTCGTCCTTATAATTTGGCTATAAATTAACAATTTTAACTAAAAAGTTATTATATTGCGGCGTCTAAAATTATCTATATAATATACAGACATTTTTTCTTAACATAAACTACATACAATAATGCTTTATCTGAATACGGTGATTGCCACCGTTACTTTGGCCGGGAAAGTTGTGCACTTTGTGAACCTTGAGTTGGAACAGGGATTCAACCGGCATCATACCTGTAAAATATTAGTTAATTATGAAGAGCTTGACAAAAGCGGTTGGATGGGTGACCCTGTCGGCATACTAAAAAATATCGGCGAGCCCATAATGGTTGAATTCCGGCACAAGCAGACCAACGAAAAGAATACTTTTTTCGGTATAATAAACAATATTACATTTCTTGGTAAGCACGGGCAGCAAAATAATATACTGTTTCAAGGAATAAGCGAAACAATCAAACTGGATGGTAAACCGTCTATGGATTCATTTACTGACCAGATACTGAAAAATATAGTTTCCGAAGTTGTGGATAACTCCGGGAATGGAGCAAAAGTAACCAGTGAACCCCAATATGATCGTCCTATTGAATATTTATCCATGTGGAACGAGACCTGCTTTAATTTCCTAAACCGTCTGAGCTCCCTTTACGGTGAAGCTTTTTATTCGGATAATGGCTCTAATATTTATTTCGGGCTTCCTATGTCGAAAGATTTCATTCCTATTGTTTATGATGTGGAAATGACATCTATGCAACTTGAAGCCAGCCTTAAACCCGCCAGATTCCAGCAATACGACTATTCAGTAAAAAGCGACAAGGAGTGGTTATCCGTTACAGATCAGGTGCAGCCTAAAACAACAGGATATCAAAAGGTTGTTACTGAGAAATCGGATTTGATTTTCAATATGGAGAATAACTATGCGTTTGCCGGAAAGGTTGATATGCACAATACCATGATGGAGATGACCGATATGGAACGCACAAGGGATATAGCCGGCATGTTAGTATTAAATGGCACCACCCAGACTTGCAAAATTGGTATTGGTAAGGTAATAAATGTTGTCTACCCTAAAGGGATAAAAGTAGATACTACGTCAGGAGACTTCCTTATTACATATGTTAAACACTCAATCAATCAGGAAGGAACATATGAAAACAGCTTTTCGGGAGTCAGGGCTGACCTGAGACAAATACCTCTGCCCGATGATATCATAAAGCCGCAGGCAAGTTCTCATCGTGCGATTGTCAAAGATAATGCCGATCCGGAAGGTATGGGGCGTGTCCGTATACAGTTCCAGTGGCAGCAGCAGATGAACAAGATGACTAACTGGATCAGAGTGCAGAGTCCGGATGCCGGAGGAGAATCGGGAACAGGGCGCGGGTTTATTTTTATCCCCGAAGTAGGAGATGAAGTAATGGTTAACTTTGTCAATGCAGATCCTTCGAGACCTTATGTATCAGGCAGTATGTTTCCAAAATCGACGGCAAGAGGCGGATTTGAAGACAATCACCTGAAAAGTATCATTACCCGTAGTGGGCATACAGTACAATTCGATGATTCCGACGAATCGTTAAGTATTACAATCAAGGATAGAAATGGCAACATAATACATCTGGATTCTAAAGAAAAAAATATTGAGATAATAGCTCCGGAAACTATTACATTGACAGCGACAGATGTAAAGATCAATGCTTCTAATAATATAGAAATGCAGGCAGAAGCCTCTATAAAAGCAGACGCTATGGCTGATATTCATATTGGGGCACAAGATAATATACATATTGCGACAGAGAGTGATATACAGATGAAATCAATAGGCAGTACTTTCCTTACAGCCAATTCTAAGATGGAAATTGTAGGGCAATCCGCTAAGGTCACGAGCGATTCAGAAACGGAGTTATCCGGTATGGAAACTACCGTGAAAGGTCAGGCCACCGTCATCAGCGGTTCGAGCCATAAGGCGGAATTTTTATAAATAAACACACGTATATACACAAAATACAAACACAAACTAACTATGGGAGTACAGGTTGTAGTAGTAGGAAAGAAACATATCTGTCCCGAATCGGATGGTTCGAAACCACATGTAGGAGGAACTGTTGTAGAAGGAATAGAAGGAGTATTGATAGACGGCATGCCTGTTGCAGTAGTAGGAAGTAAATGCGAATGTACAGGAAGTCCCAAACCAAACTCTATAGCGATGGGTTGTGAAGGCATTCTTATTGATGGCAAGCCGCTCGCTGTTGTAGGCAGTATGACCGAACATGGTGGCATAATCATCGAAGGAGTACCGGGAGTGACGATATCTGGTCCCTTGGTTCCGATGTCGGGCGATCCGAAAAAGCTAGAACCGAAGATCTTCAACCTGCAATGGAGAGAGGAAAAGAATATCGTAAAATACGGAAAGTTCAAAGACGTTGTTATCTTGTCGGCCGATACAGTAGGCTACGAAGATGGAGAAGAGGTAACCATAAAAGTATATGAAGAAGGAATCGAAGAACCCATAGGAGAAGTCACTGGAACCGTAAAGGAGGGGCGTGTGGAAGTGGAATGGGAAGTAAAAGAAGCAGATAATAAGTCAGAAAATGAAGAGCGTTAACTATGGCAACTTATACATTCACAGCAGAATCAAAAAGCAAAGGACAAAAAGCTAAAAGTGGTGATTATATAACGATAAAAGTCCCATTCAAGTTCGATTACTATTCCCTCTCTTTCCAACATAAGCTGTATAGTGCGGAAAGGGTTGTACCCAAAGGATTTCCTAAACTTTTCTCCAATAATATTATTCCAAAGAATCTGGTGAAAGGTTTTCTATATCTGTTTTATGAGATGAAGGACGGTGAAAAACCTGAGGGAGATAATGCATGGGAGGAATATCATATTAACCCCTGCTCAATAGTAAGAGATGGGGACGGACAACCAATCCTTGATGAAAACAACAAGCGGGTATATTCATTACTCGATGACAATAACGGATATTATTACAGAATATTGAAGGAGCAATCTCACCTTGACTACCGCAGACTGGCCAATAGAGAAGATATGGATAATCCGAAAGATTTCATAGACTTTTCTAAAACCGATATTGTTTGGGTGGCTTATTCTCCTATACAATGGTCAGCCGACTATCTAAAAAAAGCACGGGAGAGTGAAAAATTCAGAAGCATGCGGTTTCAGAAATTAGATGTGGCTGAATGGCTCAGTAAAGAGAAAGATTACTTTTCGGGGAGTATTAAGAATACAATATGGGGGATGCATACCAAAGAAGAAAAGGAAAATATAAAAACAATAGACTACCGCCAAAATGGAGAAAGTCTTAACTTCTATTCATATAAAACGTGTACCGCCTTTCCCAAGACATACTATTTTACCCTCAAATGGTGGAAGACCTGATAGAACAAATGGATATATCCATTGAAGAATTCACCACGCTGGTAGATTCTTTAGTAATGGGTAATGCACAGGTCAGCCGCGAGGAAAGGGAGCAATATTTTGGTTTATATACATCTGCTATGAGCTTATACCATCTTTTATACGAAGAAGACAGCCCGTTGGCAAAATACAAGAAAGATAAATATATTCAGCTTGAAAAACTGGAAGTACTGCTGGCTATAAAGAAAAGAAACAAACTGCGCCACAAACTCTACTGGCACAGGGACGATTTGGGTAATATCATGAAAAGTCTTTACTATCAACATGCATTGATGGATATATTCGACAATGCACCATTCAATAAAGTAGAAGGGGAAAACATAGTAATTTCTCATCTGCAATCCCTTATGTTCAAGCCGTCGAGTATTGATCTGCACCTGTTGTTGAATAAGGAGAAAGAAGAATTGCAGAAAAAGGATAAAAAGTGGGACGATTTTATTGTTGACTGTTTTTTTGCCCAATCATGGACAGGGAAGATATTACGTTTGAAGAAGTAAAAAAAGAAACGGAGAATACCTTTGACGGGATGAAGCTGATCGATAGTTGGGAGAACTATCAACCCGATTATATAATACCCTATTTATTGAACGATAACGTAACACTGGATGATATTAAAGATGCTGCATATAAGGGGCTGGATATTAGCTACTATGCTAATAGGATAGTAGTCAATGTAGACGAAATTATAACAGCATTTGGGAATAAGAAGTTAGGCACCGCCGGTTATTTTCAGGTAATAAAGAAACTGGATTCCCTGTCAAGAGAGAAAAAAGTGAGAAGATTTCATTTTGATAATCTGACAAAGCAAATGGAGGAGGCTGGCTTGGGTTCGTTGATAGCCAACAGCAAAAATGTAAAAAAACTACCCGAAGACAAGAAGGCATTAGGCGAAACATTCTTGAAAACCAGAAAAGATGCATGGACAATCTTAAATAGGATATACGGTAAAATAAAGGATACAAAAGGACGTATATGTAGGATGGAAGAAGATATTATAGATAAGCAAATGGTAAATACTTACGCATGGAAATCACTGGTCAGGAATCTGGCGATCTTCAACCTGACCTATAATATCATCAATCTGTATAATTCCAAAGATAAAGAGCGGATTAGTATCGGAGCTAATGCCATCTCTCTTATTGGAGCCGGAGCTGACTTTTTTGCCATCAGGTTCAGCATGATAGCTGATGCTCAGGTAATAGATGGAGTAGAAAAAACATACAAAATATTGGGAGGAAAAAGGTCTGCCAAATGGATATCTAAAGCTCTGGGGAGAGCCGGTGGTGGTATTACAGCAGCGGTAGACCTCTATTATGCCCGGCAAGCATATAAGAATGAGGAAAGCCTTATATGTGGATTATATGTCGGCTCAGCTGTCGCTACAGCAGGGGCGGTCGTATTCGGCACAATGGCGGCAAAGGGCGTTACATTAGGGACATCTGTCGTATTGGCAGGCACTTTGGCTATGGCTTGTGGTATACTGGTTATCGTTATAGCTATAGCCATCATTGTTTTTTCCGACGATGACTTCCAACGATTCTTCAAAAACTGTGTATTATCGGGTATGAAAAAATACAGGGTGAAAGAGGGACAATACGCAGATTCTTCCGAATTGGCACAAATCCTTTTTAGATATACAGAACGAAAAAAAGACCAAAATCCATTAGAAAATGAATTTGAATGTTTCGAGATGGGAAAAATAAATATGAATAACTTTGTAGAGATGGCAGACATAATACTATCATGGCTTTCACCTGTGAAGATAAAACCTGTAACGCTGAGCTGGGAATATTCGCGCCTAAGTGCGCCTTATACACGGCCTATACCTGTTACGAATGTCTTCAAAAAGGTTTTTGGAGGCAATCGTTACGAGCAGCGCACCCACTATATGATACACGACCTGGCACTGGGTATTCCTCTCTATGGTGGATTATGGAACACTGCCGGCTTTTACCACGAAGCCTATATCTATCCCTATGGCACGGAATCCAATATACGGATAGATATGAGAAAATACTGCAAAGGGTCTCATCATACGGAATACAATCAGTTTCACGACAAAATACCTGGGATAGTAGGCCCCAAAGATGGTAATACCCACTACCTGTTGTTTGAATTCGACTTCTACAATGCACTCCGCGACAATGGATATGGCGATTATCAAAATATGGATATGGACATGGCTCCAGTATTTATTTTTTGTGGCTATTTTGTATACGACGAGGAAAACATGCAGGAGACCTACCCGAGCTACAAAGGGGGAATACCCCGTTTCTTTGGCACCAAATTAAAATTAGAAACGGATAATACATATTCTCTGTCAACCATCAAGCCGAAAGTACTTAATAAACCGAAAGCAGAAATAATCAGATACAAAAAATAATCGGAATGGATACACGGATATTGCCCAAAGCAATTATAGAAAAATATGCGCCTCTTAACATCGAAGATGTAAATAACAAAGATGCTTCTATTAAGGTTGATAAGGATAAAATGATTATTGGTATGGGTAGTTGGCGACAATCTTTCCCTATCCTATGGATGCCTGTTGCACTTGCTTTATTTGCAATGATAATTTCTTGCTGGTGTGTATGGGGAATGCTATATAAGTACGATACTGATCCAGAAATATATATTCATATAGTAGATAATAATTTAGAACCAACAGAAAAAGATATAAAAGAAGGATATGATGAACATACCGCTAACATATATAAAAGAATCAAACTAAGAGATGGAGATGTAGAAGGAAAAGAATATTTATACTCTATACTCAAAAGTAATAAATATACAATAATAAATCCTCCCATTACAGTTATTATCTTTTCTGCTCTTTTTCTTCTAGGAGCAGTTGGATTACTTTATATTGTGAATATGTTTTCTACGGTAATGATACTCAATCGCGAAAAAGGAACTTTTACGGTTAGCCGTTACTTCGGCCAAAGATTAGTAACAGCTGACTTTACCGATGACGAACAGCTTATATTTCGATTAGTAAGTACATTTCGGTTCGGGCAAAATCTCTCTTTATCTGTCCGCTTTGTAAAAGCAAATTATGAATACGACACTAATATTTCTGAGGTTAATATGTTTTTATCTCTGTTTACGCACTATATGGATCGTAACCGGCCTCTACCGGAAGGTACAGCTTTTGATCAGTACCGACAGGAAGATTACGAACGCCGTAAATCTGAAGGTTTTCCCAAGCCTCTGTTCCGTTCTGTTATTCCGATGATTGATGTAGACGGCGATACAAAGAGGTATAGAAAAGGATAAATAAATCAATGGGACGATTTAGCAAGTGGTATGATCATGAAGATAAATACGTTCAAGAA
The DNA here is from genome assembly GCA_031285625.1 of Prevotella sp. Taxonomy (GTDB): domain Bacteria; phylum Bacteroidota; class Bacteroidia; order Bacteroidales; family Dysgonomonadaceae; genus Dysgonomonas. The sequence goes on from JAITVV010000093.1 coordinate 9,593, forward strand.
TTTGAAAGAAATTCATATTATAACCTGCAAGGATTCAAAGAGATGTGGGAACAAGCAAAAGAAGATGGTGATGGGATGACTAATTATGGTTAACATTTTAAATATGAAAACTGTTTATCTTTATATCTTCATATGACATAAACATGAAATATATACAATTATTGGTATTGAGTATTCTTTTACCTTTTATGAGCTGTAATAGGGTAGAAAAGCATCCGGTAGATTTTTATTATTGGAAGTCGAATGTGTCTTTTGGGGGGACAGAACAGAAATATTTTGATAAACTGGATAGTAAAAGATTATATATTCGCTTTTTTGATGTAGACGTAGATGAATACTCGTGGGCGCGACCTAAAGCAAAGATAAATCTATTTGATCCATCTGTAATAGAAGCTGAATATGTGCCGGTTGTATTTATTACAAATCGTACTTTTCAGAAATTGAATGATTATAGTCTGGAATCGGTAGCAAAAAATATATCGAATCTTATAAACGAAATATGTGAGAAAAATAGCATACCCCAGGTTTCTGAGATACAAATTGATTGCGACTGGACAGCAAGCACAATGACAAATTATTTTACATTCCTGCACCTACTAAAAAAGGAGTCGGAAAAAGATATTTCATGTACTCTTCGTCTTCATCAGATAAAATATAAGGACGATACAGGTATTCCACCTGTAAACCGGGCAGTACTAATGTGTTATGCAACATCTGATCCGACAAAAGAATCAGATAAAAACTCTATATTAGATATTGCTCTACTGAAAGATTATACCAGTAATATAAATTCATATCCCATTAATTTTGATGTGGCTTTACCTCTCTATTCATGGGGAATTGTAACGAATCATCTCGGGCAAGTCAAATTGGTAAATAATGTTTCAAAAAGTGATATGGATCCTACATTTTTTAAGGAAATAAAAGAAAATGAATATGAAGCAATCGATGATTTTTTCTTTCAGGGTATTTATATGAATAAAGGATTTACTGTAAAAACGGAAGGAATTTCTGCCCAGTTGCTAAATGAAGCGAAAGAATACCTTGATGGGAAAATAAATAAAGATTATCATATAATATACTATCATCTCGATAAACCTTTTCTTGAACGGTTTTCGATTGATGAACTTAAATAAGTACTATGAAAAGAATATTCTTATTACTGTTGATTATAGTATCGGTTGTAAACCGTACGTTTGCCTGTGCTGAGAGTTGGGATTCTCCATATAATGAGGGATATTATAATTTGTTTATGCAGGAAGTAATTAATGATCCGCAATATTATCCATTTCTACTCTCTCTTTACAGTGCTTATTACCCATCACATAGTGAGATAAAGAATGAAAATATCGAAGAATGGGCTGAATATTTAGGTCTGAAATACGATGATGCCTTGTATCTGGTATTTAAGGCTTCAGAGTCAGATGTAAACCTTCTTCTGGATAAGGGGAAGTCAAAGAATGACACACTAAAATTTGTCACTCCCGGTTTCATCAAAAAATTTAGGCCGGCATTAGAGTATATTTCCTATGCTAAGTATATGGAACCATATATGGCTATAGCTTCATCAGGTGACGGATGGTGGTATTATTCAGGTGATTATAAAACAGCTAATCAACTCAATTATACTGAAGTTACACTTCATTTACAGAAAAACTGGAAAGCTACAAAAGATAAAGAATTGAAACTCAGATATGGTTATCAGTTAGTGCGTTTTGCTCATTACAATCATAGATACGAAGAAGCTGTCCAGATGTTCGACACCTATGTGGAACCGCTAAACTATAAGCCTGCAATGTATTACCATGCCTTATCGCAGAAAGCGGGGGCGGAGAGGGGATTGGGAGAGATAATGTCTTCCAATTATAATTTCTTTCAAGTATTTGCTCACTCCAAAAATTTGAAAGAAACAGCTTTGACTTCACTTAAATTCTCAGAAGAGATTCCTGTAAAAGATTTTTTGGCTAAAGCAAAGACTGACAATGAACGAAATGATACCTATTTATTGCTTGGATATTTTGCTTTTAGCAATCCTCTGAATGAGATTGAAAAAATAATAAAAACGACACCTGATGCAATTCAGGCAAAGGTGTTGATGGCCAGAGCAGTTAATACAGTGGAACGTAAGCTGATGGACCCTTATATATCCGGAAGAATAGAAGTAAGTCTGCAGGATAAACGTTATCCATTAATTACAGACAGTAAGATGATTACATACTTTCGCAATGTAATGGCTTTGTCGGAAAAGATGGTTGATTCAGAAACTGTAAAAGACAAAAATTTCTGGTATCTGACTACTGCATATCTTCATTTTATGAATAAAGATTTTACAAAAGCTAAGGATTTCTTAAGTAAGGTAAAACCTTCCGATAAACTTTATGAGTCGCAAAAGAATAGCCTTGCCATGTACATTGATATCTGCGAACAGCCCGTAATAGACAACGAAGCCGAGATATATCTGTATTCTAAATATAAGAAAGTTATTAGGTCTCGTCCGGTTTATGATTATGAGTTTAGTAGAGAACAATTCCTTAACTATGATTCACAAAGCTTTGTAACAGACGTACTTGCCAATAGATATTATCTGCAAAAAGAGTATGCTAAATCGTTCCTCTTGCATCATGATATTACAGCTATTAGTAATAATCCAAACCTGGATCTACTGTCCGAAATAGAAGTTTTCTATAAGAGGTCAGATAAAAATGACTTGGAGAAGATGATAGTATCTAATATGTCTCCTGCTGATGACCCTAAGTTGAACATTCAGTCCTATATAGATAGAGTAAGAGGTATGGTGTATCTGACAGCTGGGGAATTAGATAGGTCTTTGAATTCATTTTCTAAGATACCAGATAATCTTCAAAAGACAATTTCGGGAAAGATATTTGGCTATAATAAGATAGAATGTTTCGGATGTGAAGAGAGTAATGTTATGATGGCAAATTATTTTTCTGATTTTCCGTATATAAAAGGTACTATGACAGAAAAGGAACTGGTAGAAGCACTTATAAAGCTTACTGATGCCGGACAACAAAGTGGAGATGTGGCTGCCAGGGCGAATTATCTGGCCGGAAGTTTTTATTACAATACTACCCGTACAGGATATTTCCGGCATTTGCTTCGCTTTGATAATAACAATCTTAATTGTAGTAAATTTTATAATTATGATAAGAAAGAAGATATATTTGATAGTAAGAAAATATACCTTAAATCATATAACATGGACTATGACAATAATATCTCCGGATCACAGACATATCTACAGAAAGCATATAATCAAGCTACAGACAGCGAATTGAAGGCTCGCATAGCATTTGCCTTGTCGAAGTGTGAGCAGGAAGAGTATTATGACAAGAACCATGTGAATTATTATTACCGATATGGGAATAATAAGGATGATGGAATTCTTATTTCGAAAAGGAAATATTTCAAGGAATTGGCTCAGTATAAGAATACAAAGTTTTATAAAGAAGTTGTTACTTATTGCAAATACTTTGATTATTACATTACCAATTGTATGTAAATAAATAGGTTAGATGTATTCTTCTTAAAACGATAATATAATAGAAGTTAAGCTGTATCAATCGGAAACGCCCCATTCTTTATTTGGAGTATTTCCTAACCATAATTCGAGTATTCCTCCCTCAGTAAAAGATGTATGTGATATTTGATAAGCATTGTACTCATTTCCATTTAAACGGGCACGTTGTATATAGCAATTCTCTTTTGAATTGTTATAAGTCTTTATTTTAAATTGTCTTCCCTTATAATAGGCTTGGTCTAATTTTATAGTTACTTCATCAAATACGGGACTAGTTATATCATAAACAGGCTCACGGTTTGAACCACCATCCAGACTAAAGAGACCGATAGCCATTAATGTACTTATACCACCCATCTGCCCCTGATCTTCATCGTGTCCACCATATCCTTTATCAGGTGTTATAGCGCCATGAGCTTGTTCTTTAACACGGCGTACCCAATATTGAGTAAGCCATGGTTTGCCTGCATGAGCAAATACGTGCGCATTTGAGCATCCTGGTTGGTTAGCATAACTTATATAACCACCTCCATAACCATATACAAAATCTGCTGAAGCAGATTGTTCAAATGCATAATTCAGCATACTGCATATACTATCACTACCACCCATAAGTTGTGTCAATCCAGATATATCATGAGATAAACCAAATGTTGCTTGCCACGCATTAGCTTCTATATATCCATTACCACTTAATGGGTTTGTATGAAGCCAACTACCATCTTCTTTTTTAGGTAAAATAAGTTTTAAATCTCTATTGAAAGAATTTGGCCATCCCATAGCTCTTTTATGAAAATAAGAATAATCTTTCTCTTTACCCATTTTAGAAGCCATTTCAGCCAGAGCCCAATCTTCAAAAGTCCATTGAATCGTTAATCCTGCATTATCAGGACAGTACCCGTTCTCAATATAAAAGTCTAGTTCCTTGTCCATATTCAATGCGAGCATTCCCCCCTTTGCATGATTTCTTTTCATGGCATTATATCCGACTAATGGTGACCATTTTCTTGATACATTTTTTTGATAGGCACTGGTAATAAGAGATGTGGCAGGACAGCCAGTCATAATATATGAATATCCTCCGGCACAAGGTCCTCGTGGTAATAAGCCGCCATTAATATCATATTCAATCAGGGATGCAGCAAAATCATCTAATACAGATGGATATGCAATTCCCCATAATGTATTCAGATTCCATTGAGTCAGCCAAAGAGCATCAAAATTATACATGTGATGAATAGGTTTGCCTAATTTGTCTTTTTTTAAATGCTTAACTTTTAGTTCAGCATTTAATGTATGTGTACCTTGTCTTACTCCACCTTTTGTGTAATCTGGATATTCTCCATTGAAATCATCTAATTTATGACGTCCCAACAAAGTATGCCATAAATCTGTATATAATTTAATTTTTTGAGCATCAGTTCCACCTTTTACATCAATCTTTCCAAACCACTGATTCCATTCATTTTGTGAATCTTTACGGACTTTATCAAAGTCCCAGTGATTACAGTCTTCTTTTAGATTTTCTTTTGCATTGGCTATACTCACATATGAAATAGCCATTTTGATGTTTATCTGATCACCGGGTTTAACTTTATATTTGGCACTGATTCCTGATGTAGGTGCATCATAATAACTCCATCCTGAGCTTTGTCGTGGTGTGCTTTCTGTTGTCCCTTGTAAATTCTCAATATTAGTAAAATATTCTTTGTCGGCCCAACCATCAAGGGAATCGAACGGTTTATCGAAATGGGCAACAAAGAATATCCTTACTACATCAGGACCTCCCCATAAACGTCCTTTGGTATCAAAATATCCTGAAATTTCGTTACTCTCCGTTTTATATGCATGAGCATTAACCATTGTTGAAGTGGAGACATATCCTCCCAAATTGAATAAGATATTTGTCAATGTATCCTGAGTGTAGGTCAATCTGTAGAAACTGGTACGGTCTGTGGCGGTTTGTTCAACCCATATATTATAATCTTCCAAATATAGCCTATGATAACCTGGCTGTACAATTTCTCCCTCGTGGGTAAAACTAGATTTCCAATGCTGTTCTCCTAGTGTTGGATTAACCTTCCCTGTAGTTGGCATAAGTGTTAAGCCTGATAACATCCAGCAATGAATTTGGGGAAAGCCAAGTATATCTGTAGAATTATAATTATATCCTCCTCCATATTGATTTTTATTGCGGGTTAATGGAGCAGCTCCTATCATACCAAATGGCTGATTGCCTGTTATAAAAAAGAAATATCTTCCTCTTGCTGACTCTATATAAGGATCTACCCATGATACATAATCAGGGTAATCTTCAGGAGCCGGGAATACTTCTATTTCCGATAATCCCAGATTCACCCCATCCCCGTCTGTAACTTCAAAACGAATCCATTCAGTCTTTTTTGCCGGAAATTCGATAACTTTAGGGCTTCCATCATTCGGTATCTGCCACACATTTATCTGACTTCCATCGCTGAAGTGTAATATACCACCAGCAACATGTGTCTTCATATCAGGCCTGTCATACAGGATAACCTTGTTAATATTTACAGGATCATCCCAGTCCAACTGTATCCATGGATAATCAATTTCTCCCCAGAATGTCATAATACTATTCGATGCCCATTCTCCTTTTTCTGAAATACGAATTACTTGGTCAATGATATTATCGGCTTTGTATGATTCATTTAATGCAGAAGATGCAGTTACACGACATTTAGGTGCAACGTTATATGACGAAGCATTTAGTGTATTGAATAATGATAAAACAATAGAAATTGTTAAAAATCGATATATTTTCATAGCTATTTTTCTTTTTTCTTCATTGATATTATATATTATATATTATATATTATATGTGTGAACATATTATATATGTGCAAATATAGTTAATTTCTCTGAAAAATTGATGAAGAAAATAAATAACAACCAAATAGACATAAAAATAAGAAAAAGGACTATCTGAAACAGAATGGTCCTTTTCAATTTAATTGTATATCTAATTATCTTAATCTAAAAGGAATTGTTTTTATATAGACTTTAAAATCTTTAATCATGCCACTTTTATTAGCTTCTGCCCGTGGCAGATATGAAAACCCTGTAATTTTCTTATCCTCGCCCAGGTCAATCACAATCTGATGCGGATATTTAGGTTTGGTTGTTGAATAGTTCGTATGCCAGAAAGTAGATTCCTGCATGTCGAATACATTGGTGGCTACATTGTTGGCATCATCCAGTTCTTCACTGTCAGCATAAACCACTTTCCAGTGCTGACGTGATACAGGCTTACCATCTTCGCCCAATAATTCCAGTTCTGCAATTGCTGTATAGTCATCGCCTCCATGTGAACTTAATGCTTCGAGGCAGAAGAAACGTGTATCCACTACTTCACTAAATTTGATATGCTGCCAGCCGTTACCAGGTTTGAATGCCCCTGTATAAACAGGTGTTTCTCCTGTCAGGTTAAGGTTTTCTCCCAGTTTACGATGCGCATATGCACCGTGTCCTCTCTGAACGTCCAGTATCGGTTTTCTCAGGCCTTCTGTTTCAGGTTTTTTAGGAGAAGCCATATCAAGAATTATGATTTCATTCTCTCCCTGCTTGAGCCAGCAACCCGGCATATACAGTGTTTGTTGAGGGCCAATTTCCCAGAAACGACCGATAGCATAACCATTTACCCAAACCATACCTTTACTCCAGTTCATCATATTGAAGAATGTATCTCCTACTTTATCGAGCATAAATGTACCTCTGTAATATGCCGGTTGCTTAGTTGTATTCGGTTCTTTCTTATATTGCTTGTTCTTGGCGAACTCATAGTCTACAGGGATATTGTATACCTGCCAGCCTTTAAGTTCTTTAATTCCTGATTTGGATTCAAGTTCAACTTTCTCTGTGATACCTTTCCAGTCATAGATACCTTTTCCAAAGTTCATACGTCCCATCGCTTCAACAAGGATATCGAGTTGAGCACCTTCTTTTACAGGAGGCAATTTAACCGTACCTTCACCTTTGAGGCGACTAAGGGTAGCTATCTTCTTACCATCAAGGAAAACCTGAGTCCAGTCGTGGGCTTCTGTGATTATCAAAGTTTGTTCTTCGCTAGATACCATCAACTTAGTACGATAAAGGATGCTTCCCCAACCCTGGTCAAAAAATTCCATGGATTTGACTGTCTCGCTTTCTTTAGCTTCGGGCAGATTATCGAATAGAGGGGCTATTTCTATCAGTTCAAAAGCAGGTATGGCAATTGTCGGTATTGAATCAGGTATCTCCGCCAATGTTTGCCCTTCGGGTAAATAGTTTTTCAATAAGTTACGTACCTCATGGTATTTAGGTGTGATATTCCCTGATTCCCCTATCGGCGCATCATAATCATACGATGTACAGGTCGGTGAAAAGTTTGGAAAGTTTGCACCTCCCCAATGTCCGAAACTTGTGCCTCCGTGTGTCATATACAAGCTGAATGAGATATTACGGTCAAGCATCTCTTTCATGCCATTTACCAATGCCTCGGCACTACGTGTCTCATGTTTCGCTCCCCAGTGGTCGAACCATCCCGACCAAAACTCACTGCACATAAGGGGAGTATCAGGACGGAGTTCCAGTAAACGCCTGAACTGGTCGTCAATATTTGCACCTGTACCGAAGTTAATTGTCCATGTTAAATCTTCAAGTGCATTATTTTCAAAGTTGGAATTCCAGTCACATTGGAACAGAGGCACATCCGTAAATCCTGCACTTTTTACAATATCGCGTATTTCAGCTACATATGGTTTATCTACGCCAAAAGCACCATATTCATTTTCTACCTGAACCATGATGATATTACCACCCTTGGTTATCTGTAAGTCGGATAGTTGCTTACCCACCTCGTTCATAAACAATTTGGTGCGCTCCATAAAATAGGGGTCTTGCTCACGAAGCTTTATATCTTTCTTCTTCAGAAGCCACCAGGGCAAGCCTCCCATTTCCCATTCTGCACACACATACGGGCCGGGACGGACAATGACATACATATCGTGTTTTTGTGCCAATTTACAGAAGGCTGCTATATCTTTCTGTCCTGAGAAGTCATACTTGCCTTCTTCGGGTTCATGGTAATTCCAGAATACATATAGGCAAATGGTATTCATACCTAAAGCCTTTGCCGCTTGAATGCGGTGTTCCCAATACTCCTTCGGGATACGGGGATAGTGGAGTTCGGCGGCTTTTACTACAAATGATTCCCCATTTAATAGAAAAGTTTTGTCGCCTACTTCAAATGTACCTTTGGGCGTACAGCCATTCAATAATAAGGCAATCAGTCCGATAAATAAAAATAGTTTTTTCATATTATAGTTTTTATTCTTTCATTACAGCTTTATCAACTTCAAGCACCATCACTTCCTGAGGGGGAATATCTGCTTTTCCTTCACCGTCAATCTGTTCTGTAGTCTGTACAAAGAGATGCAACTTGCCGTCTTTTCTCCAGAGTTCGGTATCATAGCTTGGTTCCCACGAGCCAACTGAAAAATCGGTGAGGTCATAAATATTCCATCTGTTTTTTGATATATCCCGACATTTTGCAACAGAAACTTTAGCTCCTCGTTCCTCATCCCGAAAGAACAGATATACTTCATTATTTCCGGCTACAATCTGAGGACGGGATATTGGTATTCTCTTCGTTCCTCCACCTTTAAGGGTAAAAGGTGTACTTCTGAAGTTTAAATTGACACTGTTCCACTCTTTTTTATTCCAATATACAACATGGTATTGAGGCGTCTCTGAATCTTTTTCCCGCCAGTAAGAGGCAATATATACCTCTCCCTTTTTATTTGTAGTCATCGAAGTCTGGTTAATCAGCTCGCTGTTCTGTGGTATATGCCACACATATTCGGCATTATCCTGTGTGATTGGCAAATCATATTTGTGTCCGTCTGATTTTTCCCATGTAGAGCCAAAATCGGATGAACGTGCATAGCATAAATCATGGTTAGTAGACACATCCCAGGTTTCGCGCCATACCCACGACAGGTGGATAACTCCTTTGCTATCGACACATGCCTGCCAATGAGCATTCCGTTTGATTTCCCCATCAATCAAGTTACTCTGTTTTTGCTTCCATTTTCCCGATTTCAGGTCATAATGGTTTATTACGAGATTCCCATTTCCCGATTGTCCGTCCCTGTATATAAATATTAAATCTCCATTGGGTATACGGAAGAATTCGGGATAGGTTACATTTGTTTCAAATTGTCCTGTCATCGGTTCCTTATCTCTAAGCTCCAAAGATAAAGGAGCTTTAGCCCTGGCATATCGCAGCGGGTGCCTGTGATGGTCCCAGGCTACATGAAGATAGCCGTCTCCATCTACCATAATACTGATAGAGTTATGCGCATCCTGCACATTTCCTTTATATTGAGTCTGATGTAAAGTCCAGTCTTTTACATTGATGAGGTTTCGTTTACCCAACATCAAATATCCGTCAGGATTATAATAAGCTATAAATTGTGTATCCTTATATGTCACCAGTGAGTTCTTGCGGAAAATGGTCGTATTCACTGAGTTATTCGCCCAGCCATCACCAACAGGAACAAGCGTCTGACTGCTTACAGGAAGTATCAGGCATAAAAAAAGGATAAACAAACCGGATATTCTCATTATTTATTAAACTAAAATTGTTAAAAAGTGACAAAGGTGACACATTTTTGTTGTTTTTAATGTTACTTTTTTCTTGTTACACTGAGTTTTTTAATCAATATTTACAGCTGTATATAAATAGATAATTTTTAGAGATTATCCTGACTATTTTTCATATAAAAATCAATCTCTTATTGCATGGTCTTTCGGAAACGATTCACCACGCCATGCTTTTTTAGTTGTCCAGTCTTCAGCAGTAGAAGCCCAGAATGAGTGGCTGGCAGGTAATCCTAAGGGTAAAAACACCTCAGAGGTCAGATACAAGCTACCATTATTTGTATACCAGTCCGCTAAATCAGGTTGATGTCCTGCAAAACCCAATTGTAAAAATCCTTTCTCATTGAAATTACCGTCCTGAGAGAACATACGTTTCATTACACAGGTTAATCCACTGCGCACCTGTCCTTCGCTCAGTTCTTCCGGTAAATTTCCTTTCCATGACAATAATGCCAATGGCTGAAATACACCTAAACGATATGTCATAGAGCGCCCGAATACGGGGAAAGAACCCTCAGGTGAAATAAGGCGTTCCAATATAATACCGTATCGCTGCATACGTTTTATTGCTTTGTCCAAATTTTGTCTGGCAGCTTCTTCACCTTTGTCCCTTAAACGCATCTTTCGGTCTGCAAGCACTTGTAACACCTGTACATACATAGGCTGTATAACATAGCTGTTATAATAATCAAAGGCAAAATGTTCTCCATCGGAATACCAGCCATCGCCGACATACCATTCCTCAATCTTGCGGATAGCACTATGTATACGGTACATATCATATTGCGCGCCTGCTTCCATCAGAAATGTTTCTACCATTGCCGAGAATAGCAGCCAGTTGGTATAGGGCGGGTCAATTCGGCGTAGTTGCTGAAATTCTTTGATATATCTTTCCTTTGTTACATCATCGAGAGGTTCCCACAATTGTTTCGGTGCACGCAAGAAACTGCTGGCAATATAAGCGGCATCCACCAAAGGCTGCCCTTCGTTTCGCCACAGTAAATAATCGGGACTATCGGGATCCACAGCATGAGCGTAACTTTTCAATGCCCATTCCCGCAATTGTTTACGCTTTTTTCCTTCCTCTGTATTGTCATCCGGTAAGCTAAGCCAGGGTGCGAGACCCGACATAAGCCTTCCGAAGCACTCCATATATGTAACATCCTTATTACGTCCATCCCATGTAGGGCTGAGCTCTACCTGCATATTTTTCTTTAACTCGCCTTTACTCATATTCCGTAGTACAGGCTCAGCTATACGATATGCCAGGTCTGACCAGTACTGACGGTCATTATCCATAGAATACAAGGAAACTATCGGGAATAAAAGCAATAGGAATAAAAACTTATATTTCATAATACGATTATTTATTCAAATACTTTACCATCTCGCTGGCTGCCAAAAGAAATGCTCCAACGCCAAAATCTGCAGTCGTTTCAGCCCCCACATCTTTATGCTGGTCGGCACGCTCACCAATTGGCTGCACATAACCTATTTTTCCATCTGGTTGCAATGCTGTTTCAGTTAGATATTTCCAACTCTTATCTATTACAGGTTTATAAGTCTTTTCATCTAAGAATCCATTATTGACGCCCCATAGATACCCGAATGTAAAGAATGCCGTGCCGCTGGTTTCATAACCCGGAGCATGTTCCGAATCCAACAGGCTTCTTGTCCAGAATCCTTCTTCTTGCTGACAGTCAGATAAAGCCTTTGCCATATCCTGATAAATTTTAATATACTCTGCTCTATGCGTATCATTTTCCGGAAGGTCTTGCAGCACTTTTGCCAAGCCTGCAAACACCCAGCCATTACCCCGCGACCAGAAATCTTTCATCTGATTTTTTGTCTTATGTTGAGGGTAAATATATTTTGCATCCCTATAGAATAAATGGCTCTCCTTGTCATACATCAGGTCTCTGGCATACGAAAAGTATTCGTACAGCTTATCCAGGTATTGCTGGTTGCCTGTTATATTATACAACTTTGTCATTACAGGCATAACCATATATAATCCGTCTGCCCACCACCAGTAATCGTTCTGAGATGTAGACATCTCGTATTCCATTACTTCTCTGGCTCGCGCAATCTTCTTTTCATCTTTTACCTCATCCATATTGTACAGGTCGGCATATACCTGAAAGCAAATCTGCCAGTCTCCGAAAAGTACAAAATCATCGGTTTCGCCATAGCTGTATTTCCAGTCTGCTTTATTATCCGATTTAGCACCTTTCCATTCATTCTTTACAGCCCAGTCTTCCGAATATTTCTTATAGGCTTCTTCTCCGGTCACTTGATAGGCTGCCAGATTTCCTGTATGATAGGCTGCCGGATGCCAGAAAGCATTAGCAGGTTCAGGATGAGTTGATTGCCAATAATCATTTACTTTCTTTATTTGAGATATTACTTCTTCTCCGGTTAGAGTTTTAGGTTTCTCTTTTTCTGAACATGAGAAAAAAGAAGCTAAAAGAAGAAATGAAATGATTAATCCGGGTATTTTCATATTTATAATCATTAATAAGAATTGCCTTTATCATGCTAAAGAAACCGGAAACTTCTTGCCCAAAAGGAGCGAGATGCTTCGTTTCCTCAGCATGACAAAGACAGTATTTCTATTTTATTAATTCTATAGTATAGCTATAAGAATATTCTTTATCCATGAAACGGTATTCGTCAAGAGGTTTAGCTCCCCAGGATTGTAAGCCGCCTACACCGCGCTGGAATAAGTCTACACATAAAACCACTTCATTACGAGGTAATACATCTGACCAGTGTTGTTGTTTCTTCGTCATGCCCGGATCTAAATCTTCAGGCCTGTTATTGGTAGCACTGACTGATAATGGCTGAGCACCTTTAACCCTGATACCAAAGCCATCTTTATTTTTAAGTGTAAGCCAACGAACATCTGTCTTGTTTCCGGTTTCCTGTGGACGATAATAAGCAAACGCCTGTTCTTCTACCTTACCATTCCATATTCCCATAAAGGTATCCGCATTTCTGTCAACATAGTTTTCCCAAGGGCCGCGTCCGTACCATGTAAATTCATTCATTTCTTTAGGAAGACTCATTAACATACCAAAGCGAAGCATCTCCGGTAATTCATCGGATGAATTTTTATAGTGTGCTGATGTTGTCAGGCTACCATCTTTATTAACAGTATATGTAATATCCACTTTTGCATCTATACCTCTTAATTTAACTTCATAATTTACATTCAGTCCGTCACTTGTCTGTTGAGAGCCTTTATATGTGTAGATAGTATTGCTACCTGCTGCTTCCCATATACGAGCGCTGTATTGCATCCATTCGCCAAACTCGTTGTCAGTCAGGGCACGCCAGAAGTTCAGACGAGGCAATTCTCTGAATACATTTTTATCCTTATTCTTCATACTTAACAGTCCTCTACCATCTTTCGCAGAAAACTCGTAAGTCACATCGCCAGTCTCCACAATAATTTTATCATCTTTATTCTCTACATTAAGCTGACCAGAAGAACTACTTGCTACAAAATAATTATTCTTGCTAAACGCAAATTCTCCTTTGGCTACTTCAAAGCCCGCCGTTACAAGTTCCGCATTTTGCTTACTATAAGCATATACCTGTAGGAAATATTCTGCACCAGCCTCAGATTGTACAGATGGTAGATTTATCTTCACATCTTTCCTGCTATCAGCCGGTATGGATATATTAAATGCTCCATCCCTGAATTTTTCACCGTTTTTCAGTAATACCCATTTGAAGTTGTAATTATCAGGAGTTATATCAGTGAATTTAAAGTCATTAATTACAGTGATTACACTATTATCCAAATCCTTTGATTCGAATAAAATATTCTGGTATACTTTCTTTACAATGTGTGTATGAGGTATATAATTCTGGTCGGGACTGATAATTCCATCCATACAGAAGTTATCATTGTTCATCTTATTATATCCATCCAGGTCGCCGCCATATGCCCAGAAGAAACGTCCCTGGTCATCATGAGTCGGATATCCGTGATTATACCATTCCCAGATGAACCCTCCCTGCATATTTTTACTTGAACGCATCAGGTCCCAGTATTCCTGAAAGTTACCCATACTATTACCCATAGCATGCGCATATTCACACATGATATATGGCCTGCTAAGGTCTTTAGCTGCATCGCGTTTCATATTCTCCCACGAAGGATACATATGACAAATGATATCCGTATTTCTGTCCCGCTGATATGCCTGTTCGTACTGCACGGGACGACTGTTATCACGTGCTTTAGCCCAGTCGTACATATCGAAGAAAGCTTTGCCGTTGCTGGCTTCATTACCCAGCGACCAGAATATAACCGATGCGTGATTCTTATCCCTCTCTACAGCACGGATAATGCGGTCCATGTGTGCGGCATGCCACTCCGGGAAATTAGAGACATTATCAGGTCCATAGCCTAAACCATGAGATTCAAGATTAGCTTCATCCACCAGATATATGCCGTATTCATCACATAATTTATACCATAACGGTTGCTGCGGATAATGCGAAGTACGTACAGCATTGATATTAAGTTCCTTCATCAGTTGCAGGTTACGCATCATTTCTTTGCGGGTTACAACCTGTCCCGTATTTGTGTTGAACTCATGAAGGTTTACCCCTTTGAAGTATACTTTCTTTCCATTAACTAATAGCTGTCCATCCTTAATCTCTATTTTACGGAATCCAATTTTGTGAGAAGTAGACTCTACTACATTACCTTTCGCATCTTTCAACGTAATGAGCATTGTATAAAGATTCGGTGTTTCGGCCGTCCATTTCAAAGGATTTGAAATATTTCCTGACAAAGCAAGTTCAGCGTTTCCATTTTCAGGAATATTTGTTTTCTGTGATTTCTTGAATACTGGCTTCCCGCTTTTATCCAGAATAGAAACATCTACTGTTTGTGATTGTGTGTTGTTTGTATAATTCTTTAAAGTTATGTCTATACTGAAAATACCATTCTTATAATTTGAATCAAGGTCTGGATGTGCGAAATAGTCGAAAATACGTGTCTGTGCAGTGCTATATAGGTAGACACTCCTGTTTATACCTCCCAGACGCCACATATCCTGGTCTTCGAGGTAAGAACCATCGCTATATTTGTGAACTTCACAGGCTAAGGTGTTTTTTCCTTTGCGGATATATTTTGTAATATCAAATTCGGCAGGGCTTTTCGCATTCTGGGTATATCCTACTTTTTCACCGTTTACCCATACATACATAGAGTTTGTACCCCCTTCGAAATGGATAAATACCTTTCTGCCATCCCATGAATCAGGAATAACAAACTCATGACGATAAGCTGCTGAAGGTGAATCCTCCCTGTCAATATGGGGAGGCTTAGCTTCGAAGCCAAAGCCTGTATTCACATACATGGGAATTCCATATCCGTTAAATTCCCAGTTGCCGGGTACTGGAATTTCTTTCCAGGAACTTATATCGTAATCCTCTCTATAGAATCCATCAGGTATTTGCGCAACCTTAGGAACCCAATAGAATTTCCACTTTCCATTCAGGGACTGATAATATGGAGAAGATTCAAAATTATCCTTAACAGCTAAATCTTCTGAAGGATAAGGTAAGGACGTTGCTCTCGTATTCTCTTTGTTAACAGCAAAAACTTCCGGATTCTCCCAGTCCGGAGTGTTATTCTGGGCTATTAGACCAATACTAAAAAGAAAAAAGAATAAAAAGAATATTTTTTTCATTGGTACAGTTTTTATTTAGAGTATTATATTATTTCTCAAAGGTGTAATTCCATCCTAAAATAGAAGCTACAAGATACTTATATTTATCTGGATGACAGAATTACAGTAATATTTTTTTAACATTTTAGACAAAATGGATTTACTTATTTATTTTACTTTTTGATACACTCTTACATAATCAACCTCATATACCAGTGGAAAAGCATTATCATCAGGAATACCTCCATGTATTCCTCCAATTGCTAAATTCAATAACAGATAGTGAGGTTGCCTGAAAGGATTCTTATTCTCTCCTAGAGACCCATTGTATGTATCTTCCAACGAAGTTTCATTCAACAATTCATCATCCAGATACAGGCGGATATATTTTTCATCCCAATCCATACGCCAGATATGAAACTTATCCGCCCAGTTCAGGTCTTTTTCAAGGAAATGGGAAAAAGGAGTTGCCGATGAATCCCATTTGGCATTGAATCTCTGATTTGTTCCCCATGCTGTATTAGCCAGTATATGAGGTATATTTTTAATCCTGTAATATTCCATAATGTCGATTTCTCCATTTGAAGGCCACTCCATAGATTTCCCCAGTGTCCAGATTGCAGGCCACGCACCGCTTGCTGTCGGGATTTTCGCTCTAATTTCAAATCTGCCATATTGAAATTCTTTCTTTCCTTCTGTTTTTAAAGAGGATGAAGTGTATCCGGCATATTCCCTGTTTTTTTGCCAGTTATTACTCGCGGCATCATAATTGGAATTTTTTATTTGTTCTTTCCTTCCTGCTATTGTTAATACTCCGTTTTTACAAACAGCATTGTTGGATTGATACCATTGAAGTTCCTCATTACGGGTAAAACCTTTTTCAAAGCTCCATATTTTCAGGTCAGGTTGTCCTTCATAATTGAACTCTTCATTCCAGACAAGCTTGTATCCTTCCCGTTCAGGAGGAGTTGTGTAATCAGCACTCATCTGCTCAAAGGCAGATAAATTCCAATTATCAAACCATTTGAGTACAGGGAGTCCATTTTCAAATAATATAGGTAGCCAAACATACCGTCCATCGATAGGATTTTTGGGCTTCCAGCGGTCTGCCATAAAGATGAATGTATCTTTCTTTCCCTGTACAGGTAAGATATAAGTACTTTGTGTATGGAAAGTCAGTTCGGCATCCTTACCTATACATGGATTAGGGTATAACTTCCATTCTCCCATAATTTCATTGGCAACAAGCAAACGAGCCGCATTGGGAGCCCAGCCTGTACAGCCGGAGGTTATCATAAAATAGCGTCCGTCTTTTTTGAATATTGCAGGCGCTTCGTTATGGCCTCCCGGTTCAATTCGGATATATTTACCTGTATAATCTAAATAATCTGTTGTAAGTTCTGCTATATGGAGTGTAAGGTTATCTTCTGATGAATAGATATGATAGGCTTTATTATCATCGTCTACAAATAAAGTCATATCACGGGACATTTGCCCGCCTTCAAAATCGCGACGGGTAAATAAACCGTCTTTTATGGCAGCCATCCATTCGGGAGTCCACCAATCCTTAAAATCACTTGCTTTTAAACGATCATTTTGTTGTTGAACGGTCATATTCAATGGCCACTTTCCAGCATTGACTCTATTGTTTTTAATAAACTGGTAAGGTCCTGTAGCCTTATCGCTAACTGCTATTCCTACATGAGCAGCTTCATATCCTCTTCCTTTCAGTTCGAGGTGAAAATACATAACAAATTCTCCTGTCAGGGTATTATAGATTACTTTAGGGCGCTCTATTGTAGAGCCTTTTACTATCGGGCTATTAGGGTCTTCGCTTACAGGCAGGGCAATACCTTCATTTTTCCAGTTATATAAATCGGATGAAGAATAACATGTTACTCCAACTAAAGCCGCATTTGACCTTTCCCCTTTATGTTCTCCAAACCAATAATATTTTCCTTCATGAAAAAGTATCCCTCCTCCATGGGCATTAATTATATTTTTATCTGTATCAAACCAAAGGTCTCCGGGATAGAATGAAGTTTTATTCTGAGCCTGAATAGAGAGATACCCAAACAGGGCTAATATATAGAATGTAAAAACAGGTCTAAAAAGATACATAATTAATTGTTTTAGAAGTTAATAAGGCTTCTGTTATTTGAAGTCTTATTAACTTCTGTTTATATTTATGATAACCAAACTTTATTTCTCTGCGGCCTGATCTGCAACAATCGGCCAATATGGATTTTGATAGATAGTAGATGAAGATACATCTGTGCCGCTCGTAGCTGTCAGTTGAAACTGTTTCACCATAATAGGTTGCAGATAATGAGCCATTTTCCATGTCATACCAGTATATCCGGCTTGTGCACTATAGCGTTCGTAAGGGCGAAGATATTCACTCTTCTCCTTTGACGATACATTTGCATTCTCAGACCCATCGGCAATCAGATTATTATACCAGTTTTCCATCGGAGTATTCCATAAATGAAATCCTTCGATATGATACGGAGTACTCATTAATTGATCCATCGAACGCCAACGGCAAATATCCATGTATCTCAATCCTTCAGCAAGTAGCTCGCAACGACGTTCGCGACGGATATTGTATAACGTAGGGTCAATCAGATTACCTGCAGAATATGCGCCCCAATCGTTGGCTGCCTCATTTGACATTACTGTTTTGCTGATAGTATTATCAATATTAGTAGACACATGGGAACGTTGACGGATAATAGTCCAGTACTCACGGGCTGTCCCATCCAGAGATCCTTTTCTTTCGTAGCTGGCTTCCATATAATTCAATAATGCTTCTGTAGCCCTATAGCAAATTGCAGCAGTGTATCCGCCACCATTGGCATAATATTTTTTATTGAAAGAACCTCCTTTGCGTAAAGCATAACCTGTTGCATATCCGCGTTCACCATCTCCGTTTGTAATATCAGGATAAGGTTCCACCAAAACTGCTTCGGTACCTTCTGTATTATCCAGTTCGAACAGAATATTCTTTTGTTCAGGTTCTTTCAGGAAAATAATCAGACGGGAATCCCTGTTGGAACGAACATCTGCAATCGTTTTATCTCCTTTATAGTAACCATCACCGTCAGTATAAGAGCCGTGTGTATAAACGGGGCTTCCATCAGCCATCAGGAAGTTATTGACAAATCCACGGGTTACACCGATACGATAATTACCACGACCTGCAGCAGAGTTTACATTATGAGTAGATAATCCACGCCCATACTGACGCCATAACAGCACCTCACTCACACCTGATAAATCTTCCTGAGCAAACATATCGAAATATGGGTTTGCTGCATCAGTATCCGATTGTTGCAATACTCCGGTATTTTCGGTCAGTTTCCCTTTGTATTCTTCCGCTACTTGTTTAGATGCATCCATTGCCTGATCCAGGAAAAAATTGATTTCCTCATCGATACTTCCACTTGGAAACTGATAACCTGAGTTATAGTCTTTTTTTGCTCCCGGCCAATCGGTACCATTCGGTACAAATGCAGTTCCTTTGAAATATTTCAGCCAGGTACCTTCATATAATGCTACTCTGGATTTCAGAAGAAGTGCTGCATCCTTATTGATACGGGTTTTTGACATACTGCTTCCGGACATCAATGTTATAGCATTATCCAGATCCGAAAGAATAAAACGGGCGACCTCATTGCGTGGACTACGTTTGCTGGCTTCCTTCAACACTTCGCTGTTATCCGCTAATGGCTCCGTGATAATAGGGAAATCACCGAACATCTGATAACGTTTAAAATACTCACATGCACGCAGAAAATACATTTCTCCGATATAATGTTTTACATCCGACAAGTTGCCTCCTATTGTATTTGCCGACCCGCTTAAATCTTCTCCAAATCTTGGTAATACCAAAGAGAAGAAATAGTTGCAACGGTAAATCATTTCGAATTTCCAGTTATCACTTTCACTATGCGCCACTTTCCAGCGGTCAGAAGTATATCGGTCATGCGCCGATACTCCGGTCTGGTTATCAGTGTCATTATCATTACCAAAGATACCATAACTCCATTGATTACTATGGGACGGAAGAATGTCTGCATATAAGTTATTAGTATAATAAGCTAATTGGTTTGCATCGGTCAGAGTTGTCTCAGGAGAGGCATTCGACATAGGTTCTTTATCCAGGAAATCGTCACAGGAAGTAAATACTCCGCCAGTCAGAACAAGCAGGAGTGAACCTACAAATATTTTTGATTTTATGTTTATTTTCATGATTATATCTTATTATAAGGTTATACTAAGTCCAAAAGACCAGGTTTTAGAAAGAGGATAGGCATTACCTCCACTTTTAATAAATTGATTCGCACTGCTGTTTGTATCACCACCATCAATAGTTTCAGGATCGAATAGTTTAGATAAAGAAGTGCCTGTCCAAAGGTTTTCTGCAGAAACAAATATACGGCAGCGGCTGATAGAAATCTTTTGTGTTAATGAAGCCGGTAATGTATAGCCTATTTGTACATTTTTCAAGCGGATATAAGAAGCATCCTGTACATAGCGGCTTTGCTGTTTATGGTTCTTACCGGCTCCATTGCTTCCCCAACCAAATAATGGACGAGGGTAATAAGAATCGAGATTTGCAGGTATTTCTCCGTTCAGTCCGCTAGCTTCAGCACGGAAATAATCGGCATGTTCTTTTAGTCCGGTAGACCACCATTGGTCTTGTATTGCTCCCCAGAACATATTACTGTTCATCCACACATCACGTTTCATTACACCCTGGAAGAATGCTCTGAAATCGAACCCTTTATAATCTGCCGAAAGATCAATCCCGAAGAAATAACGAGGTGTACTGTTTCCTATCACTTTCAGGTCGCCATGGTCGTCTAAAGTACCGGAACCTTCAGTGATGCCTGCTTTTCCATCCAGATCCGCATACATAATATCTCCTGCACCCCATTCTGAGCCGAAAGGTTGACCACCTACTTTTTCGAGATGTGCATCCATCTCTGCCTGGGTTTTGGCAATGCCAATAGTTTCATATCCCCATATTTCGCCCATTTTGCGTCCGGAAGCATATGACCATATAGAATTAGTTGTATTACTTGGATAGCTTTCTATTGTAGTCTGTGCATCTGATAACATCACTTTAGCGCTATATCCGAATCCATTCTTCAGGCGGTCATTCCATGATATCATTAGTTCCCATCCTGCAGTTTTCAGGTCACAGTTATTAGTCTTAGGGGTTGCAATACCTATTACAGACGGAAGTTCTGGTGCAGGACCTACCATATTGTCAGTGTACCTGTTATAGAAATCGAATGATCCTGTCAGGCGGTTATTGAATAATCCCCAATCAAGACCGACATTCCATGTACGTACTGTTTCCCATGTCAGCATAGTACTAATCAAATCGCCTATCTTTGCAGTATTTGGTTTTACTCCGTTTTGTAACCATCCGCCATTGGCTGCTTTCAATTCCATTTCTCTGTAGGTTGGATACCATGCATTGGTATTCTGGTTACCCAGTTCACCATATGATGCACGTAACTTCAATGTATTCACCGTTTGTTCGAGTGGTTGCCAGAAATCTTCGCGGGCAATGTTCCAACCAGCAGAAAAAGAAGGATACAAATCCCATCTGTTACCACGACGGAAACGGGATGTGCCGTCATAACGCATATTCACCTCTGCCAAATATCTGCCCTTATAGTCATAATTGATACGTCCGAAGAACCCGGCTGTAGCCCATTCGTTACGATAGCCTCCTACTTCCGGAATTTTCTCTTTTCCTGCACCATCCAGACTACTAATCAGGTTCAATTCGGCTAAATCTTCCAATAGCAAACCATATCCTTTTGCACTAAAGAAAGACTGGCGCATCTCATCTGCCTGGAATCCGACCATTACTTTGAAGTTATGAGCTTCGTTGAATGACTTAGTATAGTCAGAGTAGATATTAAGATTCCAATAATTTTCTTTTTTATGATCCTGATACAGGCTATTTGTACCATTTGTATTTACAATGTTCCCGGCTACGTCGTGATTGTAGTATGGCAATGAGATTTCGCGTACATCCCAGGTATTAGAACTATAATTGAATTCGAAATGTGTTTTCCAATCTTTAATAGGTTCTATTATAAATGCACCCTGATGGGATAATCTATCTGACTGACTTTTTCGTTGCCCTCCCAATGCCAATTGTATAGCCGGAGTATCAGCATTACTATTGTGATAATATCCATTTTCATCATATACGGGTAGATTTGGCCATGTCTGACGGCCTATTTTTTCATACAGCCCATCATTAAATTTAGTCGGTCTCCAATTATCTACACGGGCGAATCGCAGACTGTAATTGAAATCTAGCCAACTGGTCATCTTTGCATTTATCTTTGCAGTCACATTATAACGTTTAAGTCCATCATCTCCCTGACGCAACAGCCCACTTTGGTCGAGATATCCTAATGATGCATAATAAGCTAACTTCTCGGTGCCTCCGTTAAGACTTAAATTGTGTTCTTGTGAGAAGTTGTTGTCTTTATATATTTCTGAGTACCAGTCTGTATTAGCATATGCAGCCGTAAAAGGATCTCCTGCCGGTTTACCCCAAATATTTCCATCAGTAGGAAGTCCACCTTTACTTCCTCCGCCTTTTGCCTGAAAATCGAGCATCTGTTGCATAACATCATCAGAGAAAACTGTTCCCCAGCCAACCCCTTTAGCTGCTGCATTAAAGTAATTGGCGAAGGTGTATGAATCCATCATTTCCGGTAGGTTGATCGGGCTACTTATGCGGAAATTGTTATTGTAATTAATAGAAGTCTGACCTGATTTTCCTTTTTTTGTAGTTATCAGAATAACACCAAAAGGAGCGCGTGAACCATAAATAGAGGAGGCTGCAGCATCCTTCAGTACTGATATATTTTCTATATCCTGCGGATTAATAGTATTTATATCACCTTCCATACCATCAATCAACACTAGTGGTGAACCGCTGGAGCCATCCCCAATGGTGCCTACACCACGAATATTTATGCTCATATCTTTATCGAGAGCCCCGTTATTGGTCGAAATCTGTAATCCGGGAACAAGGCCTTGTAGAGCTTGTGTGGCATTCGTTACAGGGCGGGATTCCAGATCTTTAGCAGTTGCTATACCGACTGATCCGGTCAGATTTACTTTCTTTTGAGTTGAGAATCCAACAACAACTATTTCATCCAATATTTCAGAATTTTCTTCCATCCTGATATTTAAATGAGTTTGGTTAGTGATCCCCACTTCCTGAGATTTATATCCCACATAAGAAAATACTAATGTAGTTCCGGATGAAACTTGAGATAATGTGTATTTTCCATCCACATCTGTTAGTGTACCTGATGTCGTTCCTTTTACTGCTACAGAAACTCCAATCAGGTTTTCTCCAGTATTACTGTCAGTTACAGTACCTGATATGGACATTCTCTGTGCCCAGATGTTTGTAGAAGTAACTAAAGTTAGGATCAACAAGAAAAATGTTTTGAAGGTGGCTTTTGGGAATATCCCACCTTTCTTTTTTGATTTTTTTTTCTTCATAGTAAGAAATGATTAAATGGTGATTAACTTCATGGTAACATATTACGCCCAATAGTATCAGTTTTTGGTAACATGTTTTGTGTTGTACAAATGTGATAATATTGGAAGTAAAACAGGGGGTACAAATGTTTCAAATTAGTACTACAAAAAGATCATTTTATTAATAATTATAATAATTATTTTATTTAAGTATGTGTATATAAGTGTGTTGTTATTTTAAGTGTATATTTTATACTTTTTGAGTAAAGATTCAGAAATAGTGGTAATTTTTTTGTAGATTCGCATTATATTATTTTTTGCTAGTACTAAAGAAACACCATGAAAAAGATTATAATTATTTTCTTTATTATATATCGTTGTTCCATCCTGTCAGCTCAAAATATTACAATCAATCCTATATCAATAAATGATCAGCTTCCATCTACTACTGTTCAGCGAATATTTCAGGATAAAGGTGGTTTTATATGGTTTGGTACACCTGATGGTCTATGCCGTTATGACGGATACAGAATAATAGAGATGCGTTCCAAATTCAATAAGAACAACTTATTAAAAAGTAATGAGATTACATGTTTTACCGAAAGTGATGATTATTTGTGGATAGGAACTAAAGCCGGAATTAATATTATAAATAAAAGGAGTTATCAAATTATTCCTTTTAATGATGATCGGGTAAATAATGTAGAGATCAAATGTTTACTTACCACAACGGATGGTTATGTTTGGATAGGTGCTAATAACCGTTTATTCAAATATGATTCGAAATTAAACTATATAAGAGATTATTCGGATGTAATTCCCATTCATGGTATTAATTCACTGTATGAGGATGTAGATAAAAATCTATGGGTAACAATCTGGGAAAATGGATTATATAAATATGATCTGGAGAAGGATACATTTCTCAGATATCCTTCTGTAGGAAATAAAAACAATCCTTTCAAAATATTTCAGGATAAACAAAGACGATACTGGATTTGTACATGGGGAGAAGGAGTCTTTCACTTTTATCCTGATATAGACAATGCAGGTAAATCAATATATATTCATCAAAAAATACAGAATAAGGATGGAATAATTAAAGAAGACACATTTTTTAGTGTCGTTCAAGATGATAAATATGGGTACATCTGGTTTGTATCGATATCTGGGATATATGCCTGCAAATATAGAAATGATAAAATATTGGAAGCTGCAAACCTTTCTCATCTATTCAAAGACTCAAACAATATTTTCAGTGAAATAATCAAAGACAATTCGGGAAACTTGTGGGTGGGTACATTTAGTGAAGGTGTATTAAATATCAATTTTGATATGCCTGTTATTAATAACTTTGCACTTTCTTCAATCAAACAAAAGACAGGGATTACCCCCAATATTACTAAACTTTTTGTTGACAAAAAAGGAATTGTATGGGTTAATCAGAATCGTAAAGGTTTGGTTATTTTCAATGCATCTAATGGAAATATAAGCTATTATGAAGATATAGCAGCCTTAAAAGATATCACGGGGCTTAATGTTGTAAGTTGTATTTTGGGATTAAGTCTTTATCCTGATAATATATGGATAGGATCTGAAAATGAGCCATCAATATATATAGTGAAAAGAGATAATACAGGTATCTCTGTAGAAAAAAAGATTGATTTATCTGAAAATAGTGATTATTCGGGAAATCCACGAAAGTTTTATGAAGATAGCCGAAATAATATGTGGATTATTACAACCAATGGGCTATTTGTTAAACCAGTAAGAAAAGAAGAGGTTGAACATGTGAATTTTGACTTTGGATCAATAAGTGATATAACAGATGATGTAGATGGAAACATATGGATAAGCTCAAGAAATAAAGGTATTTATAAAATTAAACTGCAGGGAAATTCATCTGTGCAAAATGAACAGATTGTGAATTATACTACAGAATCGGGCTTAAATATTACTAATATAGAAGCTATAGCTAGTGATAAAATAGGACAAATCTGGATTGGGACAAAACTTGGTAATATCGCATCATATGATGTTAAAAAGAATGAGTTTAAGGAAAAAACGGAGATAGTAGGAATGACAGGAGAAGCTATTCTAGATATTCTAGTCGATGATTACGGACATATCTGGATTTCGACTAATAAACGAGTAGTAGAATATAATCCGGATAATAATGCTTCCAGATATTATACTTCGTCCGATGGAGTTCTGGTAAATGCTTTTGCTCAGGGATCTTATTTTAAAAATAGTTCCGGAGAAATATATTTTGGAGGAAATAAGGGCATCTCTGTGTTCCAATCATCAAATAAATTATCAGAAATACCTTTAAAAAAGAAGACGTTTATAACAGATGTTAAAATTAATAATAAATCGGTATTTGAGAGCGGTAATAATCAATTTGATGTTGTTGAGCAATCAATAATTCTAAATCCGAATGATAAAAATATAGAATTTGACTTTTCATCATTAGACTATACTTTTCCTAATAAAATAAGATATGCCTATAAAATGGAAGGGGTCGATGATGACTGGATTTTCACTGAAGAAAAATATCAGTTTGCCATCTACAACCAATTAAAAAAAGGTAATTATACTTTTCTGATCAAGTCTACAGATGAAAACAGGTTGTGGAGCAGTGAAATTTCTAAAGTGAAAATATACAAACTACCAGCATTTTATGAAACCTGGTGGGCATATTGTATATATTTCATTCTTTTGTTAGGGATAGCATGGTTTGTTTATAAGACAATTAAAAATCGTATCATATTGCGTAATAATCTGAAAATAGCACAGATAGAAAAAGAAAAATCAGAAGAATTAACTCAAACAAAACTCAAATATTTCACCAATATTTCACATGATTTTCTTACGCCCCTGACTATTTTATCTTGTTTGATTGATGATGCAGAAATAACATATAATGGTCAGATTAATCAATTTAGATCGATGCGGTCTAATATTAATCGTTTGAAACGTTTGTTGCAGCAAGTTCTGGATTTTAGAAAAATAGAAAGTGGCAATATGAAACTTAAAGTTTCAAAAGGAGATATTGCAGTTTTTATTCAGGAATTATGCTTTAGTAGTTTTTTACCTTTGATGAGAAAGAAAAATATAGATTTCACATTTAACACATCTTCTCCCCATATCGAAGCTTACTTTGATGCAGATAAAGTAGATAAGATTATTTACAATTTATTGTCAAATGCCTGTAAATATACTTCTGAAAATGGTCTGGTTAAAATTGATTTATTGGAATCTGAAAATGATAATTGTGTAAAAATTAGGGTAAGCGATACAGGGGTTGGAGTTTCGACGGAAGATTTATCGAATATTTTTACACGTTTCTATTCTAATAAAATAAATAAATCAAACGAATCTAATGGTATAGGCCTGAACCTTACTAAAGATTTGGTAGAAATTCATAAAGGAACTATATCTGCTGAGAGTGAAGTGGGTAAAGGCTCTGTATTTACAGTGACTATACCGATTGATATTAATAGTTATGATGAAGATGATATAGCCGATTTATCAATGATCCAAAAAAAGAGTATTGATATATTATCAAATACGATTATTGAAGAGGGATCTATGTCCTCAATAGAAACTGATATAAATATTTTATTAGTGGAAGACAATGAGGAACTCTTGCAACTGATGAAAAATATTTTAACTAAACATTATAATATTATAATATCACGTAATGGGCTGGAAGCATTAGAACTAGTTAAATGTAATAAAATAGATATTATAATTAGCGATGTTATGATGCCTAAAATGGATGGTCTGGAACTTTGCCGGAAAATGAAAAAAAACATAGAAACCAGCCATATCCCTATAATCTTATTGACAGCAAAAAATAATACCGAAGATCGTATCGAATGTTATAATGCCGGTGCGGATGGATATATTACAAAACCTTTCGACTTGAAAGTCCTGGAAGCTCGTATAAACAATTTTATATCGACAAAAAAGAATCAGCAAAGAGAGTTTAGATCAGATATTAAAATTAATCTTTCCACGCTCGAATTCCCTTCCATTGATGAGCAATTTCTTAATAATGCCATAAAAATCATTGAAGATAATTTATTGGAACCGGGTTTTGATGTTCTCATCTTCTCAAAAAAATTGAATATGTCCAAGTCTTCATTATATCGCAAACTAAAGACAATGACCGGCTTGTCAGCGAACGATTTTATTCGCAATATAAGGTTGAAACGAGCTTGTGTATTGCTAAATAGTAAAACAGCATCTATATCAGAGATTGCATATTCTGTAGGGTTCTCAGATCCTAAATATTTTAGTCTGTGCTTTAAAAATGAATTTAATATGACTCCCTCTGAATTTCAAAAGAGAAGATCAGCAACCTGATATAAATGGTTGTTTCTTAGAATATTCCTATAAATTGGTCTTCAAGCCAGACCATCAGTATTATTAAGGCTGTAAATAATAACAAAATGACGATGATCTTTATTGTCTCCCATTTATTTCTGAGCCATTTGAAATATCGAAAGACTAGTGGTAATTTCCACCGATCTGAGGCTGAGAATGATAATCCCAATATAAAATTAAGAATGAAAGGCATTATTAAAAGCAGAATGATTATACCAACAACGCCCAATACTTTAACAAGAATAGATGTACTAAATAGGATCATTAAATTATGTTTGTGTCTAAGAAATTGAAACTTGAGACAGTAAAGTTAGTAAAAGATAAGAAAATATCTTTGTAAGAATTCATAAATGTTAAAATAGAGTTGATGTATAGCTTTTTAGTTATTAAATTATATATTTTTATATGATAATAGGTAATAAATAGATTAGATATTGCAAAATTAATTTCTTTTATTATCTTTGCACGAGTTTTGCACGGAACTGTTTAATTTTTATTTACAGTACAAGAAAATCAGAGAAGGAATTCCTTCAAAGTATAAAGGTTTTGCTAATAGGGTTAAACTCTTTAAAGAACCGATAGAACAAACTATTAGACCTTAGATAATAACCTTTAATTATTATCTTCTTTTAATATTAGATCCATAAAATATTATATAAGTTTAATTACAAGGCTTTGCCCTATTCATGTGAATTTCATAAATCAATATAATTAATATAGATATACAATGCGTATATACAACATTCTTGAGCTTAATGAAAAGCTCACAATAGAACTAAGAACTATCGCTAAAGAACTTGGCATAAGACGCCCAGATGCCTATAAGAAAGATGAGTTAATCTACAAAATCCTTGATGAACAAGCTATCTTAGAAGCTAAAAACAAAAACTCTGAAAGCTATCAGAGTGAAGATAGAATAGAACAACAGCAGAAAAAATCTTATTCTGCAAAGAATAAGCAGGAAAAACAAAAAAATACACCTCCTGCAAAAAAACAAACAACACCAGCACCAGCGACTACTGTAGCTCCTAAAGCTAAAGAAGCTGAAGTTAAGCCTAAAGCTCCAGAGGTAAAAAAAGAAGTTAAAGCAGAAGCTCCAGTAGAGGTTAAAGCTGATACACCGACTCCAACAGAGAAAAAAGCTCAAAAAGAGATCGTTGTAAAGAAACCGAATACAGAAGAAAAAGAAATTAAACCAGCAGCTGATATAAAGCAACAACCTACAGTTGTGAAACCAACTCAGTTGGTATTTCGTTCCAATAAGGTACGCGAGCCACAACCGGAAGAAACAGTGCCTGGACTACCTTTGCTATCTCCATTAGAAGTTGATTCGGAAGTTACTCCTGTAGAGGTAGCTCCGGAACCCCAGCCTAAAGCGCCTAAAGCTCAGCATCAGAATAATCAAAATCAGAACCATAACCAGAAGCAAAACAATCAATCTCAGGAGAAACCTTTTGATTTTGAAGGTATTCTGTCTGCAACAGGAGTTCTTGAGATAATGCAGGAAGGCTATGGTTTCTTACGTTCATCTGATTATAATTACATGTCATCGCCAGATGATATTTATATATCTCAGTCACAGATTCGTTTGTTTGGTCTGAAAACGGGCGACATCGTAGAAGGTCCGATCCGTCCGCCAAAAGAATCGGAGAAGTTTTTCCCATTAGTAAAGGTTGACAGAATCAATGGGCGCACTCCGGATGAGGTTCGCGACCGTGTTCCATTTGATCACTTAAAACCTTTATTCCCCGATGAGAAATTTAAATTAACAAAAGGTAGGAATGACAGCCTTTCCAGCCGTGTTGTCGATTTATTTTCTCCAATTGGTAAAGGACAACGTGGGCTTATTGTTGCTCAACCTAAAACAGGTAAAACAACATTGCTGAAAGATATAGCAAATGCCATAGCAAGTAATCATCCTGAAGTATATATGATTGTACTTCTTATAGATGAACGTCCTGAAGAGGTTACAGATATGGAGCGTAGTGTAAATGCGGAAGTTATTGCTTCTACATTTGATGAACCGGCAGATCGTCATGTGAAAATAGCGGAAATTGTTTTGAATAAAGCTAAACGTATGGTAGAATGCGGACATGACGTTGTTATATTGCTTGACTCAATAACACGTCTTGCCCGTGCATATAATACAGTACAACCTGCATCAGGAAAGGTGCTTACGGGTGGGGTAGATGCTAATGCATTACATAAGCCTAAACGTTTCTTTGGTGCTGCCCGTAATATTGAGAACGGAGGTTCGCTTACAATAATAGCTACAGCATTGACCGAAACAGGTTCTAAAATGGATGATGTTATCTTTGAAGAATTTAAAGGTACCGGTAATATGGAGCTTCAGCTTGACCGTAAACTGTCGAACAAACGCATATTCCCTGCAGTGGATATTATTGCTTCAAGTACGCGTCGCGATGACTTGTTGCTTGACAATGATACGCTTAGCAGAATGTGGGTTCTGCGTAATTTCTTATCGGATATGAATTCGGTAGAAGCTATGCAATTCCTTGAAAGCAGATTAAGGAAAACTGTAAATAATGAAGAATTCCTTATTTCGATGAATGACTAATTAACGAGAATTTAGTATTTTACATATTGATAGCAAGGGAAAAAGTTATAACTTTACCCTTGCTTTTTATTTTTAATAATTCTAAATAATAATCTCATGGGAAATAGTCATGACGATCATAAAAATGGTCATGAACACTCACATGGACATAATCATAATCATGTTCATAATGCCAATAAAAAGGCATTAACTATCAGCTTCTTCCTTATAGCTGGATTCATGTTTGTTGAATTTATCGGAGGGTACTTGACAAATAGTTTAGCTTTGATCTCTGATGCAGGGCATATGTTAAGTGATGCTGTTGCGTTAGGTTTGAGTCTTAGTGCATTAATATTCGGAGCAAGAGCCGCTACTTCTTCCAAAACATATGGTTATAAACGCTTTGAAATACTTGCAGCCTTACTAAATGGAATTGTGCTTGTATTATTGTCTATATTCATATTTAAGGAGGCTATCGAGCGATTGTCATCTCCTCCACATGTTATCGGAAGGGGAATGATGATTATCTCTATTGTTGGACTGGTAATCAATATTATAGTGGCATATATTCTGCATTCTCAGGGATCTACAAAAGAAAATTTGAATGTGAGAAGTGCTTTTTTGCATGTAATCGGTGATTTGCTTGGTTCTGTAGGTGCAATTATCGCTGCTATATTAATTATGCTATTCGGTTGGTATATTGCAGACCCTATAGCAAGTATGATTGTCTCCTTACTGGTATTGTATAGCGGTTGGAATGTACTTAAAGAATCCGTAAATATTCTGATGGAAGCCAAGCCTTCTAATATTGATTCGGAGCAGGTAATAAGTATCTTAAAGTCTATAGATGGGGTAGAGGATATCCATGACTTACATATATGGATGATTACATCTGATTTTTCAGTTATGACCGTTCATCTGAAAGTAAGGACAGAGTCGGATAGAGACATAATACTGGAAAAAGCTAAACGATCAATAAGTAAGGAATTTGGAATTAAACATGTTACTATTCAATTGGAGGGACGCGATATATGCCCTTATGAGGAAACATGTAATTAGTTTCAATCTTATTTGTTTATTGAAAGGTAGAATAAAAGATAGCTTTGAACCTATTTTTTTGGCTATAATTTATTACTCAAAAATTATATTAAAAACGCCCAGTAATAACAATAGTTTTTATACCTTTGTATCCCTAAAATACGCATAAACACACTATGTTATCAGAGAAAAAAATAAAAACAGCTTTAGTTTCGGTTTATCACAAGGATGGATTGGATGAAATTTTAAAAAAATTAAATGAGTTAGGTGTTCGCTTTATTTCAACAGGAGGAACAAGGAATTTTATTGAATCACTAGGCTTTGCCTGTGATGCAGTAGAGGATACTACCGGTTATCCTTCTATCTTGGGTGGACGCGTTAAAACATTACATCCTAAGATCTTTGGAGGTATTCTTTGCCGTAGAGAATTACCAGAAGATATGAAACAGATTAAAGCTTATGATATACATGAAATAGATTTGGTTATTGTCGATTTATATCCGTTCGAGGAGACTGTTGCGTCTGGTGCTAACGAGCAGGATATTATTGAAAAAATAGATATAGGTGGAATATCGCTTATTCGTGCAGCTGCTAAGAATTTCAAAGATGTAATGATTGTTGCATCTAAGAATCAGTATCAGCCATTGATGAACTTATTGGAGGCCAAAGGTGGTAAATCAGATATAGCAGACCGTAAATATTTTGCGAAAGAAGCATTTTCAGTTTCGTCTTCATATGATACTGCAATCTTCAATTATATGGATAATAATGAAGGATCAGCTTTCCGTTATGCAGAAGATAATGCAATGCATTTGAGATATGGAGAAAACCCTCACCAAAAAGGTACTTTCTATGGTGATTTCAATGCAATGTTTGATCAATTGCACGGTCGTGAAATTTCATATAATAACTTATTGGATATAGAAGCAGCTGTAAGTCTTATCAGCGAATTTGATGAAACAACAGTAGCTATATTGAAGCACAATAACGCATGCGGTATTGCTTCCCGTTCTACTGTGGTTGAAGCGTGGAAAGATGCTTTGGCCGCTGATCCGGTATCTGCTTTTGGTGGAATTATTGTAAGCAATAAAAAAATAGACAAAGTTGCTGCTGAAGAGATAAATAATATCTTCTTCGAGATTATAATTGCTCCGGAATATGATAAAGAAGCTTTAGATATCTTAGGACAGAAGAAAAATCGTATAATACTTGTACAAAAGCAACCATTGGCAGGGGATAAACAATTCCGCTCTTTGTTGAATGGGGTTTTGGTACAGGATAAGGATTTAAGCATACAAACAGCCTCAGACCTGAAATTGGTAACAAACAGACCATTGGAAGGAACCGAAGAAGAAGACCTTCTTTTTGCAAATAAGTTAGTAAAGCATACAAAATCGAATGCTATTATTCTGGTAAAGAATAAGCAACTTTGTGCTGGCGGTACAGGTCAGACTTCGCGGGTAGATGCATTAAAACAAGCTATAGAAAAGGCTGATACATTTGGCTTTAGTCTTAAAGGGGCAGTTATGGCTTCCGATGCATTTTTCCCTTTCCCTGACTGTGTCGAAATAGCGGGGAATGCTGGTATTACCGCAGTGGTTCAGCCTGGAGGATCTGTTAAGGACAATCTGTCGGTAGAATATTGTAACGAACATAATATTTCTATGGTAATGACAGGGATACGTCATTTTAAACATTAATGAATTGTAGGAAAATCAAAATATAAAGAATTTGACATGGGATTATTCTCTTTTACTCAAGAAATAGCGATGGATCTTGGCACAGCCAATACTATCATAATCCACAGCGACCGAATCGTTGTGGACCAGCCATCTGTGGTGGCTTTAGAACGTAAGACCGGAAAAGTAATAGCTGTAGGTGAACAGGCACGGCAGATGCATGGTAAAACCCATGAGGATATCCGTACTATCAGACCATTGAAAGATGGGGTTATTGCTGACTTTACTGCTGCGGAGCAAATGATTCGCGGTTTGATTAAAATGTTTAATAACAAGAGCCGTTTGTTCTCCCCGTCATTACGTATTGTGATCTGTATTCCATCAGGTAGTACCGAAGTAGAAACCCGTGCAATCCGCGACTCTGCAGAGCATGCAGGAGGACGTGATGTATATATGATCTATGAACCTATGGCTGCTGCTCTGGGTATAGGCTTGGATGTGGAAGCACCCGAAGGAAACATGATCGTTGATATAGGCGGTGGTACAACAGAGATTGCTGTAATCTCGCTTGGTGGTATTGTCTCCAACAAATCTATTAAGATTGCGGGTGATGACCTTACTGAAGATATTCAGGAATATATGGGACGTCAACACAATATCAAAGTAGGAGAGAGGACAGCTGAAAATATTAAGATTGCTGTAGGTGCAGCTTTGACCGAATTACCGGAAGAAGATATACCGGAAGATTTTATCGTACATGGTCCGAACAGAATGACTTCTTTGCCAATGGATATTCCTGTTTCCTATCAGGAAATGGCCCATTGCCTGGATAAATCCATATCTAAAATGGATTCTGCTATTTTAAGTGCTTTGGAGCAAACTCCTCCGGAGCTGTATGCTGATATTGTTCGTAATGGTATTTACCTTACAGGGGGCGGTGCTTTGTTGAGAGGATTAAGCAAACGTTTCTCAGACAGAATCGGTATTACATTCCATGTGGCAGAAGATCCATTGCATGCAGTGGCTAAAGGAACCGGTATAGCTCTTAAGAATATCGAGAAATTTAATTTCTTAATGAGATAAATTAAATAAAGACCTCTTTAACAATAACCACAAACTGTATAGTTATTAATATAGATAATTACAGATAAATGCATAATCTGATAAATTTTTTGAGAAGGAATATATACTGGTTTGTATTTATTTTTCTTGAAATCATCTGTTTTTATTTTATATTCAGTACAAACTCTTTTCAAAAGAGTGTGTTTTTTAACTCTTCCAATGAAATAACCGGAAGAGTTTATGCTATATCGGGTAGTTTCCTTTCATATTTTGGCCTCAAAACTGAAAACCAGGATTTGTTAATAAGGAATGCCGAGTTACATTCACAGATTTCTGAACTCAAAGATTATATCTATAATCTGGAGAATGATTCTATGAAAACGGAAGCTTTCCTAAACGATTCTACAAGATTTCAAAAGAAGCATAACTATATAAAAGCACGGGTTGAAAATAATACGATATCACAAGTTTATAACTTTATTACTATAAATAAAGGGAAAAACGATGGTGTGAAACTGGATATGGGAGTTATCTCACAGCAGGGAATTGTTGGTGTTGTTAGGGATATTACTCCAAATTATGCAGTTATTCAGCCTGTTCTGAACCCGCATAGCCGGTTTAGCTGTAAGATATTGAATTCAAATACGGCAGGTACCCTTATATGGGAAGGTGGAGATCCACGTTATGCAAATCTGACGGAATATCCGAAATATGAAAAAGTCGAAAAAGGTGATACGATAGTTACCAGTGGCTTTTCCGATATTTTTCCTGAAGGAATATTTGTAGGAGTAATAGAAGACTTTAAAAGTGAAGTCAATGATAACTTTTATAGCCTCAAAGTTAAATTATCCACAGATTTTGGAGCATTGAAGAGTGTTTTATTACTTGCAGGAAAAGATCAAGAGATAAAAGAATTAGAATCAAAAGTACGAAATGCTCAAAAGTAGTTATATTAAATACATCATAATGTTTATCTTACTTGTACTGTTACAAGTATTAGTACTCAACCGGATTTCTATATTTGGCTATGGTGTACCTTTTGTATATATCTATTTTGTTCTTAAATTACCAATTGGTATTAATAGAAGTGTTACTATCTTGTTGAGTTTCCTTATAGGGCTTATTGTCGATATCTTCTGTAATACACCGGGAATAAATGCTGCAGCAACTACATTGATCGGTTTACTGTGCCGGCCTATACAAAGCTTGTTTTTTATGGTGGATGACTACGATGACCAAACGCCAGGCTTGTCTTTGCTAGGTGGAGCATTTGCCAAATATGCTATTTTGATGACTATCATCCATCATATAGTACTTATTTCCATCGAATCATTTTCATATTTCAACCCTCAAATACTTTTGTCACGAATAGGTCTGTCTACATTGCTAACATTGGTATTGATCTTTGCGTTTGAAGGATTCTCTTTAAAGAAGAAAAGCTCATGGCAAAAGACAGCGTAGATCTTTCGAAAAGAAAATATGTCCTGGGAGGAATAGTCTCTGCAATTGTATTAATATATATTGCTCAGCTTTTTAATTTACAGATTCTGAGTACCGAGTATAAAGATTCTGCGGATGGGAATGCATTTTTTAATAGAACATTATTTCCTGCCAGAGGTATAATCTCTGATCGGAAAGACCGTATTCTGGTTTATAATCAGCCTACTTACGACATTGTTTACATTCCCCGTGAAGTACAACCTTTTGATACACTTGATTTTTGTAATTCTCTTCAGATAACAAAGGAGCAATTTGATAAGCGGATACTGGAAATCAAAGACCGTCGTCTTAATCCGGGATATTCGTCATATACAATGCAAACGTTTATGACACAGCTTACAATTCAGGAAAGCGGATTACTACAAGAAAAACTTTATAAATTCCCCGGGTTTTTTATTCAGAATAGAGCTCTCCGCCAGTACAATTACCATAATGCAGGCTTACTACTAGGCTATGTCGCCGAGGTCAGTAAGGGGCAGATGGAAAATGATAGCTATTATGCCAGAGGCGATTACGGTGGAAAATCGGGAATAGAGTCTTCTTATGAAAAATATTTGAGAGGTGAAAAAGGGGTGGAAGTCTTACTGCGTGATGCTCATGGACGTATACAAGGCCGGTATGAACATGGCAATCATGATGTCTCTCCTGTTTCGGGTAAGAATCTGACTTTATCTATTGATATCGATTTGCAGGCATATGGAGAACATTTGATGCAAAATAAAGTAGGTAGTATTGTGATGATTGAACCATCTACCGGTGAAATATTATGTCTGGTAACATCTCCTACCTATGATCCGTCTATGTTATTATTGGGACGTAATTATATAAAAAATTATAAAGAACTGGAAGATAATCCATTAAAGCCATTATATAACAGGGCTATACAAGGCATGTATCCTCCGGGATCTACTTTTAAAACAACTCAAGGGCTGATTTTTCTGGAAGAAGGTATAATAACAGAGAATACAATGTACTCTTGTGCAGGAGGATATCCACCATTGGGTGGGCGACCTAAGTGTCATGGACACGGTTCACCATTGCCTTTGATACCAGCTATTGCAACTTCATGTAACTCATATTTCTGTTATGGATTGAGTGCTATGTTAGGGAACCGGACGAAATATGGAAGTACAGTTGAAGCATTTGATGTATGGAAAGATCATATGGTGGACATGGGCTTTGGATATCCGCTTGGCGTTGATTTACCTTCGGAAAAGCGAGGATTCATACCTAACAGTAAATTTTATAGCAGGGCTTTTAAACGGGAAAATTGGAGCGCCTCTAATATAATATCAATTGCAATCGGACAAGGTGAGATTACAGCAACTCCTTTACAGGTTGCAAATCTTGCAGCTACAATTGCTAACAGAGGTTCTTATTTTACTCCTCATATTGTTCGTGAAATACAAGATACACCACTTGACAGTATTTATACCCATCCACATTCAACAGGTATCAAGCGGGAACATTATGAGTCTATCGTTGAAGGTATGGCGCGTGCTGTAACCGGAGGTACTTGTAGGGGAGCTAATTTATTGCCCGAAATAGAAGTCTGTGGAAAAACCGGTACTTCAGAAAATCCTCATGGGAAAGACCACTCCATTTTTATGGGATTTGCTCCGAAGGATAATCCTAAAGTTGCTATTTTTGTTATTGTAGAGAATGCAGGATTTGGCGCCACATTCGGTGTGCCCATCGGACGTTTAATGCTTCAGAAGTATTTGCAAGGTGAAATACCTGCCAGAGATAAATATATAGAGGATCGTATTGTTAATACAACAATATTGCCTCAGACATTCATTAATTGGAACCGGAATAACAAGGGTTCAAATGAATTTTATCAGCCTGCAGTACAGCCGGTTGATGCTTCAGAAAATACTTTAATAAGTCCATTCACCCCAGACAGTGAGGATAATTAAAGATTATTATCTAATAATAGAGGAAACAGAAAAGTAACATATGATGAAAAGTCGAAACAGGTTTTAGAACTGTTACTTTTGTTACCTTTTAGATAATAGTAGTAAATTATAAGTAGTAAGTAAAAAGTAACAATAAAAACAAGCTGAAAGGTGTTACTTTTGTCACTTTTTCTAAACAAGATAAATGTATCAGAGAGAAGAAGAACATATAAAGAGTAGTGTAGACTGGTTTACAATTATATTGTATATCATCATGGTATTTTTCGGATGGTTTAGTATCTATGGTGCCAGTTATAACTACGAGCATGCTACCAGTATGTTCGACCTCTCCGGGCGGGCTGGTATGCAGTTGGTATGGATTGGTACATCTTTAGTTTTGGGCTTCATTATCTTAAAGTTAGATAGTAATTTATACGATATTCTGGCCTATTATATATATGCGGCATTCATGTTGCTTCTTTTATTGACAGTCATTATAGCACCGGATATAAAAGGTTCGCGATCGTGGCTCGTAATAACAGATACGATACGATTACAGCCAGCTGAGTTTGCTAAATTTGCCGTAGCATTGGCACTGGCAAGATTCCTTAATAGCTATAACTTTAAGTTACTTACAGCAAAGAACTTACTTATAATTGCGGGTATAATAATCTTACCCATGTTGCTTATCCTATTGCAGAAAGAAACAGGATCGGCACTGGTATATACCGTTTTTATCCTGATGCTGTATAGAGAAGGCTTGCCTGGAGTTGTTTTATTCCTGGGACTTTCGGCCATTGTCTTTTTTGTAGTAGGGCTCAAATATTCTGAAACAGATATAGGATTTATATCCACAGGGGAGTTTATGACTATAATAATGGTAATTATTATATCTGCGGCATTGCTCCTTAGTTACAGGCAAGATAAAGTTGCTGCGCGGAATATTATATTAGGGGCTCTTGTTTTATTTGGTATTCCTTATCTTATTTCATTATTAGATGTTAATATCGATTTTGGAATAATAGCTTTTGTATCAATTGGGATTTTAGTGATTTATCTCTTATTTTTAGCTAGAAAATATTGGTCGAAAGTTTATCTCTTAACAGCTGCATTTGCAATAGGTAGTGTCCTGTTTGTGAGCTCAATAGATTACTTATTTAATGATGTTATGCAGCCTCACCAGCAAATGCGTATAAAGGTGACATTAGGTATGGAGGATGATCTGATGGGTGCAGGATATAATGTAAATCAATCGAAGATAGCGATCGGGTCGGGGGGACTGCTTGGCAAAGGATATCTGAATGGTACACAAACCAAATTGAAATATGTACCGGAACAAGATACAGACTTCATATTTTGTACAGTGGGAGAAGAGCAAGGGTTTGCAGGATCGGTTCTGGTCTTGATATTATTCTCAGCTCTTATTTTACGGTTGTTCTTTCTGTCCGAACGGCAGAAAAGCACATTTGGACGTGTGTATGGTTATTGTGTGGCATGTATATTCTTTTTCCATCTGGCTATAAATGTAGGAATGGTAATTGGGTTGACACCGGTCATTGGTATTCCTCTACCTTTCTTTAGTTATGGAGGTTCTTCTCTGTGGGGATTTACTATTCTGTTATTTATATTCTTGCGTATCGATATGGCAAGAAAGCGTAGATAATAGACTTTCTATAAGCTTAGATATTTCGCAAGTTCTTCAAAACTAGGAACATCTGTAGATACACCGTTCTTTATTATAGTTATAGTTTGAGGTGAAGATACTATAGAGAATAATGTCTCATTATTATTATCTGAAACAGAAAATCCATGTCTTTCCAGCATGTTTTTGGTCCAATGATGGTATATGCCTTCTGCATTCAGATATACTTTCTTGTTATTTGCTCTTTTAGGTAGAAAATTACCTGTATATCTGTCAAATACGATATTTTCTCCTTTAAAGAAGTTATCCATTTTTCCAGAAAGGATTATATCTTCAGTAACTCCATTCACTAAGCCATTGTTTCGGGATAAGAGCCATAAACGATCGGCTAGGAGTAAGGCCATATCGATGTCATGTGTCGATAATAATATTGTTTTGGACTGATCCATAGCTAGATGATGGAGTAAGTTCATTATCTCTATTCTACTTTCTATATCAAGAAATGCTGTAGGTTCATCCAGTAATACTATCGGGCATTCTTGTGCTAAAACTTTGGCTATCATTACTTTCTGTCGCTCTCCATCCGATAGTTCAGCCATGTAAGAATTAGCCTTATAAGCAATACCAACATCTTCCATTGCCCTATGTACAATGTCTTTATCATTTGCAGTCAATTGGCCGAAAAATCCAGTATATGGATAGCGTCCGAGCTCAACTAATTCTCTGACCAGAAGCCCTCCTGTCGATGTTTTATCTGTTAGTACGAGCCCAAGTTGTTGTGATAGTTCTTTTTCTGATAGAGTTGAAATATCTTTGTTATAAAGGTATATTTCTCCATTTAATGCTGGTTGTGAGGCGCTTACTGTTCGTAATAAAGTTGATTTTCCGGCACCATTTGCACCTAACAGGCAAACTAACTCTCCTTTATATAACTCAAACGAAAGGTTATTGTATAGTATATCCCTATCTCTATGTTTTGATTTTAAGTAACCAATACTGATATTCTGAGCTTTAATTACTGTATCCATTAGTGGAAATATTGTATTTTCTTCTGATTAAGAATCACATATATAATAACAGGCGCTCCGAATATTGGTGTTACTGCATTTAATGGTAATACACCATTTGCTCCAGGGAGAACACAAATCAGATTACAGAGTAATGCCATTGCCGAGCCAACTAATATAGTAACTGGCAGTAACGACTTATGATTAGATGTTCCAAGTAATAATCTGGCAATATGCGGAACAGCTAATCCTATAAATGCTATAGGCCCACAAAAAGCACAGGTAATCGCAGTTATTAAGCCAGCACATAAGAGCAGTAAGAAACGGATCAGTTTTATATTTACACCTAAGTTTGAAGCATACCTTTCTCCTAATAGCAAAGCATTCAGAGGTTTAATGAGAAGTATGGATAAAAGTAAACCAATACTAACTACTATACAATAAAAAGGTAATTGTTCTCTTGATACCCCAGAAAAATCACCCATTCCCCATATCATAAATGAATATGCATCTTCGCTTGTACTCCAAAATTTGAGTATGGAAATAATTGAAGATGTTAAATAGCCTACCATTATACCGATAATTAGTAGCATTACATTGTTTCTGATAACAGATGCAAATCCCATAATGATAACGAGAATTATGGCTGCACCTACAAATGCTCCTAATACAATGCTCATAGAATAAGAAAAGTCAAATCCACCAACTGATCCAATACTATTCCCTATTAATAATATCACTAGTGCAACTCCCAGATTTGCTCCGGAGCTTATACCTAATATGCCGGCATCTGCTAAGGGATTACGAAAGGCTGTTTGTAATAAAAGTCCGGATACGGCGATTGCTCCACCCGAAAATAATGCTGTTATGGCTTGAGGCAAGCGCGATTCGAGTATAATATATGTCCAAGCTTGTTTCTCAACCTCATTTCCTTGCAAT
This sequence comes from Prevotella sp., assembly GCA_031285625.1. Classification (GTDB taxonomy): domain Bacteria; phylum Bacteroidota; class Bacteroidia; order Bacteroidales; family Dysgonomonadaceae; genus Dysgonomonas. Next base: position 50,755 of record JAITVV010000093.1, read on the forward strand.
ATTTGAAAGATAGCTTGCACTGGGATTGATACAGAGCCTAGAAATAGGTTTATCACAAATAGGATAACTATGCTAATGATGAATAGTAAACTATATGTCAGACCTTTTGACATCTTCAAATTCTTCGGTTTTATAAAAAGCCCCTCTTATACAAGAAGGGCTGATATATTTCTTAGTATAATACTTTGTATTTATCTCCGGTTTCTTTTACCACACGTTGATAGAAATCTGCCGGGTATCCTACACGTTGTGGTGAAGAAGATTTACCATGCTCATTGCGGATAAATTCTCCGTCTTTCTCTTTACGAACTATGCCATCCATATATTTGATAACAAGAAATTCACCTAGTTTCTTCCACTTATCAAAAGCATACTGAGCTTGGGTACCACTATATTTTGTCAGGAATTGTACAGCCTGCTCAGGAGATTTATTATATAACTCTAAAGCCTCTTTCTCAGTATTATCTTGTTCTGCAAAGAATTTACCTTCAAGTTCTTTTTGCACTTTTTCCAGATCAGGATGCATGTATTCATACTTGTTATACACCATATTCGAGACCCAGTTTTGAATCCAGAAACTGGAAGTCCAAGAGAATGTATACAAGTCACCATTACCTTCACGATAGCATTCAGGAACTTCAGTTATAGAGCAATACATTGGTGTAAATACGGTCTGATCAGCATCATCAGTACCAAACCATAAAACTCCTCCAATAGGATTAGGTAACCATGAACGCATCTGAGCTGTAAATACAAAACCTAGCAATAGGACGTTCATTACAGTATTCTTCAGAATCTGACTTCCATGTCAATGGTGCCCAGCGATATGGAGACTTGAATGGTCCGGCGCCTACATCATTTGTCCAATCTAGGGCAGTGCCTTCATAGTGATCACGCATCATTTCCTGTATATCCGCAAGAGACAATTTCCTGTCGGGCTTTATATATAGTGGCATTGATTCTTGCGTTTTGCCTTGTGCATATGTTACATATTTAGCCATATCTTTATTGTAGCGATTAAAGAAGCTCCATACACGTGCTTCACAGAAACGTTGTCCTCCAAAATCTAACGGATTATATGCTTTGGCAAAGCTAAAATCTTTATCGCTACCAGAATAATAACCTTTTTCTTTAGCAAATGAAATTACATCTTTTGAGTAGATACAATTTTCAGGATCATTTAGTGGAAATTGCTGTATTCTGGCCTGATTGGCATGAGCTGATATACAGTCATCAGGAATGCGTACAGCTACCCATACAGCTCCTTTATTTCCCTTTCCTTTACCAATCATTTCCAATACCCATATTTCGTTTGGATCGCCAATCGAAAATGATTCTCCGCCACTATAATAACCATATTCTGTAACCAGGTCAGTCATAATCTTTATAGCTTCTCTAGCCGTTCTGGCTCTCTGTAGTGTTATATAAATAAGACTGCCATAGTCTATGATTCCATTTGGATCAGCTAACTCTTCACGACCTCCAAAAGTTGTTTCTCCTATTGTAAGCTGAAATTCATTCATGTTACCAACTACATTATATGTTTGGCTAACTTGAGCTATTTCTCCTAAATATTTTCCTGAATCCCATTCATGTACTTTTAGCATTTCTCCGTTAGCATATTTTTTGGCAGGCCAATGGTACAGTTCCCCAAATAAGGCATAAGAGTCTGCCGAATATGTTATCATCGTAGATCCGTCGACAGACGCATATTTACCGACTAATAGGTTTGTGCACGCAAATATGTGAATCTCGCAGACTAAACAAAATAACATCAAAAGTGATAATTTCCTCATAGTTAAAATTTTTGTTATGGTGTAAAGATACTTCAATTAATTTATTTATAGAGTTAATCAATAATCGAAAATACAAATATTCTTACCATTACAAAAGTGATTTACATTTGTGTATTATACAGTCATCATGATTAACTTTACGAAATGTACAAATGTTTATTCAGACATATTTAATAGTAATAAACAAAAGTATACATATAGAAATCTAATAAAGTATAAATGTATATTTACACATGTGAATCAAATATATCATAACTTAAATATCATTTAAATATAATAAAATCAGACAATTATATAATTAATATAAAGTTTTAATTTAAATTTTAACCTTGAAGACAATACTTCTGTTTGAATCCTGATATAAATGAATCTATTTTAATTATTACTATATTTATTATTAGAATTTTAGATAAAATATATGAAGTAATACTTATAGTTATATTCAATTGTAAATCTTCCTTTAAAATACATTTGTATTCCGTTTTTCAACTTTTGTAAATTTTTACTATTTACAAAAATAATTTTCATTTGTGAATTCAATTGTTTACATTTGTTCTATATTAATATACAAATATGAAAGATCGAATAAAGCTTATAATGGATAATGAGCACTTGACTCCATCTGCTTTTGCAGATCAATTGCAGTTGGGAAGAGCCGTTATTTCACATATTTTGAATGGACGTAATAATCCGAGCCTTGATGTTGTATCACGTATATTATCTAAATTGAACTATATCAATTCGGATTGGCTGCTCACAGGAAATGGAAATATGTATAAAGATGGATATGGAGAAAATAATCAGACGATAACATCTCCATCTCCGATATATCCTGTAAGTCAAAGTCAGCCTGATTTATTCTCTCAGAATAATATATCTACGCCCCCAAATACAAATGAAATTGAATATCGCAAGGAAAATGTAGTTAAACAGCAGGAATCTATATCTGAAAATACTATAAATCAAACTATTGTATATCAAAAAGCTCCTGATCGTAAGATAGCCAAAATAATTATTTATTATACTGATAATACATTTGAGACTTTCAATGCAGACAATAAGCCTTTATAGGGTTAATATTTCCATATCTTATATATTTGACACAAAAAGGTAACAAATATCCGCAATGTTCGATTTTATAGAATATACTCTATGTGATTGTGCTTTAGCTAAATATAGATATATGGAATAGAAAAGGTGACAAAAGTAACACTTATATGATGTTTTTATCTGTAACTTTATAATTATATCAAAGATCTCTACATTAGATAAATTTGTCTCATCTTTATTAAAATAAAAACGAAGTACCTCTTAAAAGATACTTCGTTATTTTATTGTAGAATCCGATATTTAAGCTTTAGTCTATTTTACTCTTTCTAATTCTATCGTAAAATGCCTTAATAATTCGGCTTCCCATTTTATCTTCATTCCTTTGGTGATAGACTCGCGGCGATCATAGATATTTTTCAAAGCAGCTGCTATTACATTCATGTGATTATTCGTATATACGCGGCGCGGAATCGCCAAACGTAACAGGTCTAGCCCATCAAAACGGTTTTTTCTGGTTACTGGGTCACGATCAGCCAACAGGTAGCCTATCTCACATCCCCTTATACCTGCTTCTAAATATAATTCAACAGCTAAGGTTTGAGCAGGAAACTGCTCTTTGGGTACATGAGTCAATACTTTTAGTGCATCTACAAAAATAGCGTGCCCTCCAACTGGCCGCTGGTATGGTATTTCATATTCATCTAATTTACTTCCCAGATATTCAACTTGTTTTATACGTGTTTCCAGGTTATCAAACTCTGTATTTTCGTCAAGACCTATCGCTAATGCATTCATATCGCGGCCATTCATACCTCCATATGTTATATATCCTTCAAATGCAATACCTTTTATTTTTGCAGCATCATACCATTCCTGCAAGTTCGTAGCAAAAAAGCCGCCCATGTTCACGATAGCATCTTTTTTTGCACTCATTGTCATTGCATCGGCATATGAAAACATTTCGTCGCATATCTCTTTTATAGTCTTATTCTTATATCCTTTTTCCCTGGTCTTTATGAAATACGCATTTTCTGCAAAACGTGCTGAATCAAAAATCACCTTCTTAGCATATTTATTAGCAATCATACGTGTATCCTGAAGGTTCTTCATAGATACAGGTTGTCCGCCTGCAGTATTATTTGTGATAGTTATAATGATAAATGGAATCTTATCTCCATATTTCTTTAAGGTATCTTCTAGTTTTTTTATATCTACATTTCCTTTAAAGGGGATTTCAAGTTGTGTTTCTTTAGCTTCATCGATGGTACAATCCAAAGCGATAGCTTTTCTTGATTCTATATGCCCTTTGGTGGTATCAAAATGTGAATTTCCCGGACAAATGTCTCCTTCTTTTACTAAACAGGAAAAAAGTACATTCTCTGCTGCTCTGCCCTGATGAGTGGGTAATACATACTCAAAACCGGTGATTTGTGTAATTATATCTTTCATCTTATAATATGAAGATGCTCCTGCATAGCTTTCATCTCCAAGCATCATGGCAGCCCATTGACGGTCGCTCATAGCACCCGTACCCGAATCTGTTATCAGATCGATATATACTTGCTCGGCCTTCAACTTAAACATATTATATGTAGCACTTTTCAACCATTGCTCGCGTTCGGAGCGTGTACTTTTACGGATAGGCTCTATCATCTTGATTTTCCAGGATTCAGCAAAAGGTAGTTCCATAGAATATATAGTTATTTTAAGTTTTATGAAATTTTTGATAGATAAATAAATGATTAGTAATGGGCACTAATAAAACGATCTCTTTCTTTTATATTGAGATAAATTAATCGGTATAGTGTGCTTTTGAAATCAAAATGCATGGTTAATTCCAATATTTAATGATTTGTAGTGTCATAAAGATAGTAAAACTTCCTAATATAATATAAATAAGTATATTTATTTTGAATTAATAAATGGAAATCAACTACATACATTTGTTAAATACTGTAAATATGTTTCTTTTAAAGTTTTTTTTTATATATATTTGATATAAGACAATACCGAAATACGTAAAATGCCCTTTTTGAAATCTATAGCCTTATAGATTTATCTTTAATACTATCCAGGAGATTGAATTGAAAATAGATATTTTTTAATTATACAAATCTTAATAGACAAATGCCATGACAAAAGAAGTAGAATCACATGCCGGAAATATACTATCGTTATTGTCCAGTAGCAATAAGAATCTTTCTATTCGGGAGATTGGAGATCACACAAATTATAGAGATAAAGCTATTTTTCTTGCTTTAGGTTGGCTATTGAGAGAAAATAAGATTGTTTGTTTCGAAAAAAACGGAGCTCTATGTATAGAATCCAGATCTTATCTAACTGATATTTATTATTAATGAATAAATAGTAGGGATACTGTTTTGATTTATAGAGCAGTATCCTTATCCTAATTTCATAGGTTGTATCCAACATTCATAAATATGCAAAATTTGATGAAAGAACAAAAAAACTTTTGGAAGAGAAAGATAATATCAATATTCGCCTTGCTTATATAATTGAAGAATTATGCTCTGATGACTTTTCGCTTGATGATGAAATTGAAGTGAATACCCCTGAGAATAAAATTGAAATATTTGTTTGACGCCAATATATAATCTTCTGATATAATGAAATAGTTGATTTTAACTCAAACTTTATTAACTTTGTATCTCAATAAGATCAAAGAATATTTATCATCAAAAAACATAGGTTAATGAAAAAAATGCTGGATTTGGTTGTCACTCAGAATGAACAACTAAACCAAAACTATTGTCTCATTAAGCTCACCACCACAGATAATACACCATTGCCGGAAATGTACCCCGGGCAGTTTGTAGAAGTAAGAGTCGATGGCTCCCAATCCACTTATCTAAGACGCCCCATATCAGTAAATTTTGTTGATAAGCAAAATAATGAATTGTGGCTGCTTGTTCAGGTCATTGGGGATGGTACCAGAAAAATGAGCGAATATAAGAAGGGTGAACTTATAAATCTATTATTACCACTTGGTAATACATTTTCTATTCCTTCTCTGAATTCCGATCAGGAAGTATTGCTAATAGGTGGAGGTGTTGGTACTGCACCCATGCTTTTCTTAGGATCTTGCCTCAAAGAAAAAGGTTACACGCCAAAATTTCTTCTAGGTGCCAGATCAAAAAATGATTTGCTTCAACTGGATGATTTCAGAAAGTATGGTGAATTATTTTGTACTACCGAGGATGGCAGTTTTGGAGAAAAAGGATATGTAACAGATCATTCAGTGTTAAAAAATACTCGTTTTTCACAGATTTACACTTGCGGACCCAAGCCTATGATGATGGCTGTAGCCAGATATGCAAATGTAAACCAGATAGAGTGTGAAGTTTCATTGGAAAACGTTATGGCATGCGGATTTGGAGTATGTTTATGTTGTGTAGAGAAAACGCGCGAAGGGAATGTCTGTGTATGTACAGATGGTCCCGTATTTAATATAAAAAAGTTAACATGGATAAGCTAACTGTAAACATTGGAGATTTACATTTGAAGAACCCGGTAATGACTGCTTCGGGCACTTTCGGGTATGGAAAAGAGTATTCTGATTTTATTGACTTGCCGCGAATTGGTGGTATTTTTGTAAAAGGAACTACTATTCGCGAGCGACAGGGTAACGACTATCCTCGAATGGCAGAAACTCCATCCGGTATGCTGAATGCAGTAGGCTTACAAAATAAAGGTGTTGATTATTTTATTTCCAATATATATCCGGAGATAAAAGATATAGATACAAATATTATAGTAAATGTATCCGGATCTACTATCGAAGATTATGTAGAATGTTCACAGCGATTAGCCGATTTGGATAAAGTACCTGCTATCGAATTAAATATTTCATGCCCGAATGTAAAGGAAGGCGGTATGGCATTTGGGACTTCAGCTTGTTCTGCATCGGAGGTAACAAAGGCAGTACGCGAAGTATGGAAAAAGACTCTTATTGTGAAACTTTCTCCTAATGTTACTGATATTACCGAAATAGCAAAGGCTGTGGAGGGCGAAGGAGCTGATGCCGTTTCACTTATAAATACTCTTTTGGGTATGGCAATAGATATAAACAAGAGACGTCCTGTATTATCCACAGTTACAGGAGGTTTGTCCGGCCCATGTGTAAAACCTGTAGCTTTAAGAATGGTATGGCAAACTTATAATGCTGTAAAAATTCCAGTAATAGGTATGGGGGGAATATCTTCATGGCAAGATGCAATTGAATTTATACTTGCCGGTTCTTCAGCAATACAGATAGGAACCCATAATTTTATAGATCCGACAATCTCGGTTAAGGTCGTTGACGGGATAAGGGAATATCTTGATAGAAACAATATAGGTTCTATAAACGAACTGGTAGGAAGCTTACAGATATAATCGATTACTTATTATATAAAATAAAAAACCCGATAAAAATATCGGGTTTTTTATTTATGCTGTATATTAGATATTATTCAGCACTTTTTTCTTCAGCAGGAGTTTCTGTTTCAGTTGCTGCAGGAGCCTCTTCTGGAGTCTCAGCAACTGGTGCTTCTACTGTTTCTGCTTCTTCAGCAGGAGCAGCTTCGGCCTCAGCCTCTGCTTGTGCAGCATTTTCTTCTGCTTTCTTTTGAGCTACAGCTTCTGCTCTTGCCTTATTAGCTGCTTTTTCAGCATCTAAACGAGCTTTTGCATCAGCCTGAGCCTTAGTTTGGTTTTTGTTGATGACAGCCTGAGTACCTTTTTCTTTCTCTTCTTTCCAAGCTTCAAATTTCTTTTCAGCATCAGCTTCAGAGAAAGCACCTTTAGCAACACCACCAAGAAGGTGTTTCTTTAATAAAACTCCTTGTTCAGAAAGTATGTTACGTGTAGTGTCAGTAGGTTGAGCACCAACTTGTAACCAGTACAAAGCCCTATCGAAATTTATAGTTATTGTAGCAGGATTGGTATTCGGATTATACGAACCAACTTTTTCAATAAATTTTCCATCACGTGGAGCTCTGCTATCTGCAATGACGATGTGGTAAAAAGGATAACCTTTACGTCCTCGTCTTTGTAAACGGATCTTTGTAGCCATTTTCTTTCTAGTTAATTTTAATTATACATAATTGTTATTAGCGGCTGCAAAGATAGAAATAAGTTTTTGTTATACAATAAAATATCTGCAGTCTTTTCAAACTATTGATCTTATTTTTAATTTCTTTGTTCCAATTTATATACCTCAATTGTGAATACATGTTATTTTTTGTAAATATACCTAATCGGTTTTATTACCAATAATGATCTATAAATGTGTTTGTTCTATTTTTGGGTATAACACACTTTTTTGATGCTAAAGAAATATACATATATCATTCTTTTTCTTGGAATTACTATTTTTTGTAATGCACAAATTCCCATGCGGCAGCAAGTAGCTACACCAAAAGAGGCAGATTCGTTAGATATAGCTTACTATTCTAAAAAAAAGAAATGGTTTCATGCCGGAGCTACTGCATTTAGTGTCAACATGGGTGTGTGGGCTTTCGACAGATATATTCAGAAAGGACATTTTGCATATATCAGCATGAATACAGTGAGAGAGAATTTCAGAAAAGGATTTATTTGGGATAATGATTATATGGGCACAAATATGTTCCTGCACCCATACCATGGCAACTTATACTTCAATGCAGGACGGGCAAATGGACTTAATTATTGGGAATCGGGAGCATTAGCGTTAGGGGGAAGTGCGATGTGGGAGCTCTTTATGGAGTGTGAGTATCCTTCTACAAACGATATTATAGCAACTCCTATAGGCGGAATGGCCTTGGGAGAAGTATTATTCAGAACCTCAGATTTAATTTTGGACGATAGACGTACTGGTTCTTCCCGTTTCGGACAGGAACTGGCAGCATTTATAATAGCCCCAACCCGTGGTTTGACGCGTATTATCAATGGGGATGCATGGCGAAAACGTCCCACATCAGGAAAACAGTTCGGAGTACCGGATGTAAGTGTGGAAGTATCTATGGGTATTAGAGCTTTGGAACTAAAAGATCAGATATTTGATAAGGGACTTGGTTTTGCTACCAATATCAATGTTGAGTACGGAGACCGGTATGAAGCTGAAACAAATAAACCCTACGACTATTTCACTTTCAAGGCTAATTTAAATGGTCAGGGTTCTCAGCCGTTAATCAGCCAGTTGAATATTACAGGGCGGCTATATTCTACCGAAATAATAAATAACTCAAAGGATTTTCTGAGCCTTGGAGTTTATCAACATTATGATTATTACGACTCGGATACAATATCTGATGTTTCTGCCAGAGTACCTTACAAGTTTTGTACTCCTGCTTCATTTGGATTAGGGCTGATACATAAGAGTAAGCGATTCAAAGACTGGGATTTTAATTCATACTTTCATTTTAATGGTATCTTATTAGGAGCTTCATTAAGTGACCATTATGTTGTAAATGACCGTAATTATAATCTGGCTGCCGGTTTTAGCTGGCAAAGCGGAGTTAGTATTGCTTATAAAGATATTATAAGTGTATCAAGTAGTTATGAGGGATATCGTATGTTTACCTGGAAAGGATACGACAAAGACATAAATTGGGAGATCGTGAATGAAAAAACATTAGATGCCCAAGGAGATCATTCACAAGCTATATTGCATGCTATTTCCCTAAGGGTGGATCTGAAATTGAAAAATCAATTTTATCTGACAGCAATAGGTTATAATTACACACGTGATACAAATTATAAGTATTTCGATAATGTGTTTTCCAAGACATCCGAAGGGCGTCTCATGCTTACTTATAAGTTTTGATGTCTAAATAATCAAACAATTTCATTTATTTCTCCCAATATCATACAAGCCGTTTCTACATTAGGTACACTCTGAATGCTTACCGAACGTTTTCCATTTCTGTCTTTCAATTCGCATTTACGGGGATATTTCTGTATATAATCCAGCAGTTTATCAAATGCTTTTGACTGATAATATGGTGAATCCGGATTTGAAACAAGGAATAAACTCATACGTCCACTCTTAAGGACGACTTTCTCTATTCCCAATGTTTTGGCTAAAGCCTGGAGTTTAACCACCATAATAAGTTCCCTGCCTTCTTGTGGAATTTTCCCGAAACGATCTTCAAGACGTTCTACAAATTTATTTGTATCAGACTCTTTTTCCATGTTATCGAGTTCGCGATATAATGTAATACGCTCCGAATCATTGGGAATATAAAGTGCAGGAAAGAGTAGTTCCAGATCACTTTCTATCTGCACATCCTCTACAAAGTTTTCCCCGGAAATCTTATTATCTTCATCTGTTTCGTGGTAAAGTGCGGCAAATTCATCGTTCTTAAGTTCATTAACTGCCTCTGTAAGGATTTTCTGATATACCTCATATCCCAGATCTGCAATAAACCCGCTTTGCTCTGCTCCGAGTAAGTTGCCTGCTCCGCGAATATCCAAATCCTGCATGGCGATATGGAAACCGTGCCCGAGCTCAGAGAAGTTTTCAATAGCCTGTAGCCGCCTTCTGGCTTCTGGGGTTAGTGTGTGTAATGGCGGTGCCAGCAGGTATGCAAATGCTTTTTTATTACTACGGCCCACACGTCCACGGAGTTGATGCAAGTCACTCAACCCGAAATTCTGAGCATTGTTTACTATAATTGTATTGGCATTCGGGATATCGATACCCGATTCGATAATAGAAGTTGCTACCAATAGGTCATACTCATGATTTACAAAGTCAATAATAATAGATTCCAGCTTTGCCGGATCCATTTGTCCATGCCCCACTGCAATACGCGCATCTGGCACTTCCCGTTTGATAATTTCTTCTAATTCGTATATGTTTTTTATACGGTTATTGATGAAAAAGACCTGCCCGTTGCGGCTCATCTCAAATTCAATGGCTTCACGTATTATAAGGGGGTCGAAGGTATGTACCTCTGTTTGTATCGGATAACGGTTTGGCGGTGGAGTAGTTATTGAAGACAGATCTCTGGCACCCATCAGTGAAAACTGCAATGTGCGCGGGATCGGTGTGGCGGTCATTGTCAGAGTGTCTACATTAGACTTCATTTGTTTAAGCTTCTCTTTTACTGCTACTCCGAATTTTTGTTCTTCATCTATAATCAGCAATCCCAGATCTTTAAATTGTATATCTTTACCCACAATACGATGTGTACCGATAAGTATATCTATTTTTCCTTCTTTGAGATCTTTCAGTATTTCTTTTATTTGTCCGGCAGTACGTGCCCTGCTGATATAGTCGACACGGCAAGGGAAATCTTTTAACCGCTCTTTAAATGTTTGATAATGCTGATATGCCAAAACGGTTGTAGGAACCAAAACGGCTACTTGTTTATTATCAGTCACAGCCTTGAAAGCTGCACGAATAGAAACTTCAGTCTTACCAAAGCCAACATCTCCACATATAAGGCGGTCCATTGGTTTGCTGTTCTCCATATCATGCTTAACGTCTGCTGTGGCTTTTACCTGATCGGGAGTATCTTCGTAGATAAATGATGCTTCAAGCTCATTCTGGAGGAAAGAGTCGGGAGAAAATGTAAAACCTTCTTCCTGACGGCGTTTAGCATATAATTGAATCAGATCCCGGGCAATATCTTTAACCTTACTTTTGGTCTTTTCCTTGATCTTATTCCATGCTCCGGTACCTAATTTATTTATACGTGGAGGTTCGCCTTCTTTCCCCCTGTATTTCGATATTTTATGTAGAGAGTGAAGGGAAACGAAGATAACATCGTTATTGAGGTAAATTAGTTTTATTAATTCCTGCATCTTTCCATTCATATCGGAACGGACAAGGCCTCCGAACTGTCCCACACCATGATCTATATGTACAATATAATCCCCGATCTGGAATTGTTGTAATTCTTTTAACGATAATGCAAATTTACCGGAACGCACTCTGTCTGATTTCAGATTGTATTTGTGGTAACGGTCGAAAATCTGATGGTCTGTAAAACAACAGATTCTCAATGTTTCATCCAGAAAACCATCTGACAGTGTTCTCTCCACAGGTATAAAGTCTATATTATCTCCTCTGTCTTCAAATATAGATTGCAACCGTTTTTGCTGCTTTTCACTATCACTCAGGATATAGATTTTGTAATCTTTATCAATATATTTATGAAAAGTCTCACTGATCAGGTCGAAATTCTTGTGAAATGAAGGTTGTATATCTGTCTTAAACTCAATTACAGCTTCAGAATGTATTTTATTTCCAAAATGAACATGCTTGAATGTAGATATTAGACTTTCGTATTCGCCTCTGGTTGTTAATTTATTCTGTATATCTTTCTCATATTCAGGATTATCTAGTATAGCAGAATCATTGTATATACTATCTACTTTGTCGCCTGCCCATACAAAATCTTTAAATGCAATAACTGTATCCTGAGGAATTAGTTTTAAAAGAGAAGCTCGCTCCAGATTTGATTTTTGCATATCGGGAATTATTTGTATCTGTTGCAGTTTCTCTTTTGATAGCTGAGTTTCTATATCAAAAGTGCGGATTGTGCTTACTTCATCGCCAAAAAAGTCGACACGGTATGGGAATTCACTCGAAAAAGAAAAAACATCCAGAATACTACCACGAATAGCATATTGTCCTGGTTCGTAAACATAATCTACATACTCAAAACCGAAGGTATCCAGCATTTCAGACACAAAATCCCTGTCAATTTCTTCATCAACAGACATTTGTATTGTATTCTTTTTCAGAACATCTTTAGCTACAGCCTTTTCGGCTAATGCTTCCGGATATGTTACAATAATAAGGTGCTTCTCCCGGATCTGTAACTGTCCCATTACTTCTGTACGAAGTATTTCATTAGCGGCATCTATCTGCCCGTATTTAATAGCTCTCTTGTATGCTGAAGGGAAAAATAAGACCTTATCAGAATCAAGGATCTGATTCAGATCATGATAAAAATAGCCGGCACTTTCCTGATCATTTAAAACAAATAATAGACAATTATCCGTTTTGTGAAATAATGCTGCGGCAAACATCGATGCAGCCGAGCCTTGCAATCCCTTTACATAAATGTTTTTATATTTGTCTAAAAGGCTTGTTACAGCTGTTATATTTTTGTGAGTTTCAAAAACTTCTTGTAAAGCTGATAGTTTCAAAGCAGTAGTAATTATTAATTTGGGATGCAAAATTAATAAAAAGCTACAAATTATGTGCCGTTTATGCATATATAAAAGTAACAATCTATTTATAATGCAAATATTTGTTGTACATTATCTTACAAACAAAAGGTGACAAAAGTGACATGTTTTTACTATATTTTTCTTGTTACTTTTTTAGATATTTTTGTTATATCAATGATCTTATTATAGATAATTATATACAGATAAATGAATATAGTTGGTAAAAGATATTCTATTTACTTTATCAGTTTCCCCAACAACTTAAAAAAACGCTGATAAAATTTGTTTTTAAAAAAAAGTTTATAACTTTGTGATCACTTTTAAAGCGAAATAATGACAAATTGCTTTTTACATATCCTAAACCTCGTTATTCTCCTCGTCGGTCAGAGTAAATGAGAAAGGTATGTATATTAGTTTGATAATATAAGGAATCAATATAGCCTTTCTCATTCGTGGGAAAGGTTTTTTTTTTAATAGTTATATCGTTATGGGATTTGAATTAAGAAGTTCGACCAGTACACAAGGTAGGCGTATGGCCGGAGCCAGAGCTCTTTGGAGAGCTAATGGAATGAAAGAAGAACAAATGGGCAAACCTCTTATTGCCATCGTGAACTCATTTACTCAGTTTGTTCCCGGGCATGTCCATTTGCATGAGATTGGCCAGAAAGTAAAGGCTGAGATCGAAGCGCTTGGTTGTTTTGCAGCCGAATTTAATACCATAGCCATTGACGATGGTATTGCCATGGGGCACGACGGAATGCTGTATTCGCTCCCTTCTCGCGATCTGATTGCCGATAGTGTAGAATATATGGTAAATGCCCACAAAGCCGATGCTATGATCTGTATCAGTAATTGCGATAAAATCACTCCAGGCATGCTAATGGCAGCTATGAGGCTGAATATACCTACTATATTTGTTTCAGGTGGGCCAATGGAAGCGGGTGAACTTGGCGACCAGCACCTAGACCTGATAGATGCAATGACTAAGGCTGCTGATGATACGGTTTCGGATAAAGAAGTAAATGCTATTGAACGTGCGGCTTGCCCTACTTGCGGCTCTTGTTCCGGTATGTTTACAGCCAATTCGATGAACTGCCTGAATGAAGCAATAGGTCTGGCATTGTCGGGTAATGGTACTATTGTAGCTACTCACGCCAACCGTCTTAAACTGTTTCAGGATGCTGCAAAACAGATCGTTGAAAATGCTTACCGTTACTACCGGGATGGAGACAAATCTGTGTTACCTCGCAATATTGCTTCCAAAACAGCTTTTCTGAATGCTATGACATTAGATATTGCAATGGGGGGATCTACAAATACAATTCTTCACCTCTTAGCTATTGCACAGGAAGGTGAAGTTGATTTTACTATGCAGGATATAGATAAACTTTCCCGCAAAACTCCTTGTCTTTGCAAGGTAGCACCAAATACTCAGAAATATCATATTCAGGATGTAAACCGCGCCGGAGGTATTCTGGGCTTAATGAACGAACTGGACAAAGGAAACTTAATCGATACTAGTGTGTCGAGGGTTGACGGAATGACGCTTTCACAAGCAATTGATAAGTATGATATTACAAAAAGCAATCCGCAGAAAGAAGCAGAAACCCTCTATAAATCGGCTCCCGGAAATAGATTTAATCTTGTGATGGGATCACAGAATAATTATTATCCGGCTTTGGATATAGACCGGACAGGTGGCTGTATACGTGATATGGAGCATGCATATACCAAAGATGGTGGTTTGGCTATCTTGAAAGGCAATATAGCCCTTAATGGTTGTGTTGTGAAAACTGCCGGAGTAGACGAAAGTATTTTCAAATTTTCAGGAAAAGCTAAAGTATTCCATTCTCAGGAGGATGCGTGCGAGGGTATCTTGAAAGACAAAGTAGTTGCAGGAGATGTAGTGGTAATTATCTATGAAGGTCCTAAAGGAGGTCCCGGTATGCAGGAAATGCTTTATCCCACTTCTTACATAAAATCAAAACATCTGGGTAAAGAATGTGCTTTGATCACAGATGGACGCTTTTCAGGTGGGACATCAGGCCTGTCAATAGGCCATGTATCGCCGGAAGCAGCATCAGGTGGAGCTATAGGGCTAATCAAGGATGGTGATATTATTGAAATAGATATTCCGAATCGCTCCATCAATGTAAAAATATCCGATACAGAATTAGAAGCCCGTCGTCAGCAAGAATTAGCTAAAGGTAAAGATGCTTTTAAACCTAACCGTAACCGTACAGTATCCAAGGCATTACGTGCTTATGCCAGTATGGTTAGTTCAGCCGACTTGGGAGGAATCAGAATTATAGAATAAACAGACAAACTATGCAAGAAAACGAACAAAGTCAAAACTTATCAATAGAAAATATTGATGAAATTGTAGATGAAAGTTTATATTACAGGACTTTCTTTAATAAGGATCCCGATTATTATATTGAGCGCTATGAAAAAATTACAGCAGGGCAAAATGTTGTTTTTAATGGTTATGCTTTTTTCTTTGGTTTCCTATGGCTTGCATATCGCAAAATGTATGTAGAAATCTTAGCATTGATTGCTATAATGGCTACTATTGACTGTATCTTCATCTTTGCACTTGAGATAGACAATTCGGGTTTGGATAGGGTGATCAATATTATTTGGGCAGTTACTATAGGCTGTTTTGCAAACTTGTTCTATATAATGAAAGCAAAACGTACAATACAAAAGGCAAAAGAAGCATATAATAATACAGGAGATCAATTAGATTATATAGAAAAAACTGGAGGTGTTTCTGTTATAGCACCTATTGTGACAGGAATCTTTTTCATTGGATTAATGGTCGGCGGACTATTGCTAAGTGAATATGCCGAAAGTTTTTATTACTAAAAATATTTAAGCCACAATATTATATAAATATGGAAAATAAAACAACAGGACGCGAGGCTCTAATCAAGGCATTACTTGATGAAGGTGTTGAAACGATTTTCGGGTACCCGGGTGGTCAGATAATACCTGTATTCGATGCGTTATATGATTATAAAGATAAAATCAACCATATTCTCGTCAGGCACGAACAAGGTGCTACACATGCGGCACAAGGATATGCACGCACATCGGGTAAAGTTGGGGTGGCACTTGTGACTTCCGGTCCTGGGGCTACCAATACGATAACAGGTATAGCTGATGCTATGCTGGATAGTACACCTATTGTTGTAATATCGGGGCAGGTACCTACATCCTTGTTGGGTAGCGATGCTTTTCAGGAAGCCGATGTTGTGGGCATTACCCAACCTATATCAAAATGGTCTTATCAGATACGTAAGGCCGAGGATATTCCATGGGCCATTGCAAGGGCTTTCTATATCGCTTCCACAGGCCGCCCCGGTCCAGTAGTTATAGATATTACGAAAGATGCACAAAATGGTTTTTTGGATTATCAGTATAAAAAAGAAACTTACATTCGTAGCTATCAACCTAAACCTGATGTAAAACCTAATGAGATAGAAACTGCTGCAGAGATAATAAATAATGCAAAGAAACCGTTGGCTCTGGTAGGACAGGGAGTTATTCTGGGTAGTGCCGAGAAAGAACTATTAGCCTTCCTGGAAAAGGCCGGTATTCCTGCTGCATCTACTGTTCTGGGCCTATCGGCAATACCAACCGATCATCCATTACAGATAGGGATGCTGGGTATGCATGGAAATATTGGTCCGAACCTAAAGACAAATGAATGTGATGTACTTATAGGTATAGGCATGCGTTTCGATGATCGTGTTACCGGAGATCTGAATACTTATGCCAAACAAGCCAAAATAATTCATTTTGACATAGATAAAGCTGAGATAAATAAGAATGTACCTGTTACAGCACGCGTACTTGGTGATGTGAAAGAAACTCTGCCAAAAGTAACAGAGTTACTTAAACCTGCTAACCGTCCGGAATGGCTTGATGAATTTAAGGCTTGCTACAAGAGGGAGTATGATGCTGTCATTGAAAGTGAGCTATACTCAACATCGGGGCAATTAAAGATGGGTGAGGTCATCAATAAAGTATCTGAAGCTACTCGGAATAAGGCTGTATTAGTTACAGATGTAGGCCAGCACCAAATGATGGCTGTACGATACTTCAAATATAGTCAGAGCCGTAGTGTAGTCACCTCCGGAGGATTAGGCACTATGGGATATGGGCTTCCAGCTGCGATTGGCGCTAAATATGGAACGCCTGACCGTACAGTATGTTTGTTTGTAGGCGATGGTGGCATTCAAATGACAATACAGGAATTAGGTACAATTATGCAATATGATGTAGATGTTAAAATAATCCTGTTGAATAATCATTTTCTGGGAATGGTGCGCCAATGGCAAGAACTGTTCTTTAATGAACGCTACTCCGAAACAATAATGAAAAACCCTGATTTTGTAAAAATTGGAGAGGCATATAATATCCCGTCACGAAAAGTTGAAACCCGGGAAGAACTGGATCAGGCAATTGCGGATATGATTAATCATAAAGGAGCTTTCCTGTTGGATGTACAGGTTGAGACAAAAGGGATGGTATACCCTATGGTTCCGGCAGGTGCATCTGTGACGAATATATTATTGGGGGATGAGTAAATTGAAATGGTATTGCCTAAGTATAATATTAGTATCTTTGTTTTCATCATGTAAACAAAGAGATAATAAAAATTATGCTACCATTTCAGATACTATAAATCAGTTTACAGATACATTGAAGGAAATGCATGTATATAAAGTTGCTTCACCGCTTGAAGCAGACGATTTTCCTCAATTTGTATTTAAAAGCGATTATACAGATAAGGGATATAATAGTGACAGCTTAACTAAAATCGTAATATACAACAAAGGCGTTGTGGTACAGATGTTAGATAATCTACATGCTTTCCCTGGTCAAAATAAAATTTATCTGGAGGATATTAATTTTGACGGATATCCGGACCTTGCTCTTGATACACAATGGTTAGCCCGTGGTGGGATATATAAATATTGGCTTTATAATGCAGACAAAGAAAAGTTTGAGCACACCAATATTTTGGATAGCATTTATTATTCATGTGATGATAAGGAAATAGATTATAAAAACAAGACTGTTACCATAACACAACCTAATGGCTATAATTCATATTTAACAGAAATATATCGCTGGGAAGATAATAAATATTCTTTAGTAGAATCTGGTACATTTGAGATTGATGAAGATGGTGAATAACATTAATAAAAAAAATTATGCAAGATAAAACATTATATACCATAACTATATTTTCTGAAAATACAGTTGGTCTTTTAAGCCAGGTAACGAGTGTATTTGTTCGTCGCCAATTAAACATCGAAACTCTTTCTGTTTCTGCTTCGGCGCTGGAAGGAATACATAAATTTACAATCACTGTATTTTGTGACGAAGAGGTTATCAAGAAAGTTGTACTACAGATAGATAAACGTGTAGATGTGCTTAAAGCATATTATAATACAAATGAAGAACTTATCCATCAGGAAATTGCTCTTTATAAATTATCTACATCAGATTTCTTAAAGATAGAATCAGTAGAAGAACTTATAAGAAAGCATAATGCGCGTATACTGGATATCAATGAAAATAGTGTGGTACTTCAAAAAACAGGACATTATCAGGAAACGCAAGACTTGTTTGAAGAACTAAGTAAGACAATCGGAGTCCTGCAATTTATACGCTCAGGACGAATTGCAATTACAAAATCTAAAATTGAAAGGTTGAGTGATATGCTTACTAAGTTGGACGAAAAGCATAAAGGCAGTACAAAGTAATAAACAGAATGTAATGTAATAATATTTCAATATAATTATCTGTATACAAATAGTTTAAAATAATACTCGGGTAAGAAAAAGTTACAATCAAAAAGATGTATAAAAACTGTTACTTTTGTCACCTTTTGAGTGTATTTATCTGGAAATTAATTAATTAAAAAAGTAACATTTTAGATGGTTGCACCTATAGGAAGATACGAATTTACGATCGATGCATACTTAACTGATTTCAGAGGTAAAGCGACATTGCCGATGATTGGTGGATTTATGCTGCAAGCCGCAACTAAACATGCTGATGAGCGCGGGTTTGGATATTCATCAATGACTTCACAACAACGTGTCTGGGTCTTGTCCCGTATGGCTATTGAAGTATTCGAATATCCTAAAAATGATACTGTAATGACCATCAATACTTGGATTGTCAGCGTAAACCGCTTATTCACCGAGCGTCATTTCTCATTTGAGGATAGTGATGGTAACATAATCGGATTTGCCAGATCCTTATGGGCATCCATAGATTTGGAAACCCGTAGACCAACTAATTTGCTGGAACTATATGGACTATCAGATTATATTCATGCAAATCAAGAATGCCTGATAGAAGGAATGACTAAAATTCCGGCATTGAAGGATAATTATGAACTGGCTTCTGAGTTTGTTGTAAAATATAGTGATGTAGACATAAACAAGCACCTGAACAGTATGAAATATATTGAACATTTTGTAGATGTATTTGATATCGAAATGTTCAGAGATAAAGAAATCAAGCGTATCGAGGTTAATTATATTGCAGAAGGGCAATATGGAGCAAAACTCGATATATTGAAAAGGGAAGAAGAAAACTCCAGTTTTATATTGGAGATGAAAGACGGAGAAACAAATGTTTGTTCTACCCGTATCACATGGAAATAACAATCACAATATTTTGATTTTTAATTTAATAAAAACATTTACTAAAAATGGCAGAAATGAACTTTGGCGGTGTAACAGAGAAAGTAGTTACCCGTGAAGAATTTCCTTTGGAAAAAGCAAGAGAAGTACTAAAAAATGAAACAATAGCCGTAATCGGTTATGGTGTACAAGGTCCCGGACAGGCATTAAACCTTAGAGATAACGGTTTTAATGTAATCATCGGACAACGCAAAGGTGGTAAAACCTGGGAAAAAGCTATCGCAGATGGTTGGGTACCTGGTGAAACACTTTTCGACATAGAAGAAGCTGCAGCCAAAGGTACAATCATACAGTATTTATTGTCTGATGCTGCTCAGATAGAAGTATGGCCACGTCTTAAACCTCATTTAACTGCAGGAAAAGCTTTGTATTTCTCTCATGGATTTGGTATTACATACAAAGAACGTACAGGAATCATACCTCCGGCAGATATTGATGTTATCCTTGTGGCTCCTAAAGGATCAGGAACAAGCCTTCGCCGTATGTTCCTTGAAGGTCGCGGATTAAATTCCAGTTATGCTATATTCCAGGATGCTACAGGCCGTGCATTCGAACGTACAGTATCTTTAGGTATCGGCGTTGGATCAGGATATTTGTTCGAAACAGATTTCAAACGTGAGGTATATTCCGACCTTACAGGTGAGCGTGGTACATTGATGGGTGCTATCCAAGGTATTTTGCTTGCTCAATATGAAGTATTACGCGAAAATGGTCACTCTCCATCAGAAGCCTTCAATGAGACAGTAGAAGAATTAACTCAATCATTGATGCCTTTGTTTGCTGAAAAAGGTATGGACTGGATGTATGCCAACTGTTCTACTACAGCACAGCGTGGTGCTTTAGACTGGATGACTCCTTTCCACGATGCTACAAAACCGGTTTTTGCTAAACTTTATTCTGAAGTAGCTAATGGTAATGAAGCACAACGTTCTATCGATACTAATTCAAAACCTGATTATCGCGAAAAACTGGAAGAAGAACTGAAAGCTCTTCGCGAAAGTGAAATGTGGCGTACAGGTGCAGTTGTAAGAAAACTCAGACCGGAAAACAATTAATATTTAATTGTACATAAATAAAATGAGGCTATTCATTTGAATAGCCTCATTCATGTAATAAGATTCTATATTTATTTAATATATCCTACAGGCTGTACTATTGTAATCTCCTGTTTGTCTGTCAGTTTCAACGCTTCATGTAATCCCGGTCTTGTAAATGAGGCGCGAACTACAGATCCCAATCCAGCAGAAGCACAATATAAATATACATTCTGGGCAATGAATCCACTATCTATGAATCCGGCTTCACGGTTAGAAGCTTTATCCAGATTGGCTACATAAACTAGTGATAATGAAGCATTATCAGAAATATTTGCTTGTCCAAGAGCTTTTCTGAAATCACCTTTCTCTACCAGTTTAAGTACATTTGCTTTAGCATCATACAGATAAACACCATTGCTAAACATTACATATAGATCGATCTCTTGTTTGTTTTGAGATGATGGCACAGTACGTTTATCATCCCTGTTGAACCCATAAGCAGCCCATAAAAGGTCTGACAACGTTTGTGCAGGTAAATCCTTCTTCTCAAAAGATCTATGCGATTGACGATCACTCAACGCTTCCATTAATGGCTTACCACCAGTCTTGTTGGGTGATACCAATTGTATGTCTTGTGCCGAAACACAACCTATTAAACAAAATAAAGCAATAACTAATAATCCTTTTCTCATAATTGAAACCTGGTTTATGTTTTTAACAAAAGCAAAAATATGGAATAATATTAATTTATAACGTCTTGGATAGACACTAAGTTTTTCATACAGGAGCTGTTTTTAAGTAAAATTCACAACTGCCGGAAAATATATAAACTTATAAATAAATTCTATTGCTTATTGTTCTATATTTGTAAAGTAAAATCTACTTATAGGTATAAAATGCGAAATTTACTTCTGTTCCTCTTTTTTACTGTATCCTTTTCGCAGGGATTATATTCACAATCCAAGCCCTCTCAGGAACCTATATTACTTAGTGATACAGCACAGATAAGCCTGCTAACCAGTTCTGCCTGGGAAGAAGCAGTATATGCATTATATGGTCATACAGCTATTCGAGTGTGTGATACAACCCGTAATTTAGATATAGTGTTTAACTATGGGCTGTTCGATTTTAACAGCTCTAATTTTGTATTTCGTTTTGTGAAAGGCGATACAAATTATATGGTAGGTGCTGTTCAATATAAATACTATATAGAAGAGTATAGAGAGCGTGGGGTGGGAGTTACCGAACAAATATTCAATCTGAGTTTGAAGGAAAAACAAGATATACTGGATGCCTTAATAAATAATACTCTTCCAGAAAACCGGGTTTACCTCTATAATTTCTTTTATGATAATTGTGCTACACGTCCACGCGATATAATCGAAAAATATGTACATGGTGAAATTGAATATACACCTACAAATAAGAGCCAGACTTATCGCGACTTGGTTTGGGAATGTGTAAGTATCCAGCCATGGACTCAATTTGGAATAGATTTGATCATTGGCGCTGATGCAGATAAAATAATTAGTGACAGACAAAAAGACTTTCTGCCATATTATCTGATGAAAGCTTATGAAGGCAGCAAGGTGAAAAGTGCTGATGGTACAGTGCGTGACTTTATTTTAAAAGAAAACCGGCTTTTGACACCTGTTGAATCTCCTGATAAGGATTCGCATATTTTACCATTGTATGCTGGTTGTATTTTATTGGTAGTAACTGTTTTGTTATCACTTGTAGTATGGAAGAAAAAGTGGTTTGCTTTAGGCAAAGTATTTGACACCATACTATTCATTATAGCAGGATTAGCAGGATGTGTTATTTTCTTCCTGATGTTTTTTTCTATACATCCATGTGTTAATCCAAACTGGAATATTATATGGTTAAATCCGCTCCAGTTGATCGTTGCATTTTTATTCTTTGTAAAATCTCTTTCAAAATTCATAAATTGTTATCATTTTATTAACTTTGTGGCGCTTTTGGCATTTCTTTTGGCATGGAGTTTGATGCCACAACAATTAGAAATAGCTTTTATTCCTTTCATCTTATCTATATGTATGAGGTCAGGAATGAATATTTTGCAACTTAAAAAGTTTAAGAAAAAAGCTGATTATAGCTTACCAAAGCGAAAATGATAAGAATAATAACCTCTTTAGTAGCAGTACTAACCATTACATCGGTTCAGGCGCAGACAACTGTGCGTGAAGCACCTAAGTTGGTTATTGGTATTACTATCGACCAGTTGAGAGGTGATTATCTGGAACTATTTCAAAGTACATTTTCTGAGAGAGGATTCAAGCGCCTTTTGAATGAAGGATTGGTTTATCAAAATATAAAATTTGATTTTCCAAACCTTGATGATGCTTCGGCGATAGCAACTATTTATACGGGAGCACCTCCTTTTTATCATGGTATTGTCGGGAATAAAAAATATATAGCATCTAAACAACAGGAAGTTTCGGCATTCTCCGATCCCACGTATTTGGGTAATTATACAGAAGATAAGGTATCTCCTTTAGCTCTGAAAACATCTACAATTACAGATGAACTTAAAATTGCATCACAGGGTAATTCAGATGTTTATGCCTTTGCTCCACAAGTAGCTCAATCTCTTATTACTGCAGGACAAAGAGGAAATGCAGCTTTCTGGGTTGATGACTATACTGGTAAATGGGCTTCCACTACCTATTATAAAAACTTCTACTGGTCAGTAGATCAGGATAATCGCAGTGGTTCTGACTTCGCTACCAAAGCATGGGGAATGCAATGGGTACCTTCACAAGATATAAATACTTATAAGGCATTTTCATATACCAAAAGTGCTCCTTCTTTCCAGCATTTCATGGGAGGAGACAAGCAAACATATATTCTGGCCAAACAGACACCTGCCGTTAATGAGAATGTTATAAATTCAGCAATAACGTTATTATCTAAAGCCGAATTAGGAAAGCGGACAAATCCTGATTTTTTGTCACTGACATTTTATGCAGGCAACTTTCCGGGTGTTTCCGATTACTCTTACGAGATACAGGATGTTTATGTACGTTTAGACAAAGAAATTGAAAAATTACTGGATGAAGTAGAAAAAACAGTCGGCCTGAAAAATACACTGATTTTCGTTACTTCAACAGGATATTATAATTCTGCAGATATAAATTCGACTGAATCGGACAATTCGAATATACCTGTCAATAAATTCTTTATAAATCGTTGTGAGGCTCTTCTTAACATGTATCTGATGGCGATATATGGCAGAGAAAACCAATGGGTTGATAAGTTTTATAATGGGCAAGTATACTTGAACAGGGAATTAATAAAGAATAAAAATATATCGTTACAGGAAATTCAGGATAAAGCCGCAGAGTTTGTTTCTGAATTTACAGGTGTTCAAGAGGTATATACCTCATTCCAGCTACAACATGGACAGTGGAATCCTGTAATGGAGTACTATAAGAACGGATACACTAAAGAAACCTCTGGTGACTTATTTGTAGAACTTCAGCCGGGGTATAAGATTGTAAACGAGCCGGATGCTTCATTTAAAGAAAAGCAGGTCAGAAACAATGCAGTTGTTGCTCCTGTTATATTCTTTGGTAATAATATAAAGCCGGTTAGGATAAAGAGGACAATAAAAGCTACCGAAATAGCGCCTACAGTGGCCTATATTATGCGTATAAGGTCTCCCAATGCTGCAAAAGAAGAACCTTTATCAGAATTACTTTAGGAGACATTGAACAAATAATTAAATAGAAAAATAAACAAACTAAATATATGGGATTCGCTGACATTTTAACATCATTATTCGGAAACAAGGCTCAACGAGACTTGAAAGAAATAACTCCGTATGTAGATCGTATTAAAGCAGTATACCCTGAAATACAACGTCTGTCACATGATGAACTGCGTGCTAAAACAGCAGAAATCAGACAGCAAGTTCAGGATTACGTTGCCACAGAAAAAGCTAAAATTGCTGAATTGAAAGCCAGTGTGGAAACATTGGATATAGATCAGCGTGAAGAAATATGGGCAGAAGTTGATAAGCTGGAAAAGGAGGTAACAGAAAAATATGAAGAAGTATTGGAAAAAGTACTTCCTGAAGCATTTTCTGTTGTCAAAGAAACTGCCCGTCGTTTAACAGAAAACGAAGAAATAGAAGTTCTTGCGACAGAATTTGACAAGGAATTAGCTGAGACACACGACTTTGTTCGCATTGAAGGTGATAAAGCTATTTATCAAAATCATTGGGTCGCAGGAGGTACAGAAATACAATGGAATATGGTCCATTATGATGTACAGCTATTTGGTGGGGTCGTATTGCATAAGGGTAAAATAGCCGAAATGGCAACAGGTGAAGGTAAAACATTGGTTGGAACTTTACCTGTATTTCTAAACGCTCTCACAGGAAATGGCGTTCATGTTGTAACCGTGAATGATTACCTGGCAAAACGTGACTCGGAGTGGATGGGACCTATCTATATGTTCAATGGATTATCTGTTGATTGTATCGATAAACATCAACCTAATTCGGAAGGTCGTCGTAAGGCATATCAGGCAGATATCACTTTTGGTACAAATAATGAGTTTGGGTTCGACTATCTGCGTGACAATATGGCAATCAATCCTTCCGATCTTGTACAGCGCAAGCATAATTATGCAATTGTCGACGAGGTTGACTCTGTATTGATTGATGATGCCCGTACACCATTGATTATATCAGGTCCGATACCTAGAGGAGAACAACAACTGTTTGAAGAGTTTCGCCCCCGTGTAGAGATTATAGTAAAAGCTCAGAGAGATCTATGTACTAGGTTATTAGCGGAAGCAAAAGCAAAAATGGCTTCGGATGATAAGAAAGAACAAGAAGAAGGATCACTGTTACTATATCGCTCATTTAAGGGCTTACCTAAAAACAAGCCACTCATCAAATTCCTGAGTGAATCGGGAATTAAAGCCTCAATGTTGAAAACCGAGGAGCATTATATGGCAGAACAAAGCCGTAATATGCATATCGTTACAGATGAATTGTATTTCGTTATTGATGAGAAAAATAATAGCATAGAACTTACAGATAAGGGTATAGACCTGTTGACGGGTAACTCTGATGACCCTCAGTTCTTCGTTTTACCAGATATAGGTGCATTACTTTCAGATCTTGAAAATCAGTCGTTGACAGATAGTCAAAAAGCTGAAAAGAAAGATGAATTGATGCAGAACTATTCTATTAAATCTGAACGTGTTCATACAGTGAATCAGTTACTTAAAGCATATGCATTGTTTGATAAAGACGATGAATATGTTGTGATTGACAATAAGGTAATGATTGTAGACGAGCAGACCGGCCGTATTATGGATGGTCGCCGTTATTCAGATGGATTACACCAGGCTATTGAAGCAAAAGAGCGTGTGAAAGTAGAAGCTGCTACACAGACATTTGCAACCATTACTTTGCAGAATTATTTCCGTATGTATCACAAACTTTCGGGTATGACAGGTACGGCTGAAACGGAAGCAGGCGAATTGTGGAATATCTATAAACTAGATGTAGTTGTTATTCCTACTAATAAGCCAATTGCGCGTAATGATATGAACGACCGCATATATAAGACTAAGCGTGAAAAATATACTGCGGTTATACAAGAAATAGAAAAGCTGGTAGCAGAAGGACGTGCAGTACTTGTAGGTACAACTTCCGTTGAAATATCTGAGTTGCTTGGTAAAATGCTTACCATGCGTAAGATCAAACATAATGTATTGAATGCCAAGTTGCATCAGCGTGAAGCTGAAGTTGTTGCCCTTGCCGGACAACCAGGTGCAGTAACCATTGCAACCAATATGGCTGGTCGTGGTACCGACATTAAGTTGGCTCCTAGCGTTAAGGAAGCCGGAGGTTTGGCTATCATTGGTACAGAAAGACATGAGTCTCGTCGTGTAGACCGTCAGTTACGTGGTCGTGCAGGGCGTCAGGGAGACCCGGGATCTTCTGTATTCTATATATCATTAGAAGACGATTTGATGCGTTTATTTGCATCGGAACGTATCGCTGGTATGATGGACCGTATGGGCTTCAAAGAAGGCGAAATGCTTGAGCACAATATGCTTAGCAAGTCTGTAGAGAGAGCTCAGAAGAAAGTTGAAGAAAATAACTTCGGTATCCGCAAGCGCTTGCTGGAATACGATGATGTGATGAACTCTCAGCGTGAAGTTGTATACAAACGTCGCCGCCATGCTTTGATGGGTGAGCGTATTGGAATCGACATTGTAAATATGTTCTATGATACGGCTGTGAGTCTGGCTGAACAATATAGTGATAGTCTTGATTATGAAGGATTAAAAATCGACATGCTTAGATTATTTGCCGTTGAAACACCGTTTGATGAAGCTACATTCCGTTCAACTAAGCCTGAAACGCTGGCTGATATGATGTATGAATCGGCTGTTCAGAATTTCAAACAAAAAATGGATCGTCTGGCAGAAATCGCTAATCCGGTAATTAAACAGGTTTATGAAGAACAAGGTGATAAATTTGAAAATATATTAATTCCTATTTCTGACGGAAGAAGGGTTTATAATATCTCTTGTAATCTGAAAGAAGCATATGACAGCCACTCAAAGGATATTATTAAGTCTTTTGAAAAAGCAATAATGTTACACACTATAGATGAAGAGTGGAAAGAACATCTTCGTGGAATGGACGAATTGCGTCAATCTGTACAGAATGCCAGCTATGAGCAAAAAGATCCGTTATTGATTTATAAGCTGGAATCTTTCAATCTGTTTAAAACAATGCTTAACAGCATTAATAATAAAGCGGTTACGATCCTTATGCGTGGCCAGATACCAGTGCGTGAACCTGAACAGGTGAAACAGGCAGCTCCAGAGCAAAAAACAGATTATAGCCGTTACCGTACCGAACGTAATGATATGGAGCCTAATCCACAACAACAAACTCCGGGACAAGGACCAGAAAGACCAAAAGCTATGGCTCCGATCCATGTAGATAAAAAACCAGGAAGAAATGACCCTTGTTTCTGTGGTAGTGGCAAGAAATATAAAAACTGTCATGGTCAAAATGACTAATTATTAGTAAATTCCAGAATCAGAAGTATTTTGTAAAAGCAGATTGTTTTTCAATTTACACATTCTAAAAATTTCTAATTTTAAAATTTAAGAAAGCCCGATGAATACTAAATTTGTGGGGCTTTTTTGCGTTATAATATTTTCTTAATACAAACTAAATTTGTATCTTAGCATGTTTTTTAATTAACAGAAAAACTGCGTAAAAATACTTTGCAAATATTTGAGAATTAGTAAAATTTTAACTTAAGATAATGGCAGAATCAGAGGACAGAATTATCAAGATCAACATCGAGGATGAAATGAAGTCGGCATACATCGACTATTCCATGTCAGTAATTGTATCACGTGCATTACCCGATGTAAGAGATGGTTTTAAACCTGTTCACCGTCGTATCCTTTTTGGGATGAGTGAATTAGGAAATGCATCGAATAAACCCCACAAAAAATCCGCGAGAATCGTAGGGGAGGTTTTAGGTAAATATCACCCACATGGCGATTCTTCTGTTTATTTTGCAATGGTGCGTATGGCTCAGGAGTGGAGTATGCGTTATCTTTTGGTAGACGGACAAGGTAATATGGGTAGTGTAGACGGTGATAGTCCTGCGGCTATGCGTTATACCGAGGCCAGATTAAGCCGTTTGGCCGAAGAAATGCTAAAAGATATTGATAAAGAAACTGTAGACTTCCAACTTAACTTTGACGATACATTGAAGGAACCGACAGTTCTTCCAACACGTATTCCAAATTTACTTATAAACGGAGCATCGGGTATTGCTGTAGGTATGGCAACCAATATGGCTCCTCACAATATGACAGAAGTTATCAATGCTACTATTGCTTATATTGATAACAAAGAAATTGACACAGAAGGTCTGATGCAACATGTAAAGGCTCCCGATTTCCCATCAGGTGGCTTTATTTACGGATATCAGGGTGTAAGGGATGCTTTTGAAACAGGACGCGGACGTGTTGTTATGCGTGGACGTGCTGAAATAGAAATGGAAGGTAACCACGAAAAGATCGTGATCACTGAAATTCCATATCTGGTTAATAAGGCTGAGCTAATAAAACATATTGCTGATCTGGTAGGTGAGAAAAGACTTGAGGGTATCAGCAATGTCAATGATGAATCAGACCGTCAGGGAATGCGCATTGTAGTGGATATTAAGCGTGATGCAAATGCAAATGTTGTACTTAATAAATTATATAAATTAACAGCATTACAATCTTCATTCAGTGTAAACAATATTGCACTGGTAAAAGGGCGCCCTCGCACTCTCAATCTTAAAGATATGATCTTTTACTTTGTAGAGCACAGGGTGGATGTTGTTATTCGCAGAGCTATTTACGATCTGCGTAAAGCAGAAGAACGTGCACATATTCTGGAAGGATTAATAATTGCTTCTGATAATATAGATGAAGTGATTGCTATAATCCGGGGATCCAAATCCCCACAGGAAGCCATAGAAGCTTTGATTAAAAGATTTGATCTTACTGAAATACAATCCCGTGCGATTGTAGAGATGCGTCTTCGCCAGTTGACAGGGCTGGAACAAGATAAGCTGCGCAATGAATACGACGAAATACAAAAATTAATAGCTTATTTGAATGAAATTCTTTCAAATGAAGAACTTCGTATGCAGGTTATTAAAGATGAGCTTGTTGAGATAAGAGATAAATATGGCGATGAACGTCGTACCGAAATTGTATATGCATCAGAAGAACTTAATCCTGAAGATTTCTATTCAAATGATGAGATGATCATTACAGTCTCTCATTTAGGCTATATTAAGCGTACCCCATTAACTGAGTTTAGAGCTCAACATAGAGGTGGAGTAGGGGCTAAGGGCTCTGAAACCCGTGATACAGACTTTATTGAGCATATCTATCCGGCCTCGATGCACAATTATATATTACTATTTACCCAAAAAGGTAAGTGTTACTGGTTACGTGTATTCGATATTCCTGAAGGTACAAAAAATTCAAAAGGAAGAGCAATTCAAAATCTATTGAATATAGATTCGGATGACAAAGTGACAGCATTTATCCGTGTCAGAGGTTTTAGTGATACAGATTTCATCAATAGTCATTATCTGATATTCTGTACAAAACAAGGTGTTATCAAGAAAACAAGTCTTGAGGCATATTCCCGTCCTCGTCAGAATGGCGTGAATGCTATTACCATCCGCGAAGATGACAAAGTTATCGAAGTATTGATGACTGATGGAGACAGCGAAATTCTTTTAGCAAACCGTAACGGACGTGCTATCCGTTTCAATGAAAAGGATGTTCGTGTAATGGGACGTACAGCTACTGGAGTTCGCGGTATGCGTATCGATGAAGATGGCCAGGATGAAGTAATTGGTATGTTGGCAATGTCTAAAGAAGCTCAGAAAACAGAAACAATCATGGTGGTATCTGAGCAGGGATATGGTAAACGTACAAATCTGAATGAAAAAGACGAAGAAGGAAACGAAATATTAGATGAAAACGGAGAAATTATTCCTGTTTACCGTATAACCAGCAGAGGAGGTAAAGGTGTTAAAACACTGAATATTACAGACAAGACAGGTAAATTGGTCTCTATAAATAGTGTGACAGATGAAAACGATTTAATGATAATTAACAAGTCAGGTATCACAATTCGTCTAAAAGTTTCAGATATTCGCACTATGGGAAGAGCCACACAAGGGGTCAGACTCATAAACTTAGGCAAACGAAACGACGAAATAGCATCAATATGTAAAGTAGAATCTGAAAATGACGTTGAAGAACCGATTGAAGATACAGATTTGGAAAATGGTGCTGCTGAGAGCAATAATGAAGAAATCAATAACTAGAATATGAACTAAATCAATAATTTATGAAACGAACTTTATTAGTAATAACATTATGTGCTTTTGCAGGCTTCTCTTTTGCTCAGAAAAAAGCAGTAAAAGATGCTAAGTCAGCAATGAAGAATGTTGATGAAGCAAGAGAATTGATTAAGCCCGCACTTACAAACCCTGAAACCTCACAAGACCCTGAAACATGGAAAGTAGCAGGAGATATTGAATATAAAGCATTTGATGATGAACGTACATTGGAAATGCAAAAAGAAATTACAGGTAAGGGAGGTAATGAAGAAAAAATGTATATCGGATTATATAACATGTACGATCCATATATCAAAGCTGATGAACTAGGCCAAATGCCGAATGAAAAAGGTCAGGTAAAGAATAAAGTTAGAAAAGATGTAGTAAAGAATATGAGAGATGGCCACAGATTTTATATTAATGGTGGTGTATTCTATAATGACAAGCAGGATTATAAGAGAGCTG
This sequence comes from Prevotella sp., assembly GCA_031285625.1. GTDB lineage: Bacteria > Bacteroidota > Bacteroidia > Bacteroidales > Dysgonomonadaceae > Dysgonomonas. Next base: position 81,936 of record JAITVV010000093.1, read on the forward strand.
CCGATTTCTTTGAGAGATATTGGGAACTTCCTACATTAGCTATGTTTGAAGATACAAGAGGCGATTTTAACACTCAGGACAGTATTTACCAAACAATTAAATATTATGCTGTTATCAGCTCTATTCAATCTAAAGACCATCCTCGTTCTATCAAATTATTGAAGAAGATCATTTCTGAACCTTATGTATCAAACAGCACATATAAAGAAAGCGATGTGTATGAATTATTAGCAAGTGAATATCAGCAAGTTGATGATAGTTTAGCTTATGTTCAGGCATTGAACGAAGGTGCAAGAAAATTCCCTGGTAACAAATATTTTACACCAAACTTGATTAATGAGTTTATCAGAGGTGGAAAAACCGGAGAAGCAATGGCATACCTAGATCAGGCAATTGCTAATGATCCAAGCAACACTTGTGAGTTGATGGGAGTAAAGGCTTCATTATTAGCTGAACAAAAAGATTATGCTGGAGCCGAACCTGCATACCAACAAGCTGTTGCTGCTGATGCAAACTGCGAAAAAGCTCTTGAAGGTTTAGGTGTATTATACATATTACAAGCACAGGATCTTAAAGAAAAAGCTGGACAAACAACAAGCAGAAGCGAGCAGGCTCAGTTTGATAAACAAACATCAGAATTTTATCAAAAGTCATTACCATATCTTGAAAAATACAGAGATTTGTTGAAAGGTAGAAATGCTGATTTTGATATGGAGATCAAACCGGCTTTGATGAAATTACAGAATGTATATTACAACTTAAGCTTGTTGAATGTAGATAAATCTAAAGAATACGAAGCAGTTCAAAAAGAGCTGGGTATTTCTGACAATCAATAATATAAAAAAATTATTATAGGATAGACGTCTGAAGTTTGTTACTTCAGACGTTTTTTTGTATATTGTTTATAGAATTTTTACGATTGTCCGGGAGATTAAAAGTAAGTGAAACCTTATTTCTTTTTGTTAAATTATACAGTAATCATCTTATTATATAAGAATTGTTTTTAGTAAATTTGTTAGAAAGAGATATATTAAACTGTAATAGATATGAAAGATAATAATGAACTAATTACCATAGCTATTCACACAACTGAAAAAGCTCATATACTTAAGCAGGTTCTTAAAGAAAAGGGCATCGAAGCCTTTCTAGTAGATATAGAAGAAGGTGACAATTCCTCTAAAGGATTGGCCGTAAGGATAAAGCAATCAGATCTTACCAGAGCCTTATCTGTGATTGAGGGTGCCAGGTTATTCAGATATGATGATGAACAGACTCAAAAAATGGATGACGGGCGCAAGAGAATACTGGTTGCTGTCGATTTCTCAGATTATTCGATAAAAGCATGTCGTGCAGCTTTCCTTGTAGCACACCAAATAAATGCTAAGGTGAAAATATTGCACGTATACAGAGTTCATTTTCCTATAACTTTCCCTTTTGCTGATTCTCCGGAGAATGATAAAGAAGATGTTTTATCAGTTGCAAGAAGAAGAATGTTGGATTTCTGTTATGAAATAGATAAAAGAATAATAGAAAAAGACTTTCCATCAGTAAATTATTCTTATTCTCTTAGAGAAGGCATTGTTGAAGAAGAAATTGAGAATTTTATAGAAGAATATAAACCTTTCATTCTTGTTTTGGGAAGAAAAGGATTGAGTAACAACAAACGGAATATAATGGGGAATGTTACAGCTGATATCATTGAGATGACCAATGTTCCTGTGATGGTTGTGCCTGAGAATTCTAAATTTAAAGATATTTCAGCAATTAAGCATATTGCTTTCCTTACCAACTTTCAAAAAAGGGATTTAGAGTCATTTGATCATTTAGTGAATATATTGAGGCCATATCCAGATATGAAAGTTACTTTATTGCATGTAAATGTTATTAGTAAAAAAGGTGAAAAATGGAAAGAATCGGAACTATTGGAGATGCAAAAATATTTTAATATGAAATATCCTGAATTTAATATTGGCTATAAATTGATCGACAGCCCGAATATGATAGAAACGATAAACAATTTTATTAAAGAAGAAAATGTCAATATCGTTTCTCTAAATACACGTAGGAGAAATTTATTCGGAAGAATATTTCTTCCTAGCATTTCCCGCAAAGTTTTAAGTGAGTCTGATGTCACTTTAGTTATCTTCAGAGGATAATTCTTTATTGCCTGATCCTTCTGTTTGGTTCAGGCAATATTTTTATCATATATCTGTTATATAATTACTATTATGTTTAATTATTCTTTTGAACTTAATTTGATTCATCAAAATTGACTTATAAAGCTCCTATTTTTTACTATATTTACACTTTAAATAAAAAGTCTACTTATACTCAAAAATAGAATTCATGGAACATATAGAAAATGATGACCAATTCCAAGGATTAAAAGTAAATAAAGGTATTTCAGAACAACCTACAGTTAATCCGTATCTAAATAACTTCAAAAGATTTAAACGTAAAACATATACCGTTTCAGAATACGTTGAAGGAATTCGCAAAGGTGACATTTCTATTCTGGGACAAGCTGTAACACTCATTGAGAGTTCAAAACAAGAACATCAATCCATAGCTCAGGAAGTTATTGAAAAATGCCTGCCATATACTGGGGATTCTGTTCGTGTAGGGATTACAGGAGTTCCAGGAGCGGGAAAAAGCACCTCCATTGATGCCTTTGGAATGCATATATTAAAGGGAAACAACAAGTTAGCAGTGTTAGCGATAGATCCGTCGAGTGAGATGACTAAAGGGAGCATATTAGGTGATAAAACCCGTATGGAACGTTTATCTATAGAAAAAAATGCATTTATCCGTCCCTCCCCTTCTGCAGGTTCATTAGGTGGAGTTGCCCGTAAAACCCGTGAAACTATCATCTTATGCGAAGCTGCCGGATTTAATCGTATTATTGTTGAAACTGTTGGTGTAGGGCAATCAGAGACGGCTGTTCATTCGATGGTTGATTTCTTTTTACTTATACAGTTAGCTGGTACAGGTGACGAGCTACAAGGAATTAAGCGCGGAATAATGGAAATGGCTGATGGGATTGTTATAAATAAGGCTGATGGCAACAATATTGAAAAAGCCCGTCTAGCCCAATCACATTTCCAGAATGCACTACATCTGTTTCCGCTACCGGATTCGGGTTGGGCTCCTAAAGTATTAACTTATTCGGGGTATTACGAAATAGGTATTGAAGAAGTATGGAATATGATAGATGAATACATCGGATTTGTAAAACAGAATGGTTACTTTGATCACAGACGTAATGATCAGGCACGTTTTTGGATGTATGAAACAATAAATGAACGATTAAAAAACGACTTCTATAATAATCCTGCCGTACAAGCAGAATTAAAAATCTGTGAACAACAGGTTCTTAGTTCACAAATTACTCCTTTTTCGGCTGCTAATAAGGCATTAAATACATTTACGAAACATCGATAAATATAGTCTGTATTTATTCAGAAAACACACATAATTGCCATCATTTGGCTAAATATTTTGCCAGAAATAGTTATATTTGTAGGCTTTACTAAAAAAATAATTTCATTGTTGAATTAACATTATATATAAATCATGGAAAAACCATATGCTATTGGAATTGATATCGGTGGAACTAATTCTGTTTTTGGTGTAGTTGATAAACGTGGACACATCATCAATCAGGGTTCTATCAAAACTGGAGCTTACAAAGAGATTAATGAATACGTAAACCATTTATCAGCTGGGGTTCAGGAGATTATAGATCAAGTGGGCGGTGCAGGCAATATAAAGGGTATTGGAGTTGGTGCTCCCAACGGGAATTTCTTTACAGGTTGTATCGAATTTGCTCCTAATCTGCCATGGAAAGGCGTGATTCCATTAGCACAAATGTTAACAGATAAATTAAATGTACCTGTAGCTCTTACTAATGATGCTAATGCAGCAGCAATTGGAGAAATGACATATGGTGCAGCTCGTGGAATGAAAGATTTTATCGTTATCACTCTGGGAACAGGTGTTGGTAGCGGTATTGTTGTTAATGGGCAATTGGTATATGGCCATGATGGCTTTGCCGGAGAGCTTGGCCATACTACTATCCAGCGTCAGGGACGTATGTGTGGATGTGGTAAAAAAGGTTGTCTTGAAACATATAGCTCCGCAACAGGTGTTGCCAGAACAGCGAGAGAATTCCTTGAAACAAGAAAAGAACCAAGTTTATTAAGAGAACTAAATGCAGAAGAAATTACATCAAAAGATGTATACGATGCTGCAGTAAAAGGTGATGCCTTAGCTAAAGAAATATTTGATTTTACAGGACAAATGCTGGGTGAAGCTTTTGCTGATTTTGTTGCATTCTCAAGCCCTGAAGCTATTATACTATTTGGTGGATTAACAAAATCAAGCAAGTTTATTTTCGATCCTATCCGTAAGCATATGGAAGAAAATATGTTACCAATTTACCGTAACAAAATAAAATTATTAATATCCGAACTTAAAGAAAGCGATGCTGCCGTACTTGGAGCCAGCGCTTTGGGTTGGGAAGTGAAAGACTATTAATAATTTTAGAAATAGAATTAATATAATAACTCATTATCATATTATAAAAGCGGCATTGATATGATGCCGCTTTCTTATTTAAAAAAACACAATCATGAAAAGAATAATAATTATTCTTACTCTCCTATTCTTATGGGCTTCTTCATCTGTTAATGCCCAACAAAAAGTGGAACCTACTTGGGAATCTATCCAGGAACGGGGTTATCCAGAGTGGTTTAATGACGCTAAACTTGGAATTTTTATTCATTGGGGTCTATATTCAGTACCTTCATGGACTAAGAAAGAAGGCTATTCAGAATGGGCATACAAGGGGTGGCGCGATGGCAATTCACAAGCCGTAGATTTTGCGAAAAAGGTCTATGGAAAAGACTTCGAGTATAAGGATTTTCGGGATATGTTCAAAGCAGAACTATTTGATGCTCAGGAATGGGCTGACCTCTTTAAACGTGCCGGTGCTAAATACGTTGTTCTAGTATCGAAACATCACGATGGTTATGCCATGTGGGACAGCAAATATTCCCCGGGATGGAATTCTGTAGAAACAGGTCCAAAACGTGATATTGTGGGGGAACTGACCGACGCAGTAAAAAAGGATGGGCTGAAAATGGGACTATATTATTCATTACCGGAGTGGTCAAACAAGATCCATCGTTGGGAAATAGACGACAACGATTCCATAGGCAAATATGTAGATCAACATATGGTACCTCAGTTTAAAGAATTAGTTAGCAAATATAAACCTTCCCTTATCTTCACTGATGGAGAATGGTGGAATACAGCTGAACAATGGCATGCACGTGAGTTAATAGCCTGGTATTATAATCTTATAGGAGATGATGCTATAGTTAATGATCGCTGGGGATACGGAGCTGATTATGGCTACAAAACACCGGAATATAGCGCAGGAATTACTATGACAGACCGTCCATGGGCAGAGGTACGTGGAATAGGGCGTTCATTCGGACTGAATAGAAACGAGCCTATCGAAAATTATTTAACTGAAGATGATCTTATTCGTCATTTTGCTACATTAGTTGCAAATGGAGGAGGTCTTACATTAAATGTTGGTCCGGCAGGAGATGGACAGATTCCTCTTTTACAGCAAGAGAGGTTATTACAATTAGGTAACTGGCTTAATGTGAATGGCGAAGCCATATATGGTACCCGGGCTTATAAAAAGCATACAGAAGAAAAAGAAATAAGCATAACCCGCATCGATTCTACAATAAATTTTAACTGGGTACGTAATTCTCCGGATTCACGTATTCGTGTAGATCATTTTACAGGAGAATGGAACGGATTTATAAGTCCGTCTTACAACGAAGAATATACATTTACAGCTAAAGCTGATGATGGTGTTAAAGTGTGGATCGATGGTAAGTTAATCATAGATCAATGGAATAAACAAGATCAAACTCTGGATGGTTTTGTACAAGGTGCAGAGACTACCCAGACACATATAAGTAAAATCAAATTGAAAAAGGGAGAAAAATATCCAATAAAAGTTGAATACTTTGAAGATGTTCAGAATGCATCTATTGAGGTAAAATGGAGTTCTAAGTCCCAAAAAGAAGAGATAATCCCCTACTCTAGCCTGTATGTTGATAGCTCCTTAAACTCAAGGAATGGTTTAAATGCAAAATACAGTTCATTTAAATCATATATAGCTTATACTCAAAAAGGTAATAATATTTATGCTATACTACTTGAGTGGCAAGATGATAGATGTATTCTGAATATAGACAGACCAGCGGATAATACAAAAGTAACTATGCTGGGCATAGACAAAGATTTACCTTGGAAATATGAAAAAGGTCAGATGATCATTGATATGACTCCTATCAAATTCTCTGAAATACCATGTCACTCAGCATGGACATTAAAGATTTCACAATAAATATTATCAAATAAACAGCTTGTTGTCTTAAAAACACAAGCTGTTTTATTATTTTTATATTACCTCTATTTTATTAACTTTGCAGCTTAAAATATATCCATAAAAATGAGTGACCAGCGATACAATCAGCGAGGCGTTTCAGCATCCAAAGAAGATGTACATAATGCAATCAAAAATATAGACAAGGGCATATTTCCTAAGGCATTTTGCAAGATTATTCCTGATATACTAGGTGGTGATCCCGAATATTGTAATATAATGCATGCCGATGGAGCCGGAACAAAGTCTTCATTAGCTTATATGTACTGGAAAGAAACCGGCGATATCTCTATATGGAGAGGGATTGCTCAGGATGCCCTGATTATGAATATTGATGACTTGCTATGTGTAGGAGCTACAGATAATATTTTGCTTTCTTCTACAATTGGTAGAAATAAAATGCTGATTCCCGGTGAAGTTATTTCAGCAATAATCAATGGTACAAATGATTTGTGTAATGAATTATCGGAACTCGGAGTTAATATTTATCCTACGGGCGGTGAAACTGCTGATGTAGGAGATCTGGTACGCACTATTATTGTAGACAGCACCGTTGCATGCAGAATGAAGCGTGCTGATGTGATATCAAATGATAAAATACATGGTGGAGACGTAATTGTTGGACTATCTTCTTACGGACAAGCTACCTACGAGAAAGAATATAACGGAGGAATGGGTAGTAACGGCTTGACTTCGGCCCGTCACGATGTTTTTGCTAATTATCTGGCAACTAAGTACCCTGAAAGCTATGATTCTTCAATCCCTGCAAATTTGGTTTATTCAGGCAAGATGAATTTAACAGATAAGATTGAAGGACTGGATATAGATGCCGGAAAACTTGTGCTCTCCCCTACCCGCACCTATGCGCCTGTTATTAAACAAATACTTGAAAAGTTGAGATCGGTTATACATGGTATGGTACATTGTTCTGGAGGTGCGCAGACAAAAGTGCTTCACTTTGTAGATAATGTACAAATCACCAAAAATAATATGTTTCCTGTCCCACCTCTTTTCAAATTGATCCAGGAACAATCTGGGACAGATTGGAAAGAGATGTACAAAGTCTTTAATATGGGACATCGCATGGAGATATACTTGCCTTCGGAATATGCTCAGGAGGTGATTGATATATCCAAATCATTTGGTATAGATGCACAGATTGTAGGGTATGTAGAGAAGTCAGATAAGACAGAATTAGTGATTGAAAGTGAATTTGGTAGATTTGAATACTAATTTAGAATCATTGTATATAGGAGATTACAGTTTTAACTTCCGTTAATGTTGTTTTAACCAAATTGCTTCTATATTTGCAACATACAAATACTTTAATTATTTACATTAATAAAGTGAAAAGGATGAAAAAACTAGTTATGTCAGCGATCATGTGTATAGCTTTGGCTGCTTCTACAAGTGTAATGGCTCAGGATAAAACTCCAAAGAAAGACTGTTGCAAAGATAAAACAGAATGTACAAAAGACAAGAAAGACTGTAGCAAAGATAAAAAAGCTTGTACTAAAGATGGTGAGAAATGCACTAAAGATAAAGCTGCTGCTGACAAAAAATAATAAAGAATATCACATAGAGTATAAAGAGCTATCCCATTATTGAGGTAGCTCTTTGTTTATTATTAAAAAAGCACAACTAATACAAGCTATAAATGATAAAAAGAACAGCTATTCTTATTGTTTTATTCCTGTCTATCTTCCTTAAATCCTATGCAACAGATTCTATAAGTCCTGAAAATGCCGAATATTCTAGATCTATTAAAATAGATATTATATAATCAAAGAGCTAATCGGATCAGATAGCTCTTTGATATAAGCTCATAAACGACTCATTATGAATCTATAAACAAGTTAAATAAAAAAAGACCACCAAATTATGGTAGTCTTTTGAGCCTCTTGTCGGATTCGAACCAACGACCCCGAGATTACAAATCACGTGCTCTGGCCAACTGAGCTAAAGAGGCAGGTGGGCAAGCTTACTATATCGCGTCGCTACAACCGACGGCCCTTGCTGCGATCAAACCCTGGGGGATTAATCGGGAGCTGACCGTATAGGACTTACCCGCGACAAAAGTAGATAAATTTTTCATATTCACAAAATGTGAATTGCATTTTTTCCTTTGATTTCCTTTTATTACATTTGTGTGGAACTCGTTTTCGAAAAAAATCAGTTAGTTGTCAGATAGTTATAATTATCTACTTTTTTTGAAAAAAGTGAACTGAAAAATGAGATTTGGAGTAGAATACTATAATAAAATGTAAAAATTATATTTCAAAAGAAAACAAACTGGATTATGAAAAAAGTATTTGGCTCCTTTATTCTTTTTTTATTGGGATGTGTAGCTTGCAGTAGCGATGATGATGAAAAAATGAGGATAGGATATTCAGGAAAAGATATAAGTAATCAGGTAGAGATAGTTCGTGATGCTGAAACAAAAAAAGCTACAATGAATGTCACGACAGATAATGAGTGGAAACTTTATGCCGGTCCGACTGTTGAAGCTATAGATTTGACACAGATTGTATTAACAGGAACCAGCAAAGGAGAATTTAATCTGGCTTTGGATGCTGACAAGCGATATATCTTCCAGTTTGAAACAAAAGAAGGACAAGCTCTTGTTGCAGAAAAACGGTTGCCAATTAAGGGTGGCTATAATTTCCGTGATATGGGCGGAATGAAGAATAAAGAAAATAAATTTGTGCGCTGGGGGCGACTGTTTCGTACCGATGAAATGAATAAGCTTACCGATGAAGACCTTACATATGTAGCTAGTACAGGTCTTCTTACAGTTGTTGATTTCCGTACTTCCAGCGAAAAAGAAGGAGGTTTGGGTGGCATGATACCTTCTGCACCGGATAAACTGGCAGTAAGTATAAAGAATACATATGACTTACCTATTTCTGCTGGCAATATCTTCTCAGACGAAGCAATGAATAAGATAAGACAAGGTGCGACATCAGATGAATTAGCGGAAGTAATGAAAAACTCATATATAGAGTTGGTAAGTAAGGATGAATATGTAGCATCTTTGAAAACATTCTTTTCGTATATTCAGGATGAAAGTAAATTACCTTTAAGCTTTCATTGTTCGGCAGGAAAAGATCGTGTCGGAGTAGTTTCAATGCTTATATATTCGGCTTTGGATATAGATAAGGAAACAATAATGAAAGATTATATGTTAAGTAAGCAATATATAGCCGGCAAATATGACAGATATGTAATGGTATATCCATCTATAGGTCCATTGGTAACCGTAGATGAAGCATATCTGGAAGCTGCATATACAACTATAGAGCAAAAATATGGTTCAATGAATAAATTTTTAACAGAAGTTCTGAATATAGATATAAATAAGATGGAGAAGCTGTATCTTTATTGAGGAATTAAGGTTATACAACAATTAAAATATAAATACTGAAATGAGCATAACAGTAGTAGATCGTTTTTTGAAATACGTAAAATTTGATACAGAATCAAGTACAGAAACAGGTGTAACGCCCAGCACTCCGGGGCAGATGGTTTTAGCCCGCGAGATTGAAAAAGAATTACATGAAATGGGATTAGAAGATATATCCTTAGATGATAAGGGGTATATAATGGCAACTCTTCCTGCCAATACAGACAAAAAAATACCTGCAATAGGATTTGTAGCCCATATGGATACCAGTCCTGATTTGACGGGAAAAGATGTAAATCCCCGTATTGTTGAAAATTATAATGGAAAGGATATTATATTGAATAAGGAACTCAACATAATCCTCTCTCCTTCCGACTTCCCTGAAATGAAGGATTATACAGGTCAGGATTTGATTGTTACAGATGGCAAAACACTGCTAGGCGCAGATGATAAAGCCGGGATTGCAGAGATTCTTACCGCTATTCAATATCTAAAAGACCATCCTGAAATTAAGCATGGAAAGATACGTATAGGATTTACTCCGGATGAAGAAATAGGTGCCGGAGCAGATTATTTTGATGTCGAAAAGTTCGGTTGCGAGTGGGCTTATACGATGGACGGAGGTCCTATTGGAGAATTGGAATACGAGAACTTCAATGCTGCAGGAGTAAAGATCAGCATTCAGGGGCGTAGTGTACATCCCGGATATGCAAAAGATAAAATGGTAAATGCTTTGGTTGTTGCAAACAAATTGACTTCCCTTTTACCTCAGAACGAAAGGCCTGAACATACAACCGGATATGAGGGATTCTATCACCTTACTAATATTTCGGGTACGGTAGATGCCGCCACAGTTGGTTATATTATTCGTGATCATAACCGTGATATATTTGAAAAGCGTAAACAATTGATGCTCGATACAGTTGATTATATAAATAAACTATATCCGGAGAGTACAACTGTAGAAATAAAAGATCAATATTACAATATGCGTGAAAAGGTAGAACCGGTAATACATATTGTAAATCTGGCATTTGAAGCTATGACCTCAGTTGGTGTTACTCCTATCGTAAAACCGATCAGAGGTGGAACCGATGGTGCCCGTCTGTCTTTTATGGGTTTGCCTTGTCCTAATATCTTTGCAGGAGGACATAATTTTCATGGCAGATATGAATTTGTACCGGTACAATCAATGAAAAAAGCCGTTGAAGTAATTGTAAAGATTACTGAATTAGTAGCGTCTAAAGGCTAAAACATGAGAAAAGTAGCATTACCGATAATTATATCACTATTATTCTGCCTGTCAGCTTGTAATAAGCATAAAAACGGCTGTGATATGCGCTCGGAAGTTTCTCTGGGTAGTCTGGATTATACGACCTGGATTTATAAGAATGAGGGTATAAATATCGAATGGAAACTGCCTCACGGTTGGTACACTACAGAGGTTGTTGGTGAATCTGCGGATAACTATACAACTCATTCGGTGCGTATAGGAGATGAAAAAGATAAGAAAACCCCTCCCTATTCTATTACTTTGTCTGATTTGAAAAAAACGGAGAGTAAGAATAGTTTCACAATGTTCTTTGCCATCACCAAAGATTCGGTAGGGTCTGATATAAATATAAAAACACCATCCATGTATGTTGGACTCATTTTCTCAGAAAAGCTGAATCCCATAAAAGATCTGGAGCTAATAGAAAAAAGAAGCGCCAAAATGCGTGCAAACAAAGTTAAATTAATTAAATCGGCTATAAAAGAAGGGTTACCAGTAGGCGATTGGGAACAACCATACTGGGAAGCAACATCAGAAGACAGTAATGATGGAACTAAGGCCTATGGAATTGTTACCCTGAAAGACTACGGATGCTATAATTTCTATATTATGGCAACATACTTTAATGAGGGAGAAAAAGGAGAAATTCTGGAAATTCTAAAAAATAATATAAGTACAATTAATAATTAAATTATCTAATATAAGGAAAGCGGGGTAACAAAAGGTAACACAGCAAAAAACGATAATAACTGTCACCTTTGTCACTTTTTAATAAAAACATAAATTTAAGAAAAATGAAAAAAACACCATTTACTGACATTCACATAGCCTTAGGTGCGAAGATGCATGAGTTTGCGGGATATAATATGCCAATTGAATATTCCGGAATAATAGACGAGCATATGACTGTATGCAAAAGTGTGGGTTTATTTGATGTGTCGCATATGGGGGAAATATGGGTAAAAGGTCCTCGGGCATTATCCTTTCTTCAAAAAATGTTGAGTAATAATGTGGCTGCTTTAGAAATAGGAAAAGCTCAATATTCATGCATTATCAATGATCAGGGTGGTATTGTGGATGATATTATTGTATATCACTACGAGCCTGAAAAATATATGCTGGTTGTAAATGCTTCAAATATAGAAAAAGACTGGAATTGGCTTTCAGAGCATAATGATGAATTTGCAGATTTGGAAAATTCATCGGACAATATTGCACAGTTGGCCATACAAGGGCCTAAGGCTCTGGAAACATTACAGAAATTGACAAAAATAGATTTAACCAAAATACCTTATTATACCTTTGTAATAGGCAGTATGGAAGGTTCGGCTCTAGATAATGTTATTATTTCGAACACTGGATATACAGGTGCCGGAGGTTTTGAGATTTACTTTTACCCTCAATATGGTGTTGATATCTGGAATGCTATTTTTGAGGCTGGAAAGGAATTCGGTATCAAGCCAATTGGTTTGGGAGCACGCGATACATTGCGTTTAGAGATGGGATTCTGTCTGTATGGTAATGATCTGGATGATACTACTACCCCTATTGAAGCAGGCTTGGGGTGGATTACTAAATTTGTTGATGGTAAAGACTTTACGGCGCGTGCTATACTAGAAAAGCAAAAGAAAGAAGGTGTTAGCTGTAAATTATGTGGTTTTCAGATGCTGGAAAAAGGAATACCCCGCCATGGATACGACATAGTAAACGATAAGGATGAAAAGATCGGTGTTGTAACATCAGGAACAATGGCCCCAACGACTAAGATCGGTGTTGGGCTTGGATATGTTAAACCTGAATATGCTACTATTGAGACTCCGATATATATTAAAGTAAGAGATAAAAAGCTTAAAGCTGAAGTAGTAAAACCTCCTTTTAGAAAATTAGACTGATAAAAAACAGGGGGGATTTTTCAACATCTCCCCTACTCTATTTTTAAGCTACTTTAATTACAGGTTCTGCATCAAAGCCTTACTATTAAGTATCTTCACTTCCCGGCCCGACATTTCAATCAATCCTTCGTCTATCATATTCTTTATTTCCCTGGCTAATGCCGGACGGGTAACATTCATGTATTCAGCCAGTTGAGTTTGATTATGGGCTATTGTTATCATATTCTGTTCATCAGGCTTATATTCAAACAGATAATAAACGAAACGGCTTCTTATATTCTTATATGCCAGAATCCTTAATCGGCTTACAGTGCATACATTGCAGTTTCCGGTTAGTCTCAGGAAGTTCTTGAGCATTTCCGGTTCTGAGCTAATTAGCCTGAATGCAGATTCTTTCGTAGCCCTCATTAGCAAACCATCTTCTGCCACTGTAAATGTAGCCGGAAAAATACTATTCCCATCAAAAAGATGTGGGGTTGCAAATGACCTGGGAGCAACCAAGTCTTCCACTTTTATATTGTTGCCGGAGACATCAATGATATTTACATCAAGCTTTCCTGCTAATAGGATGTGCATATGATTACATGGTGTATCCTGCCTGATTATCACCTCACCTTTTTTCAGTGGAGTAAGGAAATAATCGAGCCTGTTTAGAAGATCTTTTTTAGCTTCTTCAGATATACCCCTGAATAAAGGTATTTTATGTATTATATTTATTTGTTGCTCTGTCAAATCTATGTGATTGTCCATTGCTTCCATTTTATTAGATCCGAATATAAAGATAATCATTTCCCGAATACAAATAAATCCTAAATGTTAAAGAAACCTCTATTTTGATATAGTATATCCTTATATCGTGAAATTTCTAGTAAATTTACAGTCTTTAATCTGAACTTAATAAACACAAATAAAAATGGGTGGTTTTTTCGGAACAATATCTACTTCGGCTTGTGCTACTGATCTTTTTTATGGCACTGACTACAATTCTCATTTAGGAACCCGTAAAGGTGGTATGGCAACCTTACATGAAGGGGTTTTTAAAAGATCAATACATAACTTGGAGAATTCTTATTTCCGATTACGCTTTGAAGCCGAGTTGGATAAATTTAAGGGAAATTCCGGCATTGGTATTATTAGTGATACTGATCCACAGCCTATATTTATTAGTTCACACCTGGGCAAATATGCCATTGTTACAGTAGCAAAAGTAAATAATCTGGATGAGCTTGAAAAAGAATTGTTAGATAAAGGTTCTCATTTCACAGAGTTTAATTCAGGAAAAATTAATCAAACAGAGTTGATTGCTCTTCTTATATCTCAAGGGAAATCTTTTAAAGAAGGTATTGAGCTGGTATATGATAAAATACAGGGCTCTTGCTCAATGTTGATCCTTACCGAAAGTGGCATAATTGCAGCACGTGATAAATGGGGACGCACCCCTGTTATTGTAGGTAAAAAAGAAGGTGCATATGCGGTTTCAAGTGAGCCATGTAGTTTTCCAAACCTCGATTTTGAGATTGAATATAATGTTGGGCCAGGTGAAATAGTCCTGTTAACAGCAGATAAAATGGAACAATTACGTAAGCCCAATAAGAAAATGCAGGTTTGCTCTTTCCTTTGGGTTTATTATGGTTATCCGGTTTCAGATTATGAAGGGATAAATGTGGATGCAGTACGTTATGCCAGCGGAGTAACGATGTCAAAGAAAGATGATATTGAAGCTGATTATGTATCAGCCATTCCCGATTCCGGAATCGGTATGGGGTTGGGGTATGCAGAAGGGAAAGGAATTCCTTATCGTCGTGCAATTATCAAATACACTCCAACATGGCCTCGTAGTTTTACTCCGGCTAATCAGATAGTAAGAGATTTGGTTGCCAAAATGAAGTTAATACCAAACCGCGATATATTAAGAGATAAGCGTGTAATCTTTTGTGACGACTCTATTGTTAGGGGAACACAACTCCACGACAATGTAAATATACTATACGGATATGGGGCGAAAGAAGTACATATTCGTCTGGGTAGTCCTCCAATATTGCATTCATGCCCTTTTGTCGGTTTCTCTGCATCCAAGTCACATCTCGAACTGATCACCCGCCGCACAATAAAAGAATTGGAGGGAGATGATTCTAAAGATTTGGATAAGTATGCAACTGCAGGATCTGAGCAATATTGTAATATGATAGAATATATCCGTAAGAAACTTAATATTACAACATTAAAATTTATTACTGTCGAAGATCTGGTAGAGTCTATAGGGCTTCCTAAAGAATGCGTATGTACATATTGTTACAATGCAGCTACAATAGAATAGATTAATATAAATTAATTACTTGTATAACAGAAGATAATATGAACAATATTATCTTTTGCTATCTTTGTCTTCGTTATGAACGAAAAAGAGAGTATAATAGATTATTTAAAAGAGATTGCCCAACACGACTGTCCTGACTCATTTCACCAGTTGTATGATCACTATTATACACGTTTATTTCGCCAGGCATTATATTATCTGAATAATAACCCTGACTATGCACAGGAAGTCGTAGCCGATGTTTTCGTTGCTCTATGGCAGAGTAGAAAAGTTTTGCAGCGTATTACAGAACCGGACTCCTATTTATTTATCGCCCTTAAGCATGCCGCAGCCAGATATATAGAAAAGAACTATAAAGATAAATTAGTACTTGTTACAGAAAAATTACCTGAAACGGACTATAGGTGTAGCGATTCTACAGATTTCAATATGATGGATGTGGAACTACAGACCAAATATGAGACTGCGCTAAAAAATCTGCCACCAAGATGTGCTGAAGTTTTTCGTCTGGTAAGAGAAGAAAGAAAAAAATATAGTGAGGTTGCCGAGTTACTGGGAATATCAGTTAAGACTGTTGATAACCAAATGAATAAAGCAGTAAAACTACTATATGAACAATTAAAAGAAAATCTTTTTTCAATTTTTTTCTAAATTCGTATAGGGGTATTTTTATTTTCTATACTCTTTATTATTGTAAGAGATAAAACAATGATAATGAAATATAAAAATAAAATACAAACCGCACGCAAAAAATACCTGGAAACTGAAGTTCTTTCTGAGAATGACCGGAACTTGATAGATAGAGATTTGGCAGGAAAGGATTATATCAATTTTCTGTTTGATAATCAAAATTTTATTTTACCGGAAAAATATTCAGCAGAAACTACCTATCAGCTAATCAATGAAAAGATAGTTAAGGTAAATAAAGACCTTAAATTTGCAAACATTATAAGGTATACAAAATATGCTGCAGCAATAATTGTTATAGCATTAATTTCCACTTATGTATATAAATACGTTTTATCTTCACCAGAAATGATTTACGCCTCGACGTCTTATGGTGAGAGAAAAGAGATTATGCTTCCTGATGGTTCCATTGTAATCCTTAATAGCTTATCCCATCTGTCGTATCCGGAAAAGATGGATGGAGATACCCGTGAAGTCAGCCTGAATGGCGAAGCTTATTTTGATGTAATAAAGAATCCTCAAAAGACATTTATTGTAAATGTCAAAGATCTAGATATAAAAGTTTTAGGAACTAAATTTAATATAGAGGCTTATGAAACCCAAGAATCCATCACTACCACTTTATTTGAAGGTGCTGTATCTGTTAATCTGGATAACGGATATACCAAGCAACTTGAGCCAGGCCAGCAAGCAACTTATAACAAAATTAAAAATGAAATCGATGTCCAGTCACCAGCAAACATTGATGGAAAACTACAATGGCAAACAGGTATATTAACTTTTGAGAATGAGAAACTATTTAATATATTAGATGTGCTAGGCAGAGAACACAATGTTAGTTTTGATATATCAGACAATCAGTTGAAGCAATTGCGCGTTACAGTACGTTTCAATGCTAAGGAACCGATAGAGACAGTATTAGCAATTATAGGTGAATCCGCCAATTTTAGCTTTATCAAACAAGGTAATATTTATAAGATTACAGCTAAGTAAACCTTGTTTATTATATTATGAATATTAGAAAAATACTTTTAACACTTTCTTTTAGCTTATTTGTTTGTTTTCTCAGTGCTCAGACTAAGAAGATAACAATAGATACGAGTACAACTTTACGTGAAATAGCAAAAAATATTGAAAGTCAATGTGATTACTCATTTGTGTATACAGAGAATATCGATATGGATCAATCAAAAAAAGTATTGTTAAAAAATATGGCTTTAGAAGAAAGCTTAAATAATATCTTTGATAAAACAGGTATTCTTTGGCGTATTTCAGATAAGTATATTATCTTATATAATTCCAAATATATAACAATATCTGGCTATGTGACTGATGGAAAATCTCAGGAAACACTTATCGATGCCCCTATACAGGACAAAAATTCGCGTAATGGTAGTTTCTCAAATTCATATGGCTTTTATACAATACAGGTTGCTCCAGGGACAATAGAAATGCAAGCATCTTATATTGGTTATGCTCCTTCAATCAAAAAATTTGAAGCTAAAAAAGATACTGTAGTCAATTTCCCTTTGGCCATTTCTGAAATATATCTGAAAGACATCGTAATACAAAATACAAAGTCATTTTCGCCATCCAGTGGTTCGGTGGAGTTTACAGGAAGTACTATAAAGTCTATGCCTGCTTCTTTTGCGGAGAGCGATGTATTAAAATCTTTACAATTTATACCAGGTATTCAATCTGGAGTAGAAGGTTCTGCAGGTATATACGTTCGCGGAGGCGGGCCCGATCAGAATTTGATACTCATCGATGACGTTCCTGTTTATAATACAGGTCATGCATTTGGTTTATTCTCAGTTTTTAATGGTGATGCAATCAAAAAGGTTTCTGTTCATAAAGGAAGCTTTCCGGCACGCTATGGGGGTAGATTATCGTCAGTAATTGATATACGATTCAGAGATGGCGACATGCAAAATTATCATGCCAGTGCCAGTATAGGATTATTGGCTGCCCGTGTAAATATTGAAGGTCCTATAATAAAAGGTAAAACATCATTTAATTTTTCGGCCAGGCGCTCTTATATTGATGGTTTTTTACGGATAGCACGAAGTTTTACTGATGAGAATGTACCTGTATTTTACATTTATGATGTGAATGCTAAGATCAATCATAAATTTTCGGATAGGAGCCGTCTTTATTTGAGTTTTTATGAGGGTAGAGATGCACTGAATACAGGTCTTAAAGGACGAGATTATAATAATAAGAGATATGACCTTACAAAGCTAGAATATAAATGGGGTAATACGATAGCCTCTCTTCGTTGGAATTATATTTTTAATAGTAACTTATTTATGAATGCAACTGTTGCATATAATAGATATAAGTTCAATTTTGAATCACGCTCCGAAAACCGGAGTGAATATATAAACAGTATTTATTCAAATTTTCAATATTCAGGTATTAATGACTGGCAGTTTAGTGCTGATTGGCAATATAGTCCTAATAACAAGCATCATATACGTTTCGGTAGTAGTTTTATTATGCATAAGTTTAGCCCGGAAGTAAACGGAAGCCATTCAAAAGAAACCGATAAGGAAGAGCATAAAAACAAAACGAACTATTATCTCTTTAATATAAATAGAGGTAAGGAAATGTCTCTGTATGCTGAAGATGAGTTTCCTATCACAGAAAAATTTAAAACAAATCTAGGTGTACATTTCTCTCTAATCAATACAGAAGGAAAAACATATAAATCCTTGCAACCACGCGCATCTTTTGGATACGAATTGAGCTCCAAATTAGCAGTGAAAACATCGTATACAAAGATGAATCAATATGTAAATCTTTTAACGTCGAATGCTACGAGCCAGCCTACAGACCTTTGGGTGCCAATAACACGCAATCTCGAACCAATGTCTTCTCATCAGTTTACATTAGGGGCATTCTGGGATTCTCAATCCGGCTATAGCTTTTCTGTGGAAGGTTTTTACAAGAAAATGAACAATGTATTGGAATATAAAGACGGCTCATCGTGGAAAGATGCTTACATATCATGGGAAAGCCAAGTGGAAGCAGGCAAAGGATGGGGATATGGAGTTGAACTGTTTGCTCAAAAGAAAACAGGACGATTTGTTGGTTGGATAGGCTATACATTGGCTTGGAATGACAGACAGTTTAAAACAATAAATTACGGAAAACGTTTCCCTGCAAAATATGATCGCAGGCACGATTTCAACATTACCGGAACATACAAGCTCAATTCGAAAGTTGATTTTTCAGCATCATGGATGTATGCCACAGGCAATAATACAACACTGGCTTTGGAAGAGTACCAGGTACTACCACATCCCGATTTAGGCTCATACTGGTATGAAACAGTACCATATGTTAAACAAAGAAATAATTATAGGTTGTCTCCTACTCATCATTTAGATGTTGATATGAAATACTATTATTCACCTAAAAAAATGTGGACATTCAGTATTTATAATATATATAATCGGCAAAATACTTATTTGGCCGAACCTGGCTATAGTAAAAAAGATAAAGGAAAACAAGTAGTATATGAATATAACTTTTTGGGAATAGTGCCATCTATCTCATTTACTTATAAGTTTAGATAAAATGAAAAGACTTTTTTATATAATATTAATTATCTCAATTTCAGTACCTTCCTGTCAGTTTGAAAGGGAAGTTGAGACTAATATAAAACCTATAGAGCCTCATTTAGTTTTAAATAGTCTTCTATTTACAGAAAGAGACTCCAGCTATTTTTACTTAACCAAGAGCCGCAGTGCGTTCTATGAAACTGATACTACATGGTGGGGCATGCAGAAGAAAGATTTTGAATATATAGGAGATGCCAAGTTTCAGCTACAGGTTAACGGAACTACTTTTAATTTAGAATATAGTTTGAAAGATAGTGCATACATTTATCCTGCTAAATTGAGTTCTGATGATAATATTGAAGTAATGGTGAACCAGAAGGATGGGGAGCTAAAATCTAAAGCTATTTTACCATTCCCTCCTTCTGTTTTATCTGTGGATACCTCCAAGATTCATAAATTAGTCAACAACGTTGAAAATGATTATCTTCAGTTTGAAGTAAAAATTAAAGATTATCCGGGTCAGAGTAATTACTACCGATTACTTGTAAACATGAAAATACCTTATTATGGTTGGGTTGGCTGGTGGAATAGCCAACAGTATTATACAGATGATCCGGTTCTTAAAAATGGGATGCCTAGCAATGTTGATGATCCCGATTTTAACTTAATACGATTCCCTGAAAATTATTTATCAATTTTTAGAGATATGCTGTTCGAAGGAGATGAATATACCTTAACATTTTATATAGATTATCCTTATGAATTATTTAGTAATAATGAGAGTGGAGGCTTTATATTGATCAAACTGCAGTCAATATCAGAAGATCTGTATAATTATTATTTTTCATTGCAGCGTAACCAGTATCTTGGAAATGAATTTAATGAACCGATTGTCGTTTTCAATAATATTGAAGGTGGCCTAGGTATCCTAGGGACCTGCAGTGAAACGACCGTTTTCAATTTTGATAAGAAATGAAATAAGCGCGCCAAATATATAATTACTAATTTTTTAACAAACAATTTTAGCATGAAGAAATTATGTCTATTAACGGCATTGTTATGCACTTTTTGTGTCTCAATAACAGCTCAGCGAAAAGATTTTTTCAAAGATAAAAAACATGAATTGCGTTTATCATTAGGCTCAGTCAATGATGATGGATATCATAGCAGCAGATATTATGTTCCATATGGGTATGGGTACATGTATCAAGGAGGCTATGGTTGGTATGGTGGAGATTATTACGAAGCAGCAAACTATATGGGAGCTACAAAAACCTTAGGAGTAATTGGTTTGAGTTATTTTTATCATTTGCCTGATACCAGATTCTCATTTGGTAGTACTTTATCTTATAATGGGTATAATACCAACTTTTATCAACGTACAGATAATGCAAAAGTAGGCCATTTTAAAGAATATAATCTCGGATTTACTCCTTCTGTTCGATATGCGTGGATTGTCAAAGATTGGTTTCAACTTTATTCCGGTGTAGGGGTTAGTTTATACTTTAATAGCACCCGATATAAATTGGAAATGAATGAGGGGAAAAAATCTTATGAATCAAACAACACTTCTTTTGAGCAAAATGTTCAGATTACTCCTATCGGATTTTCAGTAGGAAGAACAATTTTTGCATTCGGAGAAGCCAATATTGGTGGGCGAACCGGAACATTTGTAGGTGGTATAGGATATCGTTTTTAATAAATAATAGAAATAAACAAAGATTATGAACAAACTTATATATGTAATATCAGTATTTATTCTGCTTATAACGGGATTTACAGCATGTGAGGTAGAAGATGGTGGATATGAAACCAGACCAACATTGCAAGGGCTAATTGCTTTTCAAACAACACAAACATGTATTTATGATGGAGTTGCAATTCTCGATTTAATGTCCAGAATAGATTATTATGCCCAGGCTTCTAATGACGAAAAAGAAGGCATAAAAAATTATTATCTGAAAGAATATGAAATAAGCAAAACTGATCAAACATGGAAATTAAAATCCATAGGGTCTGAAGTAATATTTACCCATAATAGTAAATCGATAAATGAGATAGGTGCTGTTTGGACTGTACATATTACTTACAATGAAGGTCAATATAAGCAAACCGTTATAGATAATAATAATTTTCGTCTGGAAAGTAGTGGTGATAAAAAATGGAGTATTAAGATAACGGATATGCTGTGTAATTATATGTATAATCCAAATAAAGATGAGACGCATTCAGGAGAATTTATTTTTACTGGAAGTATTGCTAGTAATAAATCTCCTTTCTTATATGATTTTAAAATAGAATCCGGTACAGGAAAAATAAAATCATCTCCGATTTTAGACTATGAAGTAAAAGAAGCATTATCATACTTTTATATCTCAGACTATTATGCTGCTCCAACACTAACAAAAGGAGTATTAGTAATAAAAGCAGATAACAAAGATGATATTATAGCTAATATCTCAATACCAGGTTCATTTCCTTCATATCAAATCACTTTTAACGGTATTACAGAAGATTGGGGATATTACCATTAACCCTAACAGAGATTTATAAAACTACAATTAGAAAATAATCAGAGGACTTGAGTGATCTCTGATTATTTTTTCTATTTTATTTTTTATTATCCAATAAATAATTATCTTTGTTGAATAATCGTTCAATGAATAAATTATGGTCTCAGAAGATTTGATATTGAAAAAAACTTTTAAGTTATTATTGCTCAAAGGTTTTGATAGAGTATCCATAACGGATATACAGAATGCAACGGGACTTTCCAGAGGGCTTTTATACCATTATTATAAAAATAAAGAAGATTTGTTTATACAAGTAACAGAAAAATATTTTATAGAAATATTTGATTTCGATATACGCAAAGTTACAGATCTGACTATATTTGAATTTATTGATTTTATGTTTAAGCGCTTCGATAGAATCGAACATGCAATATTGGATATTGTTAAGAATACTAATGATATACAAGGTGTTTCAATGCTCAATTATCATTTTTTATTCTATCAGGTAATGCAACGCGATGCTATATTCAGAAACAGATATCAGGCTACGATAGAAAAGGAGAAAATCGGCTGGGAAAACGCTTTAAAGAATAGTATAACTAAAAAGGAAATTAAGAGTGATACTAATATTGTTATATCTGCCAAAGAGTTAGTAACGTTGACAGATGGTGTTTGGTTTCAAAGTATTTATAGTGTGGATGGTAAGTTTATGATTCAAAAATTGGAGACTACTCTATTTCATTATATTGATCTATTAAAATAATTTTTTTGTATTATAATTGAACAATCATTCAATAAAATATAGCTATTATGGGATGGATTTATTTATTATTCGCAAGTTTGTTTGAAGTGGGATTTACATTTTGTCTATCAAAAGCAAAGGAAGCTGTTGCGCCTCATTCTCATTATTGGTATATAGGATTTGGTATCTGTTTGGTTGTAGGTATGTCATTACTTGTAAAAGCTACACAAACAATATCGATGGGAACCGCTTATGCAATATTTACAGGAATAGGAGCTGCAGGTACTGTGTTACTAGGCATAGTTGTTTTTAAAGAACCAGCCAATCTTTTACGTGTATTTTTTATATTTACACTTATAGCTTCTGTGGTAGGGTTAAAAGCTGTATCTCACTAGTATGGAAGTATTTTATGAATGGCACAGTATCTTTATGGTGATGGCCCTGCCCGCCAATCCATCACCTTTGTTCTAAAAGAAACAATATTGTATTCCGATCTTGGAGTCAATAGCTATTACTACGTTTATATCCAACATAATTTATAAGCTGGTAGTTTTTCATAGTTTGTGATTTTTTGTCTGTTTCCTAATATACAAAATGTATAAATAATATGTAGAGTTGGGGATGGGATGGCTTATAATTCCACAATATTTTTGAGCAAATCACAAAAAATGAAGAATAAAATGTTAAAATTAAAAAAACATGTAACCTTTTACCTTAATTTGCGACATATATAGAAAAAAGTTTGATACAAATATTTTCGGGTAAAATATATAACGTTAATTTTGTGCTGCAAACAATACTATAAACTATCTAACTGCAACAAGCGTGATAAGGATAAAAGATTTAAACAAAACTTATTGGGGAATATCACCACTACATGTCTTGAAAGGAATCAATATGGAAGTAGAAAGAGGAGAGTTGGTGTCTATCATGGGGGCCTCGGGTTCTGGAAAATCGACTCTTCTTAATATCTTAGGTATTTTGGATACATATGATACCGGAGAATACTATTTGGATGATGTTCTTATTAAGAACTTAAGTGAAACAAAAGCAGCCGAATTAAGAAATAAAAAAATAGGATTTATATTTCAGTCATTCAATCTGATAAGCTTCAAAAATGCTTTGGAGAATGTAGCGCTTCCTTTATACTATCAGGGCGTTTCCCGCAAAAAGCGAAATGTGATCGCCATGGAGTATCTTGAAAAAATGGGATTAGCAAGTCATGCAAACCATATGCCGAATGAATTATCGGGAGGACAAAAACAACGTGTTGCTATTGCGAGAGCATTGATCGCACAACCTCAGATAATACTCGCCGACGAACCTACTGGAGCATTAGATAGTAAAACATCCAGAGATGTTATGGAATTACTTCGCCAGATTAACACAGATGATGGTATAACGATGTTGGTTGTTACACATGAGCAAGCTGTTGCAGACGCTACAGATCGTGTGATTCATATTAAAGATGGTGTTATTGGTTCTATAGAAGTAAATGAAAACCCTGTAATAGCAATGTAATATGTTTGATTTCGATTCATTACGCGAAATATTCTCTACTATCAGTAAAAACAAGTTACGAACTTTTCTTACCAGTTTTGCGGTTGCCTGGGGTATATTTATGCTTATTATTTTACTTGCGGCAGGTAATGGACTTAGAAATGGGGTTACATCAAACTTTGCACGAAGAGCTCAAAATTCGGTTACCTTATGGCCAGGATGGACTTCTATGCCATACAATGGGCTTCCTTCCGACCGGCAGATTAAATTTGACCACAAAGACTATGATCTCATAAGAAATAAAATACCTGAAGTAGAATATGTTTCTGTAAGACTAAGTCAAAGAGCTACCCTCTCATATGAAAAAGAATATGGATCGTGGAATCTTGAAGGAGTTTCTCAGGATGCAACCTATATCAATAACCTGAAGGTCGCTAATGGGAATGGGCGCTTTCTGAATAAAATGGATATTGACAACAGGCGTAAAGTAATTGTGATAAGCCCTGACATGAAAAAAGTATTATTTAAAGATCAGGATCCAATTGATAAATATGTTGTAGCTGATAATAATATAGCTTACCAGATTATTGGTGTATATGATAATGAAGATATATATGACAACAATCCCCCTGCATATATTCCGTTCACTACAGCACAAATGCTATATAATAAGGGATACGGATTCAGACGGATAGACTTTACAGTCGTTGGATTAAAGACAAAGGAAGCTAACGAGAAATTTGTAGAGAGTATAAGACAGAGAATGGGCAAATTGCATAGTTTCGATCCAAGTGACAGGTCTGCTTTATATGTACGAAATACCGCAGAAGACATGCTTGAATCAGAAAATATATTCTCTACTATAACTTTTTTCATAATTATAGTTGGTGCAGCATCACTGATGGCTGGTATTGTCGGGGTAGGTAATATAATGCTTATTACAGTAAAAGAACGCACACGGGAAATAGGTATAAGGAAAGCAATTGGAGCCACACCCTTTTCGGTATTGAAACTTATCATATTTGAAGCTATTATGATTACAACTGCTGCCGGCTATATAGGTATGGTTTTGGGTATAGGTCTAACTGAATTAATCAGTACTGCCATGGAAAATTCGCCATCAGACGGGCCTTCCGTATTTCAAAATCCGACAGTTGATTTAGCAACAGTAATATGGTCAACCTTAGCATTGATAATTGCCGGAACTGTAGCGGGTCTTATACCAGCTCTTAAAGCTACCAGAGTTAGTCCTATTGAGGCCATGAGAGCCGAATAATATAAAAGAAACAGAAAAATATGTTTGATTTAGATAATTGGCAGGAAATATGGGCGACAATCACCCGGAATAAGCTTCGAAGCTTTTTGACTGGCTTTGGTGTCTTTTGGGGAATTTTTATGTTGATCATACTTATTGGGGTCGGCAATGGTTTTCAGGGTGGTATTATGAAGAATGTAAATGGTTTTGCCTCTAATTCATGTTTCTTCTGGACTGATGTTACAAGTGAACCATATAAAGGATTCAGGAAAGGGCGCTTCTGGTCTATGAATCGTAAAGATGTAACTTTGATCAGGCAAAAAGCACAATCTGTAGAATATATATCCCCTGTACTATTTGGTAATAGCGGTGATAAAAATGTAGTGAGAGGCCCTAAATCAGGATCATATGGAACCAGAGGAGTTTATCCTGATCATTTTAAAATAGAGCAGCAACATGTACTTCAGGGACGATTATTTAATGAAATAGATATCAGCGAAACCCGCAAAGTATGCGTTATCGGGAGAGAAGTATACGAGACTCTATTTCAACCGGGAGAAAATCCCCAGGGGCAATATATTAGAGTCAACGGGATATATTTTCAGGTGATTGGCGTAATACGCCCTAAATCGAATATGTCGATAGGAGGAGACGTTGAATCCTCGGTATTTATACCGTTTACCACAATGCAGCAAGCATTCAACCAGGGAGATAAGGTTTACTTTATGGCATGTACGGCTAAACCAGGATATCCCGCATCTATAGTACAGGAAGAAGTAACCAATATTATAAAAACAGCACATGATATATCACCAACTGATGAAAAAGCTGTAGGTAGTTTCAATATAGAAAAACAGTTCCAGATCTTCAATAATTTGTTCATCGGAATAGATGTACTTATCTGGATTGTCGGTCTAGGGGCGCTTATGTCGGGAATTATAGGCATTAGTAATATTATGCTGGTTACAGTACGGGAAAGAACCAGGGAAATTGGTGTACGTCGGGCTATTGGGGCTAAACCAATAACTATAGTTAAGCAAATATTAAGTGAAAGTTTTGTGCTCACAGCTATTGCTGGATTTTTAGGTTTTCTGGTTGGAGTCCTTATTCTTGAAGCCATTCATTCGGCAATGACAGGAAGTATGGATGAAGATACATTTATGATTCCTCCGTTTGTGTCTTTCGATACAGCTCTGATTGCTATGATAATACTCATTATATCAGGAATATGTGCCGGATTTATGCCAGCCATGAGAGCATTACGGATAAAAGCTATTGATGCTATTAGAGACGAATAAGAAAGAAATAAACAAATATAAGATAATTATAAACTAAATATAATATGAAAAAGGTTCTTAGAATTGCGCTTATTGCAATCATAGCAATTATTGTAATCGGTACATTCGTTTTTCTTTGGAAAAAATCTCAACCTAAAAAGGTTACCTATGAGATTACTACTGTAGAATCCGGGGATATCGAAAATACGACTGTTGCCACAGGGAAAGTATCCCCGCGCGACGAAATCTTGATTAAACCTCAGATTTCAGGTATCATTTCTGAAGTATTAAAAGAAGCAGGAGATTATGTAAACGAAGGAGACATAATTGCTACTGTGAAAGTAATACCGGAAGTAGCTCAACTTAACACAGCCGAATCGAGGGTAAATGTTGCACGTATTAATCTGAATCAGATCAAGGCAGAATATGACAGACAAAAACAACTTTTCGGAAAAGGAGTAATAGCCAGAGAAGAAATGGATAAGTCGGAAGCTGATTATAAAAAAGCCGTTGAAGAACTAGATAACTCTAAAGATAATCTGGATATCGTAAAAAGTGGTATTTCCAAAAAAACAGCACAATATAGTAATACTCAAATCAGGTCTACTATTACAGGTATGATATTAGATGTTCCTGTTAAAGTCGGAAACTCGGTTATTCAGGCTAATACATTCAATGATGGTACTACGATTGCCAGTGTAGCCAACATGAACGATATGATATTTATCGGGAAAGTAGATGAGACAGAAGTAGGCAGAATACATACAAGTATGCCAATGAAGTTATCTGTTGGGGCTATCGAAAATAAAAAATTCGATGCTACATTGGAATATATAGCTCCAAAAGGAGTGGAAGAAAATGGAGCTATACTATTTGAAATCAAGGCTGCCGCCCGTATTCCAGATACTGTAGTTATACGTGCAGGATACAGTGCAAATGCAGAAATAGTATTAGCTAAAGCAGAAAAAGTATTAACAATACCTGAAAGTACGATCACATTCAGTAATGATTCTGCATATGTATATATATTAAAGGATTCTCTAAACCATGAACAGACATTTGACAAAAAACATATTAAAATTGGTCTATCTGATGGCATTAGAGTTGAAGTTAAATCAGGCTTGAGTCAAGGAAACCGAATCAGAGGAAATGAAATTTCGGATAAACCTAAAGCAGGAAAATAGGAATAGGAACTATACAATATAATGATATACTTATTATGAAAAAAACGATAATATTCTGCGGCCTGTTATGCTTATGCCTGTCTATACAAGCACAAACACAAACAAGAAGGAGAACATATATTGAAAAGGCTAAAGATCCAAGACCGGAACAGGTTCAAAGCCAATCAGCACAAACAGAAGAGCCTGTTCAACGTGTGACGGTTCAGGTCAAAGAAGAACCTAAAGAAGAATTACCTGCTCAGCCTGTAATAATAAGGAAGGAGCAAGAAGTTTCGACTTCTGCAGAGGTACTTCCTCAATCAAAGGAAGAGGTTGTACCGGAACAACCAATTATTCAGCAAAAAGAACCTACTCCTGTACAACCTGTAGTAGAAACCAAAAAAGAACCTGCGATCCCGGTAGAACAACCTAAGGCAGAACCAAAAAGAGAGATACCTAAAACAGTTACACCACCTGTAACTCAAAAAAAGGAAACTCCACTAGTTCAGCCTGAGCCGGATTATGCTCCAATACAAGAAGCTGTACAGGTAAAAGCACCTCTTTTTGCTCAGGGAACAGGTAAATGGACACTAAGGCAATGTGTAGATTATGCAGTTGAGAATAATATTGATCTAAGACAACAATTGTTGAAGGTTAAAAATGCAGAAATAGACCTTAGTACCACAAAGAATAGTCGTTTGCCTGATTTAACAGCCAGTGTCGGACAAGATTTCAGCTTTGGACGGTCAACATTGGGAGATAATACTTCCCAATCAGTAAATTCAACAAGAACTTCATTTGGAGTATCGTCAAGCACACCTATTTTTACGGGATTCAGGATTCCCAACCAAACAAAAGCTGACCAGCTAACTCTATTTTCAGTTACTGAAGGCTTGAAAAAAGCCAAAGAGAATCTTGAACTACAGGTAGTATCATTGTATCTTGATGTATTATTTAAAAAGGAAATATTAAAAGCATATCAAGAGCAAGTTGAATACAGCTATCAACAAGTAGAGCGTACTAAAATATTATTTGAATCAGGCAAGATTCCTGCATCTCAGCTTTATGATATAAATGCACAGCTTGCTAAAGATGAATTAAATGTTACAATGGCAGTCAATGATTTGGATCTGTCTTTATTAAATTTGTCACAAGCTTTAAATTTGCCGCAAACTGAAAATTTTGACATAGAAGAACCAAATCTTGGTGATGTAATTTATAATAATATTTCAAGTGTAATTCCTCCTGATCAGGTCTATAATTTGGCATTAGGTATAAAACCTCATGTAAAAGAAGCTGAGTATAAACTTCAGAGTAGTGAAAAATTACTTAAAGTAGCACAATCTGGGTATTGGCCGACATTGAGTCTTGGACTAGGCTATAGTACATCATACAGAACTGTTTCAGGACAGGATACTCCAAGTTTTGGTAAACAAATAAAGGATTATGGATCGGAGTATATCAGCTTATCTTTAAGTATTCCAATCTTTAACCGTTTTCAAACACGTAATCAGGTCCGCAGTGCCCGTTTGAATATTGAAAACGAAACCCTAGCTCTTGATAATGTTAAACTAGCTTTATACAAAGAGATACAGCAAGCATATCAAAGTGCGACAGCTGCACAAGCAAAATACTCTTCTACAGCTAAGGCTTATGATGCCGCAGATGAGTCATTTAAATATGCGCAGGAGCGCTATGAAATAGGAAAGTCGACTGTATTTGAATTTAATGAAGCTAAAACAAAGTTATTAACCAGCAGATCTGAACAGATACAAGCAAAATATGACTTCTTATTCAGGAGTAAAATTTTAGACTTTTATCAGGGAAAACCAATTGATATAGAGTAATAAAAGTTTAGTAGAACCATTTGTAATTAAAATCCGTGAATAGCCTGCTATTTCACGGATTTTTTTTGCAATAATAACATTTTTCTATAATAGATTATTCCAAATAAATATTATATTTGTATAAAGCATGAAAGCTTTTAATGATAAACAGATACCTCTAATAAAACATCAAAACATACCACACTATGAAAGAGTTTTTTGCAAGTATGGATGGTGCCCAACAATTCTACTGGTACATAGCCATCGGAGCGAGTGTTATTTTCATCATTCAAACTATTATGACCTTTATTGGAGCAGATGCCGACACTGGTGTTGATGCCGATTTTGATGGAAACCTGGATGGTGGTGATTCACCTTTTCAATTATTCTCTTTAAGGAATCTGATCAATTTTTTATTAGGATTTGGTTGGACAGGAGTATCATTATATAATCTCATTCCTAATAAAATTGTACTGGGAGTCGTTGCCCTTTTTGTTGGGATTGTGTTTATTGCTATATTTTTCTTCATAATGAGAGCCTTGATGAAACTTTCTGAAGATAATAGCTTTAAGATTGAAGAAACAATAGGAAAAACCGCAGATGTATACCTCACTATACCGGCAGCCAAAAGTGGAAAAGGCAAAATCTTCATCAGTGTAAAAGGCTCTACACACGAACTATCTGCCATAACCGCTGATATGGCGGAGATAAAGAATGGAACACTGGTAAAGGTTATAGGAATAGAAGGGGATATTCTGGTAGTAACACCTTTGAGTTTATAAACTAATTAAAATTAAGATATAGAAATTATGGAAGGATTATTTGAAGGATACAGTGTTCTTTTTATAGCACTGATCGTTGTTCTTTTTGTTCTTGTTATGACGATGGTATCGAGATATAAGCGATGCCCATCTGACAAGATACTAGTTGTATATGGAAAAACGGGAGGCACATCAGCCAAATGTATTCATGGTGGTGGAGCTTTTATTATCCCGGTTATTCAGGATTTTGCATACCTGGATCTGAAGCCGATATCGATTGAAGCAAACCTCACAAGTGCTTTGAGTAAGCAAAATATTCGTGTAGATGTACCATGTCGCTTTACAATAGCCATTTCTACCGAAAAAGAGAATATGAATAATGCAGCTGAAAGATTGTTAGGATTAACTACTTCTCAGATACAAGAGTTAGCAAAGGATATTCTTTTTGGTCAATTACGTCTGGTAATTGCCACCATGATGATTGAAGAGATTAATTCGGACAGGGATAAATTTCTGGATAACATATCTAAGAATGTTGATACAGAGTTACGTAAAATCGGTTTAAAACTGATAAATGTAAATGTAACCGACATTAATGATGAATCAGGTTATATAGAAGCACTAGGTAAAGAAGCAGCTGCAAAAGCTATAAATGAGGCCAAAGTAAGTGTTGCAGAACAAGAGAAAATAGGAGAAACAGGAAAAGCTGTAGCAGACAGAATGCGGGATGTTCAGATTGCCGAAACTCATAGAGATAGAGATGTTTCTATTGCTATGGCACAAAAAGACAAAGAAGTTAGCATAGCTGGTGCATTCAGAGACGAATCTATTGGTAAAGCCGAAGCAGACAGAGATACACGTGTAAAAACTGCAGAAGCAAATGCGATAGCAGTAAAAGGAGAAAATACGGCGAAGATAGAAATTGCCGGATCGGATGCCTTACGCCGCGAGAAAGAAGCAGAAGCCGCAAGACTGGCTGTAGCTGCAGAGAAGGTGCAACAAGCTAAGGCTCTCGAAGAAGCTTATGTAGCAGAACAAAAAGCCGAGTTGGCCCGTTCGGAAAGAGAACGCTCTACACAGATTGCCAACGTGGTAGTTCCTGCCGAAATAGAAAAACAAAAGATGATAATCGAAGCTCAGGCAGTTGCGGAACGAGTAAGAGAACAGGCTAAAGGTGAAGCTGATGCTATATTCGCTAAAATGGATGCAGAAGCCCGCGGTTTATTCGAAATACTATCAAAACAAGCTGAAGGTTACAAAGGTGTTGTTAATGCCGCCGGAGGTGATCCTGTTGCCGCATACCAATTATTATTGATTGAAAAATTACCCGAATTGGTTAAAACGCAGGTTGAAGCAATCAAAAACCTTAAGATCGATAAGATTACAGTTTGGGATTCTCCGGGAAGTAATACGAATGGCAATACCACAACTGCTAACTTTGTATCGGGTCTGATGAAGTCTGTACCACCATTGAATGATTTATTCAATATGGCGGGCATGGCTCTTCCTTCATATCTGAAAGGCGACGCAGAGAGTGCAGGAGTGACAATACCTTTAGCCCCTACTGTTGAAGATGAAAAAAATTCATCAAAAGGGACACCTAAAGGAAAAGATAAAAAAGAGTAAAGGACAAAACATGTCTTGTGATAAAAGTAAAAGCCCGCAAAATATTGCGGGCTTTTTTATGGATTATATTAAATCATTTAATCAATGATGAAGTCATTACCTATGATTTCAAAGGTTTTATCAACTATCGGTAATTGTTTTGCATTAGTTTTTGAAGGAGAAGTTCCGCCAATAGTTATTTTTCTTTTACCAGCACTAATTTTCAATGTACCATTGTCATCAACAAGTCCTAATTCTCTAGGTGATAAGTTAAATTCTACATTCTTACTTTCACCAGCTTTCAGAGATATTCTTTCAAAGCCTTTTAATGCTTGTAAAGGTATTTGCCCCTTACTATCAGGATAAGAGATGTAAAGTTGTACAACTTCTTCGCCCTCAGTCTTACCCGCATTTTTTACATTCACAGATACCTTTACATTATCACCAGCTTTCACACTTGATGGCATTTGTATCGGAGCATATTCAAATTTTGTATAACTCAATCCATATCCGAAAGGATAAAGAACCTGCCCGTCAAAATAACGATATGTGCGATTTTTCATCTCATAAGAATTGAATGCAGGAAGATCACTATCTTTTTCATAGAATGTAACAGGCAATTTTCCGGATGGGTTATAATCTCCAAAAAGAACATCTGCAATAGCGGTTCCTGCATCTTGTCCGCCATACCAAGCATTGAGTATTGCCGGAATATTTTGTGATTCCCATTCAGTTGCAATAGCACTACCTGTCATCATAACAAATACAGTCGGTATATTTTCAGCAGAAAGAGCCTTCATTAAGTCTGTTTGTATTTTTGGCAGTTTAATAGATGTTCTGTCACCACCGGTAAATCCTTCTATATTTACAGGCATCTCCTCCCCTTCCAGTTCAGGAGATATACCACCCACAAAAACAACAATATCATTTCCTTTTAATCGCTTAACCAGAGCAGTAATCTCGTCCTTACTATTGCCTGTTGGCACTACAAAATCAATACCTTTTTCAAATGTTACTTCAGCATTTTTAAGCTTAGCTTTGATAGCTTCATAAGGTGTTACTATTTCAGTCGGGAATCCGCTATAATTACCCAATACGGATACTTCATTATTTGCATTAGGGCCAATAACAGCTACTTTCTTTAATTTCTTGCTCAAGGGCAGGAAGTTGTTTTCATTTTTTAATAATACAATTGACTCCCGTGTTATTTTCAGCGCGAGATCTTTATGCTTTTGAGATTCCAGAACAGATAATCCCAGTTTTGAATATTGTACATTCTCAGCCGGGTCGAACATACCCAACCTGAATCTGATATTAAATAAGCGTTTTAAGGATACGTCAATTTGTGCTTCGCTTATCAATCCGGTGTTTACAGCATCTACAAGCGCCTTGTATGCTTCGTTTCCACAATCGATATCTGTTCCATGGAATACAGCATCAGCAGCAGCATATTTTGCATCTGGATGCGTCTTATGATGTCTATAAAAGTCATCTATAGCACCACAGTCGGATGTTACATATCCTGTAAAATTCCATTTCTCTCTCAATATTTGTTGCATAAGCTGCTCATTACCACAACAAGGTTCTCCGCTATATGCATTATATGCGCACATCACACCTGCAACATTTGCATCTTCTACCAAGTCGCGAAAAGCAGGAAGATAAGTATCCCACAAATCATACGTAGTTACAAATGTGTTAAATGTGTGGCGTGTATTTTCCGGACCGCTATGAACAGCATAGTGTTTTGCACAAGCAGCAGCCTTTAGATATTTAGGATCATCACCCTGTAAGCCGATAACAAATGATTTACCTAAAGTTCCTGTAAGAAACGGATCTTCTCCATATGTTTCTTGTCCACGCCCCCAGCGGGGATCACGAAATATATTAACATTAGGCGTCCAATATGTTAAACCGTGATATATAGCACGGTTACCTTTCGAAGAAGCATCATTATAAATAGCTCTTCCTTCATCCGAAATAGCTATTGCAACATCTTTCATTAGGTTCTTATCCCACGCCGCAGCCATACCTATAGCCTGAGGAAAAACTGTAACTTTATATTCAGTTCGTCCTATACCATGTAGACATTCATTCCACCAATTATAAGATGGAATTCCTAATCTTTCTATTGCAGGTGCATTATTTAACATCTGCAAAACCTTCTCTTCTAATGTTAATTTTGACACTAAGTCGGAGACTCGTTCTTCAATTGGCAAGTTCGGATTTTGGAAAGGATAATTTTGTCCAAGTAGTGGAAAACAGCAGGATACGTTAATAAAAATAAACAGGGCTAGTTTCAGTTTTTTCATGATTAGTTTTGATTCTGAATATTAAAAAATATACACAAAGCCCCTGAAAATCAATCAAGAGGCTTTGTAAATATATAATTTATTATTCATTAATCAAAGAGAAAAGCTCCTCAGCTGCCTCTCTCGGACCATCTTTTGATTTACCATCGATGGCTAGTGAAGTATGCATTTCACCGATCTGTATTCCGGCATTTTTCATGTCTTTGAAATATGAACGAACAAGTTTTTCAGTTTCTGTTCTTTCCTGTACTGGTCCAAAAGGATTTGCAAAATAAGATTTCACTAAACCTTTTTCAGTAGTAGTTCCTTTTGCCTTACGTGCCCCATCTTCAAAAACAGTAATTGCTTTATCCAAATCATCATAAATAAGGATTTTCTTATCAGCTTCATTATAGTTATTTGCATAAAGGAAGTAATCAATCGGATATCCTCTGGAAATAATCTCGTATGTAGAAATTGGAATTGTCACACGTGCATTTACTTTATCCATATTTGTATATACGCCCCTGTCAAGCTGTGCAAATGCATAGGCAGGATCAAGGTCATCTACACGAACAAAAGCA
Source organism: Prevotella sp. (assembly GCA_031285625.1). Lineage (GTDB taxonomy): Bacteria > Bacteroidota > Bacteroidia > Bacteroidales > Dysgonomonadaceae > Dysgonomonas. The sequence goes on from JAITVV010000093.1 coordinate 117,063, forward strand.
CCAATCTCAGTACCATAAGCTTTGATAGTACCATCATCTTCTTTCTTCAGGTATCCCATATCGTCGAAGATCACACGCATATGACGAATATAATTTTCATTTAATGTACGGAATGCTTCAAGACTCTCCGATTTTCCGGCTCCACTATCTCCAACGATTATGATATTCGATTCTTTACCATTACGAAGCACAATATTTACCATTGCACCATGGATAGGTAGCCGCTTATTTTCTATTTGCTTCACATTATGTAATGTAAGAAGCATTTTCTTCATATAACCAAAATAGTCTATATCATCACAATAGTTTGCATATCCGATAAGGATATCATTTTTCTTGTCTTTATAATAGAACGTACGTTTTTCTTCATGTCCGTCAGGATATCCGAATACATAAATCATATCCGGCTTTTTACCTATATATTCTGTTTCGGTAGCTAATTCGAACAAATTAGATAATCCGACACCGTGTACCATAAAATCTTTATGGAAATACACAAAAGTAAGCAGATTACCTACTTTTACCGGAAATACAAACCAATCATCTTCATTCAGAACGATATTTTTAATTGGGTTCTGAGGACTTTCCTGAAAAATTCCATCACGGGTGTTTCTTTTTGTATATGAGATATATGGCGGATGGAAAACAACTGTGCTAATAAATGGTATAGGAGTTAGACCTTTATATTCTACCGGACAGTTCCAGTTTACATCGTTGAGCGTAAGGCCGGCATTTGCTCCTGCTGTTGATTGGCGGAATATGCGTGACTCACGGCCATTTACAGTAGCCTGTATTCTACGACCTGTAGATAATATGAGGTCATTAAACATATCATTAGCCTGGATGAATCGTACATTTTGCAGTCCTTCACCCAAACGATTATTCCTTACAATAGTATAACGTTCTAATCTTTTCCAATATGCAAAAAGTAACTCAGTAACTTCAATAAATAAATCTTTATCCTCAAAGAATTTTGAGTATTTATTATCAACCGCAATAACTTCATCAATATTAAATACTGTCAATAGTTTAAAAACTTCAATAAATGAATCGACAAGTTCATCTTCAGAGCCAAAGTGTTCTGTATAGAAGTCATAAATTACAACTTCATCCTTTTTAAGTACTTGTTTTATAAATGATTCGACCACGCGTCTAAAACCGTAGCTATTGAGAAGTTTTTGCTTTGTATCACAATATTTTAACGTAAAATTGATCATCGCTCTTCCTCTCGAAAGCGTAAATTCATGTAACATAATGTTTTGTATATAGTTAATTTAATATAAAAAGAGTAATTTCCTTACAATGAGTTAAGCAAAGATAAAGAAATAATTTCTGTTTACAGTTATTTTGATAAAGTATATAACGGTGCCATATGTTAATATTTCTTGTAGAATAGCGTAATTGAATGGCTATTTCTAAACTAAAAACGTCCAGCTTTGTTCTAATAATAAACAAGGAAATTATACATAATTCAATATAAAATTAAAATATTATGGCTAGTTCAAAAATTACAAAAATTTTAGGTGACCAAAGCGAATATTTACTTGGCCATGTGAGTAAAACTATTGATAAATCACTAATTCATGCACCTGAACCAAATGCGATTGAAAATGTATGGATAGATTCGGACAGAAATATACCTACATTAAATAGCTTGCAAAGATTGTTTGGTCATGGAAGATTAGCAGATACCGGATATTTGTCCATTTTGCCCGTTGATCAGGATATAGAACATACAGCCGGTGCATCTTTTGCTCCTAACCCTATCTACTTTGATTCTGAGAACATCGTTAAACTGGCTCTTGAATCAGGTTGTAGTGCTGTAGCTTCTACATATGGTGTTCTCGGCTCAGTAGCACGTAAATATGCTCACAAAATACCTTTTGTAGTTAAAATTAATCATAATGAACTTTTAACGTACCCTAATTCATATGACCAGGTTCTGTTTGGAACAATCAAGGAAGCCTGGAATATGGGAGCAGCGGCAGTCGGTGCTACAATCTACTTTGGTTCGGAAGAGAGCCGCAGGCAGATTGTAGATATTGCCAAGGCTTTTGAATATGCTCATGAGTTGGGTATGGCTACTATTCTATGGTGTTATTTAAGAAATAGCTCTTTCAAGAAAGATGGAGTGGACTACCACAGTGCAGCTGACCTGTCATCTCAGGCAAATCACATTGGTGTAACTATTAAGGCAGATATTGTAAAGCAGAAACTTCCTACTAATAATGGAGGATTTAAAGCTATTAATTTTGGAAAATGGGATGAGCGTATGTACACCGAATTATCGAGTGATCACCCTATTGATCTATGCCGTTATCAGGTTGCAAACGGCTATATGGGACGTGTAGGACTTATTAATTCAGGAGGAGAATCTCATGGAGCATCAGATCTCAAAGATGCGGTTTACACTGCAGTTGTAAACAAACGTGCCGGAGGTATGGGATTGATTTGTGGACGTAAAGCATTCCAACGATCAATGAAAGAAGGTGTTGAATTGATTAACACAATACAGGATGTATATTTGGATAAGGATATAACTTTAGCGTGAGCTTAAAGTCTAGTGTTTTTATTATAGTTGCTGAAGGGCCCTTGTGCAAATGCGCGGGGCTTCTTTATTTAAAAGCTCTGATACAAGTATTTTTAAAGGAAGAATAAACCAGATAGTAAATCTAGTTGTTCTATTGTTATTTTTATTCATTTTATTTACAGATAGCAATAATAAAGCAATTTAAATCTATATGGAATATTACTATGTGATTATATTTCTTCTCTTTATAGCCATTGCAATGTCTGCAATAGCTCCTAAAATAAAGGTCCCATATCCGGTATTACTAATGGCTGTGGGAATTATAGTAGGATTTGTGCCGGGTTTCCATTATGTACCTATTGATCCGGATGTCGTATTTTTACTTTTTCTACCTCCCCTACTCTATGATGCTGCTGTAAATATAAATTTTCATGATTTTAAAGTAAATATCCGTACTATTTCAATGATGGCAATAACTTTGGTATTTATAACCATGCTTGTAATTGCTATAGTTGTAAGATTCCTTATCCCTGATATTTCCTGGCCTATGGCTTTTGTTATAGGGGCTATTTTATCACCACCAGATGCAGTTGCAGCCTCAGGTATTACGAAAAGTCTGAATTTGTCTCATCGGACCAATACAATATTAGAAGGTGAAAGCCTCATAAATGATGCGTCTGCTCTTACAGCCTACCGTGTAGCTTTAGGGGTTGTTACTGGTGGCGCTTTTATATTCTGGGAAGCAGGGCTCGAATTTATTATAACCCTAGTTGGAGGTTGTCTGGTCGGTTTCTTTATGGCTTTTGTTTTTGGATATACGCTGAAGAAAGTTAATCTGGATAGTACAGCTATCGTAAGCTATAATTTATTGCTTCCGTTTGTAGCATACCAATTTGCAGAAGAATTGCATGTATCCGGTGTTTTAGCAGTAGTTACTATGGGAATACTGATAGCCGGAAGGGTACATAAAGATAAAATATTTTCGGATATCACCAGAGTGCAGTCCAGATCTGTTTGGTCTACAATTATATATTTATTTAGTGGATTGATATTTATTCTGATAGGATTAGAATTTCTCCAGGTATTAAGGGAGATACCATCCGATTCTATCGTTCCCCTTATAATAAGTGCGATTGCTATTTTTTTGATGGCAATGATCATACGTATAATCATTGTTTTCAGACATAAGTTTAAGATGGATAAAGTAATCACTGTGATAAATAGTGACGAATATAAAAAGAAACATAAAATCTCCGTAAGGCATAACAATTTAGCGAAAGAAATGGAGCCTCTCAGTTGGAAAGAGGCTCTAATTATAGGTTGGTCTGGTATGCGTGGAATCGTTTCTGTAGCTACCGCCATTGCATTACCTGTAACTTTATCAAGCGGAGAGGTATTTCATCAACGTAATAGTATTATTTTCCTCACAGTTTTGGTAGTCATTCTGATGCTACTCATACAGGGAATGGGGCTGCCAATACTTATCAAACTACTAAAGATGGATACTATTGTGGAAAAAACTGCTATAGAGGAAGACGAGAAAATAGTATAGTTAGACATAAGGTTCTATATATCTTTGTAGTAGTCAATAGGTAATTATTTGACTCCTAATTGAGAATGTCTGTAAACTCACAAATAATTTTAACAATTTATTTGTAAGTTTGCAGACATATGTCAACAGATAAAACGAAAGATTTCTTATATAAGTTATTTACAAGCCCTGATTTTAGAGTTTGGAGACATATACTCCTGATCGTTATATTCACCTTTATTGCTATAGGCCAGTCATTGATCGTATTTGGTGAACACATATCTTCTATCAGCAGTAATACTCTTTATTTTTTTGGAGCAATCAATGTCATAGGACTGTCTGCTCTGGTATACTTCAACTTAATTATTCTTACTCGTCACATACTATTAAAGCGCAAGTATGTAGAGTATTTTCTTTGTCTGTTTGTTATTATTTCAGTATACCTGTTTATCAAAGGTACAATAGAAATACAGATATTTACTGGAATTGGCATAGATAGAAAATTTAATGGTATCATGTTATTGGATACCATTTCAAATTTAATGATTTATGCGATTTGTATTGCCAGTAGTTCGGTATCGGTACTCTTTGGGCAATGGGCGACCGATACACAACAAATAACCGATCTGCAAAACAGACAACTGAAAAGTAGCGTAGAGAAATTAAAGAATCAGATCAACCCCAAATTTCTAACAGACACACTCGACTATGTCATAGATAAAATAAAGACCGATACGAAGGAAGTACCAATTATATTACTCAGGTTGAGTAAAATTTTAAGGTATGGATTATACGACTGCATGCGGGAAAAGGTTTTGCTAAAATCCGACATTGAACACATAAATAACTATCTGTCATTGGATCGGCTTAGTACTAAAAACAAATACACATATAGCATAAATGTCACAGGAAATGCAGACATATTTATCGCCCCGTTCCTCTTTATGCCTGTATTACAGCGAATTTTTGAAAAACATCCTACGGACGTGCAGTTAAAATTCGATATTATTGATACAACAATTGCTTTCGAATGTAAAGTACAGGGAACCGATCTTACGAGCTGTGATTTCACAGAAGAAGAGCAAAGGTTGGAGATGTTTTACAAAAAGGAGTGCAGCAGAAACAGAGATGTTGTAAAATATTGCCTAGAAAGATGCTGAAAAAGATAAATGACATATTCCCTGATTTTTTGCTGAAACCTAAATATAAGTTTTACAGGCATTTGGTATTACAAATCGTAATACTTACAACCACTATCAATATATTTTGGGATGAGCCGGATAAGGTTGTACAAGGCAGATTCTTGGCTTGGTTAATTTACAGCTTACAAGTAAATTTTATCATATACCTGAACATGTATTTACTCGTCCCGAAACTGCTGATTAAAGGCAAAACCTTGTACTACCTTCTGTCACTCTTTCTACTTGTTTTCGGGTTTAATACGCTTTTTTCGGTTGGAGCTTTGCAGGATATATCTTCTGAAAATCAGTTTGTCATAGTATTGCTAGAATCGTTTTCGGCTCTTGTTGCATTTTTTGTCTTTTATATTGGAATGACCTCCATACAGCTATTTAAATACCATATCCAAAACAACCAGAAAATAAGCGAACTAAAAAATGCAACAACAACTATCGAACTGGCTAACCTACAGAATCAGATCAATCCGCATTTTCTTTTCAATACCCTTAATAATGCCAATATCTTAGCAGACGATGCCGAAAAGTCTACCTATATACTTCAAACACTTAATGATTTGCTACGTTATCAAACCCAGGGAGAAGCCAATGGAGAAGTAAGATTATCTGATGACATAACCTTTCTGAACGACTATCTCAGCCTTGAAAAGACCCGTCGCGACAGGTTTGAGTATACGATCAGCACTGAAGGCGATTGTAATGTTAATATTCCTCCGTTGCTATTTATTCCCTTTATTGAGAATGCCATAAAACATAATCCCGAAAGCGATTCATTTATTCATATTTTTTTTCAAAGAAAACGAGAGAAACTCTATTTTAGGTGCGAAAACTCTAAAGCTAAATTAGTTCAGGAAAAAAAAGAGGGCGGAATCGGATTGAAAAATATAAAAAAACGATTACAATTGCTGTTTGGAAAAGATTACACATTAAATCTACACAACGGAAAAGATACATATACCGTAACATTGGAATTTAAGATATGAGATGCATTATAGTTGATGATGAACCTATTGCCCGTCAAGGAATCAAAAAAATGGTAGATAGCATAAGCCGGCTAAAACTGTTAGGAACTTTTGAAAATGCCCGGACTGCCGGTGGGTTTATGAAAGATAATTTAGTTGACCTGATTTTTTTAGATATAAAAATGCCGGGTATTAATGGTATCGACTTTGCACGGAGCATTCACAAAAACACGTTGATAATATTTACCACTGCCTATTCTGAATATGCACTCGACAGTTACGAGGTAGATGCGGTTGATTATCTTGTAAAACCAATTGATACAGCCAAGTTCCGCAAAGCTGTAGAGAAAGCGGTGGCCTATCACTCCCTACTGTTGGATGGAGATAAGAAAAGTGTTGAAAATGTCGAAAACGAACGCATCTTTGTTAAGTCTGACAGGCGTTTTTTTAAGGTAAATCTGAAAGATATTCTATTTATCGAAGGACTAAAAGATTACGTCATCATCCAATTGGAAGACCAACGCATCATTACACGCATGAGCGTGAAGAATATACACGACCTTCTACCCAAAGTTACTTTTCTAAGAATAAACAGGTCGTATATAGTGAATAAGAATCAGATAGACTCGTTCAATAACAATGATGTGTTTATCAAGAAGTATGAGATAGCGATAGGAAATTATTATCGGGATGCTTTTTTTGAGGAACTTATGAATAATAAGTCGCTGTAAATAGAAATTACAGTTATCCATCGTTATCTTTTTCTAGAAACGATAAATGTTATGTCACATATGACTAGTTTTTATACTAAAATGACTTGAAATTACACTCTTTTATCAGACTGAATGGTCTATTTTTGCAATCTCGGAAACTAACTATTAATGCCTGTGACACTATCATGAATCAAACATTAAACTTGACCCCCAAGAAACGTATCAACTCTATTGACGCTCTCCGGGGGGGTGCATTATTTGGTATTCTAATGTTTCACTGCATGGAACATTTCGATCTAATGCTTATTCCGGAATTGACTTCACCTTTTTGGCAAAATGTGGATAATAAAGTATATGAAATTATAGCTTTCCTATTTGCAGGTAAGGCCTATGCTATTTTCTCGTTGCTTTTCGGCCTTAGTTTCTTTATGCAAATGGATTCACAAGCAGATAAAGGAGTTGATTTCCGTCTGCGATTTTTATGGCGGCTGACAATATTGCTAGTATTGGGTTATCTCAATGGAATCATATATATGGGTGAATTCTTCGTAGTATATGCAATCCTTGGAGTCTTTCTTATTCCTCTCTTTAAGGTACCCACTAAATGGTTAGTTGCTTTGGGTATACTATTATTTCTTCAGATTCCTGATATTATCAGCTTTATTTCATTATTGAGTGGTAATGAACCAAATGAACCAAGTAGTGCTGTTATATTTATGGATCAGTTATATAAAGAATGTGCCAATATCTTCATACATGGTTCATTAACCGATGTTCTCGAATTTAACTTATGGAAAGGGCAGGCAGCTAAATTACTGTGGGTATTCAATAATGCTCGCTATCCACAGCTTATTGGCTTATTCATAACAGGCATGCTCATAGGACGTTATGGTATCCACAAAAGCGAGGAGAAGATGGTAAGGTACAGCCGCAAAGCTCTTCCTTTTAGTATTCTGGTTTTCGTTGTATTTTATACTGTAGTATCATTGCTTCCATATTTGGGAATAGATGGTTTTGCTTTACAGGTAGGTACAACATTATTCAAATCATATGCCAATCTGGGTATGATGATGATGTACATATGTTGCTTTATACTAATATATTATAATACAAGCTTCAAAAAAGGATTAGACTATATAGCTCCGGTTGGACGTATGAGTGTAACCAATTACATGATGCAGTCTCTTATTGGAGTAACATTATTTTATGGATTTGGAGCTAATCTTGCAGTACAATTGAGCTTCGTGCAATGTCTGCTATTAGGTTTAGTTATCTATACTGTGCAGATCATCTATAGTAACTGGTGGATGAAGCGTCATTATTATGGACCTGTAGAGTGGGTATGGCGGGTACTCACATGGTTAAAGCCTATTCCCCTTCGTAGAAAATAGAAGAAAGCTTTTAATAAAAAGTGTGCAATCGTTTGCAATCTTTTTTAGTCAAGATAAGAATTGTAAGCAATAATGGTTCAAATAAATAGCATAGTTTTGCTGTTGATAAATCTATATCAATCTAATAATTTAAAACCATGAAATTTTTACGATTATTTCTTCCATTTCTATTTTTTATACTTTTAGCTTGCAGTGATGATTCCACTCCAAACATCACTATACCGGAACCTGGAACAGTACCTGCACAATTACGTGATGGTATAAATATCATTAGTGATGATTCACTTGGTTTCGTACTATTTGCACCTAAGAAAGAAACAGTACATCTTATTGGTGATTTTAACAACTGGCAGGTCTCAGACTCATATAAGATGAAAAAAGACGGGGATCGTTTCTGGATAAAAATTGGAAATTTGGAAAAAGGAAAAGAATATGTTTGTCAATACTTAATAGATAATTCTATAAAAATAGCAGATCCCTATGCCTCAAAAATAGCAGATCCGTGGAATGATAAAGATATATCAAGCACAATATATCCCAGCTTAATATCCTATCCTACAGGCAAAACAACCGAAATAGCAATGGTTGTAAATACAGCGCCAGCATCATATTCATGGAAAGTAGCAAACTTTAAAATAGACAAACCTGAAAGTATGGTTATTTATGAAATACTCATCCGTGACTTTACAACTGATGGAAGCATAAAGGCCGTTCAGGGGAAACTTAATAGTCTAAAGCAATTGGGTATAAACGCCATAGAGTTAATGCCTTTTAATGAGTTTGAGGCAAATAACAGCTGGGGATATAATCCCTCATTCTATTTTGCAACAGATAAAGCTTATGGCACATCCAATGATTATAAAGCTTTTATTGATGCATGCCACTCAAACGGTATCGCTGTAATTATGGATATGGTACTGAATCATAGTTATGGACAGAGTCCTATGGTAAGAATGTATCAGGATGCAAACAACAGTCCTACAGCCGATAATCCATGGTATAATCAAAAATCGAACTTCGCAAACCCAGATGCACAGTGGGGGTATGACTTTAATCATGAAAGTAAATACACCCAGGCATTTGTGGATAGCGTTTGCGCATATTGGATGAAGGAATATAAAGTAGACGGATTCCGTTTCGATTTCACAAAAGGTTTTTCTAATACATCATATCCGGCATCCGGTGCTGGTAGCTGGGGAGAACCATACGATGCCGCACGTATAAAAAATCTGAAACGCATCTATAATGAAATAAAGAGAAGAAATCCTGATGCCGTATTAATCTGTGAACATCTCTCTGATAACGAAGAAGAGAAAGAACTGGCCGAATACGGAATTATGCTATGGGGCAAAATGACTGAAAACTATAACGAAGCCACTATGGGATGGGGAGCCGAAGCCGGAGATTATGGACCAAAAGGAGATGTTTCGTGGACTTCATATAAAGAAAGAGGCTGGTCAAAACCCAATTTAGTAGCCTATATGGAAAGTCATGATGAAGAGAGAATTATGTTTAAGAATCAGAAATGGGGTAAAACATATGGTAACTACAATGTTACCGATCTGAAAACAGGACTTAAACGTACTGAAGCTGCTGCAGTCATACTGATGTCGTTTCCCGGACCTAAAATGATATGGCAATTCGGTGAAGTAGGATATGACGAAGAACTCAATAATGATCGTTTGGGTAAGAAACCGCCTCATTGGGAATATTACGATGTGACGGAAAGAAAAGCTCTCTATGATGTATTTTCAAAAATGAATACACTCCGCAATTCGAACGCAGCATTTTCTACCAGCGATTATCTTGCAGATGTTAGGAATCAGTTTAAGCAAATACTTCTGAAGTCATCAGGTGGATATGTATGTGCTATTGCTAATTTTGATGTAGTGGAATTAGCGCAAGAAGTCAACTTCGGAAAAACAGGCCAGTGGGAAGATTATTTTTCCAGCAATAAATTAAATCTCACTGGTACCACACAGAATATCAAATTACAACCGGGTGAATACCGGCTATATATAAGTAAATAAGAAGTCAAAATGGTTAATTCCATTTTAAATAAAGCTGGTTGTCGGGATGACAATCAGCTTTGTGTATTTCTAAGCCTGTATGGACTAGATTTAGCTTAATTTTTAATACTAACTTTAAACTCCCGCCTAAATTTGATATATTTGTCAAAAATAAATTGAAAGGATATGAAAAATATTTTAGGATTATTGTTTGCCATGCTATTCTTTGCTACAGCCAGTGCGCAACGATTAGATTTAATGGATATTAATTCGGGAAAATACTATGCACGGGGCGTTCAGCCGGTAGTATCATCTGCTGATGGTGAATCTTATTTTCAGGCAGACAATAATTACACAATGATTATTAAATACTCATATAGCACAGGCTTACCTACCGACACGATATTCGATGTGAAAAAGGCCAGGGAATCTACTATCAGTTCATTTCAGGGATTCGTCATTAGTCCTGATGAGAAAAGATTATTGGTATTTAATGATCATGAACCTATCTATCGACATTCATATAAAGCGAACTATTATTATTACGATGTTCGCCGCAATCTGATACGCAAATTAACTCAAAATAAAGAAAAACAGTCCATTCCTACTTTTTCCCGCGATGGGCGGATGCTGGCATATGTATCGAATAATAATATCTGGCTAGCCAAATTCGATTATGATACAGAATCGCAAGTAACAAGAGATGGGGAATTGGGTAAAATAATAAATGGTGGAACCGATTGGGTATATGAAGAAGAATTCGCGACAACAAGCCTCATGGACTTCTCTGAAGATGGGCGACTCTTAGCCTTTGTTCGTTTTGATGAGACAAACGTTCCCGAATACTCAATGCAGATGTATGCGAATAATCTTTATCCTTCTTCATTTTCTTTTAAATATCCTAAAGCCGGAGAGCAAAATTCGATAGTAACATGCAACGTATTTGATATAGATGCTAAAACTATCAGGAAAATGAATATTCCTGCAAACACAGAATATATACCGCGTATCCAGTTTCTTCCTAAAGGGGATGATCTGGCTATAATGGCTTTGAACAGGGAACAAAATAAGTTTGACCTATATCTGGCTAACGGAAGATCGTCTGTGAGCCGCTCTATATTACATGAGGAAAACAATCGTTATATAGATTCCGAACTGTTTGATTATATCAAATTCTTTGATAATCAATTCACCTATGTTAGTGAAAAAGATGGTTATACTCATATTTATCTGTACGATAATACAGGTGTTATGCAGAAACAACTAACCTCCGGTAATTATGATGTAACCAGTCTTCTTGCCGTTGATCCTATTTCAAAAACAGTATTTTATGAAGCGGCAGAAGAAAGCCCTCTACAACGTGCTATCTATAAAGTAGACATGGTAAAAGGCATAAAGACAAAACTGTCGGCAAAGCAGGGCACTAATAATGCTACATTCAGCAATAACGGCAAATATTATATCAATAATTTTAGTAATATATCCACACCGAGAATAGTTACAGTACATGACGCATCAGGTAAAGAATTACGGGTATTAGAAGATAATGCAAGACTGAAAAATTCATTAACTGGACTAAATCTTCCTACAAAAGAATTTATCACAGTAAAATCTGCTGATGGACGCGACCTGAATGCCTACATAATGAAACCGGCTAATTTTAACCCATCTCAGAAATACCCATTGGTAATGGTGCAATATAGCGGGCCTAATTCACAGGAAGTAAAAGATAGCTATAGCATTGACTGGACTGATTATCTGACAACACAGGGTTTTATTGTAGCTAGTGTGGATGGACGTGGAACGGGTGCCAGAGGCGAAGATTTCCGTAAATGTACTTATATGAACTTAGGTATATATGAGTCGGATGATCAGGCAGCTGCCGCCCGACATTTTGCCTCTCTTCCATATATCGACGGCAGTAAAATTGCTATTTGGGGATGGAGCTACGGGGGATATAATGTACTTATGAGTATGAGCCGTGGCAATGGCGTATTTAAGGCCGGAGTGGCTATAGCACCCGTTACAGACTGGAAATTCTATGACACAGTATACGCTGAACGTTTTATGCGCACGCCGCAGCAGAATGCTGCCGGATATCAGGCGGGGTCCCCTATCCTACTTGCAAATAAACTTCAAGGTAGTTTATTGCTGATTCATGGCTCTGCAGATGATAATGTCCATTTTCAGAATACAATGGATTATGCAGCTGCCTTGGTTAAGGCTAATAAGCAATTCGATATGTTCGTTTTCACAGACAAAGATCATTCTATAAGAGGAGCTGCCAACCGTACTTATCTTTATGAAAAGGTTATAAAATTCTTGAAAACAAATATGTAAGGATATAATTTTCTAAATAAAAAAACAGGCTATTCGTTAATAGCCTGTTTTTTTTATTTCTTTTTCTTTGTAGACTTTGGTTTTGAAGCAAAATCTTCCAATTCCTTTTCAGTCATGCCATTTGCAACTTTCTTTATCTCATCACTGGCATTTTTATTTTCTCCTCTCTTATACGAGAGAGCCGCCCCCATCAATCGTCTTTGTTTCTCACTTTTAGCTGGCATATACCCATATTTTAGTTAATCTTCTTCGTATTCATTGATTTTCTCTCCCGACTCAAGATGCATATCTTTAAATGGTTCGGATTTCAATTGGTTATCTATCTTTTGTTGTGCTTCAGATTTTTCTGCTTGAGATGCCTGTTGATTTGTTTTGATTTCCTTGTCTTCCATAATTTCTTATTTTAATAAACACTATAAACTACTTTTTTAGAACAAGCTGATAACCAAAAGAGTTTACATTATCCATGGGAGAATATATTAAAATAATTAAACGAATTATAATACAAAAAGGATGGTGAAAATACTATCACCATCCTTTTTCATTTACTTATTTCTTATAGAAGTTATTTTATACTTTTAATATAAGCTCTACGCATCTTATGATTCTCAGCACTAAAACCATCCCAGAGGGATGCTACCTTATTGTTCATTTCCAGTTCAGGATTTGATTCGGCGAACTGAAATCCACACTTGTATGCAGATGGTATAAAATCATTGAAGATGATTGCATTTACACCTTTTCCTTGATATTCAGGAGAGATTCCAATTAACATCAGATCTACAACCGGATTTTTCTTACTCTTCAGATCTTTCAGAAGATGTCTCCATCCAAACGGGAACAATTTGCCGCGTGATTTTATAAGCCCGTCTGAAAGGCTTGGCATTCCAATACCGAATCCGACCACTTCATCTGTATCTACTTTTATTATAATCGATACCAAGTCCCAACGGAGCAAGGGTACATACATTTTTACATAATAGTCTATTTGCCTTTGTGTTAACGGTGCAAATCCATATAAAGGTTTGTAAGCATCATTTAATAGTTCAAATAACTTATTTACATATGGAGTTATTTGTTTCAAATTTTTAAATTTAAGAACTTTCAATCCATATCGTTGCATCACCATATTAGCTATTCGCTGATGTCTTTCAGGAACAGAATCCGGCACAGGAATACGATATTCGTTCCAGTCGGCATCTTTTACAAAGCCTAATCGTTCTATCTGCTCCCGGTAATATGGATAACTATATGTTGTAGACATAGTAGATACTTTATCATATCCTTTGATTAGCAATCCTTCATGATCCAGATCAGTAAAACCCATCGGCCCTATAATAGAATCCATGCCTTTATTCTTCATCCAGTTTTCTGCAGCAGCAAACAAAGTATCCACAACTTCGTTATCATCTATGAAATCAACAAAACCAAAACGGCCTTGTTTTTTATTCCATATTTTATTTGCTTCATGATTTATAATAGCTGCTATCCTACCCACTATTTTTCCATCTCTGTATGCCAGAAATAATTGGTTTTCGCAAAAATCAAATGCCGGATTTTTCTTTTGGTTAAGAGTTTCCAGCTCATCCATTACTAGCGAGGGAACATAATAAGGAGAATCTTTATATAGGACATCTATAGGGAATTTAACGAATGCTTTTTTCAAAGCTTTATCATCCTCCTTTACTTCCTTGATTATTATAGACATATTTTTATGTACTAAATAAATTACAACTAAGGTCTCAGACCTATTTATTACTTTGGTAAGCAGAACAACAATAAGTTGTTATGATTCTAAAATATATCATTAAATACTTACTGCTACTTATTAACGTCGCAAAGATAGTATTTTTATTTATTAGATATTATTTGCGATAATAACCATATCAAGATTTGATATAGTTATTTCCAAATTAATTCATTTTCAGAAACGATGAAATCCATTTTTACATCATTCGGATCGGTTGGAATAGTATCGAAAAGCTGAAAATCAAAACATATGCCCATTTTAGGAGCAGATATTTTAGGCAAGAATCGATCATAAAATCCTTTTCCCCTCCCCATCCGGTTCATTTTCCGGTCGAAAGCTACCCCGGGTACAATTATTAAATCGATTTTATTATATTCTGTAAAATCTTCACCAACAGGCTCCATTATACCGTATGAAGACTGCTGAAAACTTGTTGAGAAGTCACAAGCTCTGAATACAATTTCATCTCCGGTTACTACAGGCAAATAAAAATTCTTCTCACTACCCCATTTATGGATAAAGTCATATGTTTGCACTTCATCCTCCAGGCTATTATATATAAATATTGCCTTAGCTTGCTGAAAGGCACCTGTTATCTCCAAAACAGACAATACTTCTTCCGAACGGTTATATAAATCGTCTGAAGTATAATTTTTTTTACGTAAAGAGATTTCTTTTCTTAGCTTTTCTTTTTCCTGATATATATTTTTCGCCATTTATTCTGTTTAATGAAGGTCGCAGACTTACTACTTTTATATCTGTCACAATAGTATCGAACAAAAATACATTTCTTTAATTATAATATCAAAATATCTTTTCTTTAAAAAATGAAAGGGATAAGATTTTGTATTCTTATCCCTTATTTTGAAATTATATTATTTGTAACGTCCATTCTTTATTGCGTCAGGACTTGCCTTATCAGCTTTTAATAGCTTTATAGCCTCCTTTATCATTGTTTCATCCCTCTGATACAATTCGTAGAAAGCATCTTCGCCAAATATGTTACGAATAATAAATGCTTCAAGTTGATTTTGTAATAGTTTTCTCGATTCTTCAATCAAGTATGGCTGACGGCGAATTCCTTTTATATAGGCATATTCCACCAGATTATCTACTAAAGGCTGTATAGAAAGAAATTTAGCAGCCTCGCGCCATGATTTATAGCCTGTCAATTTTTCTCTGTATTTTTCAGTAAATACGTAGCTATATTCCCTTAATAAGCCTTTATTGGCAACCCTTATATAATAAGAGTTTACACCAGCCGTGTCGCGAGGTATAAATACATCAGCCAATATACCATCATCTCCATATACAGGTCTTCCCGATAGGGTATGGAATAAAGGTAAGTTATCTAATTTGATACTATCCCTATTGTCAAATTCACCCCTGTTAAACCGGTTGTATATATCCATATTATAATTCTGACGGTCGCCTCTCTCGTAAGCTTTTTGAATGCATCTGCCCGAAGGTGTGTGATAACGGGCAATAGTAAGACGAAGCGCAGAACCGTCATTGAATTTATACTGTGTTTGTACTAACCCTTTGCCAAATGAGCGGCGTCCTACAATTAGTCCTCTGTCATTATCCTGTATAGCTCCTGCAAAAATCTCACTGGCTGAAGCACTGCCTTCATCCATCAGTACCACTATCTGACTGGTCTTACATGTTCCCGAATTGTCAGCATAATAATTTTCTCTCGGGTAAGCCCGTCCTTCAGTATATACAATCAGGTTTCCACTCGAAAGGAATTCATTGACCATCATAATAGCAGCCTCCATATAACCACCGGTATTCTGTTGGAGGTCAATAATAAACGACTCGCAATTTTGACTTTTAAGCTTAGCTATAGCCGTTATAAACTCATTATATGTCGGACTACCGAATTTGCTAACTTTGATATATCCAATCTTATCGTCTACCATATAAGAAGCATCAACGCTTCTTACCGGAACATCTGCACGTGTAACAAGAAATGGAATAATCTCCGCCTTGCCGGGTCTTCTCACTCCTAGTTTTATCTGAGTGCCTTTTGGACCTTTCAGTGTACTGTACACTGTATTTTCATTTATCTGTTTTCCAGAGAACAATGTATCATTTACATAAATAACCCTGTCGCCGGGCATTATACCAACAGCTTCGGAAGAGCCTCCCGGTATAGCATTCACGATAGTAAGCGTATCGTTCAGTATCAGGAATTCGACTCCGATACCGCTAAAATGCCCTTCTAACTCATCTCCTTTCCGGGACATAGTCTCGGCTGAAATGTAGTCTGAATGCGGATCTAATCCTGCTAAGATAGAAGGTATAGCATTTTCAACCAGATCATTTACATTGACAGTATCTACATAAGCCTTATTAATGTATTCAAATACTGTTTCCAGTTTATTATTTCCTTTGCTAAACCAATGAGCCCCGGAACCGAATATAGAGAACGCATTCCCTATAAAGATACCAATAGCTATGCTGATAGCAATACATAAAGGTAACCAGATAAATATTCCTTTATTCGTTTTTTTGGGTGTAGCAGTATACCTGTTCGGATTAGAAGGATATTCTGCTGTTCTTTCCTCGTCCTTGTTTAATTCTTTTTCACCTTCCATTTACTTCTTCTGATTCCTCTGTATTTGTTTCTATATCAATATATACGACTTCTACGCCTGCCCGTTCGAGCAAAGAAGCACCATCTGTACGTCTGTATTTCTGATTATAAACAACCCGTTTGATTCCTGCCTGAATAATCAGCTTAGCACACTCTATACATGGGGAAGTAGTTACATACATTGTTGCACCCAGACTACTGTTATGCGAACAAGCTACCTTCGTAATTGCGTTTGCTTCGGCATGTAAAACATAGGGTTTTGTCTCATTGTTTTCATCTTCACATACGTTTTCAAATCCTGAGGGGGTACCATTATAACCATCAGATATTATCATTTTATCCTTAACAATGAGTGCACCTACTTTTCTGCGTTTACAATATGAATTTTCTGCCCAAATAGCAGCCATCCTCATATAACGCTCATCGAGCAACCTTTGTTTGTTTTCGCTCATGAAATTGTGTTCTAAAATTTTGAACACAAAGATAATGAAAAGTTCACGAATCAAACTATTTAGCTTAGAGCAAACTCCTGAAAAGTTTTCAAAATTTATCTATTATATGATAGTTGTAAAATATTATTACCAAAGATGACTGAAATATAAAAAAGTAACACTTGAAATATATGATAAAAGTGTCACTTTTGTCACTTTTTAACCAAATATAGTTAATGAATGTAAAATAAAATTCATGTGGAAATTCTCAGATTCACAGAGCTAATTTCCCAAATATTGGGTAACAGTAGGAGATACGGAAATATTCATGTAAATTTGCAGGTGATTAATATAACACAAGTTTTAGAGTAAAAATGATGAATGACCAAAAGTTTAAAGCTCATCCATGGCATGGAATAAATGCCGGAAACAATGCCCCACAAGTAGTTACATGTTTTATAGAAATTGTACCTACTGATACGGTAAAATACGAAGTGGATAAAGAAACCGGCTATCTAAGCATCGATAGGCCTCAAAAATATTCGAATATAATTCCAGCTCTTTACGGGTTCATCCCTCAAACATATAGTGATAAGCTTGTAGCTGAACTTACGAACAGAGAATTAGGAAGAACAGATATAGAGGGGGACAATGACCCCGTTGACATATGTGTACTTACCGAAAAAGACATTACACATGGTGACATCATCGTTAAAGCACGGCCTATTGGCGGATTTCGTCTTTTAGACCATAATAAAGCTGATGATAAACTCATCGCTGTATTAGAAAATGATGCCATCTACGGCTCATACAAAGATATTACAGATGTACCATCAATGGTTATTGACAGATTGAAACACTATTTTACAACATACAAGGATTTGCCGAATGATAAATCTCCCCGTTGTATACTTACAGGTATATACGATGTGAAGATGGCGCATGAGGTAATACGCCGTTCGATACAAGACTACGACAATAATTATAGAAATGGCTAAAAAGAGGAAGTATCTGTCGGGCATTGCACTTGCAACTATTTTAACTGCTTGTGCCTGCCTATTGTACGGATATACCGAAGCCAGAAATATACAATTAAAAGAACTGACATTTTCGAGTAAAGATATACCGGATGCGTTTATTGGAAAGAAAATTATTTTTATTTCTGATATACATACGGACAAGTATTTTGCAGGAGAAGATGTTGCCCAGCTTGTTGATAGAATCAACGAACGAAATCCTGATATTATAATACTAGGAGGCGATAATACACGGAAGGATGCTGAATATTCAAAACCCTTTTTCGAAGAAATAAGTAAACTGAAAAGTACGTATGGTGTATATTCTGTTTTGGGTAACCATGATTATTGGGAAGATCCAAAACTTATACAACAAGGTTTGATCAACTGCGGTTTCAATGTATGTGATAATCAGTCATACTGGATAAAACAAGGTAATGATAGTATAAAAATTGGTGGCGTAGGTGAATTCTGGGAAGATACACAAATATTGGAAAATACAACAAAAGATGTGAAACCAGACAATTTTTGTATACTATTGTCCCATAATCCTGATTATATGGAAATGATGGATTCAGACAATATTGATCTGATGTTATCGGGACATACACATGCCGGACAAATAACCCTATTTGGTCTATGGGCTCCTGTCATGCCCAGTACAGGACACCCCGAATATCTGCAAACAGGTCAAAAATACAGATATGGATGGAAAGAGAAAGGAAATACCAAACTCTATGTCACATCTGGTATTGGTATGGGTGGAGTACCCTTTCGCTTTTTTGCCAAACCGGAGATTGTCGAGATCACGTTAGTGAATAATCAGTGAATTTAACTAAAAAGATACTAAAGAATGTTACCTACCAATTATTGAAAGTGAACGAATGTTCATTCCTGTTGTTATCTTTGAACAATGCCAATAAAGAATGAACAATCGCATCACATATATCCTGTTATTTCTTGCGCTAGGAAGCAATATTATTTGCTATAGCCAGACAGACTCCACGAAGACTGGAGAGAAGAAGAACCTGATAAAGAAGGTATACGAATACTTTGAGAAATCAAATGAAGTGAATAACGATAAACGCTTTGATATCTCATTTATCGGAGGGCCACATTATTCCAGCGATACTAAGTTGGGTTTAGGATTGGTGGCTTCAGGGCTATACAGAATAGATAGTACCGATTTGAGCATTTCTCCCTCTAATGTTTCTATTTACGGAGACTTTACCACATCCGGATTTTACATGCTGGGCATAGGGGGTAATACGATATTTCCTAAAGATAATTACAGATTAGATATGGATATGTTCTTTTCGTCAATGCCTAGCAAGTATTGGGGAATAGGATACGATAACGGGAGGAATGAGGATAACTATTCTAAATATACCAAAAAGGAGATACAAATAAAAGTCGACTTCCTAAAGAAACTGGCTGACCACACTTACATCGGTATCACAGGTATGGGACAGCATGTAAGAGGTGATAAATTCAGGGATATAACTTTTCTTGACGGAGCTCGAAGGAATAATACTGCTATAGGAGGAGGTATTATTATTTCATATGACTCAAGAGACTTTATTCCAAACCCATATCACGGCCTTTATTTAAAATTAGAACAAAACTTTTATCCTGAATTTTTAGGCAGTTCCAGCAATTTCAACAGAACAGAAGTTGTTGCCAGATATTATACTCCGGTATGGAAAGGCGGCATACTTGCTTTTGATTTTCAGGGAACTTTTAATAACGGAAATGTACCATGGAGTATGGTAACGTTACTAGGTAGTTCTTATCAAATGAGAGGTTACTATAAAGGGCAATATAGGGACAAGAAATTGTTGCAAACGCAGGTGGAACTCCGGCAAAAAGTATATAGAAGAAGTGGTATTGCACTATGGGCAGGAGCTGGAAATATATTCCCCGATTTTGATGAGTTTAAATGGAAACACACTCTACCTACATTTGGAGTAGGATATCGTTGGGAATTTAAGAACAGGGTAAATGTACGTCTCGACTATGGTATTGGTAAAGGGCAGACAGCATTCTATTTTAATATAAATGAGGCATTCTGAGATGATGATAGATACACTGAAAAAATATATAAATACTTTCCTGGATTCCCCGTCAAAGCTAATCTGGTTCTATATTATATTAAATATGATCCCCAGTATTTTTTTAATATTCACAGAGCCAATAAATATATATGGAAAAATCATTCTTATTACTTTTCCATTAGGATTGTATATTATACTCTTCTCTTTGATGAGGAATACGGGACTCATACAACTTATATTATTTCCTCTTCTTATAATACATGCTTTCCAGCTGGTAGTATTCTATCTCTTTGGTGAAGATGTCATTGCTGTCGACATGTTTCTCAATGTGGTGACAACAAATCCGTCGGAAGCAGGCGAGTTGCTTAATAGTCTGTGGCCATCCATCATATTTGTTTGTATATTATATATACCAACCACTGTTATTGCTATTTACCAGATGAAGTATAAAACCTATCTTGAAAATACTTTAAGGAAGAAGCTTGTTGTAATGGGAGGAATATTAATAATTGCTTCTTACATATTATCATTATTATCTAAAGATAATAATACAGACAGATATACCTTCCATGAAAATGTGTATCCCGTAAATGTTTTTTACAATCTGAATTTTGCAATTAACAAATGGCATAAAAGCAGGCTTTACCCAGTAACATCAAAGGACTTTACTTTCGAGGCCAGAAAGGATACTATCGCTAAGCAGAGAGAAATATACACATTGGTTATAGGGGAAACCAGCCGGGCCGAAAATTGGAGCCTGTATGGGTATGAACGGGAAACAACTCCTCTACTGAAGCAAAAAGAAGGGTTGGTATTCTTTAATGATGCCATAACCCAGTCTAATACTACACATAAGAGCGTGTCAATAATGATGTCAGCAGCATCAGCAGAGAATTACAATATAATATATGAACAAAAGAGTATTATTGAAGCATTTAAAGAGGTAGGCTTCACTACTATATTTTTATCAAATCAAGGTGCGAACAACACTTTTACTCAATACTTTGCAGAAGATGCTGATTATTATCGGAATATCCGTTCACCTAAAGATGATGGAAAAATTATAGATAATTATGATGATGCCCTGCTCCCACTTCTTGATCACTGCATAGATTCCATATCGGGGAATCTATTTATTATATTACATACATATGGCTCTCACTTCAACTATGAAGAACGTTACCCAAAAGGTTTCTCGAAATTTAAGCCTGATAATGTAAAAGAAATAACAAGGAAGGAGAAAGAGAAGCTTGTAAATGCATATGACAATACAATCTTATATACTGATGATTTTCTTTCCCGTATTACAGACATCCTAAATAATTCTGGTTCATGTTCTTCTATGCTTTTTGCATCAGATCACGGAGAAGATATACTGGATGATGATAGAATGAGATTTTTACATGCATCACCAAATCCTACTTTCTATCAGTTAAGGATTCCTATGCTTGTCTGGTTCTCTTCAAATTATCAAATGAATTTCCAACAAAAATATGAAGCTGCTAAAGCCAATAAATTGAAACCGGTTTCTACGAATGCTATATTCCACACATTATTGGATATTGCTTCAGTTAAAACAAATTATTTACAATCGGACTTATCTTTAGTAAACCCTTCTTTTAAAATAGCGAAAAGGATGTACTTGGGAGATCATGATAATCCCGTGTTCTTTTATAATGCTAACTTGAAGGAAGAAGATAAGATTATGATTGAGAAACGAAAGATATACCACTAAATATAAATATTATGATAAAGTTTGAGAAAAAACAGATATTATTGATGTTTATGTTTCTATCATCATTGTACTCATATTCGCAAAAAGAAACAGTAGCTCCTATCCAGTTCGGAGATATGAACCAATGGATGGTTCGCAAAATATCAGAATCGAGAGTGATCGGAGGTAACACGAAATATCTATATGAAATAGCATCCGGAGATACACTGATTGACAAACCGTACAAGAATACAAAATCCCCATGGGCCGTATCTTCTGTGCTGGCAAAAGTTAAAGGAGTAACAAAAACCAGTGTTACGGTTTTTCCTGAAAAGAGGGACAACGGCTATTGTGCTCGTTTAGAAACACGTATAGAAGAGTGTAAAGTATTAGGTCTTTTTAGTATTAAGGTATTAGCAAGTGGTACCATCTTTCTTGGTGAAATGGTTGAGCCTATCACAGGGACAAGCGACCCTCAGAGCAAACTGGTTACGGGTATTCCATTTACTCAACGACCCAATGCATTGGAATATGACTATAAGGTCGTAACCGGAGGACTATGCATAAAGGCTACAGGATTCAGTAAGCAATCGCAACTACAGGAAAAAGATATGGCTGAAACTCAATTGTTATTACAACATAGATGGGAAGATGCCGACGGGAATGTATTTGCAACACGGGTTGCCACAGCATGGGAACGTTTTGATAAAACAGTCGAAGCCTGGCAAAACAAACATCGTTTATCAATACATTACGGTGATATATCTAAGCAGGCTTACTACCGTTCGTATATGGACCTCAAAAGCGGGGACAATGCGTATTATACCCGAAATAGTAAAGGTAAAATGGTACCAATACAAGAAATAGGCTGGGCTAATGAAAACGAAGATATTACACACATAGTCCTACAATTTTCATCCAGTAATGGGGGCGCTTACATAGGAAATACCGACAGCCGCCTTTGGGTAGATAATGTGAAATTGGTATATAACCATTGACAGATATTACTTTTTACCTTTGAAATTTTCTACCACTTTCAATAGTTTATTGAGCGAAGGTATATCATAGCGCAATTGCTGACGGATATTATTGAAATCAAGTTTGTTAACTACCCGTATAGTTGTGTTATATTTCTTTGTATATGATTTGCCAACAAGCCTGTATATATTATCTAAATCCTTTGCCGGGTGAGTCCTCGACTCAGAATCTGTTATGTAAGGATCAAAGCCTAGTCTTTCTTTTATGAATCGCCCGGTAAGCCGTTTATCTATTTTCTTGAAGTGATTGGTCTCTGCCATAAACCAGGCCTCTATTTCGTGAACAGCTATCACGATATCAAAATAAGGGGCATCATTTTTCAGGTGATGAGGCAAATAACGCAATCCTTTTTCCAGCCTTTCCAGGTCATCTATCGGGATTGGATACAGATCTCGTAAACCTACAATCATTTCATATCCCTTACTTCTCAGGCTGGATATATTCTCCAGAATCTCAGATTTCACCCTATTATCTGAGCCACAATCGAATATTAAAATCTCATACAGAGGATTGCGCGAAAAAGAAGAGTTACGAACAATCTCCTGCTTCGGAATATTTGTCCCTCCCCTAAACTGTTTTTGGATTATATTTACCTGTGACGAACCGAGGATTTCTTTTATCAAGCGATTTACAAAAATCTGCTCAGTCTGTCCTTCAACAAAAAAAGCTATCCTTTTCATCAATAGTTATCTTCATCCATTATGCCAAACCCTTTACGGTAAAAGTCTGTGGTCAGGAAATCAAAGTTGTTAAGTCCCGTATATTTAAAGTCTTCGAATGTGTCTTTCGAGTTAGAATAATCATAGAATATCGATTTATTATATTTACGGTCAATAACAGACCAGTAACGAAGAGGTATCTGATTCATGATATGCCTGTCATTGGTAGTCATAAAGAATTGCATATTCGAATTGCTTACTTTTTTGATAACGATATCCATCATTTTCTTCGAACTATCAAAATCAAGCCCTTCTCCCATATCATCAATAAGTAAACAGAACGACATATTACTCAATCGGGCGTAACCTAGCATAATAAAAAGAGATAAGGCTCTGAACATCCCCTGTGACATCTCACGTTGCGACACTGTATATTCGCCCTCTTCCTCAATGAAAAGGCCATACCAGCCGTCAGTCTCCTGAATATCGATATCTGAAACATAGTAGCCTAAGTCTTGCATTCCGGAAATTATGTCTGATATAAATTCTTCACCAAATTCTTCTCTACCCTTATGGAAGGTATAAATGAGAACATCCGGATCATCAATATCCTGATCGTCTCCGTCAATCTGAGTATAATCTTTAACCAATCGATTCTTTTCCAACTGATTAGCAAAAAGATAATTCTTTAATGATTGCCCCCATAAGATAAAACTGTCAAAATATGGTTTTCCTTCTGCATTATCCGAAGTGATCACAAGTTCATAATCTTTGGTTTCAAATGATACATTATTATCAGAACTTATAAGTATCTTCTTATTCCGATCCAATAAAACCTTACCATTAATAGTTAGTATTTCATCAGTTACAACTCTGTCTTTAAATGACAGAATATACTTATATGAAGACTCTCCTTCCGTGAACAATAATTCAAAGAACTCACTTGGACTAAACGCCTGTTTCAGATTTATCCTCCCAGATAACAGGTTTGCTATTTCGCGAATAACATTCAACGTCCGACTCTTTCCCGATGCATTTTTCCCTATCAATAAATTGATATTATCAAAATAAGCAAAATCATCATCTTTTCCGACAATACTCCATTCGCGGGGCTCACCTGCATAACGTGTATATTTTAAAGCTCTAATTATCATCTATCTAAGTATTATAATAGAGAATACATTAATTCAGATCTGTTTTCTCTTCAAATATACACTTTTTATCAGAAAGTCGCATGTTCTAATTTACTTAAGTTTGGTCAATCCTTTTAACAACTTTCTTCGTTCGTTCTATCAAAAAAGTAACAAAATAGACAAATAATACACTTTCTACAAATCTCAATAATATATTGATAATAAGAAAATTAAAATTTACATATCACAAAAAGGTGACAAAAGTAACAACTTTTAGCCTGTTTTAGATTGTTACTTTATCCACTATCTCATTGTGTAAAAGATCGTACAATAAGATAAACTTTATACATAAAGTTATAGATAGTTGTCATGCTGACGAAGGAAGCATCTCGACTCGTTTATCAAGAAAAAAAGCGAAGAGATCCGTCGTTCCTCAGGATGACAAAATAAAATAATATGAATTCCAGAATCCTTTCCAACTTGAATATAGAGAAGAATTTATTTTCGTACAAAGTGTCCGATATCGGACATTAGATAAGATACATAAATAATTCATAATATGACATTTATATATATGGCATACGACTTGGTATATATCATGTAAACTATTAAATAATTAAATATGGATAGGGAAATACCTTTGAGTATACAACAAAAACAAAAACAAAAACGAAAACAAATAATTAAATACGGATCTATTCTGCTTGTAATAGTAATAGCTATTGTATTTATTCTTAATTTTCTACAAAGTTCCATATCTCAAAAAAATATACTATTGGGAACAGCTGACAGAGGTACAATTGAGATAACTGTAAATGCCTCAGGCAAGATTATTCCTCTAACTGAAGAAATTATTGTTTCTCCTATCAATAGCCGTATTCTGGAGGTTTACAAAGAAGCCGGAGACTCAGTCGGTGCCGAGGAACCTATACTAAAACTGGAACTAGCCTCAATAGAAACTGACTATAAACAAAAACTGGACGAAAAAGAAATGATGAGAAGCAAACTCATTCAATCTCAAGTCGGCCTGGATAATTCACTTTCTGACCTACAGATGCAACTAGAGGTAAAAGATATGAAAATGAGGCAACTACAAACAGAACTGAAAAATGAGAAATATCTGGATAGTATAGGTGCGAGTACTTCCGATAAAGTTCGGCAAGTTGCCCTAAATTTTGAAGTAGCAAAACTCGAATTACAACAGTTGAGACAGCAGATAAATAATGAAAAGAAAAATGCGGCAGCAGAAGTTAAAGTAAAAGAACTGGAACTGAGCATTTTCGAAAAATCACTGGCAGAGAGCGCACGTCTATTAAAAGATGCCCGGATTTTATCTCCACAAAAAGCAACCCTTACTTATGTAAATAATCAGATAGGATCTCAGGTATCGGCAGGTACGCAGATTGCCATTGTATCAGATTTAAGCCACTACAAAGTATTGGCAGAAATAGCCGATAGTTATGCCGAAAAATTAAGCTCTGGTGCAAAGGCTATTATCAAAATCGGACAGATGCAATTGGATGGCACTGTTGTCAATATCACCCCTTCTGTAAAAAATGGAGTTATAAACTTTACCGTAATGCTCAAAGATGCAGGTAATTCAAGACTCAGAAGTGGACTGAAAACGGATGTATATGTAACTCATGGTATACAGGATGATGTTGTACGCATACCTAACTCCTCCTACTACATTGGCCCCGGAGAATACGAATTATGGGTAGTCAAAGATGGTAATGCCGAAAAACGAAAAATAAAATTAGGCGAAAGCAGCTTCGAATATGTAGAAGTTACAAGTGGACTTAATGTCGGCGAACAAGTGATTATATCTGATATGAATCAATATAAAAATAAACAAACTCTAAAAATAAATTAGTAGTAATAAATCATTAACAAATATTTAGCACTATGTCAATCATCAATTTACAAGGTATTACAAAGATATACCGAACAAAGGAAGTTGAAACTGTAGCATTGGAAAATGTAAATCTGGAGGTAGAAAAAGGCGACTTTCTTTCAGTAATGGGGCCTTCGGGTTGTGGAAAGAGTACGATGCTTAACATCATGGGATTGCTCGACGTAGCCAATGAAGGAAAAATTCTCATCAATGGTACAGAAACCAATAATATGAAAGATAAGGAAATGGCGGAGTTCCGAAATAAAACTCTAGGATTTGTTTTTCAAAGTTTCCACTTGATAAATTCATTAAATGTACTTGACAATGTGGAGCTCCCCCTTCTTTATCGTAAATCGGGCGAAACCAGCCGCCGCGAATTAGCAAAGCAAGTATTGGAAAAAGTGGGTCTTTCTCATCGTATGAAGCATTTCCCATCACAGCTTTCCGGAGGGCAATGTCAGCGTGTTGCTATCGCCCGTGCCATCATAGGTAATCCTCAGATTATATTAGCCGATGAGCCTACCGGTAATCTGGATAGTAAAATGGGTACGGAAATTATGGACTTATTATTCGAATTGAACAATGAAGGTACAACAATTGTGATGGTTACCCATGATGAACATATAGCCAAGAGTACAAAACGCATCATCCGTTTCTTTGACGGAAGACGTGTAGAGTAAGATCGCTCTTATTATCGGATTAAATCTGTATATATCGTATTTCCAGAAATCAGTCTTCAAATTATAATAAAATCTGCGTTGTCTACATTTATTCCCTATGATAAGCGTATTGTATCCCGCACAGAAAATCAGTAGAGCACAACCTGCAAGAGGCATAACCGATGAAAATAAGTTATTTTAAACAAGCAATAAGAACGATTAAGGATAATCCTTATTCAGCATTTATATCCATTATAGGGGTCGCCTTATCTATTGGTCTTATCATATCATTATTAGTTGCCATACGGGCCAAAGTGATGGATCTGGATCCTGAGAATAACCGTTCGCGCTCGCTATATGTAAAGTGGGTTGGAGTAAAAGAAAAGGAAACTAAAGATCATGTCGTTAATGGTTTTATGTCGTTAAAAACAATCAGGGAATGTTTTCAGTCCCTGAAAACACCTGAAGCTGTTACTGTATCGTCTTTTATCCATTCACATCTGGCAACATTACCCGGAGGAGGCAATCAGAAAAGGTGCTATGTTCTGTATACCGACGACATTTTCTGGAAAGTATTTGATTTCAAATTCACAGATGGAAAAGGGTATAATAAACAGGAGTTTGAATCGGGAATAAAAAAGATAGTTATAAGCAAACAATTGGCTCGTACAATCTTCGGTACTGCAGAGAATATAATAGGAAAACAAATGCAGTTGAATTATATAACATATACAGTCTCTGGTATAGTCGAAGATCTTTCTCCTATAACTGTTGCTACCTATGCTCATGCATGGATACCTTATACCTCTGTACAACAAAGCCAAAGTTCGGATTCAGAAGGTATAACCGGCATGTATAAATGCCAGATCATAGCTAATTCTCCCAACGATTTCGAAGCTATACGTAAAGAAGTAGAACAACAGGTCGATCGTTATAATACGACTTTAGTCAATTATAAAGTTGAATTCTATGGTCAACCGGATATCAGGTATGTAGAAGATCATCGCTTTGGTGCCGGTTATCCGGATATGAAAAGATCATATTTGTCCGATATAGGAATGATTCTCATTCTGTTATTAGTGCCTGCAATCAACTTGTCAGGGCTTACACTGTCACGAATGAGAAAAAGAATAACAGAATTAGGTGTTAGAAAGGCCTATGGAGCAACAAAGACGACACTAATGGGACAAGTCATAAGTGAACAATTGGTATACTCTCTTATCGGGAGCGCTTTAGGATTGTTATTATCATTTATTACAGTTCACTTTATCAGTGATTATGGATTTAATCAAAATAACTATTTCGGCTTAGATATTAAAGGTGATTTTAATCCTGCAGTATTTATCACGCCTACGACATTTCTCCTGGCATTTATCTTTTGTCTCATTATTAACCTGCTATGTGCCGGAATTCCTGCATGGAAAGTATCGTCTGTGCCTATAGTTGACTCATTAAAGGAGGAATAAATATGCTGAAACAAATATTTATAATAATATTCAATCAACGTAAAAACAATTTCTGGATACTGTCCGAACTATTGTTTGTTGCGGTATGCCTTTGGTACATAGTTGACTATATGGGAATACTACAATCTATAAAGAATATCCCTTTGGGATATAATATAGAGAATACATACCGTATCGATTTAAGTGAGCGTATAGAAGGTAGTGACAATTATATTTCTCCTACAGATAAAATAACTACCACAGGTGAAGACTTATTGTCTATAGTGGAGATTATCCGGCAATATCCGGCAATAGAATCTGTAAGTCTATCCATTGCTTCACAACCTTATGCAGCAACTCCATATAGCCAGATATTCTATAAAAAGTTACTTTGTGACACGATCGGTATTTCGGCTCAGGAATATAGGGTTACCCCATCATTTTTTGACGTATTTAAGACTCAATCTATTGACAGAAAAGATTTAAAACAAGCATTAAATATGCATTCCATCATCATATCTTCGAATACTGCAGCAGAACTTGTGGAAAATGATAATGTAATCGGTAAAACTATAGTAATAGGAGAAAATGGTCCGGAAAAACAGATAACAGCACAGTATATTCCGGTTAGATGGACAGAATATTTTAAGGCTAATCTTTCATTTTATACCTTATTATCAGAGGATGAAATTGCTAAGACGGTGAATCCGGATAACCTGTCACAAATAGAATTGTGTATAAGGGTGAAACCTAACATGGATCACGACTTTATCGATACTTTCATCAAGGATATGGGAAGTAAGGTAATGATAGGTAATATTTATCTGATGGATGTACGCCCGACGTCTTACATTCGGAAAGGTGCTATAGGACCCGAAGAAAGTACCATATTCGTAAGAACCTTTCTTTTGGAGTTTTTATTGATCAACATATTTCTGGGAATATCAGGTGTATTTGGCTTACGAACTCAGCAACGAAGGAGCGAATTGGGGTTACGCATAGCCTTGGGATCCCGTCGGACAGATTTACAACTATTGGTTATCGCAGAAGGGTTATTGTTGTTGACCGTAGTAATGGTACCGGTTATTTTCATAGCGTTCAACTTTGGACTTTTTGAACTGGTTCATGTAGATTGGGTGGAATTTACCCCTATCCGTTTCATTTCCAGTATTTTTATCACATATATCATATTGGCATGTATCATTCTCATCGGAACATGGTACCCCGCTTATCGTACAACTCTTATCAATCCTGCAGAAGCACTACATAACCAATAATACAAATTAAAATCATGTATAAAACCTACCTCAAACAAGCTATTGAAATGCTGAAGCAAAATAAGTTTATCAGCATTATTACAATCATAGGCACAGCACTTGCCATTATGATGATCATGGTGATTATAGTGACCGATTCTATAAAAACAACTAACATCCCACCTGAAATAAATAGGGATAGAACCCTGTATATTTTACGTGAATGGACAAAAAGAAAGGATGGAAAAGGGAATAG
Source organism: Prevotella sp. (assembly GCA_031285625.1). Lineage (GTDB taxonomy): Bacteria > Bacteroidota > Bacteroidia > Bacteroidales > Dysgonomonadaceae > Dysgonomonas. Next base: position 147,639 of record JAITVV010000093.1, read on the forward strand.
TCAAAACGGGACCATTAGCTATAAGGTATATAAAACATATATATCTGAGATGAAAGTACCTGAACTACATTCTGCTATAGCCATGGAATGGGAAAAAAGTGTCATAACATCTCCTGAAAACGAAATGGAACGTGTGCCTATGGATTTAAAGCCAATAGATGCAAATTATTGGAAAATTATGTCTTTTTCCTTCGTTAGTGGAAAGCCTTTTACACAAGAAGATTTTGATTCGGGACTAAAAAAAGCTGTTATAACAGAAAATACTTCAAAAACATTATTTGGTACTCAGAATGCTCTGGGCAAAACAATAAATATAAATTTCATACCATACACAGTAGTTGGAATTATAAAGGATGTATCACCTATATTTCATTACGCTTATTCTAACGTATATATTCCGTATACTTCGCGTGAGGCATATGAAAGTAACTGGTTTCGTATTATGGCTTTAGCTAAGAATAAACAGGATTTTGGCTTGATAGATAATGAAATCAGAGCCATGGAACGAAAATTTAATTCTGTTGACACAGAATGGGATCTGGAATTAAAAGGACCATATGATCACTCGGCACAAGAAATATCCAGAAATTCAGAAGAAGACCCGGATATGAAAAGCCAGTTAAGAAAAACGATATTTATATTATGTATTCTTTTACTAGTTCCGGCAATCAATCTATCTAGTTTCAGCCTTTCGCGTATAAAAAAACGGAGAGAAGAGATAGGTATTAGAAAAGCATTTGGCGCAAAAAAATATGTTATACTTATTCAGGTACTCTACGAAAATTTGATCACTTCGCTTATTGGAGGTATAATTGGACTCCTGTTATCATATGCTGTTGTTATATGGCTTAAACAATGGTTGTTAGGCATAAACTCCGACAGCATTGTACCATTAGAAGCATTTATATCGTTGCCTATCTTTATTGCTGTATTTATTGTTTGTATACTACTTAACTTACTTTCGGCGGGAATCCCTGCTTACAAAGCATCCAAAGTAAAAATTATAGATTCACTTAACCAAAATAACGAAAAATCATGATAAAGCATATATTAAAAATAATCTGGACAGAGCGCAAGGTGAACGCATGGATTCTTTTAGAACTTATTCTCGTATTTTGCATATTATGGTTTTGTGCCGATTATATGCTTTATATAGGTAAAAAATATATCGAACCCAGAGGATTTGATATCACACATACTTACAAGGTAGGAATAAACCTGAAGGAAGAAGGACGCAAAATCGCGAGTTTCGGGACTGACGAGGAAAAGAAACAAATGCTTGACCATCTTTGGACTATATATGACAGAGTAAAACAATATCCCGCGATAGAAAATGTCAGTTATTCTTTTTCTGCCGCGCCCTATTCAGGCTCCTGGTCTTCGGGAGACTTCACCATGGACTCTGTTGTTGTACCGCATCGACGCAAAACGGTATCCCCCGGTTTTTTTGAGGTTTTCGACATTAAAATCATTCACGGAAAGGCTTTTACTTTTGATAATATAATTGCGGAAAACCCAGCTATGATAGGCCCCGGGGCCAACAATATGTTTGGCCCGAGAAAACCAGAGAATGTAGACTATGCAAAATACTCCGAAGAATATAAATATAAAATCATTGGGGTAGCAAATAAGGTGAAAAAGAGCGAGTACGAGAATTATGAACAAATATTATATTTCCCTCTAAAAAAAGATAATATGAATATTCTTGATTACCGGGAAATGTGTATTAGAGTAAAACCTGAAGCCGATAAAAATTTCGTAGAACAATTTAAAAAGGATATGACAAGACAACTGGAGATTGAACATTATTTCTTATCATCTATCACACCACTCGAAAATGACAGGGAAATCCATATGGACTGGAACGGTTATTCAAACAATTTTAAAAGTATATATTCTGTTTCCGCCTTCCTTATTATAAATATCTTTTTGGGGGTAATAGGCACATTCTGGTTCAGAATACAATCACGCAGAAATGAGATAGGACTCCGGATAGCTTTGGGTGCAACGAAGAAAAATATAAAACGGATATTTATAAGTGAAACTCTCCTTCTGTTATTTCTGGCTAGTATTATCGCTACGATATTTTGCATAAACATAAGCATATCTGATATCTTAAAAGATATAGGAGTACCAGTTATCGACAAAGATGAGAGTTCTGTTATTTCACAATTGACAAACTATATAGCGACTTTCGCATTCCTTGCCATTATTGCCTTCATTGCAGTATGGTATCCCGCAATGAAGGCTTCGAAGATACAACCAGCAGAAACATTGAGAGCAGAATAACTATTGAAAAAACAGTTGAACTATGTATAAAATCTATTTAAAGCAAGCTGTAAAAATGCTGAAACAAAATAAGTTTATCAGTATTGTTACCATCACTGGTACAGCTTTGGCTATTATGATGATTATGGTCATTGTTGTCACCGACGCTATCAAGAATGTTGATATTGCTCCCGAAATAAACAGGAATAATACTTTTTATGTAAAACGTTATACAAAAAAGCATAAAGATGAGTCGAAACGCGGTATGTGGCAAAGTACTCCAGATTATAACCTATATAAAAATTATTTGTCCGGATTCAAAACACCGGAATATACTACTGCCGTAGATAAAGCCTGGAGTGGCAACAGATATATGATTAAAAAAGATAATGCAGATGAGCGTTTCCTTGCCGAAATAAGGATGGTTGATGCTGCTTACTGGAAAGTTATGTCTTTCTCCTTTGTTGAAGGCAAAGCATTTACTGAAGAAGACTTTGCATCAGGCATACGAAATGTCGTTATCTCCGAAAACCTGGCAAAGAAAGTATTTGGTAATAAGGAAGCTCTGGGTAAAAGTATGGAGTTAGACTTTAATACATACAAGGTGGTTGGCATTGTAAAAAATGTATCTCAAACTTTCACCTACGGATATGGAGAGGCGTACATACCTTATACATCAAAGAACGGGTATGAAAACCGGAGTTATCATATATTATATCTACTGAAGGACAAGAAAGACATAGTGTCCCTGATAGAAGAAATCGAAATAGGACAACGTAAATTTGACAGTGCTGACAGTGAATGGAATATAACCTTTCACGGGCCCAACAGCCACAGACAGACTTTGATGAATGAAACCCGGGATATGAAGCCTGACGAAAAGACTACGAACAGGAAGATGATATTTATTTTTTGTGTTTTGCTCCTTATCCCTGCGGTCAACCTGTCCAGCTTCAGTATGTCACAGATAAAAAGACGGATAGAAGAAATCGGTGTGAGGAAAGCTTTTGGAGCTAAAAAGTATATTATCCTCATTCAGATTTTATTCGAAAACCTTATTACCACTTGTGTCGGTGGAATTATCGGGCTGGTACTATCCTATTTTATAGTCCTATGGCTCAAAGAATGGCTTCTTGACATTGGGACTGAAAGCACCATACCGATACATGCCTTGATGTCATTCCCGGTGTTATTAGGTGTATTTGCAGCTTGCTTTATTCTCAATCTCCTGTCGGCGGGAATACCTGCATATAGGGCATCTAAAGCGAACATAGTTGATTCTATTAATAAGAAAAACATGTAATACCATGATACGACAGATCTTTAAAATAATATGGACAGAGCGAAGAATCAATATCTGGATATTATTTGAGCTTATATTAGTTTTTTGCATTCTTTGGTTTTGTGTAGATTATATCTATTTCTTTACAAAACGGTATCTGGAACCTACAGGCTATAATATCGAGCATGTTTATAGTGTCAATTTGGGAATAAAGGAAGAGGGAAATGTAATAATAAATAATGGCAGTGATGCACAAAAAGATTCTTTGCTAAATACTGTATGGACAATCATGGATCGTATAAAGACATATCCGGATGTTAAATATGCAAGCTTAGCATTTGATGCAATTCCTTATTCCGGAAATTATAGAAATAATTCTTTTACAATAGATTCCGTAGCGGAGTATATACAAATCAAAACAGTTGCTCCTGATTTTTTTTATGTTTTCGATATTAATATACTGCAAGGGAACATACCTGAGTGGAACAATCCTGATGATATAGTCATTAGTGGCACCCGTGATAATATGTTTCTGAAGAAAGATGTCAGACAAATAAAAACGCTTGACTTTGAAGGAGAAAAGAAGAAAGTGATTGGAGCGGTAGAATCTTCAAAAAGAAGTGAGTTTAATAATAGTGACCCTATAATTTACATACTATTACCCAGAAATAATGTTGAGGCCATCAATATGGAAGGTTATTCCCAAATATGTGTACGGGTAAAGGCTGAAGCAGACAAAAATTTTATTGAGAGGTTTACGAAGGATATGCAAAATCAAATAGCAGTAGACCCCTATTTCTTATCATCCGTAACCTCCATTGACGACATAAGAAAAGATTATATAAAATGGACTGGTTATGATAGCAATTTTAAAAGTATTTTTTCTATATCGGCATTCCTGTTGATTAATATTTTTCTGGCGGTAGTTGGTACTTTCTGGTTTCGTACACAAACACGCCGCAGCGAAATAGGATTGCGTATAGCATTAGGCTCGTCACGGGTGAATGTTCAGACAATATTCATTATCGAAACCATATTGCTGATATTCTTTGCCAGCATTATAGCCACAATAATCAGTGTAAATGTAGCTCTGGCGGATGTTCTTAAAGATATAGGAATTCCGGTAGTAGAAAGAGGCGAAGATGAAATACGGCTTGGTCAGTATCTCATTAATTATTGCATTACATTTTTCATATTGGTTACTATTTCAATAATCGCAGTGTGGTATCCATCACGCAAAGCATCCAATATACAGCCGGCTGAAGCATTAAAAGACGAATAAAAAACTAAATGATATGAAAAAGATCCTAACAACAATAATACTATCTATTTGTTTGTCTACTAGCTATGCACAAGACACAATTATAGTAAGCCTGAGCGACGCTATTCAACGCAGTGCTTCAATTTCAGTAGATGCTGTTGTTGCCCGTAATGAATATAAATCAAGTTACTGGGGGTATAAGACATATAAGGCTGAATTGTTGCCTGAGGTAACATTAAACACGACCCTACCCTATTATTCCAAATCTTACAATTCTTTTCAAAATTCCGATGGATCTTATACTTTTGTCAGTAATGACTATAGTAAGATAGATGCAGGAATATCCATATCACAGAATATACCATTAACTGGTGGTATCCTATCTGTAGAAAGCAGTTTTCAACGGCTACAGCAATATGGAGATAATGGTTCTACTCGTTATATGTCGATACCGGGCTCTATCACACTCACCCAACCAATCTTCGGGTTTAACCGTGTAAAATGGTTACAGAAGATAGAACCTGTCAAATTTCAGGAAGCAAAACAGCAGGTGATTGCTAATATGGAAGAAGTATCGAATACAGCTATACAATATTATTTTAATTTATTGTTAGGGCAAATTAATATGGAAATAGCACAGCAAAATCTCAAAAATTCAGAAAAGCTATATACAATCGCCGAAGCTAAACGTAAAATTGGACAAATATCCGAGAATGATCTGCTTCAATTGAAGATTTCTCTTCTTAAAGCAGAATCATACCTTACTGATGCACAATCATCTTTAAACTCACGGATGTTTCAGTTGCGCTCATTTCTTGGTTATGGAGAAGATATTATTTTAAAACCATTTATACCTGAAACATTATCGCAAAATATACCGACACTATCATACCCTCAGGTAATAGGTCTTGCTCGTGAAAATAATCCATTTACTCAGAATATCCAGAAAAGAATGCTCGAAGCCTCACGTGATGTAAGCCAGGCAAAAGCAGACAGATGGAATGCTGAACTTTTCGTTTCATTCGGTATGTCAGGACAAGAAGATACTTTTTCCAAAGCATTTAATTCCAATAATTTAAGAAGTAATCAGATTGTGCAGATTGGAGTAAAAATTCCAATACTCGACTGGGGTAAGAGCAAGGGTAAGGTTAAAATAGCAGAAGCAAACAGAGAGGTTGAGAATTCAAAGATAGAAAAAGAACAGATGGATTTTAATCAAAATATCTATCTCCGTGTGCAGAACTTCAACAACCAGTCTAAACAGTTGGAATTGGCTAAAGAAACCGATATTATAGCTCAGCAAAGATACAATACTTCTATTGAAGCCTTTGTTTTAGGTAAAATAGATGTATTAAACCTGAATGACTCTCAAACCTCGAAAGATGAAGCCAGACGCAATTATATTGAACAAATGTATTTACTTTGGTCTTATTACTATCAGATACGAAGTCTGACTCTTTATGATTTCATAAATAATAAAGAAATCTCAGTTAATTACGAAAATATTGTTGATTGAGGATTAGACTTTGTTAAGGAACTACAATTATGATAACATATTGGTAGCAAAAGAACAGGAAAATCACTACTTTTAAGGTCTCAGGTCCATTTATTGTTGTTTGATAATAACGATATACTTACTGTTACTTATTATTAAAAAAGAAAATGTATGATACTCATTTGCGACGATGATGCCGCCATACGGTCTTCACTAAGTCTGGTACTAAAGCGTGCAGGATACGAAACAGCCAGTGTTTCCACACCACTTGAAGCGATCAATTTTATAAAAAATATATCACCAGATCTTATTCTCATGGATATGAATTATACCAAAGGGACAAGTGGAGAGGAAGGGCTTACATTATTGCGACAAGTAAAGATATACCGTCCTGAGGTACCTGTAATTCTCATAACGGCATGGGGCTCTATCAATCTGGCTGTGAGAGGCATTCAGGCTGGAGCTTTCGATTTTATAACAAAGCCTTGGAGCAATATGGCTCTAATAAATACGATACAAACTGCTTTAGAGCTTAAAGAAGATAGAGGTACCGAAACTGAGCAAACTAAAAATACTGATTTTCACTATGATAAAATAATCGGCAAATCACCTTTATTACAAAATGTTTTCAATACAATATCCCGCATAGCTAAAACGAATGCATCAGTATTAATTACAGGCGAAAGTGGTACTGGAAAAGAGTTAATCGCAGAGGCGGTACATGAAAACAGTAATCGAAAGAAAGCACCTTTTGTAAAAGTGAATCTAGGTGGCATATCACAGTCATTGTTCGAAAGCGAAATGTTCGGACACAAGAAAGGAGCATTCACAGACGCACACTACGACCGGATAGGTCGCTTCGAATTAGCAAATAAAGGAAGTATCTTTCTGGATGAGATTGGAGAACTGGATGCAGCCTGTCAGGTAAAGCTATTAAGAGTATTGCAAGACAAAACATTTGAATCATTAGGGGACAGCAAACAAAAACAAGTCGATATACGGGTTATTAGTGCTACCAACAGAAGTCTTGCTGAAATGGTATCAAAAGGATCTTTTCGTGAAGACTTATTTTACCGTATCAACCTTATTACAATACGTGTGCCGGCTCTGCGCGAACGAATTGATGATATACCTTTACTAGTAAACCATTTTGCAAAAAAACAAGCCGAGATAAATGGTTTGAATAATATTGAATTTACATCCGAAGCACTTGCCTTCTTGAAAAGACTGCCTTATCCGGGAAATATCAGAGAACTAAAGAATTTGGTAGACAGAGTTATTTTAGTATCCGGAAAAGAACTGATAACAGATGTAGATTTTAAAGATCAATATACAGAAATACCAAATTCTTCTATACCTTTATCTGACTCTATCTATCCATTAGATGAACTTGAAAGAAATATGATCGTAAAAGCAATGGAGTTATATGGGGGAAACCTGTCAAAAGTAGCAACGGCGCTTGGCGTTAGCAGGCAAGCCTTATACAGACGACTTGAGAAATATGGTATGAGTACAAACGAATGAAACAATGAAATCAAAAATTCTTTTTTGGATATTGGCCATTCTTGTATTTGGCTCCTTATTATTTATCGGATTGCTATATCTTAAAACAGATATATACAAATTCATATTAATTGAGGGAATAGCTATCCTCGCAATACTTCTGTTTATAATATTATATTACAGACTAATAAAGCCATATCAAATAATATCTGATGGTATGGAACTATTAAAAGAGCAAGATTTCTCCACCCGCCTGCGCCCTATATCTAATAGTGAAGCCAATAAGTTAATAGAGATCTTTAATAGAATGATGGATCAGCTAAAAGATGAACGGTTGCAAGTGAGGGAAAAAAATCATTTTTTAGATTTACTTATTCAGGCTTCTCCGCAAGGGGTGATCATTCTTGATTTCGATGATAAGATATCCGAAATTAATACTTCCGGATTACGATTATTAAATATATCAAATATTGATACTGTAAAGGGTAAAAGTATTTCCGAAACAGATATTACAATCAAAGATCAATTAAGCAAGTTGGAATACAATGAAGATATAGTATTACGTAGCTCTGGCATTACAATGTATAAATGCACTCGCTCATCTTTTATAGACAGGGGATTTGCCCATCCATTTATCTTAATCGAAGAGTTGACGCATGAGTTATTAAAAATAGAAAAAAAATCATATGAGAATATTATACGTATGATGGCTCATGAAGTAAATAATTCTGTAGGAGCAGTTAGCTCTACATTAAATGTTATATCTGACATCTTAAATCAAGACGAGCAAAATGATTTGATAGATGTGCTACCAGCAGTAAACGCATCTTTTGACAGATGCAAGCATCTTGGACAGTTTATTAGCAATTTTGCGGAAGTTGTTAAAATCCCTGAACCATCCCTATCTGCCGTTAGTATAAATGAATTAGCGCGCTCTGTGGAATCCCTAACCAGAATCGAGTGTCAACGCAGAAATATCGATCTATCTCTATATCTAACATCGGAGAAAGATACAGTATATATCGACAGTATACAATTTGAGCAAGTCTTGGTAAACATTGTGAAGAACGCATATGAAGCCATAGACTCAATTGGTCATATAGAGATCATAACAATCTCTGATCCTCTCTCCATTATTATAAAAAATAATGGCCCTGCTATCCCGAAGGAAGTAAAGCAGAAATTATTCACTCCATTTTTCACCACCAAATCATCAGGACAAGGAATCGGACTAATGTTTGTTCGTGAGGTGTTATTAAATCATAATTGTAAATTCGATCTGAAATCAGATGATAAATGGACTAAATTCGAGATATTCTTCTAAGTTAAATTTACTAGTAAATAATTACATTTCTCTTTTTTATCGAATGTTCGAAAAAATAAATTAACTTTGCAGCAATTTTTTATTAATAAATTATATTCATTTGATTTGATGGAGACAAAAAGGAATAAGCTCAGGATCCTTAACACACTTATAATCTTATCCTTAACTATTGCTTTCGGTTCTTGTAATGGTTATAAACAACTACCTTATTTAAAAAATGCAGAAAATCTGTCACCAGAGATATTGGCAAGTATGTCTTCTGTACATGAGCCAGTTATCATGCCTAACGATATAATTAGCATCACTGTTAATTCAACTGTACCTGGAGCTGCTAATGATTTTAATTTACCTATGGTACCCAATAATTTAAGTAATGCTCTACAGACGACAGTAACATCATCAGCAACTACAGGTAGTCTTCAGAATTATTTAATAGATAAAGAGGGGAAAATAAATTTCCCAGTATTAGGTGAACTGAAACTGGGGGGCATGTCTGCTAAAGAAGCACAGAATCACATTACATCTCTCATATATCCCCGCTATATTGCTGAAAAGCCCATAGTAAATGTAAGATTTATAAATTTTGGAGTTTCTGTTTTAGGGGAAGTAGCAAGACCGGGAATATACAATTCTGCTAACGGACAAATGACAATTTTAGATGCTCTTGCTGCAGCCGGTGATATGACTATATATGGAAAGAGAGACAATGTTCTGCTTGTAAGGGTTCTTGAAAATGGAGAAATTGCAATGCACAGGATAGATATGCAAGATAAGAACCTCGTCTTAAATAAAGACATTTTCTACCTACAGCAAAATGATAAACTCTATGTGGAGCCAAACAAAGCAAAAGGTAATAATTCTAATTTTGGTACTTTACAGACAATCGGTTTATCCGCTCTGTCAATTGTTATATCAGTAATAGCCATCATAACTCGTTAAACTTAAAATGGAAAAAGCTAATAATAACTGGAAAAAAACAGATGAAACAACATCTATAACTGATATAATATTTGAGTATTTGCGTTATTGGAAATGGTTTATTGTATCTATTTTGGTATTTCTAACTATTGGAGCAATTGTTATTCTTGTTACACAAAAAGAGTATAAATCATCATTATCAATATTATTAAATGAAGACAAAGGTACTGGTAAAGCGAGTGCAGCTGAATTTGACTTGGATGCATTAGGGCTTTTATCCACAACAAATAATATAGAAAATGAAGTTGCAATTTTATCTTCTCCCGATCTAATGCGTTCGGTAGTAGATACATTAAATTTGCAAGCAGTTTACTATATAAATAAAAGATTCAGGAAAACAGAATTATTTAATCAATCTCCATTCTTTGTCAGCATAGAACCTGCAGATAAAAGTGGAGTTTCTGGAATTCATTTTTACATACAAAAAAATGGTAAGGAGTATCAATTAAATGGTACATATAAATTTCAAGAAATAGACCAAAGTATAAATCAAAAATTACAGACTTTTCCCGTAAAAATAAAACTAAACGAAGGTACGGAAATGTATATCCAAGTAACTGGAAAAGAAATGATTGAGAATGAAAAATATTATGTATCAATAAGTAATAAAACGTCAACTGTTTCTTCTTTGTGTAATAATCTGTCTGTTTCCCCGACAAGTAAGACATCTTCAGTTCTTAATATTGGTTTAGTTGGCTATAACACAGAAAAAGGAGCTACAATATTAAAAGAATTAGTAAAGCAATATAATGAGATGAATGTCAATATCAAAAATGAGATAGCATACAATACAGCTATTTTTATTAATGACAGGCTCAAAGAAATATCGGTAGAACTTGGTGATGCGGAAGAAAATGTAGTTGATTTTAAACAAAAAAATCAGATCACGGATCTAAATACAGAAGCTCAATTATTTGTTCAGCAAACAGGACAACATGAGCAAAAACTAATGGAAGTAGAAACACAATTAAATGTAATTTCACTTATAGAACGTTTTGTTAATGATCCTGCAAATAAATATGCAGTTATACCTAATATTGGAATATCAGATGTCGGATTGACACAGATTATTAGTGAATATAATAGTAAACTGCTTAATTCCGAAGTACAATTAAAAGGAATGGGTGAAGAAAACCCTACCCGTATAAGACTAACAGAAGATATTAATAATACACGTAGCAGTATATCTAGTTCTCTTAAGAATGTAAAACAAACATATAATATAGCGAAACAGGATCTTCTACGACAATCTACTTCAACAAAATCTAGAGTTTTATCAGTACCACAGCAAGAAAGAGGTCTCATAGAAAAAGTTCGTGAGCAAAGGATCAAAGAAAATTTATTCTTATTTCTCATGCAGAAGAGAGAAGAAACAAACCTATCTATTGCTTCTACAGCAAAAAAAGCACGTATTATAGTATCACCAAGGGAAGACATATTACCTATTGCTCCAAAATCCAGAATAATTATTCTTTCCGTATTAATTCTCGGATTATTATGCCCAATAATATTTATATATATAATAAATCTTTTTAAAACACAGATTAGAAGTAGAAGCGAATTAGAAAGTTTATCTGATGTCTCGATCATAGGACAAATTTCTCGAAATGAAATTAAAGATCAGATTGTTGTTCATCACGGGCATAATTCAGGAATAGCCGAAATGTTTCGCTCCTTAAGAAATAATCTTAATTTCATATTTAAGCACAAGGTTAATCAACTAATATTGGTTACTTCGACCACTACTGGTGAAGGCAAAACTTTTATAAGTATAAATTTGTCCATGAGTTATGCATTAACGGGCAAAAAAGTATTGTTAATAGGTGGAGACATCCGTAATCCTAAACTAAAAAATTATGTTGAATTAGCTGGGAGAAAAGGTCTAAGTGATTATTTAGTCAGTAATGATTCCTGGAAAAATTATATACATAGTTCAGGTTTAAATAATAATTTACAAATAATGGTTGCGGGAACAATACCTCCGAATCCCAACGAGTTATTAATGAGCCCTCGATTAAAGGACTTCTTATCTGAAGTTAAACAAGAATATGATTTTGTTATAATCGATACAGCACCCGTTGGTTTGGTATCTGACACCTATCTTATCGATGAGTATGTTGATGCAACTCTGTATGTTGTTAGAGAAAATGTCACCCCTAAAGCGGCTGTAAATTTTATAAATGCCCAGAAAGAGGAAGAAAAACTTATAAATATGTATCTTGTTTTGAATGATTCATACCTAGATAGTAGTTATAAATATGGATATGGAAAAGCTTATGGATATGAAATTAAATAATTCAAAAATATTGGTTACTGGTGGTGCCGGCTTTATTGGCTCCAACCTCTGTGAGGAATTACTAACATACGACAGTGAAGTTGTATGTTTTGATAACTTCTCAACAGGAAAAATGGAGAATATCCTCCCTTTTTTAAAAAACAAGAATTTTCGTTTAATAGTAGGTGACATAAGAAATATTGATGACTGTAATAGGGCCGTAGAAGGAATAGATTATGTCTTGCATGAAGCTGCTTTAGGATCAGTTCCCCGTTCTATTAAGGATCCAATAACAAGTAATGATGTTAATGTTTCCGGTTTTTTAAACATACTGGTTGCAGCAAGGGATGCAAAAGTTAAGCGTTTTGTATATGCAGCAAGTTCTTCTACATATGGAGATTCGAAATCTTTACCAAAAATAGAAGATACGATTGGGAAGCCATTGTCTCCATATGCTATAACTAAATATGTAAATGAGTTATATGCAGATGTATTTTCGAAAACATATGGAATAGAATGTATTGGACTGCGCTATTTCAATGTATTTGGTCGGAGGCAGGATCCTAACGGAGCATATGCAGCTGTAATACCTCTATTTGTGAAAAAACTCATTAACCATGAGTCACCTGTCATTAATGGTGATGGTGAGTACTCCAGGGATTTCACTTATATAAAAAATGTAATTCAAATGAATATACTGGCTCTTACCTCTACTAATAAGGAAGCATTAAATACTGTATATAATACGGCTTTTGGGGAAAGAACCACTTTGAACCAGTTAGTAAGTTATCTTAAGGAATATTTAAGCAAATATGATTCTCAAATTGCTAATATAGAGATCTCATACGGTCCTAACAGATCCGGAGATATACCACATTCATTAGCAAGCATAGAAAAAGCAAAATCTCTATTAGATTATAATCCTAAATATAGTATGAAACAAGGGCTGGAAGAAGCTGTTGAGTGGTACTGGAAGAATTTAAAATAAATGAATAAAACAAAAATTGCCATTATTGGTTTAGGGTATGTAGGACTACCTTTAGCCAGATTATTCGCGACAAAATATCCAGTCGTGGGTTTTGATATTAACAGGAAACGTGTAGATGAATTAATGTCTGGTGTTGATCACACATTAGAAGTTGAATCAGGCATTCTTAAGGCTGTATTAAAGAAACAACCGAATGATGATAATGGACTTATTTGTAGTTATAACCTCGATGATATTAAAGATTGTAATTATTACATAGTGACGGTACCAACTCCTGTTGATAAAAATAACCGACCAGACTTAACGCCTTTATACAAAGCGAGTGAGACAGTAGGTAAGGTTATTAATAAGGGTGATGTCGTAATTTATGAATCTACAGTATATCCTGGCGCAACAGAAGAAGATTGTATTCCTGTGGTTGAGAGAACCTCGGGCTTGAAATATAATATTGACTTTTTCGCAGGTTACTCACCAGAAAGAATAAATCCGGGAGATAAAAAACATACAGTAGAAAAAATTAAGAAAGTCACATCTGGATCGACTCCTGAAATCGGAGAGAAGGTAAATACTCTGTATTCTTCTGTAATTTCAGCAGGAACACATTTGGCTCCTACTATAAAAGTAGCGGAAGCTGCAAAAGTGATTGAAAATTCTCAACGAGATATCAATATTGCATTTGTAAATGAATTGAAGAAAATATTCGATAAAATGGGAATTGACACAAATGCAGTATTAGAGGCAGCTGGTACAAAATGGAATTTCTTACCTTTTAAACCGGGGCTTGTTGGGGGCCATTGTATAGGTGTCGATCCGTATTATCTGGCACAAAAAGCACAAGAATATGGATACCATCCTGAGATTATCCTTGCTGGCCGCCGTATGAATGATAGTATGGGTGAATATGTAGCCAGTGAAGTGATTAAGAAAATGATAAAACAAGGTATACAGGTTAAAGGATCTAATATCCTTGTGCTGGGTATCACTTTTAAAGAAAACTGTCCGGATGTTCGTAATACTAAGGTGGTCGATGTTATTCGTGAACTGAAAGATTATGATACGAATATAACTGTTTATGATCCTTGGGCAAATAAGGAAGAGGTAAAACATGAATATGGCTTGAATATAGAATGTAAATTACCTAATGAGAAATTTGATGCAATAGTATTAGTAGTAAGTCATAAAGAGTTTTTAGATATTAATTATGCTTCCCTTATAAATAAAACTGGCATTATATATGATCTAAAGAATATTTTAGATTAGGATTTTTAAGTTATGGTAAAGAATAATCAGAGTAATACTGTTCAAGTTTTTTGGGCAGCCGCTGGAAATTTCGCATCCTTTGGCTTTGCTATGATTAGTTCCATGATTTTAAGCCGATTTTTACTAAAAGAAGACTACGGAACATATCGACAAGTTATATATATATATAGCACTTTACTAATGGTTTTTACATTAGGTCTACCAAAAGCATTCTCCTATTTTTTACCTCGAGTTGAATTAGGAGAAGCTAAAGATATTACTCAAAAAATCAATAGTGTATTTTTTGTTATTGGACTTGTTTTTTCTCTATTATTATTTCTTTTCTCATCACAAATAGCTTCAATATTAAAGAATGACAGTCTTAGTTTTGCACTGAAGATTTTCTCACCTGTACCTTTGTTTATGCTTCCTACAATGGGATTAGAGAGTATATTGGCCACTTATAAAAAAACACAAATATTGGCAATATATACTATTATTACCCGTATAATAATGCTATTATGTGTAGCATTACCCGTCGTTATCTTTAAAGGTGATTATATATCTGCTACTATTGGATTTGTTGTATCTTCCTTTTTCACTTTGATTATTGGATTATATTTAAAAAATATACCATTCAAAACTGTTAAGAAAATTAAGACAAATGTATCCTATCGTCATATATTTAAATACTCATTACCTTTAATGCATGCAAGTTTATGGGGAATATTAATCAGTTCTGCGGATCAGTTTTTCATTAGTAGATTTTTTGGTACAGAAATATTTGCTGAATTTTCAAATGGATCATTGGAACTACCTTTTGTTGGTATGATTATTGGAGCATCATCAACTGTTTTAATGCCTCTTTTTTCAAGAAAAATATATGAAAATGTTAATCCAAAGCAGGAAATTTTACCCATCTGGAGGAGTGCATTTGAGAAAACGGCGAAAATTATTTATCCTTTAGTGATATTTTTTTGGTTTTTTGCCGATATAGTAATGGTAATATTATATGGTAATTCTTATGAAGCTTCATCTGTATATTTTAGGATTAAATTAATCGTAAATTTTTTCACATTGATAACTTTTGCACCTTTAATCTTGGCTATCGGAGCCGTTAAATTCTATAAAAATGTACATATGTATGGAGCAATTATTCTTATAGCTTTAGAATATATTTCGATACAATTATTTCACTCTGCTGAAATTATCACTGTTATTTCCGTAATATGTCAAATAGGGCGAATTCTTGTGATGCTTTCATTTGTAGCTCGTTTTTTCGAACTGTCATTAATAGATTTATTTCCAATAAAATTATTAATAAACATTCTTTTCCCTTCAATTATTATTTTATTTACTATCAGATATATATATACTTACTTTAGTATTAATAACTTTATACAAATAATCGTAGGCTTTATTTTATATATTTTGATATATGGGACATGGGCTTATTTTAGAAAGATTGACTACTTACCAATAATAAAACCTATTATTTTAATTTTTATTGGAAAGAACAAAACTATAAATTGAATAAGATGAAATTAACAATAGTAGCAGGAGCCAGACCCAATTTTATTAAAATTGCACCAGTAATTCAAGCAGTTTTAAATGCTCAAAATAATGGTAGAAATATTACTTATCGATTAGTTCATACAGGACAGCACTATGATAAGAAAATGAGTGATACCTTCTTTGAAGAGCTAAATATACCTCTTCCTCATATTAATTTGGGAATAGGGGGAGGAAGTCAGGCCGAGCAAACTGCAGGAATAATGATTGAGTTTGAAAAAGAACTTATAAAAAATCCAACGGATCTCGTAATAGTTGTCGGGGATGTCACTTCTACAATGGCATGCTCCATTGTGGCGAAAAAATTGGGTACTAAAGTTGCTCATATTGAAGCTGGAATTCGTTCTTGGGATATAACCATGCCTGAAGAAATAAATCGTCTGGTGACGGACAGTATAACTGATTATTTCTTTACAACATCAACTATTGCTAATGAAAATCTGTATAACATGGGAATTCCAAACGAAAAGGTTTTCTTTGTAGGAAATGTAATGATCGATACTTTATTAAGCAATATCAAACGTTTTGTAAAACCTAATTTTTTTGATAAGATAAATTTAAGCAATGGTAAATATATTGTACTAACACTACATCGGCCTGCAAATGTAGATGAAATTAAGAAATTGGAAAGGACAATAAACGAAATAACCAATAATGTGGAAAACCTACCAATTATTTTCCCTATACATCCTCGTACTGCAAAAATATTTTCAGGAATTAATATTACTTCCAATAATTTACATATTGTAGACCCACTAGGGTACTTAGAATTCAATTATTTAGTAAAGAATGCTAAAGCAGTAATAACTGATTCAGGTGGAATAACTGAAGAAACGACTGTGATGGGAATTCCATGTTTAACATTAAGAGATAATACAGAAAGACCTGAAACCTGTACAATAGGTACAAATGAACTTGTAGGAACAGATCCGGATGCTATAAGACCTGCACTCGGTAAATTATTCTCAAATGAGTGGAAAAAGGGAGGAATTCCAGAACTATGGGATGGAAAAGTTTCCGAAAGGATTGTGAACATATTAATGGAAATCATTAAATGAAAATTTTAATAATATCACGGACATTTTATCCAGCTCAATATCCTCGCTCTTTAAGAACAACGGAATTAGCTTTCGAGTTTGCTCGTAGAGGGCATGAAGTTACCGTTTATGCCCATTTAGGGGATTTTAATTATAATGAAATAGAATTAGAAAAAGGTGTAAAAGTAAAAGATATAAAGACTTTTTTTCCTATGATGAATTCAGATGGAAAAAAGACAGGGAGATTTAATAATTCAATTTTGGATAAGATTTTCAGTAAGTTTTTTCAATTTATTAACTATCCTGATATTGAACTCATGTTCAAAATCCCTTCAATTATAAAAAAAGAGAAAAAGCAAGATTTATTAATATCGATTGCTATCCCCCATTCTATACACTGGGGATGTTCATGGAGTAAAAAGAAGTATAGAAAAAAATTTCCAAAAAAATGGATTGCTGATTGTGGAGATCCATTTATGGAAAACCCCTTTCAAAAACGACCATTCTATTTTAAATATCTAGAAAAATGGTTTTGTAATGATACTGATTATATTACAGTACCTATTGAAGAGGCTAAAAAAGCTTATTTTAAAGAATATAGACATAAAATTGAAGTCATTCCACAGGGCTTTAATTTTAACCACTTAAAATTATATAATGGAATAATAACTAATAAAGTGCCTACATTTTCATATTCAGGTGTTTTCTATAAAAATATAAGAGATCCACGTCCTTTTTTAGATTATTTATGCACTAGAGAGGATAATTTTAAATTTATAATCTATACAAAGAATCATCAAATTATTGAACCTTACCTAAGTAAGCTTGGTGATAAATTAGAATGTTATGATTATATTAGAAGAGAAGAACTTATATATAAATTAAGCACAATGGATTTCTTAGTTAATTTTGAGAATAATGAAGACAACAATGTGCAAATACCAAGTAAGTTAATAGATTACGCCTATACTAAACGCCCAATTCTTTCTATTGGAGATAATTTTGAAAAATCGACAGTTAATGATTTTTTTAAAGGAGATTACAGTAAAAGACTAATTGTTGATGTAACACCATATTGTATAGAAAATGTAGTTGATAAATTTCTTAATTTAATTAAATGTTAAATGAATAGTAGTGCAAAAATACTAATTACAGGTGATTTTTGTCCAAATGGACGTATAGTAGATTTAATTAATAAAGAATATTATTCAAAAATATTCAATAATTTTCTACCACTACTTAATGCTCATGATTTGAATATCACAAACCTTGAATGTCCATTATATTCAGGGCAAACTCCTATATTAAAATCTGGCCCGAACTTAAAATCCGAACCAAAATCAATTGAACTTCTTAAATTTGGTAATTTTCATTTGGTGACCTTAGCGAATAATCATATTATGGATCATGGTGCAGATGGATTAAGTTCAACCTTAGATATATGCAATAATAATAATATTTTTACTGTTGGTGCAGGGATTAATTTTGAAGAAACACAAAAGGTCTTTTATCAAACAATTAATTGTATAAAAATCGCAATAGTAAATTTTGCGGAAAATGAATTTTCAACATCTGATGGATACCAACCTGGGGCAAATCCCTTAAATCCTGTACAAAATTATTATAGCATAAACTCTGCCCGGAATAATGCAGATTTTGTTTTAGTTATTATTCATGGAGGACATGAATACTATCAGTTACCTAGTCCGAGGATGCAACAACATTATCGCTTTTTTATTGATGCTGGAGCAGATGCTATTATTGGACATCATACACATTGTTATAGTGGATATGAATTATATAAAAGTAAACCTATTTTCTACAGCTTAGGAAATTTTTTATTTGATAATAAAAATCATATAGATGACATGTGGAATTATGGTTTTGCAGTTAGTTTAGAATTTTCATCAAATGGAAAGTTCAATTTTAATTTGCATCCATATGTGCAATCTGGAATTATTCCTGGAATTTTTTTATTGAATAAAAATAAATTAGAAGAGTTCAAAGAAAAAATTAATAATTTGAACCATCAAATAGCTAGCCCGGACATCTTGCAAAATGAATTTTTAAAATTGATAAAAAAAAGAGAAAGGGCATATATGTCTTATATAGAACCTATTGGAAATAGATATATGCTAGCCTTACAAGACAGTGGCCTACTACCTTTCTTATATTCGAAGAAGAAAAGAAGAACATTATTAAATATAATTCGATGTGAATCTCATCGAGATATCTTAATCAAATTATTAAAAGAAAAAGATAATGAAAATAGCAATTCACCACAATAAACAATCATTTAGTACGAGATGGATTGAATATTGTAGAAAACAAAATATACCATACAAGATTGTAAACTGTTATGAGTCTGATATAATTGAGCAACTCTCGGATTGCTATTTTTTAATGTGGCATTTTCACCACCTCGATTATCGTGATGCAATTTTTGCAAAACAGCTTATTTTTGCTATTGAACAAAAAGGTATAAAGGTCTTTCCTAATTTTCAGACTTGCTGGCATTTCGATGATAAAGTAGGGCAAAAATATTTACTTGAATCGATCGCAGCTCCTATGGTAAAATCACATATATTTTACTCTAAAAAAGAAGCCTTGAAATGGATAAATAATACATCTTTTCCAAAAGTATTTAAACTAAGAGGAGGTGCAGGAGCTTCTAATGTAAGGCTAGTGAATAATAAGGCTGGTGCTATAAAAGTTATAAAAAAAGCTTTTGGCAAAGGATTTAGTCAATATAATGGGTGGGGAAGTTTTAGTAATAAAGTTAGATTATATAAAATGAATAAAGTCACACGACTAGATCTTATTAAATCTTTTATCAGAATATTCTTTTCTACAAATTTTGCCCGAATGCATGGAAGGGAGAAAGGATATGTTTATTTTCAGGATTATATACCCAACAACAATTTTGATATAAGAATTATTGCAATCAATGGTAATTTTTTTGGAATTAAAAGAATGGTAAGAGAAAATGATTTTAGAGCATCTGGAAGTGGTACCATTATTTATAGTAAAGATGAAATTGATATTAGATGTATAAAAATAGCAAAAGATGTCAGCCAAAAATTAAATACTCAAAGTATTGCTTTTGATTTTATATTTAATGAGAAAAATGAACCATTGATAATAGAAATAAGTTATGGCTTTTCTTATGCTGCATACGATCTATGTGAAGGTTTTTGGGATAATGATTTAAATTGGCATGGGGACAAATTTAGTCCACAAGAATGGATGGTTGAAGCTTTAATACGCACTAAATGAGAAAAGAACTAGAAAACAAATTTCATAACACAATCTTTTTCTTGGTTAGTCCTATTTTAACGCTACCAATGACTTTGTATGGGATTTTTAAGAAGTCTCAATTTAGTTTATTTTTATTTGCATTAACCATAGGCTTTCTAAGTTATTTATATATTCCGTATATATCAAATGACAAGGCATCTCATTACTTCAAATTCATTGAGTTGAGTAATATGTCATGGAACCAAATTGCAATTTATCTAACTGATAAACCTGATTTCTTATTTTCAATTTATTTGGCATTAATGGCCAAGATTGGGTTTTCCTTTCAGATCTCGGCTGCCCTCATTAGTGTCATGTCTGTGAGTATAATATTTTTTATTTTCGATAAATTGACAAGAAAGCAAAATAAATTTTATTTTCTTTCTTTTGTTTTAGTTCTTCTCTCAATAAGTCTCCTTGCTTTATTTTCTGGGATACGTTATTATTTTGCATGTACAATTGTTTTTCTTGCTTTCTACTATCTATTTTTTGAAGGGAAAAAAACTAAAGGATTGGGATTACTATTGCTTGCTGCCTTTACTCATTTTAGCACATTACTATTTATACCTGTCGCATTTCTAGCCATTATATTAAAGAATAAACCTGATTGGGCAAAAATATTATTTTTGATATCATTCCTATTTTTATTAATACCTCGATCTGATGTATTAATACATATTTCTAATTTGGGGCTTTTTGATAATGCGATAGATTCAAAATTAAATGCATATCTAGGTGAATCTGATTTCGTTACTCGCGGTATGGAAAATTCAACAAGTGCAGTAATTATATATTGGGGATCTAATCTATGGTTATATATTTCATACCTTTATTTACTTATTACATGGAAAAATAACTCAATATTGAGAACCATCCTTTACTGTATGATATTCTTTGTCAATATATTTTATCAAGCTCCTACAGTTTTTCAAAGATATTCACTACTTATTCAATTCTTCTTTGGCTTATTAATCATTATTGAACTGATAAAGTCTGATAAAAAGAGAATATATTATATATTTTTAGCCCTATTCTCAATTAGATTCATCTTTCAATTAATTATCATAAGAGATATAATATCTGCAAGCTATTTTAATTCAGACTCTCTTTTACTTATTACAGGATTATTTAGAGAAATAACAGATATAAACTTTTTACGCAACTAGAAAATGAAAAAAGTTATTTTTTTCGTTACAGGTTTAAATAGTGGTGGAATAGAAAATTATCTTCTACGTTTTTTACAATATAAAGCTACATTTTTTTCAGAGATAGTAATATACTGTAAGGGGGGTATGGAAGGTCAATTAGATGAAGATTTTCTGATAATACCCAATGTGAAAATCTTAAGAAATGAGATTAGTTTTTTTAATCCTTTCCATTATATTAAGTTAAAATCATATCTTGAAAAGCAAAAATTTGATGCAATGTGTGATTTTACGGGAAACTTTGCAGGGTTAATACTGCTATGTGGAAAGAAAGCTGGAATTAATAAAAGAATTGTATTTTATAGAAGTTCATCTGATCGTTTTTCTAAAACTTTATTTAAAACAAAGTATAATAATTTCGTAAAAAAACTGACCTACGAAAATGCAACCAATATTTTATCCAATTCTCGAGCTGCTTTTGATTTTTTTTACAAAAAAAATCAACATGATAAAAGATTTCAAGTTATTTACAATGGTATTGATGCTGCTAATTTCAACGTAGGAAATCATAATCTGAGACAAGCATTTAATATTCCCGAGAATGCTTTTGTAATTGGGCATACGGGTAGATTTAACCCTGCTAAAAATCATGATGTGATCCTAATGGTTGCTGTAAGATTATTATCAAAATATCCTGATATTTATTTTATATTATGTGGAAATGGAGTTAGAAATGGTTTGGAGAATAAAATAAAAGAATTAGATATAGATGATAAAACCAGATTATTTGAGAACCGAAATGATATTCCTTTGTTTTTAAATACTATGGATATATATTTTTTTCCATCCATTACAGAAGGGCAGCCGAACGCTTTGATTGAAGCTATGATAATGGGAATACCCTTTGTAGCTTCGGATATACCACCAATTAAAGAGACAGTAGAGGATTACCCTAATTTATACAATCCTCTTGATATTGAAGGATTCACAGATGCACTAGAATCTTTATATTTAAACGGAGTTCAAAAAGATATAAATCTACAAAAAAAAGCAATCAGCAGGTTTAATTATAAAGAGCGATTTGATGAATTTTATAATAATTTTTTATAAGTAAATGAAACAAGTAGAAATATTTAATGAGGAAATTATTAGTAATAAGTGAACCAAATATAATTTTAGGAAATGGATGTACGCGTAATAATGCTTTGAACAATATTATGCAGGCATATTGCAACTATTTTGACGAAGTTCATTATCTAGGCCCGACAGATGATTCCAATATAGATACTTTTTTATCCAATAATATTTATTATCACCCGATTAGAGGGTACTCGAAAGATATATATACAAGATTCAAATTTTATTTATTTACATTTTTATATAAAAAAGAAATCAATAAAATAATTGATAATATCAAGCCTGATCTTATTCAAGTAAGAGTGCCCTCTTTTTTCTCTAGTGCAATTTATAAAGTAGTAAAGGAAAAAGGAATACCTATAACTTCATATATTGCAGGTGAATGGGATGAGGCTTTAAAGCTAAATTATAAAGATATCCCTTTCATTAATTTTATCGCAAAAAGATTATTTAATAGTCAAAAGCAGATTGTTTCTAATACAATACCAGTCTGTACTGGAGATTTGTTAAAAGAACGCTTTGCAAAATGTGATAAAGATTGTTATGCATTTTATTCGACAACACATAATACTATAAACAAAAGGACAAAATTTAGTCATCCTGCATATAGGATACTGAGTGTAGGTAGGTTAGAGAAACTAAAGAGAAATGAAGATGCAATATATGCATTATCTTATTTATTAAAAGATTCAGACAAATATGGACTAACATTTATTGGAGATGGAATTGAAAAAGAAAATTTGGTAGAATTAGTAAAAAGTCTTAATTTGGAGAATTATATTCATTTCTTAGGGCATGTATCGAATAAAAAAGAACTTACTCAAATTTTTGAAACTAATGATATTCTTTTACATACCTCATTAAGTGAAGGAACAACTAAAGTATTACCTGAAGCGATGTCTTATGGATTACTACCTATAGCTGTAAAAAATGTGGGAAGTAATAATTATATATTAGCCTCAAATAATGGATATTTAATAGAAGCTGAAAATCCAGAATCAATTGCTGAATGTATAAAAAGATATAATAATTTAGAATCTGAAATAGCTGCTAAAATAATCGATAACTGCTACAAATATGCAGAAGAGCATACTTTAACTAAAGAATTAGATAAGATGTGGGGGTGGGTCTTTAATAAAATAAAAAATGAAAATTGCCATAAATTGTAGTTTCTTTATGCCAAAAGGTGGTGGTATAAAAGAATATATATTCAATCTAGTAAATAACCTAGCATTACTGGATAATGTCAATGAATATATATTATATGTAGCAGCAGATCAATATGATTATGCGAAAAATAATCTTCCCAACAAAATGAAAATTAAGAAAACTCCTTTTAAATCTTCAGAGTCTTTTAAAAGAAGTCTTTTTGAAAAGAAGTTTTATTTGGAAGAGGAAAAATATGAGAATTTTGATATTTTTCACTCCCCCTTCTTTCATATTCCACCATTAAAGAGGGCTAAGAAAATTATTACAGTTCATGATCTAAGATTATATAGATACCCTAAAACATATTCATTTTTCAGATATTATTTTCTAAAATATGCTGTAAATAAGTCAATTAAATCAGCAGATCATATAATTACAATTTCGGAATTCACAAAGAACGAAATACTATCTTTCTTTAATATATCACCTGATAAAATAACTCCAGTCCATGAAGCAATTAATACTTCTTTTTTTAGTGAAGATATAATAATGGATTATTTCCCGACTAACGATGAATTAAAAAATTCTCCTTTTTTATTATCTGTCGGACATTTAGAACCTAGGAAGAACTATAATAAATTAATTTTAGCTTTTAACAAGTTTAAAAATCAATTTCCGGAAAATCCTTTAAAACTTGTTATTGTTGGACAAAAAAGTTTGGGATATGAAACAACTCTTAAGCTAATAGATGAATCTAAAGATATTTTATATTTAGATTTTGTCGAACATAAACTATTAGTATGGCTTTACAAAAATGCAAAATTATTTATATTTCCATCATATTATGAAGGATTTGGTTTTCCTCCATTAGAAGCAGCAGTATTAAATACAGTATCGGTTGTAAGTAATAAGTCTTCTATTCCGGAAATCTGTGGGGATTCGTCTTTTTATTTCAATCCCAATGATACAGACTCCATCTGGGAGACAATCATAACTTCTTTGGAACAAGTAGAACAGAAAAGAGTTTTACTCAAAGAAAATTTAAGTAGATTCTCTTGGGTTAAAAATGCACAATCAACATTAGATATTTATAACAATATATGACTCAAAAACTCTTCATAATCGTAAATATAGACTGGTTTTTTCTATCCCACAGGCTTCCCATAGCCCTGGTAGCAAAAGATAATGGCTATGATGTAACAATTGTAGCTAAGGATACTGGAAGAAAAGAAGAGATTGAACAACATGGCCTAAAATTTATAAATATACCTTTTGATCGTTCTGGTTCAAACCCATTATATGAATTGAAATGTATTTTTTTACTAAGAAAAATATATAAAAAAAGTAAGCCGGACATCATTCATCACGTAACACTTAAAGCAAGTTTGTTAGGTAGTATTGCAGCTAAACTTTCAAGAAAAAGGAATGTTATTAATGCTATAAGTGGATTTGGATATAATTTCACTAACGAAAGAGAAGGCATTAAACAAAAAATTATTAAACATATGATGAAATTAGCTTTTAAAAGCAAATATTTTCATTATATATTCCAAAATCCAGATGATGTAGAAGATTTTTCGAAACTTAATTTTGTTCCTGATAATCACATTCATTTAATAAAAGGATCAGGTGTTGACTTGAATAAATTCATATACCAGAAAGAGGTGATAAAAGAAAAAGTTCGGATTATTCTGCCAGCAAGAATGCTATATGATAAGGGAATTATCGAATTTATTAAAGCAGCCAAGATCCTAAAAAAAGAAATGTTCACTAAAGCTGAGTTTATACTGATAGGAGACTGTGACACACAGAATCTGGCAGGTATAAATGAACAGGTTTTAGAAAAACAAATGGATTTACCATATTTGAAATGGACAGGTTTCGAAAAAAATATTTTTTCCGCATTAAAGAATGCAGATATTGTTGTTCTACCCTCCTATAGGGAAGGGCTTCCCAAATCTTTAATAGAAGCTTGTGCTGTTGGACGGCCGATAGTCACTACTGATACTCAAGGATGTCGTGAATGTGTAAAGGAAAACTACAATGGTTTTTTAGTTCCTGTAAAAGATTATAAGATTCTATCTCAAAAGATAGAAATGCTTATTAATGATGCTCAGATGAGAGAAAAAATGGGTGAAAACTCTAGAAATCTAGCAGAGAAGGAATTTTCTATTAAAAGTGTGGTGCAGAAGCATCTAAAAATATATACCGAAATAGTAAAGCAATGAAGATTATACTCATTACTGGTGCGTATGGCTTTGTAGGAACAAATTTAGCTAATTATTTAAAAGCTAATTATACATTATGGGCCTTAGATATTCAACAAAAAGAAGAAGATTTATATTCTAAATATTTTTCATGGGATAATTTTAGCACTATTCCATTTAATGAAATTAATACAATTATACATCTTGCAGGGAAAGCCCATGATGTAAAAGGTAATAGCAATGCTTCTATATACTTCGAGATAAATACAGGATTAACCCAAAAGGTATTTGATGCTTTCCTCCAGTCAAACTGTGAAAAATTTATATTTTTTAGTTCTGTGAAAGCAGCAGCAGATTTTGTAGATGGACACATCTTGAATGAAGATATTACTCCTAATCCTGTAGGTCCATATGGAGAGAGTAAAATAAAAGCTGAAGAATATATTCAATCAAAAGAATGGAATAATAAGAATGTATATATTTTTAGACCATGTATGATTCATGGTCCGGGAAACAAAGGAAATCTAAATTTATTATATAACTTTATCGAGAAAGGAATACCCTATCCTCTTGGAAGTTTTGATAATAAAAGATCATTTACATCTATTGAAAACTTGTGTTATATAATTGATTTAGTTATCAAAAGAGAAATTGAATCTGGAATCTATAATATAGCAGATGATACACCTCTATCAACCAATAGGTTGATAGAGCTTATTTGTAAAGGATTAGAAAAAAAAACAAGAATATGGAAAATGCAAAAGGGATTAATCAATTTAGTAGCTAAAATAGGAAATGTCTTACATTTACCACTAAATACAACACGATTAGATAAACTTACAGAAAATTATGTTGTCGATAATAATAAAATAAAGAAGGCATTAAAAATCCAATTTTTACCTATTTCTTCAGAAGATGGGATACTAAAAACTATAATATCGTTTAAGAATAAATAAACTAACAATGATTTATATACTAATCACAATATTACTAATATTTGCTATTTTAATCTATTTTAAGATGGCAGATAAATATAATATTATAGATAAACCAAATGAAAGAAGTTCTCATAAAGAAGTAACAATAAGAGGGGGAGGCATAATTATATGGCTAGCTGCCTTATTTTATTTCATACTAAATTTTAATTCAAGCTTTTATTTTTTTATAGGTATTACTCTGGTTAGTTGTATAAGTTTTTATGATGATATTAAGAGTTTACCAGGTAGTTTTCGTGCACTTACGCAATTCATTGCTGTAATATTGATTTTTTATGGTTTGGATATTTTTTCTCTTTTTCCGTGGTGGATTATTACTCTATCTATAGTAATATCAATTGGAATTATCAATGCATATAACTTCATGGATGGTATAAATGGAATTACAGGATTGTATTCTATAGTTGTTTTTAGTTCTTTATTATATGCAAATAATTATATAAATTCTTTTATTAATAATGATTTTTTTATATTTCCAATAATTGCATGCATTATTTTTCTATTCTTTAATTTCAGGAAAAGAGCTAAGTGTTTTGCGGGAGATATAGGAAGTGTTTCCATTGCTTTTTGGATAATATATTCATTGGCAAAATTAATTATCGAAACAAATAGTATCATCTGGATATTATTTTTAGCAGTATATGGTGTGGATTCTATTTGTACAATTATACACAGACTATATCTAAGACAAAATATATTTGAACCTCACAGAATGCACTTTTATCAAATATTAAGTAATGAGTATAAAATAGATCACCGTTTGGTTTCAATCGGATACGCTATTTTACAAATTTTCATTTCTGCAATAGTGTTGGCGACATATGATAAAAATTTCAAATATTTTATATTTGTAGGAATTATATTTTCTTTAGTATTAGTATATTCGTCTAAATTTATTTTATTAAAAAAATGGAACCACACATAATAAAAGGAAATATATATAATGATGTTAGAGGCTCAGTCTCCTTTGTTAATGATTTCAATTTTAAAAATATTGTTCGATTTTATATTATAGAAAATTCAATAGAACATGAATTGAGGGCATGGCAAGGCCATAAGCTTGATACAAAATATTTTTACTGTATATCAGGATCATTTCAAGTATCATATATACAAATTGATAATTGGGATAAACCGTCATCGAATTTAATTATTCAACATGAAATTTTAAAAAAGGATGATAGTAAAATTTTATGTATTCCACCTGGTTATGCAAATGCTTTAAGATCTCTAGAATCAGGATCAAGATTATTATCATTTTCCACTCTTCCCTTAAATGAAGTAAAAGATGATGATGTGAGATATGATAAAAATACATGGTCAGTTCAATAATAGAATCTCATGATAAATAAAACTACAAGAAAAATATATAAGAAATTTCTCGAAAACCGTTTACTAAGTAGATGGTTTGTATTATTAATAGATATAGGAATTATTATTTTGGCAACAATAATATCTTATCTATTAACACTGCAGATATACAAAAATATTAATGTCATTCATCATCCAATATTTATTGAATATCTGGCTGTTACAATATTCTTTAATTTACTATTTTTCCGTTTTTTTAAAACCTATAAAGGGATAGTCCGTTACTCTACGGTTTACGAATTCCAACGGATATTAAGTGCATTATTATTTGCCGACTTCTTAGTTTTTCTTACCCTATACAAAGTTATTGGTCCATCTGGTAGTGTATCTGTAGCATACTGTAGTACATTATTTCTTGTATCTCTGGTTGGCCTTTATGGCTTTCGTATTATCGTTGTATATACATATCAATCTTTGACCCAAAAATTCGGAGATAATCCATCTATCCCAGTTTTTGTATGGGGACTAAATGAAGAGAATATCGTTTTTGCGCAATTGCTAAGCACAGGGAAGAATAAATTCAGAATTATAGGTTTTCTTACAACTGAGCCTAATTCCAAACTGAAAAAGCTAACGAATTTACCGGTTATTATTATTCAGAAACCTGAAGATTTAAATAAATATAAGACGAAAGATATTCTATTTACAAAAGAAAGCGACTTAAAAGACCGAGCTGATTATGTTGAAAAGATGTTGAATCTAAATAGACATATATACATCACACAACAGATGAATATCAATAGTATGTCTCAATTGTCTGACGTTAGTCGCAGCATCCGATCTGTTCAGATAGAAGATTTACTAGGACGCCCTGAAATAAATATTAGTTTGGGGGCTATAGCTGAAAATATAAGAAATAAGAAAGTACTTGTCACTGGTGCTGCCGGATCAATAGGTAGTGAAATAGTAAAACAGTTAGCAAAATTCTCTCCTAATTGTATTATATGTCTGGATCAGGCAGAAACTCCTTTAAATGACCTGGATATTGAATTAAAGAAAGTTTATCCGACACTGAATTATAAGTCTATTATTGGAGACATTCGAAATAAGGATAAAATAACTCAGGTTTTTGAAGAATATAAGCCCAACATAGTATACCATGCTGCGGCATATAAGCATGTTCCATTAATGGAAAAATATCCTTGCGAAGCTATAATTACAAATGTTTTAGGAACAAAGCACCTTGTAGACCTTTCCATTGAAAATGCAGTTGAAATGTTCATCATGGTATCTACAGATAAAGCTGTGAATCCAACTAACATTATGGGGGCAACAAAGCGTATAGCAGAGATATATGTACAAAGCTGTGCCACAAATATGAGGAAGAACAAGTCTAATACAAAATTTGTGACTACAAGATTTGGGAATGTGCTAGGTAGCAATGGTTCTGTAATTCCACTTTTCAGAAAGCAGATTGAAAAAGGTGGCCCTATTACTGTAACAGATCGTAATATCACTCGCTATTTTATGACAATACCGGAAGCCTGTCGTCTGGTATTAGAAGCATCTGTTATTGGTAAATCCGGTTATATTTACGTATTTGACATGGGAGAGCCTGTAAAAATATATGATTTAGCCAGGAAAATGATCGAACTAGCAGGTTTGACACCAGATAAGGATATCTCTATTGAATTTTCAGGCTTACGTCCCGGCGAAAAGCTATATGAAGAACTATTGAATGACTCAGAAGTTACAGAACCGACATCTCATAAAAAAATTATGATGGCTAAAGTTCGTGAGTATCACTTTGATGACATCTCTCCTCAAATCGACTCAATCATCACTATCGCTAAAAATGATGATAAATACAGGCTTGTAGCTAATATGAAAAATCTCGTACCTGAGTTTATAAGTAACAATTCAGAGTTTGAATTCTTAGATCAGAATAAGATAGATCCAACAGTGAAGTCACAAATCTGGGTATAAAGAGAGCTTTAATAAGATACTTGAAATATTATAAAATAAATAAGGCATTGGATTTGCTCCAATGCCTTTTTTATACTCTATTTTTCTTAAGGACGTAATTCCAATATGAAACGACAACCTTTAGTATATGTTTTATCTAAAGTCAGGTTTCCGTTTAGTTTGATGGCTATAAGTGAACATATTGGTAAGCCTAATCCATCCCCTTCGGCCAGATCTCTTACTTTAGTAAACGGTTTAAACATATCCTCTTGCATCTTTTCAGGAATACCGGCTCCGCTATTTGTAACAACAAACTGATAAACATTTGCCCCTCTTTTTTTGAAATCCAGAATAATATATCCACTTTCGGTATGTAAAGCAGCATTTTTCAATAAGTGCTGTAAAATATGATCTAAATGCTCCTGGTTGGTTTTAATTTTTATTTTAGGCGCATTTACTGAAAGTGAAACTTCTGGTTTAACACATCCTCTGATTGAATCTAAGTTCCTTTCACAAAGAATATTCATATCCACCTCCTCTGTTTCATAAGGTTCTGATAATGTATTCTCCAGTTCAGAAAGTTCCTGAATATTATCACAGAACTTCTGTAAAGCCTCAATATGAGTTTTCACTTCACCTGCCGGTTCTGGAGCTTTATCCATTGCTTTATCTGCAGATGCAGAAATTGCATTCAAAGTAGGTGCCATTTGCTCCGATATGTTATGTATAAATTGAGATTTCAATTCATTATGTTCATTAGCTGTCTGAACACTTTTTTTCAAGGTACGGTTACGCATAACAAACCGTAATAAAGTGACAGCAAGGAAGATCAATGCTCCCGCCAGAATAGCAGAAAGGATGCAAAGTCCTACTATAATATACATCCTTGACGATAAAGCATCATCTTTTTCACTTATAGTATTCAAACTTTCAGTGTACTTCTTCTCCTGTATTTCCAGTTCGTCTTTAACCTTCAATTGTTTCACCGAATCTGTCCACTGAATATAACGTTCATATGCAAGACTAGCCAATAATGTATTATTTTTAGCCTTGGCCTTTTCTATTAAATTGCGGTATACCTCACTGGCCCTGTCATATTCTTTATTTTCTTTATATTGGTTAATAAGCTTCTGAATAGAAACATCCCCCTGTGAGTTAAGACCAAATGCATAGTAATATTCTGCTTCGGAATAGAGCTTTATCTTATTTAGCGAGTCATTCTTTGTTTGATTAACTATTTCTTCCAATTTATTTAATTCAGCTTGTGCCCGATCCGAAGATTTTCTTTTAGCATATATCTGCAAGCGTTCATTAGCCAGAGCAAAGCGCAGATCGTAGAGAGGATTGCCAAGTTTCTTCTCGTTAGCAGAAATCAGCCATTCGACTTCCAGAAGTACGTCCAAGCCTTCTTTAGAGTTATTTTCACGAGAATAAAGAGATCCGGTCTGCAAGCCACACTCAATAGCATTTGTATAATCCCCTTGCATCATAAATGCCCTGTAAGCTTGTTTAAATAAACTACGGGCCTTTACATAATCTTTCTGCGTGAGGCTACTTTCTGCAAGACTTCTTAATTCTTCAGCTTTAGTTTGTGCATTCACATTGTTCACTGTGATTAGGCACAGAGCAACAACAAAGAATACATTTAAAATTTTCATGCCAATAATTTTAATTATGAGTAATTGTTTTGTATAGTTTTAAAGATTGATTTATCAATCTTTTGTGTAAAGTTTATGTCTCAGTGTTCCACTGGCAAAACGGATGTAGTCTAATCCGTAAAAAACGAAGGTAATATCTTGAATAGCACCTCAAACTTGTGTTTGAGGTGCTATATGTTAATTTTCAGGAATCAGATACCTAAATCTTTGCAAACCTGCTCAATTTTCTTTTCTGTTGCTGCATCCACAGCATCAAATTCGGCTCTTGATTTTAATTTGCTTTGTACTTCTATATAAAACTTAATTTTAGGTTCGGTACCTGAAGGACGGATAGAAACTTTTGTTTTATCCTCTGTAAAATATTGCAATACATTCGAAGTGGTCGGCATTTCTAGAGTATATTCCTCATTGATATCCAGATCCTGAGCTTTTAATGTAACAAAGTCCTTTATTAAAATAACTTTAGACCCGGCGATTTGTTTTATAGGGTTTTCTCTAAAATTTTTCATCATAGCTTCAATCTCTTCAGCTCCACTCCTGCCCTCTTTTGTTACAGAAATACCTTTCTCTTTAGAGAAGCCATATTCTACATATATATCTTGCAGCATCTCATACAATGTTTTACCATTATCTTTTGCCCATGCAGCAATTTCACCAAATAAGATAGCAGCAGACACAGAATCCTTGTCCCGAACAAAATCTTCGGCTAAGAAACCATAACTTTCTTCACCTCCACCAATATAATTACGTTTGCCTTCCAGTTCACGCATTACAGCAGCGATCCATTTAAAACCAGTATAGCATTCAAACATTTCCACACCGTTCTTCTCAGATACAACTTGCGTTAAAGCACTGGTAACAATAGTACGGACTGTATAATCTTTCTTTGATAATAGTCCTAATTCTTTTCTACGGGTAATTATATAATAGATAAGAATAATCATTGTCTGATTGCCATTCAGAAGAATGATCTCACCTTTATCATCACGTATCGCCGCTCCAAAACGGTCTGCATCCGGATCTGTTGCAAATACAAGTTCTGCATTAGTTTCTACAGCTTTCTTTACCGCCAGAGCCATCGCAGCAGGGTCTTCTGGATTAGGTGAAATAACTGTTGGGAAATCACCACTCAATACATCCTGTTCCGGAACATTTATTACATTATTGAATCCACAAGCTTTCAGCGCTTTGGGTATAATAGTAAATCCAGTTCCATGTAGAGGTGTATATACAATGCCGATATTTCCATGACGCTTTATTGAATCAGGAGATAGCAATAAAGTCTTTAAGTCCTTGATATAAGCATCATCCATCTCTTTACCCAGTGATTCTATCAGCTTTTTATCTCCACCCTTAAATTTAATCTGGTCAACCTGAACGCGGTTAACTTCAGCTATAATATTTTTATCATGAGGTGGAATCACCTGTGCTCCATCTTCCCAATATACTTTATATCCGTTGTATGCTTTTGGATTGTGAGATGCTGTAATCATAATACCACTTTGACATCCCAATTTACGGATTGCATAAGAAACTTCCGGAGTTGGGCGAAGATCTTCGAACAAATATGCTTTTATCCCATTTGCAGCAAAAATTTCAGCTGAAATTTCAGCATATTTACGGCTGTTGTTACGACAATCATGACCTATTACAACTTTTATTTCTTTTAATGAAGAGAATTCTTTCAATAAGTAATTCGCTAACCCTTGGGTTGCTCCACCTATGGTATATATATTAACCCGATTGGTTCCTACTCCCATTATACCACGAAGACCACCTGTTCCAAATTCCAGGTCTTTGTAGAAAGCCTCAATCAATTCGGTTTTATCTTCTTTGTCTAATAATGTCTGAACTTCTTTTCTTGTTTCAGAATCGTATTTCTCTGACAACCAAGTCTTCGCTTTTGTTGTCACCTGCATCAGTAACTCATTACTATCCATGCTCGCTTTTCTTTTTAATTTATATTGTTCTTTGTAGTGTAATTATAAAAGGTTACAGACCCAATTTCAAATAACAACAACTATAACTGTTACATTCGAAATATTATCAAATAACATATGTTATTTATAACCAACAAATATAATAAATTTTAGCAGGAAAAAGTTAGTACAATTAAGAAATACGAATAAAAAATGACTTAAATCATTCCATATTTTATTTGATCGAAAAGGAATGGAAATATATTTTTATCCACTCCATGATCTATCAAACTATCTTTATCTGCATCGAAAAGTAAAGTGAATAACTCAAAGTCATTATCAGTATACACGGCTTTTTTGTAATAGGCGATGGCTTCACTTTTGTTACCCATACATAACTCTACATGCCCTGCATTCAGATAATCATGAATAGTCGGTTTCCCTGTAAGTATTTGAGCATAGTATCTCTGAGAAACATCATATTTTTTCAATAAAAAAGCAGTCCAGGCTATTGGTCTTTGAGCTTTTATACCTTTACTATCCAGTAACTCAACTTTGAAATATGAATTTAAAGCTTGTTCGTAATCACCCAGTTCAAGGTAGCAATGTCCTATATTAAGTTCTGTACTAATATTATCCGGGGAAAGCTTAGCGGCCTTCTTATAGTAATCTAATGATAACTCAGGCTTTTTCAATGTACGATACAATTGAGCTATACGTTTTATAATCCACGAATTATTAGGTTTCAGGAGATCTGCCTGCAAATACGCATCCAATGCGCCTGGCTGATCATTCAGCATTTGCTTACAGTATCCTATTTTCTGCCATATATTATCGCTCTGATTATCGATTTCTACCAACCGGTTGAATATATCCAATGCTTCCTTAAAGTTATTTTTATCGAAGCAATACAAAGCAATCTTCTTCATACTGTCTATATCTGAAATAAGCGGAGCTATAGACTTTTTATCATAAAAATTTAAACTGAGTTTAAAGATATCAAAGAAGCCATTCCTGTAAGGATATAATTTAAAGAAGCGGTATAAATCCTGTATATATTGGTTTGAAATAACTTCATCATCGATAGTCGGATTCATTGCTTGCGCCTCTTTTTGAAGCTGCTTAATTTCTTCAGACTCGGCCCCCATTTTACCCATCATCATTTCTCGCTGAGCAGGCGATATCTGTAACAGGCTCAGGCAGAACGAATATTTATCGGAATTACACATATGTCCCGAATCCAGAATAGCGGTTTTCAACAGGTTATTACTATTATCTTCCGGGAAGAATGATACAAATTCAGAATAAGAGGGGTCAAATGGTAAGAACCAATTTCCCATCTCAGAGAAAAAAGGAAAGCTTTTTAGTCCTGAAAAAGTAGAATGGAAAACATCAGCACCTTCCATCTGCAAATTCGAATATTCCTGTAACTTTTTTCCCAGCCCCGACTCTTCCAATTCCTTTTGCCATTCAGGATTCTTTTCAGAAAAATCAGTATCCCCCATCAATTCTTCCATATTCAATTTCCGGCCTGCGAGATTATTAATTTTCATCATTTCAGGCAAAATTTCCTCTCTTATCTTTTTACTGATCTGTTCTGTCTCTCTAGATCGGATCAATTGAATTATAGTGCGAAGAATTGCTTTACGAAAGTCTAGGTTTTCTGACAGAATATCTAATTGATTTTGCAATTCAGGATATAAAGACCAACGGATATCATACATTTGCATAACTATCACTAATCCAACAATGGAACGGGCACGTAGTTGCATATTATCAGAAGTAGCAGCATGCATCAGTACCTGCACTTTCTTAGCATCAAACCGATGAAACAGGCTCATAGATAAGGCTGAAAGGAACAAACATTTCTCACGTACAGACAAATCCAAATTATCTATAAATGAAAGGTAATCGTTCATATCTGTATCATTAGCACGCGGAGAAACAAATATAGAATTAAATATATCTGATCCGATCCTTTCACGCTTTACGGATAATTCTCGTTTCCTGTTCTTCTTTTCCTCAATATCTTCTATTAAATCAGCTAAAGATAAAGAATCCAAAGTATCTTTTAATTGGAACTGGTATTCAGCTAAAGAATTATTTTTTGGTGCATTTGCTCTATATTTTTCGTAGAATATATTTGATGATTCAATATTTAGCAATTCTTCAGTCGCATCATCCGTTAATTCGTATAATGACCGCAACAAATTGCGGTATACAGTTTCACGTTCAGGATCTGCAACTCCTTCAAACATATAGTGAAGCATATACTTGTAGTTTGTTTCCAACTCACTTAATGTTCCGGATATTTTCCAATCTTGTAGATGTACTGATAATTTAATTAATAAATCAAAAGCATCCTTTAACTGCCTTTTTGACAGATTAAGAAGTATATCTTTTTTGAGTGATATGATATCGCGATTATTCATTCTCCTATTATTAGCTGTTATTCAACAAATTAGTTAGTTAATACTAGTGTAGAAGGAGCGTCTTTCATCAGTTTCGGATTTCTGTCATCTAGCTCTTTCCAGCTATTGAGGCTAATTAATATCAAGTCCTGTTTATTCAATATATCACTGTCCACTGGTATATTGTTATTCCATAATTGGAACAGATAAGGATTAACCGCTTTAATTGCTTTTACTGATTTTATAAATTCTATAGAATTGTCTGCCAGACCAATAGGATCCCACAAAGTAATCCTTACATATGAATTCTGAGCTAAACGTTCCATAAATTCTCCTACAAAAATATCATCTTCGTCAAGTATGGGAACAAAAATATTACGCATACTTACCAATCCTTTATCAATAAACATGCCAACCGGCATATCACTCTTCGAAACAATAGTACGTGTATTTTCATCGAGAGGGGCAAGAAGTATACGACTCCATTTTTTCTGATTACCAAATTTCATCAACAGATAGTTTGGTATATGCAATAACTTGTTGGAAAAACCAAGAAAACGTTCAAGTACATTGTTGTTGTCAACAAATCCTTTGTAACCTATCAGAAGAAAGTCATAATCCCCCTTATTCGCTATTTTGGCTACGTTGGTACTTATATCTCCTACGACCTTAAACATTGGAGTAAAGTTCTGCTGTAAGCTATGAGCTTCTTCCTTTATCGAATCAAATACTTCTTCTGCTTCTTCTTCCACCCCATACTGATATAAAAGATTACCTTCAGAAAGATGAAGCATCGTCAGTTCAGAATTAGCCTGTTTTTTACGGATAAAGCTATTTGCCAAAAACAATAATTTTCGTCCGGTTTTGGCACTTTTGAATGAAACAAGTATTTTATACTTATCCTCTACCTGATTTTCGTCAGTTTGCTTCTTCTTAAATACCTTCTCTATAAGACTTAACAATGGAGAAGTCATAAAAGTTGTCACTAAAGCCATAACAACCATCATTGCAAACACTTCAGGAGTAAGAATACCCAAGTCGAGACCAATATTCAATACAACCAGCTCCATTAATCCGCGGGTATTCATCAAAGCCCCAATCATAAGGCTGTCTTTCCAGCTGTTTCCTACAAAACGTGCTGCTAAAGCACTACCCATCGATTTACCAACTACTGCCAAAAAGATAATTCCTCCGCAAATTATCCATAGGTGTGGTTCGTTTAATAAGCCTATATGAGTGCGAAGCCCTGTATAAACAAAGAATAGCGGAAGGAGCAAGACAAGCGCTACATCTTCTATTTTTTCAGTAAACAGGTTTCTGAAATTATAGTTTGT
Organism: Prevotella sp.; assembly: GCA_031285625.1. Classification (GTDB taxonomy): domain Bacteria; phylum Bacteroidota; class Bacteroidia; order Bacteroidales; family Dysgonomonadaceae; genus Dysgonomonas. The sequence continues at coordinate 185,389 of JAITVV010000093.1, forward strand.
CGGCATAATAACACCTGCAAGAAAGGCTCCGAAAAGGGCATGAATACCAATTATTTCTGTTGCATAAGCCGATAGGAACAGTACCAGAAAGAACACACCTATTACAGACTTACTGATTGTACGGTTGGATATTTGCATATCTGCAATCCGTTTCAGGAATGGACGCACAACCCTAAACATTAATATTACATATATTACAGCCAGCAGTATAACAAACAAAGCACTCGCCACCGATCCTGCCTTGACAATGGCAATAACAGCGGCCAATAAGCACCACGCCGTAATATCATCAATGGCTGCACAGGTAATTATTGTTGCACCCAAAGGAGTCTTGTTAATCCCCCTCTCATGGATAATCCTGGCCATTACCGGAAACGCGGCAATACTCATGGCAATACCCATAAATAAAGCAAAAGGTAGAAAAACAGCTGTCTGATGTGTATAGTTTTCGAACAAAAAATAAGCAGCAAGGACACCAAGAGTAAAAGCGACAAAAATACTTGTATGGCTAATGATTAAGGCGTTGTTTGCCTTGCTTCTGATCGTTTTCAGGTTAAGCTCCATCCCCACAATAAACATGAACAGGACGAGCCCTATATTACTTAGAAAACGAATATTGTCTAATGAGGATTCGGGAAAAAGAAATTCTGATGCATTCGGGAAATAATAACCCAGTAAAGAAGGCCCTAATACTACCCCGGCAAATATCTCACCGATCACTGTCGGTTGCCCAATCTTCTGGCATATCCAACCAAAAATTCTGACCGCAAGCAGGATTACAACAATCTGTAATAATAAAACAGCTAATGGTGCAGCCAGATCTTCATGCAAATGGTTCAGGAAATCGCCCCATGCAGAAGTTTTAGATGCTAATCCGTATACATTTTGTTTTACTTCCAGATTTAGCCTTCCCGTACGGATTATAGTATATATAAGAAAAGAAAAGACAGCTAAAATAGAAGTATAAAAGATTAGGTTTTTATATTTTTTCATTAACAAATCCCACTATATTTTCTGATTTTCCATTATTTGCAACAATTATTGCAAATTTACATGATTATTTTCTGATTTTCCCTCATTATGTAAAAAATCCCCATAAACAGGCCGATGCAATTAGTTCTTTTTGACCAGAATTTTATCAATACGGGCTCCGTCCATATCCATAATTTCAATTGAGAGATTTTTCCATATCAATTGTTCTCCGGCCTTGGGTATATGGCCCAATTTATCCAGGATCAGACCACTGATTGTATTATAGTCATATTTATTATATAAGTCACCCATTCTGAAATAGATAAGGAAATTATAGAAAGAGCACTGTCCGTCAACCAGACAACTGCCATCTTGCCGTTGAATTATTTCAGGCTCTTCCAGTGGATCTAAAATTGTTCCTACCAGAGCTTCCAATATATCTTTCAACGTAACGACGCCTTTTACAGTACCAAATTCATCACATACAAGTGCATATGAGACATGATTTGATTTCATGTCTTCCAAGGCACTGTATACTTCCATATTCTCATAAAAGTATTGAACAGGTCGTGTTATTTGCTTTATATCGAAATCCGGATCTTCAATTTTGCCAAACATATCTTTAACATAAGCAACACCTTCTACATGATCCAAGTCCTTATTCCCAACCGGATATTTATCAAAAGGATTATTATGGATAAGTTTCACAATTTCTTCATTTGCCATATCAGTATCTATCCAGACAATATCACCTCTGTGTGTCATTATCGATTCCAGATCCCTGTCTCCCAGATTGAATACACGTTCTACAATATCTTTTTCAACATCCTGCACTTCACCATCTTCGGCCCCTTCTTTTACCATCGATTTTATTTCTTCCTCAGTTACCCTGCTATCAGATGTTTTTATGCCCAGAAGCCCAAACATCAACGAAGAACTTTTAGATAAAACCCATACAAACGGAGAAGCAATAATAGATAAATAATGCATTGGTCTTGCAATAATCTTAGCCACTTTTTCAGCTGAACTCATACCAATACGTTTAGGCACCAGTTCACCAAAAACGATTGTAAAATAAGTGACAACAATAACAATTCCGACCTGTGCTACAGGATAAGCATAATTAGCCGGAAACCCGATATTTATCAATAATCCGGAAACATCACCGGCCAATACATCACCCGAGTAGAGCCCTGTAACTATTCCAATAAGGGTAATACCAACCTGAACTGTGGACAGAAAGCGATCTGGATTCCCCGCCAGATCTATAGCAGCCTGAGCTGATTTATTCCCACGTTTGGCTTCATTTTTCAGGCTTGACTTGCGTGCAGATATTACGGCTATTTCCGACATTGAAAAAACACCATTTAAAAGTATCAACGCAACAATAATTAGGATTTCCATATGTGTTATTAATATTCAGAGAACGAAGTTAAAGAATTCTGCAATGTATTTTATATTATTTAGTATTTATTAATGTCAATTGGTATAATAGGTATAAACGTTTCTTTCAACTTTTTCTTGATAAAAAGTTACAAAATCAAGTCTTCGTAATGCGATCTTTCCTCACTCTTGTCATTCTGACCGCAGGGAAGAATCTCGTCTCCTCTTTCCTTGATAAATGATTAATGCCAATCAACAGTTGGATTTATGGGTTCCATTTTTCTATATATGACAACATCCTACTTAAACTTTTTAACATTAGCTCATTCTAACGCGCCCTCCCGGGCTTGTTTTTACTTTTGCATTACCCAAAAGTAAACAAAACGCTAGTGCTTCGTTCTCCGGCGACCTGTCATCGGTTTGCCGGCTGAAAGGGATAAACGGGCTATCGCCCCATCCCTTTCTTCTTGTTTAAAAAGTTCGTCTATTTTTTGAATTTCAAAAGAATAATCGATGTTTGAATTTATTCCAATATTACAGTTCATTTAGTTTGATTAATATTGAGTCGATTTGTTCTTGTTTGAATAGTGAGCGTCTGCCACATTTGTAACACTCTATGATTCCGTAGTTTACATATCTGTGCAGTGTAGCATAAGAGATATGTAGATAGGCACACACATCGGCTCTTTTGTTGGTTTCTTACTCGTTTTTTCTTTTTCATTCAACTCTTCTTTGATGATGTCTCGCAAGCCCGAGTTGAGTCTGTCGATTAAATCATTTTCGTTACCTAGTATAAAAACCAAGTTGGTCTTTTGTCATTTTTATGTCTTTAGATGATGGATTCTCTTTGTCCAACGTTTCTAATAATTCCAGCCCCTTTATCCATGTATCTAAAACAGAATCTTTATACCCCATATCAGAAGAGCGAAGATACTTACTTGTTGTAGAAAGTGATGTTACCAATAATTCTTTCATAAAGTTTACAAAAACATCATCTTTCACTGATATATTCATTCCATAGTTACATAGTGTTTTAAAGATATAAGCTAATAGTTTTGGGTCGACATCTGTTTTTAGAAGAATCAGATAATAATAAAGTGTATTCTTGTAGTAAAATCGACCAATTTAGAAAAACTATTTTGCACATCTTGGAAAATGTCGAATTTATCCTTTAACATTAGGCGAAGTCTATTATTGGCTTTCTTATCATTTTTCTTTATTTCTTTCTCTGCTAAGCCATATAATTCTTCAAAAACTTTTTCATCCGTAAAAAAGTCCAAGAAATCCTCTTTATGTCTATCATTTATGGGTTCGATATATGCCCAATCATCTAGCATAAATACTCTTGGAAAATCCAGTGAGCGTTGCCCCCTCGTGCCAAATCTAAATTGACCCCTGAAAAAACTTTATGATTACCCCTAAATTATCCTGGTCGACGGGGTCATTTTTATTTTAGATTTACTTGTTTTTGTCTACCTTCATTTTTCT
>JAITVV010000013.1 GCA_031285625.1 Prevotella sp.
TATATACTGATATTATGTTCTTTCACCGCATTATATTCATCTGTCGCTTTCATTTTTACCGCATAGTCTCCGGCATGACCATAATCAGGGGCAACAGAGAATGATACCTTGCCGGCTTCAACTGAAGATGTTACAAATTCCGGTTTGTCGGTAATTTCCACAGTAAAAGTGTTATTTTCTTTATCTGTAACGTTTATATTCAAAGTTTCCGTTTCTTTCTCGGCAATCATAAGTGTAGACGGTGCCTCGTTGAAAAACGGTGCCTCATTCATATGCAATGCGACAGGTATTTCAACCACAGAGGCATTTACATCATTGGACTTGATGACAACACGTGCCTTCTGGTCTCCCTTTTCGGCAAAAGAAGCAACAAACTTAATATCTGTTTTCGTCGATTCTCCCATTTGCAATGTTCCTGTGTCAGGAGTCAGAATCTTAAGCCACCCGCTTTCCTCTAACTTACGTTCAGCTGCATACATAACACAACCTGAAGCCGGATCAGCACCGATTGATGACAAATAATCCTGCATATCGTACCATTCACCATCGGCAAACCACAAGTACCTGCCTGCGGTAATCGGAACATTTCTGAGCTGGATAGTCTGAGGATATGTCAAATCCATTGGATAAGTGAATATTACGTAGAATTCTTCATTTGGCAATATCTGTGCCGGTTTAGCAAACGTATAGTTCTTTTTCATAATAACCTGCCTCTCATCATGGTCTTCAGGAAAAGAGAACTCAAAACTTCCGCTTGCAATAGTTACAGCATTCGAAATATTAGTACCTCCGGCTCTTACTTCGACTTTTATCGTGCCACTCACACCTTTATCCAAAGTTACATAGCTACCCACATCCGACAAGGTAAATCCGGTCTTATCGGCAACAAACCTGGTAGCAGCAATTGTAGCCGTACTTCCGTTATGCCCCATCCCATTATTTATACCTGTTTCGCTTATATATTGCATCTTCCTGTTAAACTCATCGGCATGAGTCGTTATAGAATTGAGCGACTTCTTATCCAAAGTGGCAACATTCAGTTCGGGTGTCAGTGCATTCATCCTTGTTTTCGACATAACCTCATTGCGGACAGATGCAGTAGAAGCAATCGGTTTTCTCTCATAATTTACAGAAACATTATAATCGAGCTTGTATCCTCCATCTTTATTATCAAAAATAATCGAGCGTTCGGTAGCTTCATCAGCCGTATTAAAGGAAACATTGATCGGGGTATTGTCTACATTGATCACAGGAGATTTGTAACCAAACCCTTTCAACTCAACCCTTATATCTCCTTCAGAGGTTGTAAGGATCAGAACATCTTCATATGTTCCCGGTACTTGTGGCTGGAACCGTACATAACTCTTGAACGATGACCCGGGTAGTAAAAATTGCTGCGGATACCCTCCCCAAAGCCCCTCAATCGGAGTCCATGTAGCACCAAGCATCCCTGCAGACAGCACAAGCTGAGTCAGATATTTACCTCCGGTTTCCATGCGTGCGTTGGTAATACGCACCGGAGCGGTTCCGGTATTGGTGATAATCAATGGTTTCGATATCGATTTGTAAGCAGATTCCACTTTGTCGAACACGACTTCCGTATCGCCCAAATTGATTGCCGTAGGGGCATCGACGAATGCTGTCCCAGCTACAGTTACCGATACCGGTTTCAGTATTTCCGGAGTGGCGGGACTATTGGTCTTGAATAAAAGGTTATCGCTGAATGTTCCTCCATAAATATTGGCCGCGTCCAATATGATATTACCTCCTAACTTTTCTTTCGGTTTTAATACTTGCTTTTTATCCGGAACTATGACATAAGCCAAACCTTTACCTAAAGGTAATGCGCTACGGTTTGATAAAACGATAAACTCTTCACCTCCGGCTTTCTGAACCCCTACTGTACCCGAACTAGTTCCGTTCGATACCCCGTCGGTAAGTTTGTATTGGTACTTTATCAGTCCATCCTTGTAAAGTATGACTTGAAACGATTCGCCCCATCCAAACAGGTTTACAAAGTACATCCACGATATAACCACCTTATCTTCATACACCTGATAGTACAGGCCTGCTTCGTCCGGATAGTTGTAAGTATCAAAACTACCCGGAGACCAAAGCGGACATAAGAAATCAGACCCTTTATATGTAATCGGTAAACTCTCGCTTGGGTAGGGCATGGCATCCGGATCACCGCCTATAGCAATAATACCATTATCTCCCACTTTTATAGTATCGCATTCCATGCCATAATAAGTAAAAGTAAAAGGCAGTATAATCTCTTTCCAGAAAACATTCTTATTCTGATTATTGCTCGGATCATACGGTAACTTAGTTCCTGTCTTTAATATATTCAACCAGTTATAAGAAGGCTCGCCGTTATTTTCCGTTTTCACATGATAATCATGCTTAATCGCCGAAGCAGCAGCATCTAATTTGAACCACTGACCTCCTATGACAGATACTTCAAGATCTGATCCTCCGGTATTTTGAATCTCGAAAGGGAACGTTTTATTCTCATTCAGATTCAGACTGGCTGATACAGGAGTAAGATCGGCTGTGAATACCGGAACTGAGCGAACCAGAGCTTTCAGGCTTATTTTTTGTACTTTTCCATCAGGGAAATTGATTTGAAGCGTATCAGTCAGGTCGGTAATAGCCGACGTATTCGGAGCAACCTTATAGATAGCATTAATTCCCGGTTCGATTATCATATCGCCCGATACAGTAAACTTACTATTGTCACTAACGATAGAACTGATACTTACTTGTTTGCTTCCGTTATTTTTGATTGAGAATTCTTTCTCATAAGGAAAGTTTTCATAGACCACGCCGAAGTCAATCATGTCGGCAGATACAGAATAATCAACAGTCCCGCCTTTGGTGACATTCAGTGTTGTAGAATATGAAGCCGCCGGATTAACAGGGTCGTTGCTTATAATACTCAGATTACGCAAGATAACACCTTCCGGTAGTGACCGTGTGTCCATCACCGCTTTCGCTATAACTGACTCGCCGGGAGCAATTATACCCGAACCGTTTTCCACAGATGTAATAATATCGGGACCCGGATAATCGAATCCTATGACTGTCGCTTTTTCGATAGCGAAATCACCACGATTTCTTACCATTATGCCATCATTTTGAGCAACGTCTTCTATCATCACAATCATTCCATCCTTAACCCAAGATGCTTCCGCCAATTCCTTATAATAAAATCGTATATTTCCGTTTGCAAATAAGACAATTTGTCCGGTAAACGGTTCATTGCTATATTTCGCATTCGTGTATTGCAAAATGAAACGGTCAGATTCTATCTTATAAAGGATCTTAGCATCTGCAAGGTTCACGCTGTTGGAATAGCCCATCAAAGAAATATATCCTTTCAAATCGCCATGTAACTTCGGACTATTATAAGGTTTGGCTTTATCATCAAATGTTGTAAACCCATTTTTAGTAATGTATATTTTACTTTGATTTACACCGTAATATGGGAAATCGAATCCAAATGATACTTCCTTGAAGAAATTGTCTATAAAATAACCGGTTATATCTACACCCGTAGCGGAAATATCATTGAATTGATAAGTGAGTGAAGTCGCAGGATCCAATCTGCTGTCACTACTGCGGACTGTATATCCATAGGAGTGGTAATCATCCGGCCAGTCGGAGCTGATCCCCTGATCATCGAATCCCGGAATGAAATATTCAAGCGGAAAACCTCCATTATTTTTTATCATTACCTCACGTGTAACAATATCACCAATAGCGATACTATCAATTGTAGCGGTTAGCGGAGATACTTCTATTTCAGAAGTCTCAGCTCCTACCCCGAACAGGGATAATGTATATGAATATGTACCGTTCGATATAGTCAGTTTTCCATTGATATTGCCTGATGTAGTCGGCTTGAAACTCACCCTTATCACACTTTCGCTTCTGGCATCTACCTGACCTGTTTGCCCAACCACCTCGAACTGAGGGTTATCAACAGAAGCATTCAGACTTTTAACCAGCCCATAGCCTGTATTTTCCAGCACAATATCGACAGTAGTTTCTGCATTTTTGAAGACACTTCCGAATTCGACGATGCGAGGATATACGATATTAGGCTTATGACCTGACACATTGAATGTAACAGGTATTCTGTACTCTGCATTTTTAGAATCATTTGATTTGAAAATAACGTTTGCTTTATAGCTACCGTTTATCAGAGCCGAACCATCTGCCTGAATACTGATGGTTTCCTCTGATTTTCCAGCAACATTACCGGAGGCAGGGTTCAATACTAAATACTGACTCATGTTAGGCATCTGGCTCACTGCCGCAATACCCCATGCATATGACTGGGATATTCCTGCATTAGATAATAATTTCCATGTTGCTCCGTAATTATCGGAAAAGAAACAATAATCGGAATATTCGGGCGATGTTTCCGGAGCAATACCCAGAGAATATCCATTACCACCCGGTACATGTACCACCACATAGAACTCCTGACCTTTTTCGAAGTATATATGTTCGTCCAGAGCTATGTTATGGGATGTAATCCACGAACTAGTCGGTTGATATTCCTGTGTCCTGCGCAGTTTTCCTTTTTCGAGAGCACCTTCATATACCTGAATGATGATAGGACCGGTTCCCAAAGTATAATTGACATCCGTCTGTATCTGGGTCAGGTTGAATCCATTATCCTCTGTTACTATAAATTTCACTGCTCCCGATGTTGGTATTGAAGGATCTGTATCACCAATGAAGACAGTAGACGAATATTGTATATATTTTTTTGTTATGGGAGAGAAAGATGCTCTTGCTACAGGTTCTGTATTGCGTACTGCCGGCATTGCTTTTGCTTCTTTTGTTCCAATCCCTTTCGGCATAGCAGTAATAACAGGGAAAGTTGCGGCGGAAAGCGTCAAGCCTGTATTACGGACTTCATATTCCCAGCGTAGCAATCCTTCCGACTCATTCAACAAGCTGAACTGCTTTGTGGAAATGGCGGAAGATCCAACTTGGGCTACCAGTGAAATAGATTTATCTACCGATCCGGTATTTACATTTATTGACGGGCCATTATTGGTCGTTCCGGTGATAACATTCGACAAAATAGACTTATTGCCCCATCTGTCGACAGAAATTACGCCGAAGTAATATTTCATAGTACCCAATAGATTACCTATCTCATATGCCACAATTTCCCCTGCGGGCTTCATATTCTCCAGCTTCAACAGGGAGGCTTTGCTTAAATTAGTTTCTGACAACGGTTCTGTCGAATAATATATATTGAACAGAACAGGTATATCGTCGTCCGAATCTGCAGGAACCGGCCATTCCAAATTCACAAATTCCTGAGCAATACCCTTTACTGCAAGTGATGTTATCTGTCCGGGTGCAATCCCTTTATTTATACGTATAGCCAGTTCGGCATCAATTGCTCCCCTACCCAGCTTACCGGTAAAGTTCGGATTATGACTGTCTATGTTTTTTACCGAAGTTAATAAAATATTCCACAGTTCGTTATTAGTTAATTGCTTAGTTCTGTTAGCCAATGCCAGTGCAGCAATACCCGACACATGAGGGCAGGCCATTGATGTACCATTCATATACCCATACTGGTTACCCGGTAATGTACTTAATACTCCGGCTTTCACCATACCATAAGTGCTCTGATCGCCACCGGGGGCAGAGATTTCCACCCACTTTCCATAATTGGAATAACTTGCAATTTTCCATTCCGGACCAATAGAACTGACAGCAAAACAACGCTCGTAAATTCCCGGCCAGAAAGCATCATCTAAAAACTCGTTTCCGGCAGCAAATATTACAATACCACCTTTCATAGGGCTACCGGGATAATCGCCCGCATGGTCAATAAAATAGTCTATACCCGCTAATACATCAGCTTCATATACTCCCGGAGACTGGTATCCCCAGCTATTTTGAGAGATGACCGCACCCATATCGGCAGCATATATATATGCTTTGAAAATATATCCGGCTGTAGCACCGTTAAGTATTTGCATCGACATAATCTTCACTCCGTCGCCTTTACCTGTACCTCCGGCAACACCCGAAACACCAATACCGTTGTTATTCACAGCACCTACAGTTCCGGCTACATGCGTACCATGACTCATGGCATCGATATTTCCGGTAAGTTTGGTGAAATTGAATCCATTAACATCGTCAATATATCCATTAACATCGTTGTCTATACCATCGCCTGCTATTTCTTTTGTATTTACCCATATATTACCTTTCAGATCTTCATGATTTACATCTATACCCTCATCGAATACCGCGACAACTACATCAGAACTTCCTGCTGTCACCTGCCATACTTTTTTGAGATTAGTATCGGCTTTTTCCCCTGTCAGTCCCGGCAAACCATTGTTTATGTAATGCCATTGATCTTTCAGGTAAGGATCATTAAAAGGAAGAGAACCGGAAACATCTTTTGTTCCTTTATAAACTGTAGCTTCAGTCGGAGCTATAACTTTCAGGTATTCACATTCAACCTTACCTACCCCAGGTACTTTTCTCAGCACGTCGGCGGCGGTTTTCGGATCGACATTTTGGTCAAATTCCACTACATACCATAAGTGAAGCCCTGCTTTACGATGCTTGGCTTCTAAAGCCGGATTCAGGCTTTCGGGAATCAGCCGTCCCATTTTAACAGCCCTGATTGTACCAATGGCCTCATCAAATCTTGTTATTCCCGTAGACAACACTTTTCCTGTTGATTTAATTCGCATCTGGCTGAGCGTTGCAGTCATTGACGGATCAAATTTGACCTTGACAACACCTTGCTGGATATTGTTTTTAAACACTGCATTCTGAGCATGCATGCCGGATAAAGCATACAAAAACAAGAACGAAAACATTATCCATTTACAAATACCTGATCTGTAATTGACTAATACATAATCCATAATCATACTGTAATCAAATTAAGTAAATAAGAGATATTTAAACACAACAAATTTTCTGTTTATTTATGCATACGCCCGATGGATGGAGGTATATATATATTCTGAGATCGGGATTAGTTGATTGTACTAATCAGTACTTTTCTTAAATTTTGACTTCGGATACAAATTTTACTAATTTTCAGAAAAAAACAACGATTTTATAAAAAAGAATGAAGTCTGTTACTGGAACAATACTACTACAAAAGTAATTACTATTGCATATAAACGACTAAGCATAAGCTGTTTAATAAATTACAGATTATGTAATGCTATGATAAGGTTACCTTTATCTATTTGGAGTTTTCTTCTTAACCGGGTACGCGCTACTTCAATACTTTTTATTGACTGGAAGGTGATAGAGGATATCTCTTTGGTGGTCATGTTCAGGTACAGGAATGCACACAAGCGTCTTTCATTCGGAGTAAGATTCGGATATTTTTCATGCAGTTTTGTATGAAAGTCCTGATGTATTTGCTGGAAACGTATTTCAAAATCATCCCATGAAGTTTTATCTACATTGGCTTTCATCTGCTTGATAAGGGAATTTATACTTTGCTTGTTAATCGGTTTCGACTTAACTTCTGTCAGTTCACCCAGCTTACCTGTCACAAAGTCAATAAATTCATTTTTCTGCACTAAATACATCATATGTGTGGTCAGTTCCTTTACTTTACTTTCGACTTCCTGCTCCAGCGTGGAATTATGAAGTATAAGATTTTGTTTTTCCAATTCCAGATTTTTCTGTTGCAAGGCAAAACTGTCCGATTGAAGTTTATCTCTTTTGTTTTTTATTTTCAGATTACAGTAAAGTAAAATCAGTACCAGTACCGATAAAAACAACACCCCTGTTATCATAATAAAGAGGAGTGTATTCTTTTCTTCCTCCGCAAGGGCTATCTGCTGCTCCAGTTCGTACCGTTTTCTCTTCTTCTCATATTCATACCGGGTTTCAAGCTGAATAACCTGCCTCATATTTTCCTGCGATGCAATACTGTCTTTCAATGCTGATTCCGTCATATGCATTATAGCTTCATTCTTATAGTCCTTTTTTATGCTATATATAACAGACATAATTCTGACAGCGATCATTTCCGATTTAAAGTTACGGGTTTCCTTACACAAACCGATAGATTTTTCAAGAAATCCCAGAGCCTTGTTATAATTCTTTAACCTGAAATAGCATGAGCCCATATTATTATATACCTGAGCCAATCCGTCTTTATCGTTTACAATTTTTCTTATTTGCAGTGATTTGTTATAATAGTCCAATGCCACATTATAATCTCCTTTTTCCATAAAAATAATACCGAGATTGTTATGGAGAGCTGAGTTATATTCTTTAATCTTATTGCCGTCATTACTATATCTACTGTACAATAAAGACTTCTCATAATATTTCTTCGCTTCATCCAGTTCTTTTTTCTGAAGATAGACGGAGCCTATGTTATTGTAAACTACTGAAAGCTTAAATCCCTCTTTTCTATCCTCTAAGAAATCCTCCAAGGCAAGCTTTTCGGCCTGATAAAGATTATCGAGAGTCTTTTCCTGATTGTTCAAATTAAAGTAAATGATGCCTATGGATGTATAAAGAGTAATATACTTGTCCCTTATAGTTGCATTCCACTTGTCAGGACTATTTTCAAGAAGTTGTTTTAATTTGAAAGAGTGCTCCAAAGCCATCGAATAATTCCATGTATTGGTAAAAAACTTCACATATTCTTTATGGATATGATATAATAAATTATCATCTTTTACCCCTTCCAATAGTATATTTGCTTTGTCAATATAATATAGTGAAGAATCTATGGACTTCTTATCTGGAGTATCAAACTTCCTTGATCGGTCAAGATATTCTTTTACTAGTGTAATATCGTGAATAGTAGAGGGTGTCTTCCAAAATTTGGCAGATAAATTAAGTGAAATGATCTGTAAAAGCATAACCAGAGACAATATCTTTTTATTATATTTATCCATCGAATTAATAGTTATATTGCATATTTTTTCTTATATCGATTCATAAGGAATGTAAAAATAACAAATTAATGACTTCTTGTATATTTACAATATTTACAAAGTAAAGTTCCCCATTTCTGATTCTTTTAATCGATTGCCTGCCAAATATAATAATTACTTAATTCAAGTTGCTATTTAGGTCCACCCATTTCAGATTATGAGAAAAAGATTGATGAAGATTTAAAAGACAAGCCAGTGGAGTGGTAAATACTTAAGTGGTAAATTTGAATAATCGTCCAGAATAGTGCCACTTTTTATGAAATAGAACTCAACAGGGCAATCGACATGATAGAAATAGAACAGACCGTAAGGTCTCAAACTATTAAAAAGCACAGAACAATCAAAAAGTGAATGCCAAAAAAAATTGGCAACTGATTAAGGATGTAAACAAAGCTATGGCTTGATGTTGTATTTTCAGTTCTTGACGAAAATCAGCTATGCCGTTTGCAAAATTCAATATATTCATATGCAACTAAATCTTTGATTATTGGAAATAGCAGTATCTTTGAAAATAACAAAGGGTACATTTCATAAATATCCGGTGTGTTTTTTAATTTTAGTGTTTTATATTAACAATTAAAGCGTTTGGATAAGCTTAGGAACCTTGTTCGAAATTTCGAACCATTCTCGGAAGGTGAAATCCAGTTTATGAAGAATAACTCAGGAATCGATTTTATACTGTACAACAAAATGGACAAGACTCCTGTTTTGGCAATGAGAATGAGTTGCAACTGGAAAGGGACAGCAAGAAAAACCATATTCTCCATGAGCCCGAACACTTCTGTAAAAGTCTTCTTTAATGTAAAAGTCGGATTCGCCGGAAAGTTTATTATATAAAAGGCCGAATGAGATAGTTGTTATATACGAACTACAAACGATATTCAATCCATATTAATAATGAGTTACTTGCGTATTTTAACTTTCAATGAGTCCGGTATTTCCGAACTCCTATAATATACTTTCCTTCCGTCGAGAGTGTATGATTTTAACAAACCCTTCCTGCGGTAGCGGTACAGCGTCTTCTTGGTAACCCCCAACAACATGCACAAGTCCTGGTTATCCAGGTAATCCTCCTTTTTGATTGTATCGGGATTTACAAACAGGCCTATCTTC
>JAITVV010000022.1 GCA_031285625.1 Prevotella sp.
TATTGCTGACAGGTTGCTCCCCAGCAGTGCCTGTTTCCTCTTAACATCCTGACACAAAGATATAAAACTGAAATTAATTTAAAATAATCATCCAATTTATTTGGATTTTAACTGGAAAGGCATCTTATGAAGATGCCTTTTATATATTTGTAAAATATTGATTTAATTAATAAAGTGATAAAGAAATATTACTGTTTCTTCCAAAGCGTTTTTCGGGCTATCTTTTATTTCTAAAACAACTTTCAGTTCGGCTTTGGCAATGCCCCGCAAATTGACTAGGGAGGCTAATTTTACCCTTACTCTTACCTCATCACCGACTATTACAGGTTGATTAAACTTGAGTTTCTCAATACCATAATTAATCAGCATCTTTATGTTATTCACTTCAATAATCTGGTCCCATAGATAAGGTAAGATGGAAACCATCAAATATCCGTGAGCAATAGTGTTCTTAAATGGACTTTCTTTCTTTGCTCTTTCTACATCCACATGTATCCATTGATGATCAGAAGTAGCTTCTGCAAATTTGTTTATACGATCCTGTGTAATTTTTAAATAATCAGATGTTCCAAGCTCTTGACCAACATAAGATTCAAAGTCCTGGTAAGAATTAATGATCAGTTTACTCATAAAAATAGCTAATTAACAAATACAGGATAAAAATATTGATATTAACTGACATCTCCAAAAAATAGTTATTGATATCCTATTCCTAAGCATTTTTTATTAACAAATCCTGTTGCAAAAAAGAAAAATCAGAATAAATGTGTAGCTTTGTAAAAACAGATATTAAGTAAACGTTAATCATACTTGTCACATCTTAAAGTCATAACTGCTAGTTGCTGTTATACATTGAGTGGACAGTTAACAGGTCTGAGACCTTAAAATACTCTTATGCGTATTTTTATTACGGGAGGTACAGGGTTAATCGGTAGTGCTTTAGTCCAGAAACTATTAGATCGGAAATATAGAATCACAGTCTTTAGTCGGGATATAGTCAAGGCCAGACAAAAGATAGGTGAGGAAGTTGAATTATGCTCTTCTTTAGAAGATCTGAAATCTTTTGACGGGTATGATATAATTATCAATCTGGCCGGAGAGCCTATAGCCGCTAAACGCTGGACAGTCACACAAAAAGAACGTCTATGCGATAGCCGGTGGGATGTCACACGCCGTTTGACTGAACTTATAAAGCTGAGCCATATTCCCCCATCTGTATTTATATCCGGATCAGCTATTGGCTATTATGGAGCTCAAAATGATGATTTAATAAATGAGAATGCCGAACCAAAAGAAGACTTCACTTATCATCTCTGCAAAAAATGGGAAGCTTTGGCTATGGCTACAGATAACAGGAATACACGTGTATGTATAATGCGGACTGGTATCGTTTTATCAAAGAACGGAGGAATGCTATCAAAGTTAACCATGCCATTCAGGTTAGGACTTGGATCGGTATTATCTCCTGGCACACAATTTATTTCATGGATACATATACGTGATATGATTAATGGTATTATGTATTTGATCGATATGCCTGAAGCCAGAGGTGTCTTTAATTTTACATCCCCTAATCCTGTTACAAATAAACGTTTTTCAAAAGTATTATCGCGAATCCTATTTCGTCCTTGTCTTTTCACAATACCTGCTTTTTTGATCAAGATGGTAATGGGAGAACGGGCTACACTGATTGTAGATGGTCAACGGGCTATACCTCAACATTTACTTGATATGCATTACCGGTTTTCATTCGAACATATAGATGAAGCCTTAAAAAATGTATTGGATCATAAAGAATCTATCGAGAAAGAATAATTGAAATAAATAATAACACCATGAAACTGATTAAATTTTGTATTCTAATATTATTATCTGCTATTACAACTATAGTTTCGGCACAAAATAATAAGCCACTCCGGCTTGGTGTAGCAGGTCTTTCCCATGGGCATCTCTGGGAAGTTTTATCGCGACTAGACAGAGGAGATTTTGAAGTCGTAGGAATAGCTGAAAAGAATATGCAGTTATGGCAGAATAAGATATTAAAAGAAAAAGTTTCGGAAGATCGTTTTTTCCAGGATCTGGGTGAAATGTTAGATAAAGCAAAACCAGAAGCGGTAATTGTTTATGAAAGTATATATGACCACTTGCGTGTAGTTGAAGAATGCGCTCCCCGTGGAATCCATGTAATGGTTGAAAAACCATTGGCTACCACGGCAGCTCAGGCAAAACGTATAGAAGAGCTGGCACATAAATATAATATTATGGTACTCACCAATTATGAAACGACCTGGTATCCGGCAAATCATAAAGCTTACGATTTAGTCAAAAGCGGACAGGTGGGTAATGTATCGCGAATTAATGTATATGATGGACATAGTGGTCCTGTAGAAATAGGATGTGGCCCTGAGTTTCTCGAATGGCTCACCGACCCAGTAAAAAATGGAGGAGGTGCGGTTATTGATTTTGGCTGTTATGGTGCAAATCTGAGTACTTGGATAATGAATGGCCAAAAGCCGAAAAGTGTTTTTGCCACATTAAAGCAACAAAAACCGAGTGTCTATCCAAAGGTAGATGATGATGCAACTATCGTATTGGAATATCCGAACGTGACAACTATTATTATGGCTTCATGGAACTGGCCTATAAGCCGTAAGGATATGCATATCTATGGTAATAAAGGATACGTATATCAGGATAATGCAACTGATATGCGTATATATGAAAACAAAGAGACAAAACTTCACGCAGATAAACTGCCGGAACCATATAATGACTCCTTCTATTATCTGAAAGCCGCTGTAAGAGGAGAAATAAGTGTAAAACCAACAGATTTGTCCTCACTCGAAAATAATATGATAGTTGTTGAAATATTAGAAGCAGCTATTAAAAGCAATGAAACAGGAAAGGCTGTAAAATTGAATTAATCCATCTTATTTTGCCATTGCAATAGAACGCATTTCCTGAGGCATTTTCTCTATTGCATATCGTAAAGATGTACGCGGCATGACGGCCTTTTTTGAAATAACATAATCAAATATTTCATCCCGGTATGCTTCACTGGAGGCTTTGAGCATCCATCCGTACCCCTTTTGTACCAAATCGTCAGAATCAAGAAGTAGTGTATTTGCTATTTCAAAGATATCATTTAAAAATAATCCTTTCCGTGCCGGGATTATTAATGTTACTGCTGCCGCACGTTTTACCCAACGGTTGTCAGATTTAGCCCATTTCTTCAATTCAGAGATGTATGTGGGATACATTTCTATAAAGGTGCCTACTGTATGATTACAGAGGGTGTCACAAGAGCCCCAGTTATTCACATAAGAGGATACCCATTTACTAAAAGTAATAAAATCATCAGGTTGATAATCTTCATGGATGTAATACGACAGATTACAGGCTACAAGAGATTCTTCAAGGTAGCCTGACATCCAAAGCTCGCTACATAAATCAAAAATATAAGATTTGGGTCTATGTTTTATGTATTCAAAAAGCTCTTTGCTTATTTTGTTGACCAACGGTATTCTTATACCATAAAATTTGATTTTTTCTTTAAAATAATTTTGGCTTGTAGCTTGTGTTTTTGCATCCACATTATCTTTTAAATTCTGACGGATTTGTACTAGTATATCTTTCATATTATATCTGAATCTGTTTTTCCTCTATCCACAAATATAAAAAAGTAATTTTTTTCATTCTACTTTCATATATATAAAAATTATCTATGTCTCATTATGTAAAAAAGTCACAATAAATATATCTTATTCAAAAACTTCCCTGTATTTTTAAGGTTAATAATAAGTATTTAATACCCAATTCTAAATTTTTAGCCCATGAAAATACACGAATATCAAGCTAAAGATCTATTCTCATCTTATGACATCCCTGTAAAAAATTATGTATTATGTCACGAAGCTGGTGAAGCAGGAAAGGCTTATGATCAACTGGCAATGGAATATGTAGTGGTAAAAGCTCAGGTACTTATCGGTGGACGCGGCAAAGCCGGTGGTGTAAAATTAGCCAGAAGTAGAGAGGAAGCATTACATCATGCAGATAATATTCTGAAACTGACAATCAAAGATTACCCTGTAACAAAAATTATAGTTACTGAAGCTGTAGATATTAAGTCGGAATATTATATGAGCTTCATCATTGACCGTAATACAAAATCGGTAGTATTAATGATGTGTACAGAAGGAGGGGTGGATATTGAAGAGGTAGCGGCAAAATCTCCTGAAAAAATCCATAAATTTTCAATTGACCCGCTAGTTGGTTTACCAGATTATCTTGCACGGAAATTTGCATTTGTAATGTTTAATGATATTTCTCAGGTCAATCAAATGACTGTTATTTTACAGAAATTATATAAGCTATTTATAGATAAAGATGCCTCATTAGCTGAGATTAATCCTCTTGTCCTTACAGATCAGGGTAATCTGGTTGCTGTAGATGCAAAAATGACATTCGATGATAATGCGCTATACCGACAGCCGGATGTGCTGAATCTGTTTGAACCTACAGAAGACGAAAAGGTAGAGGCTGCCGCTAAAGAAAAAGGATTTAGCTTCGTTCATCTTGATGGAGAAATAGGATGTATGGTAAATGGAGCGGGACTGGCCATGGCAACAATGGACATGATAAAACTATATGGAGGTACCCCGGCTAATTTCCTAGATATAGGTGGCAGTTCTAATCCGAATAAGGTAATTGATGCAATGACCTTATTGTTGAAAGATCCAAAAGTAAAAGTAGTGTTGATCAATATATTTGGTGGGATAACCCGCTGTGATGATGTCGCATCGGGTTTGCTCACTGCTTTCGAACAGTTAAAAACAGATATTCCTGTCATTGTACGTCTGACCGGAACCAACGAGAAGGAAGGCAGGAAGATGCTTCAGGGAACCCGTTTCAATGTAGCCGAAACAATGGGGGAAGCAACTCTAATGGCTGTGGAAGCATCCAAATAATTATTGATTAATTAACTTTTTAACTAAAGAACTATGAGTATACTTATAAATGAATCAACACGATTGATAGTGCAAGGCATAACAGGTAGAGATGGCAGCTTTCATGCGCAAAAAATGAAGGAATATGGTACTAATATTGTGGCTGGAACATCTCCAGGAAAAGGAGGTACAGAAATACTTGATATCCCTGTATTCAACACGGTATATGAAGCTGTAGAAAGAACACAGGCCAATACATCGATTATATTTGTTCCTGCACGCTTTGCTGCGGATGCCATAATGGAGGCTGCTGATGCAGGAGTAAAGCTAATAATCTGCATTTCGGAAGGAGTGCCGACAATTGATGTAATTGAAGCTTATCGATTTGTTGAGCTGAAAGGAGCAATGCTTATCGGACCAAATTGCCCGGGACTAATGTCTCCTGAGAAAAGTCTGGTGGGCATTCTACCCGGACAAATATTTAAGAAGGGAAACATCGGTGTTATTAGCCGTAGTGGTACACTTACCTATGAGGTAGTCTATCACCTTACAGCTAATGGTATGGGGCAATCCTCTGCTGTAGGAATGGGAGGCGACCCTGTTGTGGGCCTTTACTTTAAGGAACTCCTGGAAATGCTGCAAAACGATCCGGATACAGATGCAATTGTAATGATTGGTGAAATTGGAGGAAATGCAGAAGAGCAAGCAGCTGAATATATTAAAAAATATGTTACCAAGCCTGTTGTTGGTTTTATTGCCGGGCAATCAGCTCCTCCCGGAAAACAAATGGGTCACGCAGGAGCTATTATCTCTAGCGGATCGGGAACTGCAGCTGAGAAAATTGCAGCACTGGAAGCAGCTGGTGTAAAGGTAGCTAAAGAACCTTCGGAAATACCAGATCTACTAAAGGAAAAATTGAACTAGCATATCAAGTAAAAATAAAACCTCTTTTCAACTACGAAAAGAGGTTTTTCGTTATATTTGAAAAAGATAAAATATATAAAACAAGCCCAACCCCTAATATAATACAACACATTGATTAACAGATAATAAAACTTTTAACAAGTAGATAAAGGCTTTCATTTTATGTTTTATTAATATTTTGTAATAACTTTAGCAAATCAAATTATAGCTTTACAATCTAAATAGAATAATATGAAGATTTGGACTACAGTTCTTTTACTTCTTTTTGCCGGATTAATTAATGCACAAACAAATCAGCAAAAAGCAATCATAGAAATAAATTCTAAATTTACCTTGAAGCTGGTAGAAGTTGAGTCTGGTGGCTATAACTATACTCTTGCAAGTAAGGAATCATATAATCAATTATTAGACTTAAAGAAAACTCAAAATCTTTTTACAGAATCTGCTTCTGATGAGATCCAGGGAATTTTGGCATATGCAAAGATCGGAAAAGAAGTAAATGCATTCTTAATCTTACAAAGCGGATTGGAAAAGCCCTTAACATACGATTTGTATATAAAAAGAAATGATCGTCAGAATACAGAAAAGGTCTCTGTTATCAACCTGTTTCCAGATGTATCATCTACAGAAATATGGCCTTTCCGTATAGATTATATTGTTTTTTCAGACTTTGATGATGTAATAGATGAAGATTAAAATAGTAAACTCGATAATTGAATTTTTTAACTAAACATTAGACACACCTTAACACACTTACAAAACTTGATATTAACAAAAAGAAAGTACAGACCTGTGACAGATCCGTACTTTTTTAGAATTCTTTCATCAAAGCAATGGTATAAACTATAATCAAGTAAAACCTTTCTCAGTACCACTTGTTTATAAAATAAAAATATACGCATGAATTATTCAGAAGATATATTAAAAGAAGCATTTGAGCAACAGACTATAATTTTGGATAATGACTATGAGGGAAAAGCAGTAAGCACTCTTATTCGAAGGAAGTCTGAAACTTCAACGAATAAAGCGATACTATACGTACATGGATTCAACGATTATTTTTTTCAAAAAGAACTGGCATATCAGTTTAATGATCATAATATAAATTTTTATGCCATTGATCTTCGCAAATATGGTCGTTCATACCTTTTACATCAAAAGTTTAATGATATCCGCGATCTGAAAAGCTACTATGAGGAGATTGTAAAAGCACTTGATATTATACATAATGAAGATAATAACGAAGTTATCCTGATGGGGCATTCTACAGGAGGGCTTATTCTTACTCTCTTTGCAAAAGATTATTCGGGTAATAACTTGTTTGATGGACTAATACTCAACAGCCCCTTTTATGATTTCAACCTCCCTCTCCATCTCAAATTATTGATTCCTGTTGCTTCCGTTTTAGGAAAAATAATTCCTTCAATAAAAATAAAAGGTGGTTTTACCGAAGAGTATGGCAAAAGCATCCATAAAAATTATTACGGAGAATGGGATTATAATTTAAAATGGAAGCCTAATATTGCACCAAAAGTAAATTTAGGATGGATAAGAGCAATACATAGGGGACAAATGGAATTAAGAAAACCTTTCTATATTCAACAGCCGGTGTTAATACTACATTCTGCACAATCTATTACCGACAAAAACGATAAATATCAAATACAGACTACCGATACTATATTAAATGTAATTCAAATAAATAGGATAGCCCATAATATAAGAGCCAATGTTCAAATAGAATCTATAGCAGGGGGCTTGCACGATCTTATTCTTTCTGATAAATCTGTTAGAAATAATGTGTACTCAACCATATTTAGCTGGTGGGAGAAAGAAAATTTTTGATATCAGATCATCCTATTTTACGTTAATTTAATTTAAATTTTCTTACAAAAAGGGGGATTTTACAATGTTCCCATGTGTAAATTTTGTTTTGTGGATAATTTTGTATTCTCAAATGTCCAAATAGGGAAATCATTAATTAAAATTAATCCATATGAACAAAAAAATTTATTATTTATTATTTATTATCTCATTAGGCTTATTTACAGCCTGTAGTGATGACGATGATTCCAATGAAGCCCTTATCACAAAAATGACTTTTGATAATGCAATTGTTGTGTCTCAGCCTACTATTGATGGTACTAATATTGTATTCCAAATATCTGAAGATGCAACTGCAGAAAACCTTAAAGAGCTGATTCCAACAATAGAAATATCAAGAAAGGCAACAGTAGATCCGGCATCTGGAAGTAAAGTTGATTTCTCTGAGGGTAGTGTCAAATTCACAGTAACAGCAGAAGATGGAAAGAGTAAAACGGAATATACTGTTTCATATCAACGTGTAGGCAAATATGATTTTGAGGAGTGGATTGCAGAAAACACTCATAAAGATCCAGAGATGGTATACTATGCACCTGTTCGAGAATGGGCGTCTTGTAACCCGGGGGTATATTTCCTGAAAATGTTTAGTAAAGCAGATCGATTTTCCGTTACAAAATCAAGTAAAGAGGATGCTTATGTGGGAGAAGCTGCTGCCCGAATAGAAACACTTCAAACTAACACAGAGGATGGTAAAGGTGGAGCGTTATATCCTGTAGTTACTACGGGTACTCTATTTCTTGGTAAGTTTCAAACTGTATTAGGTAATACATTATTAAGTACAAAATTTGGTATTTCATATGCAAAAAAGCCTGTAGCAGTAAAAGGTCATTATAAATATACTCCTGGAAATAAATTTTACCGTTGTTCCGACCCAGAAAAGTATAATACTGTAACGTTAGAAGAAAACACAACTGACGAATGTGCAATTAATGCAATCTTGTATGAAATAGAAAGCGATGAAGATGCATATCTGACAGGTGTAGATGCTTATACCTCGGATAAGCTTGTTGCTGTTGCTAAACTTGAAGATGGAACAGCAAAAGATAAATATACTGAATTTAGTATAGATCTAAAGTATACAAAGACTTATGATCCAACTAAAAAATATCGATTTGCAATAATTTGTTCTTCAAGCAAATATGGTGATACCTTTAGTGGTGCACCAGGTAGTTTATTATATGTTGATGATATAGAAGTTATTTCGGAATAATATATTCACTCGAAAAAAAATAAAAGCTTCCTTTAATTATAGGGAAGCTTTTATTTTTTTGTTTAGATAACCTTATTTGTAATCTTTCAGTATTTCCTGCAATCTTTTTCTTGCAAAGAAAATACGGCTTTTAACTGTGCCTAACGGCAGTTTCATTTCCTGAGCAATTTCTTCATACTTATACCCAGAAACATGCATTGTAAAGGGGACTTTGTATTCATCTGCGAAATCATCCAATACATTTGTTATTTCCGAATAAGTATATGCTCCATCAGGTGTATCAAAACCTGAGTCCTGAGATAGGTTTAATAGATACAAATTTTCAGTTTGATCAATGACCGTTTGACTACGTACAGCCCTCCTGTAATTATTTACAAAAATATTATGCATAATTGTAAAGACCCATCCTTTAAAATTAACATTATCATAATACTTATCAAAATTACTTAATGCCTTGAGTGTTGTCTCTTGAGCAAGATCCTTGGCCTCTTCTTTGTTTGTTGTAAGACTTAAAGCAAAGTTAAGCATATTACTTTGCAAACCGACCAAGTTTTGTTCTAATACCTTTTTTTTAGTTTCCATACATCCTTATTTTTTTAAAATGAGGAGTTCTGTCTATATTGTGTGGGTTGTGATAGCGTTACATTTGCTTTACAAAGGTATGTATATTCTTTGAAACTATTGCTAGAACAACTATTTTATTTAAGTTAAGATAAATATAAGTTAATTTTAACTATACATATATCTATTGAGTATCAATATCTTATCATATAGTTATTAGTTGTTAGAATTGAATATAGATTTAATCTATGTGTTGAAAAGATACATTATTTAAGATATATATAGGAATAAAGGCCAAACCTTATCAGGTTTAGCCTTCACTCCTATAATAAATTATTAGTGTTTATTTACAAAGAATGTACGTGTGCAGCTAATTTTGATTTTAAGTTACCTGCTTTATTTTTATGTATAACATTCTTTTTTGCCAGCTTATCAAGCATAGAGCAAACAGATGGATATTGTTTTTGAGCTTCGTCTTTGTCAGTAAGTAAACGGAATTTACGAACTGCGTTACGAGTTGTTCTAGCAACATATCTATTTCTCAAGCGTCTTGCATCCGCTTGTCTGATTCTTTTTTCTGCTGATTTATGATTTGCCATCTTGACTAATCCTTATTTTATTGTTTATTTAAAATTGTAGCCCATAGGGGAGTCGAACCCCTCTTTCAAGAATGAAAATCTTGCGTCCTAACCGATAGACGAATGGGCCATCGTATGGAGTTTGCTTCGTTTGGAATAGCATTATTCTCCCTTGATTGCGGATGCAAAGGTAATTCATTTTTGGTTACGTGCAAATATTTGTACTGATTTTTTTTTATATTCTTTATTGCGAATTATTATACTCTTGATTTTCAATAATATTTTCATGAAAATATATTTAAGGTTGATTCTATTCTTCATATAGTAACCTTTTAACTTACCTTATTTTTTTATGATTGTAATAATCCTTTAAAACATCTATTTTTGTATAAAAATAAAGAAACTATTAATGAAAAAGTCATTTACACTCTTACTCCTTATATATACGATAAGTTTATCAGCACAAAATCCGTACAGATCACCTTTGGACATCCCCCTTATACTAAGTGCAAATTTTGGAGAACTTCGTCCAAATCATTTTCATTCGGGGATAGATATTAAAACACAAGGAGTAGTCAATAAACCTGTGTATGCAATGGCTGACGGGTATGTTTCACGTATATCGGTCTCTCCTTCAGGATATGGACTAGCTATATATATTGACTATCCGGAAACAAAACAAACAAGTGTATATGGGCATATCAATAAATTTGCGCCTAAAATAGCTGCGTATATCAAGAAAAAACAATATGAGAAAGAAAGTTATAGAATAGATGTATCCCTTGATGCAAATGAAATTCCAGTTAAAAGAGGCGATTTGGTCGCTTATAGTGGAAATACAGGTTCCTCAGGAGGCCCACATGTCCATTTCGAAATTAGAAACGCAGAAGATCAGGTAGCAATAGACCCCCTTGAGTATTACAAAAAAGATATCGAAGACTCAGAGGCTCCTTTACTAAAAGGAATAGCAATTTATCCATTGAATGAGAATGGCGCTGTTGATTTTAGCCGCGATACATACAGAAAAAGTATAGCTGTATTGAAGAATGGCAATTATGCATCTTTAAAAGACACGATACAGGCTTGGGGACAAATAGGTATAGGAGTCTATACAAATGATAGAATGACTGGCACTACAAATATCTATGGGGTTCGAAAAGTACGTTTATTCTGTGATAATAAAGAAATTTATTCATCAGATATATCCAGTATTGATTTTGGAAAGACAAGAATGATAAACAGCCTCATTGATTTTGACTATTGGGTTAGGAGGAAAGTATTTTATCAAAAATCCTTTATAGAACCAGGTAATACACTGTCTATCTACAAAGCCGTAAACAATGGATATATAGATATTAGTGAAGAACGTCTTTATATCTTTCGCTACGAATTGGAAGACCTGTATGGCAACCAAACCGCATACTCATTTTGCATAAAAGGGAGAGAACAAACAATTCCTCAACGGAGACGATGTGCACAGAATTTTATTTGGAATCAGGATAACCATTATTCTGACAATCAGTTTTCTTTGGGAATACCTAAGGATCGTCTATATGACAATGTATGTTTTACATTAAAGAAAACAGTGTCTCAAAAATATTTGTCAGATATATTTGAAGTAAATGATAAGTATATACCGTTACATGACTTCTGTGATATATCTATAAAGATGAATAAGGATTCTCTAGTCAATAAATCACAATATGGTATTATCCGGATAAATGGAAAAAATGAAAGTTGGGTAGGAGGAATATATAAGGATGGTTATATATCAGGGCGTATTCGCGAACTAGGGCATACCTATGCTATAAGCACTGATACAAAAGCTCCTATAATTACCCCTATACAACCAGAAAGATGGGCTAGACAAGCAGAGATTAAGATCAGATTATCCGATAATAAAAGTGGCATCTCTTCCTATAAAGGCACTATTGATGGAGAATTTGCCCTCTTCGAAAATGATGTGAAATCCACAGTCTACTCTTATAAATTTGATCCCTCTAGAATAAAGAAAGGTGAAACTCATAAACTGATATTTATTGCTACAGATGCTTGTGGAAATAGCGCAAATTATGAATATGAGTTTAAATATTGACTATCTACATAAGTTATACAGATCATCAATAAATTCATCTACGATTTCCTCCGGTGTGGCCCACGACGTAATCAGTCGTACTGCAGAATATTCCGAATCAACTATACCCCATATAAGGAAACCATATTCTGTTTGTATCTTTTCGATGAGACTATTAGGCAAAACAGGAAAAATCTGATTTGTGTCAGACTCGATAAGCATATTATATCCTAATGCTTCAAAAGCACCTGATATCTTTTTAGCCATTTTATTAGCATGATCTGCCAGGTCAAAGATCAAATTATTTTGCAATAGCTGGTCAAATTGCACTCCCATTGTACGGCCTTTTGCGGTTAACGCTCCACGTTGTTTCAGATGGTATTTGAAGTCTTTATCTAATTCTGGGTTTGTGATAACAACGGCCTCGCCAAGCAATGCACCACACTTAGTACCTCCAATATAAAAGACGTCTGTTAATTCAGCAATATCTGCTAAATTCATATCATTGGAAGGTGATGTCAACGCCATTGCTAACCGAGCGCCATCCATAAATAGTATAAGGTCGTTCTCTTTACAGAAATAATAAAGGTCCGTAAGCTCTTGTTTTGTATATACTGTACCTAATTCTGTAGAATTAGATATATACACCACACGGGTACGCACCACATGATGTCCACGCAGTTTATTGAGAAAAGGTTTGATATCTTGCGGCCTTAATTTACCATCAGAAGTATGGGCTGCTTCCACTTTATGTCCGGTTGCTTCTATGGCTCCGGCCTCATTTACATAGATATGTCCGGTATCTGCTGCTACAACCGACTCAAAAGGGCGGAGTATGGATGATAAAACGACTAAATTTGCCAATGTACCACCTGCTATCATATATACCCCTGCATTAGGTTTACTTATTAACTGGCGAATGGTCTTGATAGCATTCTGTGTATAAATATCATCTCCATATCCTGCTTGCTGTATAAGATTACTCTCAGCGAGAGCCTTTAATATAGAAGGATGACAACCCTCACAATAGTCATTTGCAAAACTATATTTCATTTGGTTTATATATTATTTCATTTGGAATCCAAATCTGTTCGTCCAAAATCTTATTCATACAAAGTCTTATATTTTATCCTATTGAGATAATCCGTTCACTACAAGCCATTACAGCCTTCTGGCTATCTCTATCAATGAGTTTCAGCGTCTTGTGTGTTTGTAATCGTACAGATATCGAAATTACAATAAAAAATTACATTATAAAATAAAAAAACATCCTTTCATAGGATGTTTTTTATTTTAAATTTCTACCGTGATGTCTTGTATTTTAATCTTTCGCATATTTATCTCAGGAACTTCGTGGCGTACTACCTTCCGTATATTACTTTCATGTATGTAAGTATTTTCGGTCCTCAATCCGGCCACTGTTTTACATGCAAATCTATCAATTTTATGAAATGGAAGAGGAAGCACCTCATGCTTATATAATCTTTCAACTTCAATTGTCCTTGTTTCTTTATTTTTAATCCACACTAAAACAGTCTTTATCTTTGTAAACATGCTCCTGACTGTAAGATCTGTTATTAAAATTTCATAACAGCCAACTCTTTTTGATAGTTGACTTCCACTATCATTTATAGTATAACCAGACTCATTTATATCTTTAATATACTTTTTAATATATGGAGAATACTTTTTCATATGCATTGCAAAAAAATAAATGATTCAAAAAGAATTTCCGTAAAATATCTATTACACAATCATCTGTGTGGCTTTTTTATTTACGCCCTGTATAAAGCCATCAAAGAAAAATGGAATATTATCTGCATTACCGTTTTCAAAACGGCCTCTTACTTTTTCATAAGCTAGTAGGGACATCTCAAAATCAGGCTGACCTGTAACCAGAATTGGTTGATCAAGCTGATTATACCAATAGTATTGTCCACCATAGTTATGCCGAGCAACTTCAAAAATATATGATCCTATTTTAATGATCATTTTTCTCTTAGTTTCATTATCAGCTTTTTTATAAAACTCAATACTCTCTTCTATTATCTGATCAACGTCATGAAGGCTATTGACACTAAAATCCAGAGAAGCATCATCTTTAAATTGTTTTACAAGCATATTGGCGTTAGCAAGCATATCATTTGCAAACTGCAAACGATCTTCATCCGTAACTTGTACGGCTTCTTTTTTCTTTTTGAAAAAATCAAAAAATCCCATACTTATCAAAAATTATATTATAATATTTATGTATGGACGAAAAGACAGGCATTTCATTACGATTTTATGGCACAAATATAAACGTAAAATAACAATAAATGAAATTTATTATTGTATAAATAATTATGACTGCACTCTCGTTTCTAGTTTTATATATATTCTTCATTGGGTGACTGCGCAGGAAGTTACTCATAGTCAGTCTGTAATAAATAAGTATTAGGTATTTTCTTTAGATTTACTTTTCATAAAGTGATTAACTAAAATATTCATCATGTTATCATATTGAACGGATATCTTAAATGTAAAATAACCCGTCCTTAAATATTTTACACAAATAGTCTTTATCTATCAATTATTATTAACATACAACGGATAGATATGGTTCATTTTACGTAGAGGGTTTTAACATATTTGTCTCTTTTGAAAATTGCATATAATCTTTATTAAGCAAAATTTTATCTGTTAATATTAACTTTAAGCAAGACGTCCGACACCAAATAACTCCATATAAACAGGTATTAAGTACTTTCTGGGGTGTAGCCGGTACGTAAAATACAATAAAACGCAGTATGTAAGAAACTCTGTTCATCATGTAACGTTTTGGGGCATACAAATTTAATCCAAATAATGAACTATCCAAATTTTTACACATGAAATTTACTATTTAGACGAACTCCTGTAGATAAAAATGGAAAATAAAATCGAATATTTCCAAACGCCATCATTATGCTGATCTATCTGACTTTCTTCTATTTTCCGGATGAAAAACTATAAAGATATTATAAAACGATATAAAAAACACGGACTAATCCTTGAAAAGATATATATTTACGAACTAAATTGAAAACAACCATAAATTACGTATGAAAAAAGTTTTTGTAAGCGGATGTTATGATATGCTTCATAGTGGACATGTTGCGTTTTTCGAAGAAGCAGCTACCCATGGCGATCTGTATGTCGGTATAGGTTCTGATAAGACAATAAATGAATTGAAGGCCCGTAAAACGATCAATAATGAGCAAGAACGTCTATATATGATCAAAGCTTTGAAATTTGTGAAAGATGCATGGGTAAATTCGGGAAGCGGCTTGATGGATTTTGTAGATGAGATGAAAGCTTTGAATCCGGATATTTTCTTTGTAAATAGTGACGGGCATAGTGCATTAAAAGAACAGTTATGTAAAGATCTTGGTATCCAATATATCGTTAGTAAACGTATCCCTCATGGAGGTCTTCCCGTACGCTCCACAACAGCTCTGCGAGAAGAATGCCGAATACCCTATCGAATTGATTTAGCTGGAGGCTGGCTAGACCAACCCGATGTGAGTAGCCTATATCCGGGACCAGTACTTACTATATCTATAGAACCTGATTATGATTTTAATGATCGCAGTGGTATGTCTACAAGCTCTCGAAAGAAAGCAATTGAATTGTGGCAAGTAGATATTCCTGCAGGAGATAAAGAGAAACTCGCTAAAACTCTTTTCTGTTTTGAAAATCCTCCAGGGACAAAGTATGTAAGTGGTTCACAGGATTCACTTGGGATTGTTCTGCCCGGATTGAATAAACTATACTATAATGGTGATTTTTGGCCATCGAAAATAGAAAAAATATTAGATGATAATATATTGTCATGGATTGAAAAACGATTATGGCTTGTGCCTCTGTATCCACGCCATAGTAATTATGATGTACTGTCAGACACTGATATCACTGCTGAAAATGCTAAGAAATTAAGTGAGGCTGCCAATAAAGCATGGGAAGCGCTTAAAGAAAAAAATATACAAAAATTTGGGAAAGCTGTCAGAGAAAGCTTTGATGCTCAGATTGCCATGTATCCACATATGGTAGCTGATGATATTTTCGAAGTACTGGATAAATATAAAGACAAGGCGTTGGGTTGGAAACTAAGTGGTGCAGGAGGAGGAGGCTATCTAACTCTTGTTAGCGAAACGCCTATTGATAATGCAATCCAGATAAGAATAAGAAGAGCAGAATAATGACTTCAAAAGATCTTCTTTTTAAAATTTTAGATTATAATTATTTGTGGATCTTACCTCACAATATAAACAGTGAGCCCGCACGAATCAGATTAAAAAAATTGAGTTTCTTTTAAATGTTTTTGGCTTAAGTAAGAAATACGTAAATCCTGAGGTACGGGCAGTTATAATATCGATGGAGAAGAGTTAAACAGGGAACAATATCTAAGCCACAAGTCTGAGTGGGAGTATTTTATAGGTGACGACTTTTTATCTGATAGAGCCCCAGATGCAAATACAGAATTATTGAATCGTGCCTTATCTACAATGCGGACCATTTATCCAGACTCCCCAGATGATCTTTTTAAGGGACGGGTTAATATACGGTGGTTGTTCACCGATCTTCTTAACTTCAGACAAAGTATCTATAACATTACTTATCCATGGGGTGGAATGCTTGAAGGCTTCTCTTTAGGATTAAGTTATAGTAAGTATTTGCAATATCAACTAAAAGAAACCATTAAGAATAATACTGTGGATATAGATAATACACTTTGTTTGATTCTTGATCCTCTGAAAAGAGACTTTGATAATAACAGTATAGGATATGAAGAAATAGATCTGGCCAAAATAGATTTAGAATGGAGAATGGGAAATTATTGAAACAATAAATCAGGCTCTCATTTTTAACTAAAATTGCAGAACAGCAATAGATAATTATTTGTTATGAAAAGTTACAGTAGTCGCAATAACCACTAAGCACTCTAACAAATAACATAAGATGAAAAGATTAAAGAATATACTCTTCTATATCATTATTATCGGTGGATTCTCATCTCTTATGTATTGGATTATATCCACAGGCAAAAATCTGGAACAAGGACGCAACATTGTCACAAACTTCACAACGGGTAATTCCTTTCAGGGATTTACCGAGTCATTTGTTGAAAGCATGCAGCATCCTGCCGGAATCCTATTATTACAGGTAACATTAATCATTATAGTAGCCAGAATATTCGGATGGATTTTCAAGAAAATAGGACAACCAACCGTATTAGGTGAAATACTGGCGGGTATCGTGCTTGGTCCTTCCCTCTTAGGTTTATATTTCCCTGAGGTATCTACATTTATATTTCCGACACAATCAATAGGTAATCTACAGGTACTTAGCCAGATCGGTTTAGTACTGTTCATGTTTGTTATAGGTATGGAACTCAACCTGAATGTATTGAAAAACAAAGCGCACGAAGCAGTCGTTATCAGTCATGCCAGTATAATAGTCCCTTTTGCTGCCGGAATAGGTCTGGCTTACTTCATCTATACATCTTTCGCTCCTGAGGGTGTGGCATTTACTTCTTTTGGCTTGTTTTTAGGTATATCCATGAGTATTACTGCATTTCCGGTTTTAGCCCGTATAATTCAAGAGCGGGGAATGCAAAAGACACGTTTAGGAGCTATTGCTATTACTTGTGCAGCAGCAGACGATATCACAGCATGGTGCTTATTAGCTGCAGTTATAGCTATCGTAAAAGCAGGATCTTTTGTCAGCTCAATATATACGATTCTACTGGCTGTTATCTATGTCATCATAATGATAAAAGCAGTACGGCCACTCCTCAAAAAAGTTGGTAAATCTTATGAAGCAGGAAAAAGCTTCGGAACCTCCGATATTGCTCTATTCTTTATAGTACTGCTTATTTCCTCTTTCGTTACGGAAATTATAGGTATCCATGCCCTGTTTGGTGCATTTATGGCCGGTACCGTAATGCCTGACAACCAAAAGTTCCGAAACATGTTCATTGAAAGAATTGAAGATGTAGCTCTTGTATTGCTACTACCTTTATTCTTTGTTGTTACCGGACTAAGAACTGAAATTGGGCTACTCAACGATCCTCAATTATGGGAGGTAACAGGATTGATAATCCTGGTTGCCGTAATAGGGAAATTCGGCGGGAGTGCTCTTGCTGCCAGATTTACAGGGCAAAGCTGGAAAGACAGCCTCACAATAGGTACCTTAATGAATACGCGGGGGCTAATGGAACTCGTTGTGCTAAATATAGGATACGACCTGGGTGTACTTAATGCCCAAATATTTGCTATGATGGTTATTATGGCCCTTGTTACCACCTTTATGACAGGCCCGTTATTGAATCTTATCCAAAAAGTATTTAAAAGCTCGGAAGATAAGTATCCTTGCGATTATAAAGCAAGAACAGAATATATTTCCCCTGATAAAAATATTGATTAAATGACTGCTGTAAAGTATTTAACCATATCTACTTTACAACTTCTTTTCTATAGATGATCGTCTCTGCAGGTACATCATATATTTCCATAACGGGGCTATCTTTATAACCATTCTTTTCTACAAAATCGGTCATGGCGGGATATATTTTCATAATGCCGACAAAAGTAGATACCATTCCTTTATTGGGAAATTTTGTTTCAATATAGTTAGTCCTAGGTAATATTTTAATTTTAAAACGCCCGGATAGTTGCGCCATCTTCAAGCTGTCCAAAGCTCCATCGAGCATACAACCAATTTCGGATCTTAATTTACTCTTTTCTACATGTTGCGGATTGTCATAATACAGACCTGCACCTTTAGTAGTCTCAATATTGAAATTATTGATCAGGGCATAGTAAATACTATCCATCACTACCGGACTCTGACTGTAATCACCTGTTACATTCTCATAAACAAATATCTCCCCTCCATCTTCCCTGATATCAAAGGTAATGGTTCTAAATCCTCCATAATATGCATAAATGGAAGCCAGGATAATAATCAAGCCAATAACTACAGCCAACAATACTTTAATAATTTTCTTCATATATCTTTAGCTAAAAAAGTGACAAAAGTAACAGCTTTTAGACTATTTATTCAATGTTACTTTTATCTTATTGAACAAATCCAGATCTATAATAAGACAATTTTCCGTTCTAAAGATACAAAAAACGCCTTAGTTTAAAAGCTAAGGCGTTTTGAATATTATAATCACAAAGTTTATTCTTTTACTTCCACTTTCAGATTCAATTCTTCCAATTGGGCTGGATCAAGTGCTGCAGGAGCATCCACCATTACATCGCGTCCCGAATTATTTTTAGGGAATGCAATACAATCACGAATACTATCAAGGCCGGCAAAAAGTGACACTAAACGATCAAGGCCGAATGCCAAACCTGCATGAGGAGGCGCCCCATATTTGAAAGCATTCATCAAAAAGCCAAACTGGGCCTGTGCTTTTTCTTCCGTAAAACCAAGTGTATGAAACATCTTATTTTGCAACTGGCTATTATAAATACGAAGGGAGCCCCCTCCTACTTCCACACCGTTGATTACCATATCATATGCATTTGCACGTACAGCACCCGGATCGGTATCCAGTAATGCAATATCTTCTTCCTTAGGGCTGGTAAACGGATGGTGTTTTGCAAAATAACGACCTAACTCTTCATCTTTCTCTAATAAAGGGAAATCGATTACCCATAAGCAATTAAATTTATCCTTATCGCGTAATCCAAGTTGTTCTCCCACTTCCAAACGAAGTTCACACAATTGTTTCTGAGCCTTTTCTGTTTCGCCACAAATGATAAGGATAAGGTCACCTGGTTCTGCCTGACAACGTTCCGCCCACTTTTTAAGATCATCCTGATTGTAGAATTTATCCACCGATGATTTCAGTGAGCCATCTGCTTCGTAACGAACATAGACTAACCCTTTCGCTCCTATCTGGGGACGTTTAACATAATCTGTCAATCCATCCAATTGCTTACGAGTATAAGATGCTGCACCTTTAGCACAAATTGCACCTACATACTCTGACGAATCGAACACTACAAAATCTTTTCCGGTGGTAAGATCTTTTATTTCGACGAACTCCATACCAAAGCGGGTATCAGGTTTATCCGATCCATAATACTTCATAGCATGAGCATATGTCATACGAGGAAAGTCAGGAATATCAATACCTTTTACAACTTTGAAGAGATGTTTCGTTAATCCTTCAAATACATTTAATACATCTTCCTGATTTACAAAGGACATTTCACAGTCAATTTGGGTAAATTCAGGCTGACGATCTGCCCTTAGGTCTTCGTCTCGAAAACACTTTACAATCTGGAAATAACGGTCGAAGCCAGAAACCATCAACAATTGCTTAAATAGCTGAGGAGACTGAGGCAAAGCATAGAATTCTCCCGGATTCATACGTGAAGGTACAACAAAGTCACGCGCACCTTCCGGTGTAGAACCTACTAATATAGGAGTTTCCACTTCCAGAAACTGGCGTTCATCCAGATAACGGCGTGTTTCAAAAGCGATCTTGTGACGAAGTTCCAGATTCTTCCGTACAGCATCACGACGCAAATCCAGATAACGGTATTTCATACGTACATCATCTCCACCGTCTGTATTATCATCAATCGTAAACGGAGGGGTTTCTGATGTATTCAGTATGACTAGTTTATTCACAATGATTTCAATATCACCTGTCGACCTGTTCGGGTTTTTATTCGAACGCTCTTCAACCTTTCCGGTTACCTGCAATACATATTCGCGTCCGATCTTATTCGACTGCTCATACAAATTTGCATTTATGTCTTTACTGAATGATAATTGGGTAATTCCATAGCGGTCGCGAAGGTCGATAAATGTAACTCCCCCACCAAGTTTACGCACTGCGTGTACCCATCCCGCAAGTGTTACTTCCTTATTTACATTTGCGATAGTCAATTCTCCGCAAGTATGATTTCTGTACATATTTTATTCCTTATTAATATACTTTCTTTATTACATCAACAGCCAGGCTATCAACCTTACCTTCTACTGCAGCAACAAAAGCTTTAAAATGAGCACTTTCATTATGCTCATCTATTGCATCTTGTGATTTCCAAACCTCCAAAATGGTATATTTTAACGGATTTTTTGTATCCTGATGCAGATCGTAAGAAACATTCCCGGCTTCTTTACGTGTTTCATCCACTACAGTATGGAATACTTTTTCCAGTTCACTCTGAAATGCAGCTTTTACCACAATAACGGCAACAATTTTTAATTCTGTCATAGCCTTACAATTTTATATTATTAAGGATACAAAAGTATAGATTTTTTATTTGTGTTTGATAAAAAGTTAAGACGGAAATTCAATATATATGTACTCATAAATAGAACAAATAGCCTATATAATTCAAAAAAGAGGAAGTTGCGACAAATATTATACTTTTTGAAATGATTGAAACCATGAATATAATCTGTTAAAATTATATTTGCACTTCATCAGTTCGTGCTGCCAACAGCTTTCTTTGTCCTGCATGAAAAACAAATTCTAAAATATTATTCTAAAATCATGAAAAAAATTTCACTGCTTTTCATTCTTATTTTAAGTTCATTATTTACAACCAGTGCCCAAACTACAAAACCTCCACAAGGAAATCATGTATTATGGTATACCAAACCGGCAACCAACTGGATGACCTCAGCCCTACCAGTAGGTAACGGGCGCCTGGGAGCCATGATATTTGGCGGGGTAAAACAAGACCGTATCCAGTTCAATGATAAAACTTTCTGGACAGGAAGTCCAACGGAAAGAGGTTCATATCAAAACTTTGGAGATATCTATATAAATTTTCAAGATCAGAGCGATTCACTAAACTATATAAGAGAACTGAATCTGGATAATGCAATCTCGAAAGTCAGCTATAAGTCAGATGGCGTTTCTTTTACAAGGGAATATCTTGCAAGCTATCCTGATGATGCAATCGCCATCTATTTGTCTGCTGACAAAAAAGGGAAAGTTAGTTTCACTCTGAACTTAACAGATGCACATCAGGGAACTTTCACCATAAAAGATAACACCATAGAGATAGGAGGAAAACCCGATATGCTTTCTTATAAAGCTTATCTGACGATACTAAATGAGGGAGGAAATATACAAACAGACGGAAAATCAATCACTGTAACCAATGCAAATACGGCTACTATCCTGCTCGTTGCAGGCACAAACTATGATCCGAAAAGTCCCGATTACATAACCAAAAGTGACTGGTTAGCAACGTTAGCCAACAAAAATGGAAAAGTTATAAAGAAAGGTTACTCTGCAATAAAAAAAGATCACATAAGCGCTTATCAGTCTCTATACAACCGCGTTTCATTAAATCTGGAAAATGATAAATCAACCCTGCCAACAAATGAGTTGCTGGCAAATTACAAAAAAGGGATACACAGCCCATTTGCAGAAGCTCTTGTTTTCCAGTATGGACGTTACCTTACCATTGCTAGTTCGCGTGACGGTCTTGACCTGCCTTCAAACCTGCAAGGGATATGGAATGACAGCAATACTCCCCCATGGCAGAGCGATATTCACTCTAATGTAAATGTGCAAATGAATTATTGGCCAACAGAGGTAACAAACCTCTCTGAGTGCCACCTGCCTTTTATAAACTATATATACAACGAAGCCATAACTCAGAAATCGTGGAAAGCCATGGCGGCAGAACTCGATTGCAGAGGGTGGACTATGAAAACCCAGAGTAATATTTTCGGCTATTCGGATTGGAATTGGAATCGTCCTTCCAACGGATGGTACTGTATGCATATATGGGATAAATATTTATATAATCCAAATATGGATTACCTCAGAGATACAGCTTATCCTGTAATGAAATCAGCATGTGAATTTTGGATAGACAGGTTAATCGTGAATGATGATGGTAAATTAGTAGCTCCTAACGAATGGTCACCTGAGCAAGGTCCCTGGGAAAATGGAGTCGCTTACGCCCAGCAAATTATATGGGACCTGTTTGCTAATACTATAAAGGCAGGGGAAATATTGGCTACCGACATAGAATTTACAAAATCTCTCAAAGATAAGTTTAATCGTCTGGATAACGGATTAGTTATTGGAGACTGGGGACAGATCCGTGAATGGAAATACTCGGAGGATGATCCTACTAACCGACACAGGCATGTTTCGCACCTGATCGCCCTATATCCGGGTAAAGCCATTTCTCCCTTGCTGGATGTTGAATATGCCGATGCCGCCAAAAAGACATTGAATGCCAGGGGTGATGGTGGTACAGGCTGGAGCCGTGTATATAAAATAGCTTTTTGGGCACGCCTATTAGATGGAGACCATGCTCACAATCTGCTAAAAAGCGCTATGAACCTGACTTATGACACAGGAATGGATTATATGAATGAAGGAGGACTCTACGAAAATATGCTTGATGCACACCCGCCATTTCAGATCGACGGGAATCTGGGCGTTACTGCCGGTATGTCCGAAATGCTGCTTCAAAGCCATCTGGGCGAATTGCATCTGTTACCTGCCTTACCAACAGCATGGAACCAAGGCTCAGTGAAAGGACTAAGGGGAAGGGGTGCATTTGAAGTTGATATAGTATGGAACAACAATAGGTTGGTAACATCTACAATAAAATCCGTGCAAGGACATAAGTGTATATTGAGAACAAATACTCCGATAAAGATCACCGGACTCGATATTAATTCCGTAAAAGATGGTAAAGGCTATTATATAACAACTTTTAATACAGAGGTTAACAAAATATATCAGATAAAATCAGTCTAAACAAAAGCACCTTACCGATTTGGTAAGGTGCTTTTTATTTAAAAATTATAATTAATATACCAATTTCATAACACTAACTTCAGACTTAACGATCATATCTTTTGATGCTTCTTTAAAAGCCTTGTAGTGCTCCGTATTATTGTGAAAATCAATCGCAGCCTGCGATTTCCATTCTTCTAGCATAATAAACTTTGTAGGGTCACTAATATCCTGATGTAAATTATAGAAGATACATCCATCTTCTTCCTGGCTACCTTGCACTAATGGCTGAAAAACAGATAATATATCTTCTACCGCTTCCGGTTTTACAGTCATAATTGCCACGATCTTCAATTCATCGCCTGTTCTTTCTTCTACCATGTCATTTTTTATTACTATTGTATTATCCGTATTTTGAGTTTTAGGATTACAACCTGCCATAAATAATAAAGCACATAAAATAGCGAATACAATTTTTTTCATAAATGTTTTTGTTTAGTTTATATTGGTTATTTTTTCAATCCTTTTATAAATTCTATATCCGAACTTTTCATAAATCTCTTAGGCAAGATCTGGGGAGCTTTGCCTTGCCATATATAAAAAGTATGTTTTGTTTCGATTATCCGGCCTACACTATTTAATAAAAAAGTGATATCTTTTGTCTCTGTCCTTATCGTTATATCTTTATTACTAATCTGAAAAGTACGCTTATCCAGCAGTCCATATTTTTTAGCTGTATGCAACAAAAGAAAATATATAATAACAGGTAGTATAAAGACCAATATTATAAATCCGATTATTAACGGATCCAACCCTACAAAAAATGATGAAAGAAAAGGATTATCGGGTATAAAGATAGTAATGAGAAATCCGAATATAAGAATAGCTCCAATAAACGAAATAAGTAA
Organism: Prevotella sp.; assembly: GCA_031285625.1. GTDB lineage: Bacteria > Bacteroidota > Bacteroidia > Bacteroidales > Dysgonomonadaceae > Dysgonomonas. The sequence goes on from JAITVV010000022.1 coordinate 24,853, forward strand.
TAAAAAAATACTTCTGCGATAATAGTGGATCAAATATCGTTTAATATCTGAGTTGTCTAATTTAACATCAACCTTTATGGCCTGTGTCTCTTCCATTATCTGAACTTTATTATTAGTTGGTTTTAGTTCACAAATATAAATAATGGAATCTGTAGCTGATCCGAAAAATCAAAAAATATTATCTTTATTTAAGAAATTCCAATTTTATAATTACCTTCGTCATACAAATACAAAAGACAAACGAAACAAACTACATAACAAATGTTTAATTAAATTATCAAATCAATGAAAAAGTATTTAGCAGAAATGATCGGGACCATGGTCCTTGTTCTTATGGGATGTGGAGCTGCAGTATTTGCCGGCGCAGGGCAGCCTTTCGCGTCTGTAGGTACGCTGGGTGTTGCATTCGCTTTCGGTTTATCTGTAGTTGCTATGGCCTATACAATAGGTAAAATATCGGGATGCCATATCAATCCGGCCATCACTTTAGGTGTATTCTTATCAAAGAGAATGTCAGGAAAAGATGCTGGAATGTATATTATTTTTCAGGTGATAGGAGCTATCATCGGTTCTGCAATTTTATATGTTTTAGCTAAAGATTCGGGTTCAACCACTACCTTAACCGGAGCAAACGGTTTTGCAGAAGGCTCTTTAGTAACTGCTTTCATTGCCGAAACAGTGTTTACTTTTATCTTCCTGATGGTAGTTCTCGGTACTACATCAAAAAATGGGGCTGGTAATTTTGCCGGATTAGCAATTGGTTTATCATTAGTGTTGATCCATATTATATGTATCCCTATTACAGGAACATCTGTAAACCCTGCCCGTAGTATCGGACCAGCTTTGTTTGATGCGATCGAAGGCGGTAAAGCATTATCCCAGCTATGGTTATTCATCGTTGCTCCTTTCCTAGGTGCTGCTATCGCTGCAGTTGTATGGAAAGTTATCGATACTGATGAAGCTTAATTAACTTTACAATAGGATATAGAGACCTTCATAGAAATATGAGGGTCTTCTTTTGTTAAATAATCTTTCACTTCTTGCTTGTTTCGTAAAATTGTATTTTATTTGTATCATTAACGCAATATTATTTATAAATATTAAAATTCCATCGCCTATAGAATAGACATTACTCTGAATTTTTAAATATAAGAGATAATGGAAACATTAATAACAATGACTGATGAACAATTGGTCTGCGATTATTCTAATGGCAACAATCTTGCTTTTGATATATTACTGGCACGACACAAACAAAGTGTGTTCAACTATATCTATTTCACTGTGCGCAACAGGGAACTGGCCGAAGATATATTTCAGGAAACATTTATAAAGGCTATTGTCACTATCAAGCAGGGACGCTATACCGAAACAGGAAAATTCCGTGCTTGGATATCACGCATTGCACATAATCTGATCATAGACCATTTCCGTCAGGAAAAGAATGAAAATACAGTCTCGAACGATGAAGCCCCTGTTGATCTACTCAACAACCCTACCCTATGTGATGGTACTATAGAAGATGAGTTGGTACGTATGCAAATAACCTCAGATATACGCAAATTGATTTCTTTCCTTCCTGATAATCAAAGGGAGGTACTGGAAATGCGATATTATCAGGACTTAAGCTTCAAAGAAATAGCTGATCTTACGAATGTAAGTATAAATACAGCCCTAGGGCGTATGCGTTATGCGATACTGAATATACGCCGCATGGCAGAAGAAAATAACATTGTGCTAACAATGTAGCAAGTAGTTTTCAATAGTTTTTTAAAAGTTAAGAAAAAGGAAGGATGCATTGTGATTTTGCATCCTTTCTTATTTTACTATCTTAAAAAAATTCGGATCAGAGACTTTCCAGCATCCTTTTAATAATAGTCTGAGCTGATATTTCACGGTTTGCGGCTTCAGGAATCACTATCGATTGAGGACTTTCTATTACATCATCACTAACGATCATATTGCGTCGTACAGGTAAGCAATGCATAAAATATGCATTATTTGTCAGTGCCATTTTCTGAGTTGTCACCGTCCACGACATATCTTTACTTAGAATCTTACCATAGTTAGGATCCGCATAAGCTGCCCAGTTTTTAGCATAAACAAAATCTGCTCCGGCCAATGCTTTATCCTGATTGTATTCAACTTTGGCTCCACGTACAAATTTAGGATCCAGATCATAACCTTCAGGATGAGTAATAACAAAGTCAACATCCGCTTCATTCATAAAATCAGCAAATGAATTCGGTACAGCCTGAGGCAAAGCCTTTGGATGTGGCGCCCAAGTCATTACGACTTTTGGACGCTCAGTTTTTTTGTACTCCTCAATAGTAATGAGATCAGCAAATGCCTGTAATGGGTGACCTGTAGCCGCTTCCATACTAAATACCGGTTTTCCGGAATATTTTATAAACTGATTCAGTATCTTTTCCTTATAGTCATCTTCTTTATTTTCAAATTGAGCAAAAGCACGTACACCAATGATATCACAATAGCTTCCCATAACAGGAATTGCCTCGAGTATGTGCTCCGACTTGTCGCCATCCATTATTACTCCACGTTCAGTTTCAAGTTTCCATGCTCCCTGATTGATATCGAGTACCATAGTATTCATACCCAGATTCATTCCGGCCTTCTGTGTACTCAAACGGGTACGCAGACTTGAATTGAAAAATACCATCAACAGCGTTTTATTTTCACCTAATCCTTTATAACTATAGCGGTTCTTTTTTATTTCAAGAGCTTCTTGTACTGCTGTATTTAAATCTCCTAAGTCTTTAACATTAGTGTATGTTCTCATTACAAAAATATTTTTATACGTTTATTTATTGTTATAATAATTACAGATAATATGACTGTTAACAAAAATACAAAAGGGAATCTAAATATCGTTTCTTTATCTGCAAAGAATGTGAATTCTCTGATAACTAAAAAATGACAAAAATATATAGCAGATCCTAAATGACTGAGATAAGTTGTATAAAATTCCCCGGTTTTATATTTCGGATACTTTATCATTAATAAAATTGCAGATGGAGAACATATTAACAAAGATAAATACAGATCGCGACTTTGTGCAGTCATTATATATGTAATGTAAGACTCTACGAATAACCCCACAAGACCTACAAGTAATAACACTACCAGATATGACGGCTTTATACTCTTGTCAAGTTTCATCGAGCGGCAACAATAACCTATGGTAATCAGCGGATAACCATAAAACAGCCCGTTACGGATCTCATATAAGGAAGTAGCTTCAAATTCCATAATGTATCCTATGATATATAACAATATCGCTATTATCAAAAGAACATGATCTTTCTTTAAGATTTTCTTAAGCAGAACAAGCATAATAATTCCAAAGATAAGAGCAGGGACATACCATAGATGGAAGAAACCCATAATATAGTAAAATATAACAGCATCTGCTGATATATAATATTTGAGATATATAATAGCCCAAACTGTATAGATTATTAATAAATGTTTCAGATAACCTAGTATTTCTCTCTTATTACTTACTTTGTTGGCAAAGTAAAAACCATTAATAACAAAAAAAGAGGGCACAGCAATGCGGGCAATCGATTCAGATGTAAACCATGAAGCGATATCCGAATCAAACATAGGCCCCATATGTATTACAACAACCCAAAAGCTTAAGAAAAACTTATAATAATCAAGAGTTACATTTCTTGCTGCTTTATCTTCCATATCAAGGTATGATTATTCGTTTAAGTTTTTTTTATCTCTTTTCCTATCATATATTTTTTTATTCTTATGTACATTTGTTTTACGCTTCCATCCGGCCGATTTAGAGAGTTCGTCTTCCCTGTCAGCTTTTTTTACGGCTTTAATGTAATCATCAATGGACAGTTTTCTTTTTACTTTTTTAATTTTCATATAATGTTTTCCTTATAGGAATATTTTTATTCGTTTGTTTATATATATGATAAGAACAGATAAGAAGATGGACAAAAGCAGAACAATTGCAAAACGAATAATCATATATGGCATTTCAATATCAGCTAGCATAATTATAACGAAGTAATGTATGAAATATATAGCGGATGCTAATGAACCCAGATAGGTTAAATATGTATTATTCTTTTTATAATGAGAATGTTTGAATACGAATAAAAGAACTGCTGGACAAAAAATGATCTGAGAAAAATAAAGGTCATGGTAAAAGCCTGTTAGTCTGGCAAAAGATGATTCTACACATAATGCTATAAAGCTTAATACGACAAGTGGTGTCAAATATATATTTTTCACTTTATTCACTAAGTTTTTGGCATGAATGTAATATCCCAAAAACACAAATGGAAAGCCGATAAAAAATCCGTTGCGAACAACAAAAAGATACTCTCCCCGAAAGGGTTCCAAAAATATGCCTACCAACAGAATTACTATTGAAAGAATAAGTAAGACATTATCTTTCTTTACTATTTTTTTTACTAAAAAGAATAGAATACTGCCACTAATAAGAGCTGCTACATACCATAAATGAAGAATACCAAAAGCACAATATTCCAATAAGGTAATAAGATTAATTTCTTTGATATAAAGGGATATATAGATAGTAGACCAAACTGCATATATCAGAAGCAGATGTAAAATATACTTTTTCATCGCCTTATTATCATCTATTTTCTTAACAAGATAATACCCGTTAATAATGAAAAAACAAGGTACAGTTATACGACCTAGTCCTTGAGATATAAGCCAATTAAGGTGTGGATATGATGCTGTTAATGGCCCGATATGTACAGTGATTACAAATATACTGAGTAAAACCTTAAAATAGTCAAGCGTTATGTTTCTTTCCATTCCTTATATATCAGTCCTCTAAGTTCTGACTTGCCCTTCCCCCTCAATTATCCACTTATAAGTGCATAGTTCCTCTAAAGCCATTGGTCCGCGGGCATGCATTTTTTGCGTACTTATGCCTATTTCTGCACCTAGCCCAAATTGAGCACCATCAGTAAAAGCTGTTGATACATTCGCATAGACACATGCAGCATCTACCAGCTTTTCGAATTTAATAACGGCTTCTCTATCTTCACTAATAATAGCTTCACTGTGTTTAGAACTATATTGTGATATATGACTAATGGCCTCATCAATCCCGGAAACAGTTTTGACAGCCATTTTATAATCAAGAAACTCTGTACCAAAACTCGTTTCATCTGCTTTCTTTAACTGATCGTAAGGGTAGTAAGAAAACAGGGCTTCATAGGCGTGCTTATCAGCATATATAATGACATCTTTTTTCTCTAAATCTTCACATAAATAGTGCAAGTCATCAAGTCTCTCCCTATCGATAATAAGGCAGTCTAATGAGTTGCATACACTTACCTTCCTTGTCTTTGCATTAGTTATTATATCCCTTCCTTTTTTGATATCGCCTTCCCGGTGAAAGTATGTATGGCAGACGCCTGCTCCGGTTTCAATTACAGGAATACGGGAATTCTCCCGTACAAAATTTATAAGATCTTTTCCTCCACGTGGAATAATCAGATCTACATATTCTCGTGCATTCAGTAATTCCTCCGTCGCATTTCTATCATTAGGTAACAAAGTGCATACGTTTGGATTCACTCCGTTCTCATCCAAAACATTACGTATAATATCTATAATTGCTTCGTTAGAAAAACGCGCATCGGAGCCCCCTTTCAGTATACAAGCATTGCCTGACTTCAGGCAAAGAGAAAATACGTCGAAACTAACATTCGGACGAGCTTCGTATATAATGCCTATCACGCCAAATGATACTGTAATCTTGGATAAGTTTAAGCCGTTTGGCAGGGTCTTTTGCATCAATGATCTTCCTGTAGGTGATGGTAGTGATGCTACATTGCGGATATCTTTTACAATCTCCATTATCCGTTGCTCATTGAGCAACAAGCGGTCATATTTAGGGTTACTTGTATCCATCCGTTGCAGATCTTTTTGGTTCTCTGCCAAGATGTAATACATTTTAGACTCTGTTTCTTTTGCAATAGCTTCCAGTATTGCATTTATCTCTTTTTCTTCCAATAGATTAAGACTCTTACTAGCCTCCGATACTAACTGGAACGTGTTCTGGTGATAATCGTCCATTTTTATTTTTCAATATATAAATAGTCGTAATGAATAATTGCTTTTTTATTGCTTTTTCCAATTATTTCTTTTGCTTTTTCGCTACTATATGCAGTTCGGCCTATTCCAATTTGTTTACCTGTATCATCAATGATACGTACAACATCATCTGATTCAAAATTACCAATAATCTTGGTAACTCCAATAGGCAAAACACTTACAGCCTTATCTCCTAACAGGGCATCCTTAGCTCCTTTATTGATATGCACCTCACCTTTAGTGAATCCATCAGAGTGTGCTATCCATTTTTTTACACTCGTAGTCCCTTTACCAGATGGAGTAAAGCGGGTAGATATAACATCTTTCCCTTTTATCAGATCAACAAGTATATTATCTCTGCGTCCATTGGCTATAATAACTTCAATACCCTCTTCTGCTGCTTTGCGGGCAATATTGTATTTAGTAGTCATCCCTCCTCGCCCTGTCGACGATTTAGAAGACTGGATGCAACTTTCAATATTATCTTTCTTTATATCTATCTGCCTGAATATATTAGATTCAGGATTAGATGGATCACCACTGTATATGCCATCTATATTGCTTAATATAATAAGTTTTTTACAACCCATCATAGCTGCCACCAAACCCGACATCTCATCATTGTCGGTAAACATTAACCCTGTCACCGAAATGGCATCATTCTCATTTACAATCGGAATAACTTTATTGTCGAGCATAACAGTCATACAGTTACGCTGGTTCAGGTAATGACGACGCGTGGAGAAATCTTCTTTTGTAGCCAGTATCTGACCGCAAATAATATTTTGTTGATGAAACAGGTCTGAATAGCGGTTTATAAGCTTCACCTGTCCGATGGAAGAATATAACTGCCGGGCAGATATTGTATCTAATTTAGCTTTCACCTTAATCTCGGATTTTCCGGATGCAACTGCGCCTGACGATACAAGAATTACTTCTACATTATTTTTATGTAATTCAGCTATTTGATCTACCAATGCCGACATACGTGTGACATCAAGAGTACCGTCTTTACGCGCCAGAATTTGACTTCCTATCTTTACAACAATGCGTTCTTTCATTATAAAAAATCTGAAAAAGCAAAGTTATAATTTATTTTTAGTAAAATGATACTTAAAATTCTAAATGGGTATAAAAATGACAATTAAGAGGAGAGTTAATTATATAAAATCACAGGGATAAGCTATTTCGGTCAGGTCTTCTTCCAGTTGACCCCAATCTTCTAATTCATCCACAATAGATAAAACCATTTCTTTAGTTAGTGTTTTTCCATTATACAGGTCTTGCACTGTTTGAACAGAGATTCCGTCTTCTCTGCATGAATCTTCAAAATATTCTTCAGCCCAGCCAATATACGTCTGAGGATTATTATCAAATATATGGAGTAACTCACCCTTACCATCAGCCATATTTGTTGGGTTGTATTGCCAATCGCCGGAAACATTTGTCCATATGCAAAAATTAGTTCCTCTTGTATTTACAGGTTCCCCAAAGATAAAATCATTAAAGATGTCAGGCAGTCCTTTTGTCAGTAAGCTTTTATCAGCAGCCTTATACTCACTATGTACACCATTTATAGCACATCCCCCATTCTTGAACAATACTAATAAGTACTCACCTTGGCCATTTCGCATTTCAAAGAATTCCTCACCCTCATCCCAAACCGAATTATAGGAATAGTAACGATATTCCCAATCCTGACAGATAATAGCATCAAGTACTGAGATAGCTTTGCATATTCTTTGGAATGTTATTGCATCAGGTAGTTTTTTGTAATTTTCCATTTATATCAAGGTTTTAGATACGACTTTCTTTTGAAGGATAATCCTTTATTGAATCAGACCTTCAGGTAAATCCAAATATAATATTTTTTTCTTAGCATTTATTTTTTCAATAAAGTCTTCGGTCGCAGGGATAATAATCTCTTTATCCCCATCTTTTATCAGGAAAAGTGTGTTAAGTGTTTTGTCGTCAATTGCCTCTATGATTCCCAGTTTACCGGCAATTTTATCAGTTACAGAAAATCCGATAAAGAAATTCCATGAATATTCGATATCCTCTTCCGTTTCCTGCTCATAGTATTTACGCAGAAAATATACTTCCAGACCTGACATCCGCTGAGCCTTTGTTTCTGTATCAATATCTTCAAAAGTAATAAGTGCCGTTTCACTCCCTTTAAACCGGTATTCTTCAATAAAGAAAGGAACAAATATTCCATCGATGCGGCATATCAGATAAGGACAATCAACACGGTCAAATACATCATTATCAAAAGCAAAACTTACCTCGCCTTTAATTCCATGAGGCTTGATAAGTTTACCTATTTTAAACACTTCGCTATCTTTTATCATAGCTGAACTTATAATTTATTTCTTCTTTTGATTCTTCTTACCGCCATTATTATTGTTATTGTTACGTTGTCCCAGATCTTTCATTTCCGGCAGTTTTATATCAGAGTTACGAATATCAATCTTACGGTCCGACAAATCGTAAAGGTCAATAAATATTTTTTGATCGTCTACGTCTTTATTCCACTGGATATATGACTTTTTCATATGTGTGGCAACCAATAATATAAATTGTTCCTTTTCATTTGGATCGTCTATTTCTGCTGCCATCTTAGCCATCTTTTCCAATGTTTTCCCATAGTGACGATATTCCATATCGGGACGGCTATATTCTATCTTACCCGGCTTTGAATTCAAATCTTCTTTTTTTACAATTTCATATGGATAGTCTATATCCAACTTGAAGTCCGACATTATAGCCAGATGATCCCAAAGTATATGCTTGAAATCATTCACATCACGAAGATGAGGAAACATATTCCCCATTATATTTATTATAGTGTCTGCACAACGTTTACGTTCTGTACGGTCAGGTATTGCAATACAATAATCAACCATATTTTGAATATTCCTGCCATATTCGGGCAGAGCCAGTTTCTTTAATTGGGTATTATACTCCATATTCTAAATTCAAGTTACGATTTTTTTTTACAGATAAAGGGTTAGCCAAATGTAGTTGCCTGTTAATCTAATTTTGATATTTTGCTAACGAGACAGCAAAGATAGTATTTTAGTTGATTTATTCCTATTAATATTTTCTAATTTTCAGATCGACAGAGGATAAGAAAAAAAAAATTCCACCAATAGAATTGATGGAATTAATATAATAATATGATTTTACTAGTTTTGAGCTATATTTTCTTCTTTCTTTTCTTTGGGCGCTGATAGTGTTTCTTTATATAAATTCTGATCAGCTAACACTTCTATTGCTTTTGTCAAATCCCGGTCATTACGCAATTCATAGCGTTTTACCCCTTTCTGATAATAATAGCGTTTCATAATTTCCTTGCTAATCTGGCTCATAATTTCCTCTTTGAATGTCTCAAGATCACGATCCAGATTGGGTACGAGTTTAGCTTCCAGAGCCTTGAACTCATCCCCTGCATATTTCATATAGCCTTCAAAATCCATAATTTCTTTCAGCGAAGCCATTGATTTTTCACTCATACGGTCATATTGGAAATCTTTTGATTTAACAAAAGCCTTAAAGCTTTCATAATCTTCATCAGATAAAACAAAGTTTTCCGGAGAATCGATTGATTTATGCTTTGTAGCCCAATCGGTTACCCAATCGAAAACGATATACTGATTTTCGAGGTAGTATGTTATCGTCGGCGTTTTATTCTCTTCCAATGTAATATCAGGAGTGATTCCCCCGCCATCTCTTACAGGGCGTCCTACTTCTGTATAAAACACTGTAGTTAAACTGTCTGGTATACGTCCCACACTTCCATCCGGATTGCGATGTGAATAGTCTATAGCTTGTACACATCTGCCACTAGGTATATAATATTTCGAAGATGTAACCTTCATCCCTCCGCCATAAGGCATTTCGCGGGTAACCTGTACCAGTCCTTTACCAAAGGTACGTTCTCCAACCAGAACAGCCCTATCCATATCCTGTAATGAACCCGCCACAATCTCTGCTGCAGAAGCAGAACCTCTATTTGTTAATACCACTATTGGTATTTGCGTATCTATTGGTTCTAGGGTAGTACGGTATGATCTGTCTGTTTGTTTCAGTTTTCCTTTTGTGGACAAGACCACTTTATTCTTAGGAACAAACATATTTACAATCTGTACAGCCTCTTCAAGTATCCCTCCACCATTCATCCGTACATCAAAAATTAGGGATGTTGCTCCTTGTTTCTTTAAGTCTAAAAATGCATTTTTTACATCCATTGCACTTTTATCTGTAAACGAATTGAAATTGATATAACCGGTTGTTGGATTTACCATACCATAATATGGAATTGGATCCATAACAACTTTTTCACGTACTACTTTTACAATAACCGGTTTCTTCTCTCCGGGACGCTCAACCTTAACTTCGATAGTTGTTCCGGGTTGTCCTTTCAGGTTACTACTTACATAACTACTTAGTGTACGACCATATACTTCTCCTGCGATAGAATCACATTTTGTCATATCCTTACCATCAATGGTAAGAATAATATCTCCGGCTTTCAATCCAGCTTTAGCGGCCGGTTTATCTCCATAAGGTTCGATAATGGTTACCCTTCCGTCCTTAAAGGCAACAATAGCACCCACCCCGGCATATTCACCTGTGATCTGGGTACTAAACTCTTTCATATCCTCATCATTGTAGTATTCTGTATAAGGATCAAGGGTTTGAAGCATATCGTCGATGCCTGTACGTATCGTTTTGTTTATATCTACGCTATCCACGTAGAACATATCCATCTCGCGTACTACAGCATTAAATATTTCTATATTTTTATTTATATCGAAATAACGTTGTTGTTGTTTATTTTTATCCGTATTATTTTGTGCCTGAACAGAGATAGTCCCCAATAGTACTGGAAGAGCTAAAAGTACGATTAACCGATTTCTCATTAACTTCTGATTATAAAATACATTATCTTAATTTACGCAAAGGAAATACTTTTTTTAGAAATACATAAATTTAATCCCGTTATATATCTTTTATTTTTAACAAAAGATGTGAAATAAGGTTCATGTACTTCAGCTGAATAGCTATTCATCTTCAAACAAGAATAAAAAGCGAACGGAGGCTACCAATAATGACAGCCTCCGTTTGTTTATGCTATTACTGTAAATTATTTTTTACGTATAACTTCACCTTTAATACGTACCTTATATACTGCGTCAGGAACGTTTGTGAAAACAGTAACTTCTTTACTGAATATTCCTGGACGTCCTACTGTTGAATAAGTAACTTTGATAGTTCCCGATTTACCAGGAAGTACTGGTTCTTTTGTATAATCAGGTGTTGTACATCCACAAGTTGTTTGCACACGTTGGATAATCAGTGGAGCAGTACCTTCATTCTTGAACGTAAATTCACATGTAACTGAATTTGCACTTTCCTCAACTTTTCCAAAATCGTGTACATCTTTTGTAAATACGGCTTTAGGCGCTTTTCCTCCGTCTTGAGCCATTATGAAACTGGTAGAAAGTACCAGTGCCATAAGTATAAAACCAATTTTTTTCATATGCCTAATTCTAATTGTTTTACTAAATTAAATTAATGTAGTTCAACTTTTGTGATAATTATTACGGGACAAAGTTAGTAATAAATATGGAGTACTTATAAAAAAATAAGATTATTTAGTACTCAGGGCCATTATCATTCGCTCAAAAACGAGAAGGACCCGGTTGCAAAAAACTGGGTCCCTTCACAAATTAATTATTTCAATTCTTTGATTTTTATATTCTTAAACCAGACTTCATCACCATGATCCTGCAACAAGATATTACCTTCTATCGCATTACCAAAGTTTGGCCAATCTGCGTATTTACTGTATGCAACCAAAGCATTCCACATCTGATTGTTTCGCTCATATTCGATAATCAATACACCATTCAGCCAATGCTCTACTTTATTATCTTTAACAATTACCATTGCTGTATTAAAATCATTCTTTACAAATGGTTTATCTATTGGAGCCGGAATCAGATCATAAAGAGAACCTAGTGTTCTGTTGCCTTTTACACCTAATTTAGCATCCGGATGCTTATCATCATCGAGAATCTGGAATTCACATCCAATAGCGGAACCTTCACCCTTATTAAGATCGGGATTTACGAAATATTTAATACCACTATTTGCACCTTCTGTTATCTTAAAATCAGCTTTCAGTATAAAGTTTTTATATTTGCGGGTAGTGACGATATCCCCACCATTTGTGGATTCCCCTCCCCCACTTTTCATAACCTTCAGTATTCCTTTTTCAATAACCCAGCCTTTTGCCGGGAAAGCATCCAGCTTGGCACCTCTCCATCCGGCCGTAGTTTTACCATCCCATAAGAGTTTCCAACCCTCTCTTACTTCCTGTTCGGTCAGAATATTTTCCTGAGCTGATAAGTTTACAGCAAAGAGGCAAACAATAATAGATAATATATATTTCTTCATATTTTTAGAGTAAATTATATTTTATAGTAATCTTCCCATCCTTTGCGAGGAGGTATTCCGGTCAGCATAGCATTCGCAAATTTATTATTAGTAATTTGTTTGGTTCTGCTATCAAAATAAAATTTGGTATTTAACCGTTGAGCCATTACCCCTAATGAGAATACCTGACTTAGAGGTCCGTGTATCTCGAATGGAGAACGGGTTTTCTCTACTCCCGTACAAGCTAAAAGGAAGTTTTCAAAGTGGTTGGACGGGCTTTTAGGTACTTCAGGCAGTTTTGACGCCATTTCGCGTGCTTTACTTTCAGGAATAATAGAAAGTGTACTACCATGCGAGGCCCCTTTGAAGGTCAATTCTTTACTATATATAATCTTTCCCGGATTTAATGTTGTTTTCTTTATTTCTCCGGCTCCCGAAGCCGGAATATTTGGATCTAAAGCCGATTCTCCATATCCGTCAGGTATTGGAGGAAGGTTATTCACTCCATCATACCATGTTACGTCGCAAGGAGGCATTTCTCCTCTTGGTCCGAATTTAAATAAAATTGTAGAATCCGTAGGGAAGAAATAATCATTATGACCGGTCAACTTCACGGCATCAATTTCGTAAGGTAACCCTAAGTCTAAAAACTCATGCACGGTATCCAATATATGAGCGCCCCAGTCTCCTAAAGCCCCCATACCGAAATCGTACCATGAACGCCATTCTCCATAATGGTATTTTTCATTATATTCATGGTAGGGAACAGCACAGTTCCAAGTCATCCAGTCCAATGTACTTGGTATAGGTTGAGCTTCAGGCAATTTATAAATATTAGTATCCCATCCATGCCATCTGCGAGGATTGTTCATATGGGCCGTAACAGCTGTTACATCTTTTATGATTCCTGCCTCTTGCCAAGCTTTAAATTGGAAGTAATTGGCTTCTGAATGTCCCTGGTTACCTACCTGTGTTACTACATTCGGGTATTTCTTGGCTGCTTTCATCATTAGTTCAGCCTCATAGAAAGTACGGGCCATGGGTTTTTCCACATATACATGTTTGCCATTTGCCATAGCCAACATACATATAGGAAAATGCGAAAAGTCGGGAGTGGCAACTGCAACAGCCTCAAATTCATTCCCTATCTTGTCAAACATAACCCTAAAGTCTTTGAACTGCTTCGCTTTTGGATATTTAGCCATTACATTTTGTGTATGTTTGGCTCCCATATCCACATCGCAAAGAGCAACAACATTCACCAAACCTGTTTTTTCAAAGTCACCGATAATCTGTTCTCCTCTGTTTCCAATACCGATGTATGCAATATTAACTTTTCTGTTAGCCCCAACAACTCTGCTATAACTGGCAGCATTTAAAGGATTTACAGTACCAACAGCCACTCCGGCAGAAGCCATAGCTGCAGTTTTCAAAAAATTTCTGCGTGTAACCATAGATTTATATTGTTTTTAGATTGTATCAGATATTGATTAGTTCATTTACAAAATAAATGATATATCCCTTAAAATCAAAACATGTGTGCGAACACACACTTAAAATATAAAATGTAAATCACTAATAATAAACAATATACACACAACCAAAAGCAAATGATATTTTTTATGTTTTATAACATAGATATAATTTATTATATCGCATTTTAAAAAATAGAGTTCTATTCTTCTAGAATCAGTTAACAACAGTCAATTAAAAAACTAAAAGGTGACAAAAGTGACACGTTCTATTTTCAAAGTGTATAATCATTGCTTTGTATTTTGCTGATTATTAATATTGTACAAGATATTTGTCGTACCGTAAAAAGGTACAATAAACA
>JAITVV010000038.1 GCA_031285625.1 Prevotella sp.
GATAAAATTTGCTTTTGAAGAACTTGACTTATGGAGGATTTATGCGAAAGTCTACGAGTATAATATAGGCTCAATGAAAGTTCTTGAAAAAGTTGGTTTTGAAAAGGAAGCAATTATTAAGTCCTCGGTTATAAAAGAGGGACAAATAGTTGATGAGCACTTATATAGTATTAGGAAAGAATGAAAAAAGATATAGGAAGTCATATTATCAATAAATTGGACTTACAGGATATAGTCAAGGTCTTATCCGAGGAGTTAAGCGGGTCGGAGTTAAACTCCGTACTTCTGGATGTGTTTAACAAGCGTGTCGGGCAGGAAACTCCCTCGTCTTTGCTTAGTAAATATGAAAGGAATAAACTTGTGCAACCTGCCGGAATAGATGTTTTGAGCTATAAAGAAAATGAATTGACTTGTTATAAAATCTTAGCAGGTAGAGGATTTGAACCCATAGAACTTTCCCCGGTCGCTCAGTTTGGGACAAGTAGTGTTGTTGCTACGGTAGACCAAAAGAAAGTCCTAACTGCAATAAGAAACACAGAAGTACAGGCAGACCCGACCAATGCAATCGCATTACATTACGCATCGTTAAAGAAAAAAGGAGAATTAGATAACAAAACCTATAATTACAGTAACATTTCACGAGTAATAAGGACACAGGTATGGCATAATCCTAATTTCGTCTCTCAGCATTTTATTGTTCTCGCCCTTATTTCATGTGGTAGAGATACCGGTAGCTTTAATTTTGAGAAAGAAGAACTATTAAAACATTTAACTACATCATACGAAATATGTAAAAGTTTCGGTGTGGAGAAAATATATTATGAGATTATTCCGTGCAAAGGTTATGACAGTCAAAGCCCGCTTATAATGGAATCAATATCGTATGTCCGGGAAAAGAATAGTAATCTTGAGGTCTTGGTTACAGCACCAGAAGATGATAATAACTATTATCAGGGCTTTAGAATAAAGCAGCAAATAGTGATTGGCGGCAATACGATTGAAATTGCTGACGGTGGATTGCTCGATTGGACACAACTGCTTTTAACCAACAAAAAAGAGCGAATGATGACATTCGGGCTTGGTATTCAGATATTATATCAATTAACTAAATAAACATGCTAAAGAGTAAAGTCATATTTGAAGATGAAGAAAAAATAAAGATTAAATATCCTTGTTTTGAATTAAAGGATATTGTTGAGTATTATTTTGAAATATGTACTCCTAACAATTCTATAACTCCATTTTCACTTGTGGCTTTGCCAAATGCTAATATCTTAGTTTCAATTTATATCTCTGATAGTAGTCAGACATTCAAAGTACATCGTGAACATGGTATAATTGATACATCGGGTGATAAGGTATCCGGTAGCTTAACAGAAGCAATCACTGTAATACACGCACCCGGAACCCATGAATTTTCAATAAAATTCAAGCCGGGAGTTTTGTATTCCTGTTTATCTAAAGATATTTCAACTTTGGTGGATAATCATTTGTCTCTGCAAAAGTATCTAAATCAAAAAGTAATAGACGAACTAAAAATGAAAAGCTCTTTTGCCGAGCGAGTTCAGTTTGTAGAGAATTGGCTTTTAAGTAATATGAAAATCTTTAGTTCTGATTTCAAACTCAACACTGTAATAAAAGCAATTTACTATGTCAATAATAACCGTAATTACAAATTGAACACAGTAAGTAAGGACGTTGGTGTGTCAAATCCTACACTCAATAGATATTTCAAAGAAGTATTAGGTATCTCACCCAAACAATGCTTTAAAGTTTTACGCTTTAAAACTGCATTGAAGAACTATCGTGCAAATGGTAGTTATGATTTATACGACGAATTGGGATATACCGACTTTTCCCATTTTGTAAAAGAAGCTAAAAATTTGGCAAACACAACTCCATCAGAATTATAACAAAAAGAGAAAGTAATAAAGACTTATTCAGAGAATGAATATTAAAAATTATCAGTTAAAACCTATATTCACTTGCTGAATTCTGTTATATAATCACACAACTAAAATATAAGTTTTAATTGGGTGTTAAACAAAAAGATGTTTTTGTTTAACAGAGAAGGCTTTCTTGTTAACCGTTTTTTTGTTATTCTAAAGAGTCTCATCCCTTCTCAGTTCTTCCAATAACCCGTTTTGCCGCGGTTCCCATCCCAACAGCTCTTTTGTTTTATAAGCTGTTGCCGGTTCATCAATGGTGACGATATCCGTCATCCATTCCAGGTATTTCGGGGCTTCCTCTTTGGATACGGATTTAACCGGGACATTGAGCTTTTTGCCAATCGCTTCCGCTATATCACGCATTTTGACTCCTTCCTCGCCTACGGCATTATAACGCATGCCTTTTAATCCTTTTTCGATAGCCAGTCAGAACAGGTGGGCAGCATCCAAACAGTGAACAGTAGGCCAGCGGTTACTACCATCGCCAATGTAAACAGACGAACCACTCTTGCGCGCCTGTTCCATTATAAGCGAGACCAGTCCGTACATACCTTGCCCATACACCGATGGCGGAAGGCGAACCACAGATGCCTTGATATTCTTTTCAGCCAAAGTCATTGCCGCAGCTTCGGATGATCTAGGAAGTTCGGAAGCAACGTCCGCTTCGGTAGCAAATCCATTGGTTTTAGGAAGTCCGAGAATTCCTCCTGTCACAACGATAGGTTTACTTGTACCCATAAGGGCTTCGCCCATAGCTGCGATAGCCGCTTTATCAATTTCATTGGATTTGGCAAAGTTGCTGAAATCATTGACAAAGGCCGTATGCAATACCGCATCAGCCAGAGATACTCCCTGTTTCAGAATATCGAGGTCTTCAAGACTTCCCTTTAAAACCGAGGCTCCGGCATCAGTCGCCCCGAGGCTTGCCTGTTCCCCTGCCCGAAGTGTAAAGAGGTATCCTGCAACGAAAACGACTGACCCGACGATGACGCATATCTTCAAACCAAAACAAGCATCCCTGATTAACATCAAGAATGCTTGTTTTCATTTTATGCGTAAGTAGCAACTTCAACTCCCTTTCCTTAGAATCTGCATATCTATTATTCTATTTTTCATCTTCCTTTAGAAAGGCAGTTCCGGCGATCGGTAGTTATCATACAGTACCTGTTGAAGTTCTTTCTCGGGATAAAGTATTTTTCCTCCAATGGCCGTATAGCAGATCATCCGCTTATCACGCAAGGTCTGAAGCGTTCGAGGCGAGATATGGAGATACTCCATGACTTCCTCCCCACTCAGATAGAGTTCATCTGCCAATGTTGGGTGATGCTTGTCTCGAACATCCTGCACATCGTTCAAGGCTTGCTCTATTTGCCCTTCGAGTTCCTTGAACTCTTCGGACTTATAATTGATAAATTTGTCCATCGCTATTTGTTTGTATACTTCATATCGGTTTTTAGCAACTCAGAAATATCCTCTTCTTTGTAATAGACTTTACCACCCAACATTGAAAATGGTATCTTGCCATTGTTTCGCCACGTTTGCAGTGTACGTTTCGAGATGCCCAAAGCGCGGCAGACATCTGCCGAATCCATTCAGTCGTCTCTGGGGTTGGTACAATATAACTCTTTCAAAGCATTAGCTTCAGAAGTGAGCCTGTGAATCTGCTTTTTCAGCAATTCCCATGTGTGCAAATCAACACATACAATCTCCATTTTTTTAGTTTTAAATTGATGGCTTTTTCGACCGAAGATTTCACACCCCTAACCCCTACACCTGCCGGAAGAAAGAATATCTATTTCCCGAATCTTACGGAGGTAACCATCACTTCTAACAAAGAAAATGATAAATTGGAGCTGCCTCTCGGACTGAAATTCGGTATGAACTTCGAAGAAGTACTAAAAACACTTGGCAAGCCTACACTTGATAGACGTAATAATCCTCGTTACAACGTATTTGGTGGATGTTCATGGGGAAATCACATTAAAAGAAAATCCGGATAACAGATACTATAATGTAGAACTCTTTATAGATACAACAAAGCCGGACGAATTTGTATTAAAAGAATTCACTATTCAGACTAAACGCTGGACAGAGACTTTCCCTCTGAACTATGTCCTGGAAGGGCAAAGTGCATTTAAAGACTGGTCGAAACCTAACAAGACAACCCATTTTGTAGAATGGGCTATCAAAAGAAACTTTTTTGTAGAAACAGCTAAGAATAAAGAAGGAATAGACAAAATCCGTAAGGGTGAAATAACAGGCGTTGAGTTTGTGAAAGAGCATTACAGCAACTTTCCTGCTATTTATGAAGATGAATTCAGCCCCGAAATACAATATTTTACACTCTGTTATATAAACCGTTTAGGAGGTGATATATGGTATGATACAGATACTAAATACCTGTACGAAACATTAGGGGACAAATACAATCAGGAAGCTGTGGAGAAAGTAATAGACCAACGTCTGGAAGAATTTACTCCGGAAAATGAGTTCCGAAACAGCAAGCAATTAGGAGAGTAATAGCCCCTGAATAGATACGAACCTAAATAAAATATATAATTATGCTGACAATACCCAAAATACTAGATACCCCGGAGTTCTTAAAGAAAGAGGGTAGTATTAAATGGGATGTTGAAAAATATCCTGACTACTTCACTTATAACATAAAAAACGAAAAGCTGCTTGATGCCATTTGTCTTCTAAATCATAAAGCGACACTTGGCATCGTTGCTGCCTGTAGTGAATGGGTGTTCTGGCGATTCAGTAAAGAACGCCGGGTAGATA
Source organism: Prevotella sp. (assembly GCA_031285625.1). GTDB lineage: Bacteria > Bacteroidota > Bacteroidia > Bacteroidales > Dysgonomonadaceae > Dysgonomonas. The sequence continues at coordinate 4,734 of JAITVV010000038.1, forward strand.
ATGCCATCAATTCAATAGAGGCTCTCTGGCTGGCTATAGTAGACAAACGATACCTTCTGAATTGGAAGTACACAAGTTCTAAGGGTGAAACCATGTATGCAAATATATTATGGATTATTTTCAACAACCATCTTTTTATTCGAGATAATTATAAAAAAGGGGACTACCAAATGCAGTTTCGCGTAGTTAATATGATAATGCTTGCACGCCATATAACTCCCAATCAGAAGATGTTTGATACTTGGCTCAACGACTGTCTGAAACGTTCGCTCAAATTGTTTCCTGCTCAATACGACCGGTGGGAAGTCCGAGACGATAAAAAGAAATATTCGCAACCATACGATTCAACTTCTGAACCACCCATTCCTCGTGAATTTTATTTCGAACCCGGTTTCGATTACCAAACAGCAGATATTCATGCCTTATTAAAAAAGTTCGTAGATGAAATCGATATTTCTATTGCAACTTTCTTTTTTACTCCCGAGAAGATGCTTGAACAAGGTTTTGAAGGCACGCCCTACAAATATGAACCGAAATAAATCGGAATAATGACAGATAAACTAGAACAAGTACAGGCTTTATATGAAGCAGACAAATATGAAGATGCAGTAGACCTCATAGAAAATATACTGAACGAAGACGAAGCTTATCGTGATTCATTCTTTCTTAATGGAAAATTACTCAATGAACAAAGCCTGTCGGCTCTATACCTGAAAGGGAAAATATACTACGAATGTGAAGATTATAGCGAAGCCGAAGAAGCATTGTCCGAGATACCCGAATCACATCATAATTACTACGATGCAGTTTTTATGCGCAGTAAAATGTTTTTCGATACAGGTGATTATGAAGAATCACTCGAACTGTATGAAAGCATACCTCAATCCTCCGATAAATATTTTGAGGCACAGCATGGAATCGCATTGGTACATTGTGCGCAAGATGATCATCAAACCGCATTGGATGTACTGAATTCGATTCCATTAGATGATAATAACTTCGGGAATATAATAAACAGTATTGCCCATATATACAGGGATTTGGGAAACAAAGAAAAAGAAATGGAGTATTATGACAAGGTTCCTGTAACGGATTCTGCCTATGGAATGGTGCTGCCAATGCACTTTCGATGTCTCTGTCTTCGTTGAGTTGTGCGGCTTTCGAGATTTGCACTGGCAACTATCCCTGAGCACGATCAATGTTATTTCAATAGCATACAGAAAGCTTCACAAATACTGATGAAAGCTAGCTGAACAGACGAAGCTCTCGAACTTTGGCTCAAAATACCTGCCACGAGCGAATATTATAATACTGCGCTTTATTACAGAGCAAGTATTCTTGCCGAATCGGATAATCATCAGGCGGCATTAGACGAACTGGAAAAGATACCCCAACTGGCTCAGGGTTATTTGAGTGTATTGGAGTTGAAGGCTAAAATATACCGCGATTTGAAAAACGAAGAAATGGCTGCCAAATATAACTTGTGGTATTATATTCTCGAAGAAAATTGGTGTATGGACCGAAAGTTGAACTCTTGCATCTTTGCTCAGGCCACACCGCAACAGCAACTCGAATTCTGGGACAGCATCTTACCATCAAGCACCGAATACTATTATGCTATCCTGAAAAAAGCGTTGGTTTACAAAAAGGAACTGAAAGACTTTGATACAGCCCGCCGGATATTAGATACGATTCCGGCAGAAGGGCGTAAATGGCTCGAAGAGGAATACCGTTTCGACTTTAAGAAAGTAGAGTCATTTGAAGAAAAAAATGAAAATAAATAATTAAAATACAAAATTATGCTAACCATACCTAACATATTAAATACACCAGAATTTTTAGATGCACCGTTAGACTATAAGTGGGATAGAAAATTATCAGACTATCATGCAGTAGATGCTATGAATGACAAATTAGGAGTTGCTCTGTTTGCTCTAAATCATAAATCTACCTTTGGGATTGCTGCTGCTCTGTCCGAATGGATATATTGGCGTTTATCCAAACATATTAATATTCCGGAAATAGTGCCTATTTTAGAAGCACAATGGGCTGCAGATATTGATAAACGCTATTCCTACTTGTGGGAGTTTAGAGATGCCGCGAAAATAGATGCTGAACAAAGGAAGGCCTATAATACGATATGGGTAATGCTTTGGATATTAGACACACCGAAATTTGCTTATTTTGATGGACGGTTTTTCATTAATCTAAATATAGATAAGTTAGCCATATTAGCCCGTTATATATCGCCCGACAAAAAGATGTTTGACGCCTGGTATGACAATGTGTTTAAAAGAGCAGCCAAACTATTCCCTGCACAATACGACCGTTCGGAAATAATGGAGAACAGAAGTGCTTATCAAGGTAAAACCTATGATTCCTCCGGTGAGCCTGTTATTTCAAGAGAGTTTTTCTGGGATGAGAAATTTGATTATCAAACGGCAGATAATACGAGATTGATAAATGATTTTCTATCCGGTTTGGATTATGAAAATAATCCATATCTTAATTCTCCTGATAAAATGCTTGAGTTAGGCTTCAAAGGCACACCCTACCAATACGAACCAAAATAAAAATATTACAATTATGCTGACAATACCAAAGATACTAGATACACCTGAGTTTTTAGATGCACCGTTAGGTTATAAATGGGATAAAAACTCTGCCGGATATTATTCGGTAGATGCAGAGAATGAAAAAATAGTGGATGCTTTGTGGCAATTAAATCATAAAGCGACGTATGGTCTTGCAACAGCTTTAGGAGAATGGATTTATTGGCGATCGTCGAAATATATAAATAAAGAAACGACTCTTCTCGCTTTAGAAGCACAATGGGCAGGATTAGTCCATTACTTATATGGTGTAAATTGGAAATTTGGAAATGAATATATTTCCACTCCGGTTGATGGTCCCTTTTGGGCTATGATGACTTGTATGCAAGATTGCAGGGAGAGTTATATGACAGGTGACTATTTCATTAACTCAAAAACAGATAATTTAGCTATATTGGCCCGCCATATTTCACCCGATAAAGAATTTTTTGACACTTGGCTTAATAATATATTACACACTTCTTCGAATTTATTTCCGGCAAGATATGACCGACAGGAGATCTTTGAAAATATGGATGATTATGAAGATAAATATTATGATTCGACGGACGAACCGGCAATCCCTCGCCAGTTCTTCTGGGAACCGGATTATAGTTTTGAGAACGAAGATAATGTAAAACTCATAAATGATTTTTTATCAAATCTAGACTACAAAAATAATACATTTTTATCATCTCCAAGATCGTTGTTAAAGCGTAATTTCAAAGGCACACCCTATATACGAACCCCAGTGAATAAGATAAACATAATCATATTAAAATGCGCTGAAAGGTTTGAATGGTAACTATTTGTCCGTCCATACCGCAAAAAACTCATTGATTTTTCAATGAGTTTTTTTATTTGAGGCCTAATCATATTACAAATTTTATTTTTTGAGTATTCTCGTTAAATAAGTGACATCTAATAAATTCACCGTCTCAAAATTTCCTTTATAAAATACAGCCCAGTTATTAAAAACACAGGGTAATTCCTTGGCTTTTTGTAGAGTATCCACTTGCATTAATGATACAGGAAGCTTATTCATTTCACAATACTGCTTTATCATTTCAATACTTTGATAGACATAGGGGCATTGCATATCATAATAAATTGTTAGCTCTTTGTTTTCAATCCCTTGGCCTTTGACACTTGGTGAAAACTTTGGCTTTGCTCCATCAAAAGAAAGGGCAAGCAACTCATATCCATTATCAGTAGTATCAACAACTTCAAAACCGAACTTCTTCGCAAATGATTGATCTGTAAGCCAGTTTTTTTGCTTTTTTGCTCCGAGCATACAAATGCCGGACCTACCTTTTTCTTTAGCATCGGCCACGCAATACTCCATCAGCGATTTTCCATATCCTTTTCCTTTATGATTACCCAAAGCCCATAAGCAATACAGATAATAATAATTATTACCGGTTATAGGAACCCAAGCCATTTCAAGCGGAGCATATTCAATAAAGACGGTAGCTTTTGCCTTTAATTTTCTAAAAACATGCCCTTCATTTAGTCGGTCAGAAAGCCATTGTCGTTTAGCCTCAATACCTTGATGAGGCTTTTTACTACGGATAATACAGCATAAATGCTCATCAGCGAGATTTTCTGTTGTTATGTTTATAAAATCAGTATCCATGTTTGACTCTGATTAGCTGCTTTATTGTTAATACCATGAAATGTAAATGTAGCTAATTTATTTATATTATTCCCATCAGTTTAGCAATACGACATGCTTCAAGAGAATTTTTTACGCGAAGTTTAGATAAAATATTCTGTCGATGCCTACTTACAGTATTTTTACTAATACATAATGCCTGTGAGATATCCTCACTGCGGTTTCCCCTTTCAATCAATTTCAATATTTCAACCTCGCGTTTAGAAAGAATAGAATCAATTTGTCCATTGCCCGGATTGATTACTTCTCCAGTAAATGAATCAATAATCATTCCATTGGGAAACTCGGGAACAAATTTTTCATGAGAAAGATTATAGAGACATAATGCCAACCACAAATTACCTAATGGACAATTTTGAACATAAAACATTCTGTGATGAACATGCTTATATTGCCCTGTATTATCTTTCATCCGGATAATGCTGGTTATTTGATAATCCGAACGTTTTTCAATTGGTAAAGATTTGAGTAATTGAGTAAATTTCAGCTCTAGTAAATGCTTATTTATCAGATCATCAGGATGTATGTTATTAAAAATACCATCTTCCCATATGGAGCTAATGTGTTCATGTAAAGGCTTTTCTATTTGAAACAACTTGTTTGATATTCTACCATAAAATATATCACTGTGATTCGATTTCAAGTCACTCAGTACAGCAATAGAATTCTCTATTTTACTATACATATAAGCAATCTGACGACAGCTCTCCAATGCTATATTATCATTTTTACCTTCTGCAAAAGGCTGTTTTAACAAACTTTCGTTTAGAGTCTGAATAATATTCATTAAAATGGTTATTTATGAGTATTGATTACTAACAATTGGCTTCATATCTTTGCAAAGATAAATAAGATGAATGGTTATTTTTCCATAAACGATAAAATCATTATCTGTAATAAATTCAAAACTATCTATATAAATATGAAATTACGAAATTGCCCTATGAACAAAACATTAATTACTACCATTCTCTTGGTATTAATGTTTACATTAAAAAGTATGTCACAAAGTCTTGAAAAAATGCAATGGTTCAATGAACCTGAAAAATGGGAGATAAAAGATAATTCCCTTTCCATGTTTGTAACACCACAAAGTGATTACTGGCGTATATCGCACTACGGATTTACGGTAGACGATGCTCCGTTTTATTACACTACTTATGGTGGTGAATTTGAAGCAAAAGTAAAAGTTACAGGAGATTATAAAGTACGCTTTGACCAGGCAGGACTAATGATCCGTATTGATCATGAAAATTACATAAAGACCGGAATAGAATTTCATGATGGGAAATATAAACTCAGCTCTGTAGTTACCCACAAGACAAGTGACTGGAGCGTAATTGAACTGGAAAAACCAGTTCCATTTGTATGGATTAAAGCAGTAAGAAGACTGGATGCGGTTGAAATATATTATTCTTTCGACGATAAAACATATACAATGATGCGCAATGCATGGCTACAGGATAATCGCCCTGTGATGATAGGTTTAATGGCAGCATGTCCGGACGGAAACGGCTTTAATGTGAAATTTGAACATTTTAAAGTGAAACATCTACCAGACCAAAGAAGAGTAAACTGGCTCAAAAACAATACAGATTAAAGTTACTCCCCATTTTTGTTGCTCGTTCAAGAAAATAACAGAAGTTTCGCCCAGCGACTTTATTAAACAAGCCACCAGTAGATTTATTATATTATGGTAAATGATACATATCTGGAATATATAAAAAGAATAAATAACGTTCTTTATTTTATAGAAGATAATCTGGATGGTGATCTATCTTTAAAAACACTATCACAAATTGCTGCATTCTCACAATTTCACTTCCATCGGATATTTTCTACAATAGTAGGCGAATCCCTGAATGATTATATCGTAAGAAAAAGGGTTGAACGTATAGCCTCCATTCTTCTTGTTGGAACAGATGAAAAACTGACAAATATAGCATACAAATATGGGTTTAACAGTGTAAACACCTTTTCAAAGACTTTTAAAAAATTATACGGAATCAGCCCAACTGAATTTAACAAAAATAAGCCTGAAATATTTAGCAAGATCGGGATAAAACTTGTTACTGATGAAAAATATTTTTGTATAGCAAATCACTTAAAAAAATGGATAGATATGAATGCAAAAGTAGAAATTAAAGAATTACCAGAAATGAAGCTTGCCGGTATTACAACTTTCGGTAATTTTGAGTTGACCAATAAAAATTATCTGAAGCTTTTTAAATGGGCAGATGAGAATAAACTGATTGAAGGTAGAGAAGTAAAGGTAGTTACAATCTATTATGATAATCCTCATGTAACCACAACTATGGAAAAGGTAAGGCATGCAGAATGCATCTCCATAGATACCGAAATCAGAGCAGTTGGAGACATAGTACCTATTATAAATCCAAAGGGTAAATATGCCGTTGGGCGATTTGAAATACGCCCCGGCGATGAATTCCAAAAAGCTTGGGAAGGTATGTATTCTACAGTTATTGAGAAAAATTATAAATTCAGGGATGGAGGCTATATGGAGATCTTTCATAACGATTGTCGTAATCATCCCGAAAAAAAGTTTATTGTAGATATCTGTATTCCTATAGAATAACTATTATGGTTTTAATGTAGAATAAAAAGATGCATTAACACAAGGAGCAAAAGCTGGTTATTTGCTCCTTGCAATATTATCTTCAAAACTTATCATCTCCCTATTAAAACAAGTCCGCTATTTTAATATCTGGATTATGGTATTGCAATCTACCTTTAGATCTGCCTAAGCTAATTGCATTTTTAGGACACCAGTGTACACAAGCATGGCATGACTGACAGTTTACACTCCATTGTGGTTTTTTATTTTTTATTGATATATTATTCACAGGACATACTTTACTGCATATACCACAACCAATACAATTATCATCTGAGGTTATTTTTTTATAAGTGTCCTTGAAAAAAATATTGAACATGCTTTTATGTAATTTCTCAGACACTCCGCAATATTTAGACGGCTGTATTTCAGTTTTATCTTTTATATCATTGGCTATTTTATCTGTAATTGTATCTGCACGTTCCAATATAGCCGGTCTTTTCACTGCAGAAACTTCATATTCTTTTAAACAATTTCCCACTGTAGGAACATAGTTACCATAATTTAAGCTGACTCCCTTATTGTTTAATATCTTGTTGACTACCGATAAAGTACTTCCTTTGTAAGTATAGTATGTGGCTATGGAAAAATAATATACATTGTCTTGAAATGGAAAATCTTCCAAAAAACGATAGACTATATCAGGCACTCCTCCCATATAAACAGGGAATACAAATCCGACGATAGATGAGTCAGGATGTTCTGTCACATTCATTCTGTTTATTTTCACTAATTTCGATTGTTCATATAAGGAAGCTATTACTGATGCTGCCTTTAGGCTGTTACCTGTTGCCGAGAAATAATAAATTATAATTTTTTCATTTGTTTTCATATCGGTTTATTTGCACATAATAATAAAGTTACTTACTTTTAGAAAGTGTAAAAGTATTTACTTATATACTAAAAAGCAAGAACTTACAATATGAATCGTTACTTACCTATTGGTTTGAATTATTGAAATACAAGAATTTATAATGGAACAATTTTTGAAAAAATATCCCTATACGGAAAATTGTCCGTTTAGGATGGTTATGGAACATTTCGGTAATAAGTGGTCTATGATTATATTAATTACTTTGGGCGAAAACGGGAAAATGAGATTTAATGAACTGGATAAATGTATTGTTGATATCTCGCAGAAGGTACTCACAAGTACACTCAGGACATTAGAGAAAGACGGGTTTGTGAAAAGGAAAATGTATTCCGAAATTCCACCAAGAGTCGAGTATAAACTTACTGCATTAGGTATGGATTTGTTACCGTTAATTGAACGTTTTGCTGATTGGTCTTATGATCACATCGATGAAATAAAAAAGGCACAGACACGAAAAGTATAATTTTCATATTTTCAGTAATGTAAGATAACTCTCAAATAAAATCATTCCATGTAAAAAAATCAATCATTTAGTAAATAATAATTTATTCTTACTAATTATCATTACGCTAAGCAATATCACAATCAATCCTACTATCTGGATCCATGTTACATCTTCATTTCCAAGAAACATTCCCAGAAAAACAGCCACAAACGGATTGACGTATGCGTGGGTAGCCACTTCTGTTGCCGGGCGTACTTTGAGTAACCACACATATGCAGAATAAGCCATAATGGAACCGAATATTATCAGGTATACTAATGAAAGCCACGAATAAATAGGCACCAGATGAATATCGGTGTGCACAATATCACCATTGACGATCGTACACATCCAGAATGCTGCACTCGCAAAAAGCATCTGCCAGGCTGATCCTGCAAAGGCATTGACCTCTTCCTCACCCGATGACCTATATTTGGCGTATAACGTCCCCAATGCCCAAGAAATACAACCAACAAGTAATAATAACACCCCATACTCACGGTGTTCTCCAAGAGCATTATCGTAATTGAACTGCTCAATATACAACATCATCACCCCCAGAAAACCGATAATAATACCGATGACTACTGCCGGATTGCGAAAATTCTTTTTCCACATAGGTGCATCCAGCGCCATAATCCAGATAGCAGTCGAACTGGCAATGATAGCCACAAGGCTACTGCTAACATATTTCTGCGCCAGCATCACTACTGCCATATCTATAAACAACAGCACAATGCCACTAATAGCAGATTTCTTAATCAGCCTCTTCTTGAAAATGGGTTCGCCCCTGAATTTGCACCACGCCAGAAGTAAAAGTCCGGCAGCAGTAAAACGAAGAGCACCCAGCAGAAATGGCGGTAATCCTTTGAGGGCTACACCTATAAAATAATAAGTGGAGCCCCAGACTACATATATCAGAAAGTAAGCAATAATAATGTTTATTCTCCGAACTTCCATTCCGCCGCGTTATTTTATTCTCCGAAAAGGTTTCTGATCTTTTCCAATCCATTTATCAGCCTATCGCGCTGTGTGGCAATATTAATGCGGATAAATCCTTCTCCAGCTTCCCCGTACATCGTACCCTCATTCAGCCACAGTTTTTCTTTTGTCAACAATTTATCCACAATCTCTTTGGATGTAACTCCGAGGGCAGAACAGTCTACCCAGACTAGATAAGTCGCTTCCAAAGGGAGTACAGGCATATTAGGAAGGTACTTTTGAAAGAAGTTTGAGAGAAGTCTGTAATTATCATATAAATATATCTTTAGTTCATCCAGCCAGTCGTCCCCTTCGTTATAAGCAGCTATCAGCGCTTCAACGGCAAAGCAATTTATTTCACACACCTCGTTTACATTCAGTGCCTTGTCTATTCTCTTTTTTATTTCTCCATCTGCCGCAATTATATTAGCTACCTGTATTCCTGCCAGGTTGAATGTTTTACTTGGAGCGATACAGGTTACCGAGTTTTGCAGAAATTCATCACTGACGGAAGCGAAAGGAATATGCGTATGACCATCGTAAACAAGGTCGCAGTGTATTTCATCAGACACTACAATAACATTATTACGAAGACATATCTCTCCGATCGTAGTCAATTCTTCTTTAGTCCATACCCTGCCAACTGGGTTATGAGGATTACAAAGGAGCATCAGCTTTACTTTCGGATCGGCTGCTTTATCTTCGAGGTCATCGAAATCAATGCTGTAAACATTGTTCTTATATAGTAGTTTACTGGCAACCATTTCACATTCATCATTGCGTATACTGGAAAAGAAACAATTGTAAACGGGCGTCTGTACTAATACTTTATCCCCGGGGACTGTCAGTGCTTTAATCACAGCAGATAAGGCAGGCACTACACCCGACGTGAACAATATCCATTCTTTCCTGATACTGAACTCATGCTTTCTCTTAAACCATGATATAGTGGCCTCATAATATGCTTGAGGGACTTTCGTGTATCCAAATATACCATGTTGTACACGCTTTGCCAAAGCATCAACAATAACAGGGGCTGTACGGAAATCCATATCAGCTACCCACATCGGCAATACATCGTTATCAGTTGCCGTATCCCATTTGTAAGAGTTACTGCCGCTGCGTTGGGTTATTTCATCAAAATTATATTTCATTTTTGTCGATTCGGTTTTCTTAATTACGAAGCAACGCAAGCTTCTTTTCTAGACTTGATTTTACAGCCTTCAGGTTTTTTACAGTTCTTATCGATAATAATTTCGCCTACACTCTCACACTCAATAAATCCTTCAGTAGGATTTTTAATACTGGTCACATGGCTGTTAATAACAGCTTCTACTATACTGTACTCAAATGCAAGATCACAATCTTCAGCAAAGGTACAATTCTCTAAAACTAAGTTGGTACAGTAACAGAGCGGCTGTGTTCCTGAAATCTTACAATTCACCAATTTCAGATTTTTAGAATGCCATCCTAAATACTCGCCGTTCAGTTCAGAATCATAAACAGTCACGTTTTCCGTTTTCCAGAAAGCATCTTTGGAATCCAGTTTTGCATTGCGAACTGTAACATTCTTTGCATCCTGAAAAGAATAATTACCTTGCAGGTAAAAACCATCTATATCGATGTTGATGCCGTTCATAAAGATGTAGTCCCCTCCCCGCGCTTCCACATTGCGCAGTTTCATATCACGACAATTCCACATAGTTTCACCGGCTGAAGTCAACTTTACATTTCCAAGATATAATCCGTCTATTTCACGAAACATCTTCGGAGCCTCAACTTTAGTATTTACCATACGTACATTCTTCGAATACCAGATAGCAGCACGGCTATATACAGTAAACAGGCAATCTTCAATCACTGCATTGTCATTATGCCAAAAAGGGTATTTGCACATAAATTCGCATTTGTGAGCTTCGATATTTGTACATTCTTTCAGTGCCGATTCGCCCGGATAGAATTTCACGTTTTCAAGGCGTATATCATTTGTTGCAAAAAGAGGTCTTTCTCCTTCAAAGAAAGTGTCTTTAATAATTTGTTTCATTGTTGTTTTAGTAGTTTAGTTATTATATATGTTATTTAGTCAGTTACAATTTGTATTAATATTTATTATTGCTTTCCTATACTCGATAATATTGAGTTCAGTACATTTATCACATTATTTAATAAGTTTGAACCGCTTACCATAAGTCAGCATCCGCCAGCCCCATTCGAAAGGACCAAAACGAAAACGATGAAGCCATAAATAACTGTATATTATTTGTATGCAGAATACTGCGACAGCAATTAGTTCCACATAAACTAATCCAGTACGTGCACCCAGTTGAAAACCGATACCATAAAATATAATTATTCCGAAAACAGACTGCATCAGGTAATTAGTGAGGGCCATGCGTCCCGGTACAGCGAATACTTTGAACACCTTTCTTTCTGTATTTGTAAGGTACCATAAGCAAATAGTTGAAATATAGAAAAAGGCGAAAGGAACAACACTAACTGTATAAATGACTGAATGTATAGTCAATCCTAAAGGGCGTCCATTCATGGCGCTCCACGCATAGAGTAAGGTGAAAGGAAAGCCTATGATAAATCCGCAACTCATCACTTTTTTAAGAAGACTTTTATTCTTATTCAGATTAGCATAAATACCTTTCCTTCCTATATAAAGCCCAAGCAAGAACAATCCAAGTACTTTAAAAAAGCGATTGCCATCGATAAACTCCTGTAAACGGATAAAAGAACCTGCCAGATTGAATTTTAATACTTCGAGGTATGTCCGGCTTTCAGCCAACCATACAGGAAAGTTATTTTCTGTTATGCCGAACTGCCCATGAAAATATTTTGTTGTTGCGATAGCAAAGGCAGCAGGATTCCAACCGAGAAATTCCACGCCGGCATCGAGGACTACAGGAATCACTAATAATACAATTATGCATGTTATGAGTATTCGGTCTGATACCTTAATAAATAATGGAAGAAATAAACCTGCAAAAGCATATAAAGCCAAAATATCACCAGCCCAAAGGCATACAAGATGTAATAGACCAATAAGAAATAAAACAAGTATCCGGCGATAAAAAATTCTAATGCCATTCCTATTGTTCTTTTCTGCATTAGAAAGGATAATGGAAAAACCTATGCCGAATAATAGTGAAAAAATCGTATAGAACTTACCATCAATAAAAATATATTGCAGATATCTTATTACCGTATCAACTCCTGCTGTCGACATAGCAGCCGCCATATTAGCAGGCAGAAAAGTATATAAGGAAAACTCAGGAAAATTAGCCAAACAGATGCCAAGTAATGCGAGTCCGCGTAAACAATCCAGTATAATGTGCCTTTTAGAGATGGGTTGGTTTAAATTACCAGACATATGTATTGACTGTTTTCCTGCCATTATTGATATAATTTAAATACAAAGATTTAATTTAATTTTTTTAGTTTGTTGTATGTTTCGTTAAGAAGAAAAATCAATGTATAAAAACGAATTACTTAACATAATATTTTGCAGCTTACTGTAATTCAAACTTAACAGTTATGCTACTTCCTTCGAGTGCTCTTTGCAATCCTGACGGATTCTCAACTTTACCTATCCGGGTATAGCTATATGATGTAGAGAAAGTTTTATAAAACAATACTAAAGTGGTAGACCCGTATAACATTAAATCTCCATTTTGTATAGTATCGGGATTTGAAGTATCTGTCGGCAATGCGCCAGGCAAACCGTAATACTTTTCGTTATTGTTCAGGTCGGACATATCGATAGTCATCGGCAAGAACTGTTTAAAAGCATTCGCTGTCATATTATCCTGCAATGTAACTATAAATTCGGTAGTACCAATAGTTAGTTTCACATTCATATTTTCATTGTCTTTATCAGAATCCGGGTCTGTATTATCATTGATTTCTGGTGTTAAGGCATCGTTTCTGTCATCAGAGTTGCATGCAGAAAGACTTGTTATCATAAGAATAGAAAGTAATACTACAACTATCTTTTTCATAATTAATCTGTTTTTATTTTTCTAATAATTTTTGCAGGATTGCCTCCTACTACCATATTATCTGGCACATCCTTTGTCACAACTGCTCCGGCTGCAACTATCGCATTTTCTCCGATAGTCACTCCCGGCAGGATAATTGCTGCCGCACCGATCCACGCATTACGTTTTATCAGAATAGGTTTTGTATATACGCTGTGACGTAATCTGGGTTCTTCGGCATGATTTTCTGTAATGATATTTACATTCGGCCCTATAAAAGCACCATCTTCCAATGTAATACCACCTCTGTCCATAAATATACACCCACTATTTATGAATACTTTCTTTCCCAAACGTATAAATTGCCCGAAGTCGGTATAAAAAGGAGGCACTATCCAAGTCATTTCATCTAGTTTCTGCCCTGTAAGTTCACTTATAATTTCACGTGTCTCTTCTTTGGTATGATATGATGCATTTAATTGGCCTGTAATACGCATTCCCCTCAAAAGAGCTTCATATAACTTCGGATATTCGGGATCATTTTCGAGAATCAGTTCACCTTGTTTCATTCTTTCAAATATGTCCATCATGCAATTATTTAAAATTTGTGGTAAAGAAAGACTCTATTTTATCAAATGGAATTATATCCATACGGTCGTATAAATCTACGTGGTTTGCACCAGGAATAATCATCAGTTCTTTGTTATCTCCTTTCAGCTTTTTGAAAGCATCTTCACCGAAATATCGTGAATGAGCTTTCTCTCCGTGGACAATAAGCACGGCACTGCGAATCTCGTCACTATACGATAGTAGGGGCATATTGATGAAAGGCAGAGAGGATGTCACATTCCACCCGTTATTTGAATTGAGAGAGCGTTTATGATAACCACGATTTGTTTTATAATAGCTGTAATAGTCTTTCACAAATTGTGGTGCATCGTCAGGTAATGGATCTACAACACCTCCGGCAAGTGCATATGTACCGTTCTTTGCGTCGATTACACGCTGGGCATTGAGTTGTTGTCGAAGTTTATAGCGAGCGTCCGCATCCATCGAATCATTATATCCGTTAGCGTTGACACGGCTCATATCATACATTGTAGATGCAACACTTGCTTTGATGCGGGTGTCTATAGATGCTGCATTGATTGCCATACCTCCCCAGCCACAAATGCCGAGTATTCCGATGCGTTCGGGGTCTACATCATCGCGTAATAATAGAAAATCGACAGCTGCACTGAAATCTTCTGTATTGATATCGGGTGAAGCTACATAACGAGGCTCACCACTACTTTCGCCAGTATATGAGGGATCAAAGGCAATGGTGAGGAATCCCCGTTCGGCTAATGTCTGGGCATAAAGGCCAGAAGACTGTTCTTTCACTGCACCGAAAGGCCCGCATATAGCAATAGCTGCCAATTTTCCACTAACATTTTTGGGGATATACATATCGGCAGCAAGTGTGATGCCGTAGCGATTGCGGAATGTCACCTTACTATGATTCACTTTGTCACTTTTGGGGAATACTTTGTCCCACTCCTGGGTTAAATTCAGATTTTCGTTCATAATGGTATTGGTATTATTTTTTATTGTTTCATTTGTTTTATCATCAGAATTCGATGCTAATAGACTACTTGCAGTAAATAAGCTAGCAATTAGTAGTATATTGAATTTTTTTATTGGCCTTTTCATATCTTTATTTTTAATAGTTTATTTTATTTTTAATCCTGGTATGAGTGGTGTGGCGTCAATCAATTCAAGAGACTGAACCATATCAAGTGTTCCTTTCTTGTATTTTAAGAAATGAGGTGTTTTGATATGCTTTTGGTAGGCTTCTTCATCGGCATAAATTTCGAGGATAACCAGTTTGTTTGGGTTATCTTTTTCCGAAACGGCATACAGCGTAAGAACATCCGGTTCCAGGTGCATGGAGGCTTCGATTTCTTCTTTCAGGAAAACGTTGTATTCTCCAAGTCGCGTAAAATCTACTGTAATCATTGACAAGCGGACTTTGTTGCTATCTGCAAAAATAGATATTTCGCTCACGATTGATTCCTTATTTTCATTGTTGGATGAACAACTCGTAAATACAATAGTTAAGATCATTGTAAGTATAAAGAGGAAAAATAATTTTTTCACCATTATTATTCTATTTTGCATTATCATATTCTTCATCGGTTACCGGTCTCAACCATGTTACTGCACTATTATTTTTGAAATTAGTGATGGCAATGTGTACAAGTTTTGAATCTTTGGATGCTCCGTGCCAATGCTCGACTCCTACAGGAATAGGTATGACGATTCCCTTCTGTAATTTTACCGCCTCCTTGCCACGTTCCTGATACCATCCTTCACCTTCGGTTACTATTAAGGTTTGTACAGATGGGTGGGTATGCCAGTTGGTGCGTGCACCAGACATAAAAGTTACACTTCCAGCTGAATAATAGCCGTCGGATTCATCTTGACTGACTAATGGTTTCAGATATACTTCACCTGTAAAATAGTCAGGGTTATTTCTTTCTCCTTTTGAAAAAAGGGTGTTGCTAATAGTATTTATGATTGTTTGAACTTGTTCGAGCTGTGCGTCGGTAATGCCCACATTCCTACCTATGTTTTTATGGGATTGCAACATGGGTGCTACTCCATGCATAGCGGAAAGTGCCGATATGGTTGCCAATTCCCTCTCGAAGTAAGTGAGTACATCCCGCTCAAATATATCGGCAAAAAGATGTTCTTTCAGATAAATATCGATTGCCGGGGCAAAAGCGTTAGCTCCTGTGATATTTTTCTGGTTGGTAAGGGTTAACTTTTCTAGCACTTCACGCCCACGAGTATATTTATCGCGGGTATCGGTTAGAGGTGATGCTTCTTTGCCTTCAAGGTCGATGATACCTTTTGCCTTACGGTCGTTTAATACAGATATAAAGGTATTGATTCCTTGCAGGCTTCGGGGGAAACCGGCATAGGCGTACATCTGAACAAGGATTTCTTTTATCTGGTTAACAGTCAGTCCGGCATTCAGTTCTGTTTTTAAGTTATCAAGTTCACCTATTGCTGTGTTGGCGGCAATAGTTACGATTTTCAGCTGTGGTGTGGTAAGATTACTTTCCATATTCTGAGCGTTTAATTTATTGTTTTGTAATAACAGGATAGTAAGGACTATCATTAGTAGAAAATTTATTTTTTTCATATCATACAATTTGTCTGGTTGGACGGATAATAACTTCGCTTACGGATACATGAGAAGGGGTTGCAATGGCATATACTACCGCTTCTGCTACATCTTCAGGGTCGAGTCCATAACCTTCTTCACGTTGCTTTCGGTACAGTTGTTCGGAAGCAGTTTTATCGTTGATTGTTTTGTAAAGCTCGGTACGTACAGCTCCCGGTGATATAAGGGTTGACTTGATGTTGTTTTCCCTTTGTTCCTGACGTAGACCTTCCATAATAGCACGAAGTGCGAACTTTGTTCCGCAATAAACTGCTGAACCGGGATAAACAATGTGTCCGGCAACTGAATCGGTAGTAATAATGTGTCCTGATTTTTGTTTTGCCATAATGGGTAGTACGGCTGCAATACCATTAAGCACCCCCATAATATTGATATCAAGCATTTGCTGCCACTCATCGCGTTTTCCTTCTACTAATGGAGCTGTAGGCATAATACCTGCATTATTGAATATAGCGTCTATCCTGCCATACTTTTCGAGAGCTAAATCAATTACATCTTTTACTTCTTCGAAATTTGATACATCGGCTGCCTTGTATTGTATTTCTGCACCAGGTAACGATTCTGCTATTTCTCTTAACTTTTCTACTCTTCGAGCTGCAATAACCTGTTTACCACCTTTCTCTGCAATTTTCTTTACGGTTGCTTCTCCTATTCCGCTGGAAGCTCCCATAACGACAATAACTCTTCCGCTTAATTCTTTCATATTTTATGTTATATATTTATAATTAATTGTATAACACAAAATTAATGCTTAAATATTTTATTTATTTTGCTATAAAGTTCATATTATTTTGCTGTGAGGTGCATTATTCTTTTTGGAAAGAAATGTAGTTTCCATACATCGTATAAAATAAAAAAGCCCATCGCAATTTGCTATGGGCTTTCATTATACACTCTTTATTTGGTTGGTGCATATCCATACATTTCTTTATATGTTTTGGAAAAATGAGAAAGGTTTTTAAAGCCAACATCTATATATACATCTTTTACTTTTTTATTCTGATATTTTATCAGTTCGTGAGCTACTTTAAGACGTTTTTGTATCAGCCATTTTTGAGGTGTAAGGTTACTTATCTTTTTAAAATCCCTCTTAAAAGTGGCTAAACTGCGACCTGTGTAATTGGCTATTTCTTCCATAGAGAGATCACACATGAAGTTTTCGTTGAGAAACTGAACGATATCGATTTTCCATGGTTCGGTAAAGTCGAAAAGGGTGGAATAGAATTTCTTATCCGTGTTGGTTAATAGGTAGATACCTTCCTGCATTTTAAGGTTCATGGTTTCCTCGCGCGGTTTTATTTCAGTATTGAAGTAGGGAGTCATGGAATTGAAAAGGCTTTCTACTTCGGGTACCTGAGGGAGTTTTATTACTGATTTTTCAAAATTGCCAGGATTTTTAGGAATATTATTACGATCAAGCTTTGCATAAAACTCGCGCAAAACATTGCGATGGAAGCTCATAAAAATTCCTTTATACGGTTCACCATCTTTAGATTGTTTAGTCATTACAATCCGGTTGTCACGCTTGATAAAGGCACATTCACCTTTATTGATAACCGTTTTGTTGCCTCTTTCCTCGATTATCATTTCTCCACCGTAAACATAAGTCAGGGAATGAGATGATACCATTTTTGAGCAACGGGTATCGTTTTCAAAATAATAACTAAAGAAAATATTAGAGTATTGAAAGAATAATGAATTACTATAGTCTTTTTCCATATTATCCTGATTTTTAGTTTTTCAACAAATATAGGGATAAGATTTGTATATAACTTTGCTGTAAGGATCATATTTATATCTAAAAGGATTAAAGTAACAAACTTATTATACTTTCGTCTCTGCCGGACATAATATTTACCTCAACTTCTTTCTTTATAGTATCCTATTGAATTATAATAATGTACAATCGATAAACAATGCTTAATCACCAGTTGTTTAACTATTTATTTAACTAAGGAATTATGAAGGTTTATAAAAGGACAATCAGTGTTGGTTACAGGCAAAATGCAGGAGTACAATTCACGTTAAAAATACCTCCCAAAATATCTTTAAATACATAAAAGAATGAATAATAATACAATATTAGTTATAGATGACGAAATTCAAATAAGAGAACTACTTGCCCGTATACGGGCATCACTAAGGCTTGGAGAAACAGTAAACAATAATCCGGTATTTAAGGTTGGCGATCTGTCGGTCAATATGATAAACCATATTGCAAAGAAAAAGGAAGAATTACTGGATCTGACTCCAACTGAATTTTCATTACTAAGTTTATTCATAAAAATCAGGGATGCGTATTAACACATAAGTATACCCTTAAAGAAGTATGGGGATATAACTATGCAGACCAAACCCAATCCCTACGCGTCTTCATAGCCCAACTAAGAAAGAAAATTGAAGACAACCCGGCTAAACCTGTTTTATTAATCACTGAATCGGGTATAGGATATGGCTTCGGAATATAATTTTCCGTTGCCTAAAAGGCTATTCAACTTATCTCAAGAAGTTAACCTATTTTTTTGTACCTTTTCTAATTTGTCCAGGTGTCATATCGAACATCTGTTTGATAAAGTCATTCATCACTGAAGGTGAACTGAATCCATATTTATCACTTATTTGCTTGAAATTCATCTCTCCTGCAATAATATCTGTGTGAATATCATAAGCCCTTTGAGTCATCATCCAGTGATAAGGTGTATCATTAAACACTTTTTTAAATCGTTTTTCAAAACCAGATACACTGTAATTCAATACTTTTGCCAATTCTTTTGCATTATGACACTTTGCATAATGTTCCATTACCTGCTGAGAAAATATCATATCGCTGCTCAACAACGATCGAAAAAAATGAAATAAATCTTCTTTGGTATAATAACAACGAAGAATATAGAAAAACTCCTTTATTTTTATAGATAAATAGTTCTGGCAACGAAATCCGGAACGAATTAGTCCTACTAGTGAAAACAAATAATTTCCCATTTCGACATTTACATCCAGTAAGTGGAAACTATCTTGTCTTAAGATTTCCGTTTGTGAATCCTGTTTATTTATTTGTTGCCAAAGATGTTCGAGTCGATATGTTTCGCAAAAATGAGTTTTATTTATTATACGTATGACCAGTATTTCACTTTCGAAAGAATTTTCCTGAAAACTAGCCGAAGTACCTGATGCTAAAAACAACATATGACCGGTCTGCAGAACTTCTCCAGTATCATTCTTGCCTGATATAAAATGGAAACTACCTTTTAACACAATAACAATTTTGTGAATCTGAGGTATTACCTGCCAACCATCATTACCTTTTATTTGTTTTATTTCTATACTAGGTTTATCACTTCTGTCAAAATATATACAGGATGCATGTTCATCTTTATATAATATTTCTTTCATAATCAATATATTTAACAGACAACCGGATTTTAACTTCCTCGAATAAAATGTAGCCTTCTTTACCAAGGAAACATTTACAACTTATTCCATATTTACGGAGCAAAATTACTAGGTATCTTATAAAGGTTTTATAAAGAAAATCGTTTATATATAAAGATTTCATAAGTATTAATATATGTGAGATATTCATTGACAATTAATATGTATTATTCTTTTAGTATACGGTCTATTGTATGTTACCCGAAAAGTAAGAATTTACTGATATTAAAACACATAGCATCTTCTTTTCTTTGTTTTAGAAAGAAAACTAAATATGACTCTGACTTTTCGGATATCTACTTACTTCTTATTACTGCTGGACGATCTTTTTTATCGGTTGTAAAATAACAAGATATACTCAATGTATTGATTAAGAATTATCGTAATTTTATTCGTTATTTCCTCCTATCTTCAAGCTGAACGAAGACATGTATAATCGTGTTATAGTTGATCAGATTACGAAAAATTCAATGCTTCAAAATTTCCATTATCACTTTCACAAGCAATAGATAAGGATAGAGACAAGTTTAAAAGACAACATTCATCACTCTTGAAAGCATTGAATTTTCATATCAGCTTTTTGTTTCTTTATGATTAGTATTATTACCAATCATGTAAATGTACCATCGTATAGATATGAGAATATCTGATAAACCAGACAAAACACATGATACTGGAATATAAATTAGATTATTTTCTCTCTTCAAAATTTTCATAAAGAGGGTTATAAGTCATTTTGTTTAGTAATTCCCATAATTCTCTTCACTAGAGAATTTACAATTACAAAATAACAGGATGTACTACAAATACCGATTAAGAATAATCGTATATTTATTCGTAATAATCAGATACATCTTCCTTTTATCTACAATTACCCAAATAATACTATCTTATTGTCTAAAATTAAGTTCTGTATGGTATTACTTATAGAAGTTAGAGGCGAAGAAAAAGTAATGAGGGGAGACTATAAAGACAAACTCCTCTACTGATAAATCGGCATCTTCCATAACGATGTTGGCTGATTTTCCTCCCAACTCCAAAGTAACCCGTTTGAGTGTTTCCGCTCCATCGCGTGCAATTGTTTTCCCGACAAGGGTTGAGCCTGCAAAAGATATTTTGGCAATATTGGGGTTGCGGGTTATTTCTGCTCCGACTACATTTCCTAAGCCGTTTACAATATTGAATACTCCTTTAGGTAGACCCGCTTCGTGCAGGCATTCAGTAATCACCTGTGTTTGCAGGGCGCTCATTTCACTGGGTTTAATTACTGCCGTACAGCCTGCTGCAATAGCAGTAGATAGTTTGGTGCAGATATATCCGTTACTGGCGTTCCATGGGATAATGATGCCGACCACACCTACCGGGTTGAGTGTTATAACGGCATTGCCCATTTTCTTAGTAAACTCAAAATGTTTCACAATCTCAATATTGACGAATATGGAGCTATTGCATAGTGAAAGGAGGAGGCTGCAAACTGTACAGGGGCTCCATACTCTTCAACCATTATGTCGATAAGTTGCAGTCTATCGAAATATCAACCCATCATCTTAAGTACTGAAATTAAAAGGTTGAAATGCAGCTTAACTGACATTAAATAGCTCTTTACATGATATAAGAGTTAATTATCCAGCAAAATTGAATCAATCTATCTTCAGTATCTGTGTCACCCGCACACTTATATTGTTAGGTAAACCTGCCGAAGCGGCGGTATCCACACCAAAGACAATTTTATAACCTTTGTGGTTTGCGGCAGTATCGCTAAGTGTGGAGAAAAACAGGCTGAAGGGTGCTGTATGCCCGGTATCCAGTCCTCCGGGAACAACAATAGCCTGCGAAAAGACAGCATTCCCGCTATCATTATCTACAATATCCACTTTGAAGTACCGTGTCTGGGTCGGTGGATTGTTTCCCATCTCGAATTCAAAGCCTATCCTCCAGAAAGTTGGGATACCGATGTCAGCTTTTTCTACTAATAAAGCCCCATCGTCACCCAGAGTGGATGTGAGAATATCCGATACAGCTGTAGTAAAAGGAGACCATACCCCAATAATATATGAAGGAGTAATGGTCGTCTGTTGGTTCTGCATAAGTAAGCCCCAGGATGTTTTTCCGCTTAATGTGAGAAACTTTGACTGATTAACCCCTATAAGTACGCCTGTCTCTCCTAAATCTGTTCCACCTGAATTGGAGCTCGTCCCGGACAAGTTTATCCACTTTGCCCCGTCCCACACATAAATACCTTTTTTGATAGGTGTGCTTCCAGAAGTATCTTCATGTATATTGTAGACTGTGAGGCCCGTATGCCTTTCGTTTTCAGCGGTATCGTATCCAACAGGAAACATCGGGTAAAGCTTGGTCAGGTCGGTAATGCTTACCCTGGGCATCATCATTCCTTTATTTGCATTTTCTGACCCATCAGTGACGTTTTGTATATTCTTTAGTTGCAATAATGCTCCGGTAACGGACTCTTCTCCTGCACCAATCGTAACTTGTGCAGTCAGGAAGCCAGAGTAAACTATAAAAAAATATATTAACACATAAAACTTATATTTCATATCATTTCTAATAAAGTTATAATTTTCATTTTTTGTTTTGCATAATATTGGATAGATGTTCAGATAAACATTTGGATAAGAACAACCAAAATCGATAATTTGTTCTGTCCCTCATCAATAAATAAAATTTGAAGAAGTAGAATATAAGCTGGCTCTCTGTCCATATTTTCGTTTTAAACGTAAGCCTAATTTACCAGCTTATTCAAGAAATTTAATGTCTGACTTTGTGTAGGGATATTATATTTTGATACGCTTGAGTTCCGCCCTACTTTAATTGTTATCGCATCTTCAGGCAGAGCTAAAAACATGTCTTCATCTGTTGTATCATCTCCTATAGCCATAATGAAATCATAATCATCCTGATTCACTAATCTCACGGCTTCCGAACCTTTGGTTATGTCGTTATATTTAACCTCAACAATTTTATTTCCCTTCATTATTTGCAGATTCTGTCGTGAGCAGGGATTAATCAGGGCATTGATCAATTGCGTCACCCTAAGATCTGCAAGCCATGCATCTACATTCCGGTAATGCCATACCAAAGCGGTATCCTTTATTTCTATTTTAGAACGTGGAGTCCGTTTTACGGTATGTTCCATAATATCGATAATTTCTTTATCCCACTCTATTTCCGATATTTTAGAATGCCATTTTCCACCCTCTTTATAAAAAGCTCCATGCTCTGCGGCTAAACCTATAGGGAGGCTTCCAAGCCATTTATCCAGGGTGTGGCGGTCGCGGCCGCTACTGATAACTACACTGTTTCCGGAATCCTGAGCTAACCGGGATAGGAGTTCTAAAAGTTCTTTTGTTGGGAATGCATCTTCCGGTTTAGCCTGAAATGGAGCTAATGTACCATCATAATCAAGTATAATAAGCCTCTTTTGCGATTTATCATAATCTTTCTTTATTGTATCGAAATTACTTTTCACTACAATCTTACCGGCGAGTGTATTATTTTTCTCTCGCACTTCTTTTAGTTCCTCTATAAAATCCGTGGCCCATTGTTTTACATTCTGTGTTGAAACTATTTCCTGCATTGCATTTAACCGTTTCATTTGCTTTTCTACAGGCATCTTCAGAGCCTCTACCATTGCATTTTCTATTTCGTGTATGTCGGTCGGATTTACAATGAGGGCATCTGATAATTCGATGGAGGCTCCAGCCATTTCGCTTAATATCAGAACTCCTGATTGTTCCCTTTTGGTTGCCACATATTCTTTCGCTACCAGATTCATACCATCACGCAATGGAGTAACCAGTGCAATATCTGAAATCTGGTAAAGAGCAGCCAGTTCTTCAAACTGGAACGGATGATAAAAATAATAGACAGGAGTCCAGTCTATAGTCGCATATTTGCCGTTTATGGCTCCTACCAGTTTATCTATTTCGTTTTTCAACCCTGCATAAATATCAACTGAATCGCGGCTAGGAGCAACAATCATCACTAACGAAACCTTTTCCCGGTATTGAGGATTATTCTCCAGAAAACTCTGGAAACCGTGTAAGCGAATAGGTATGCCTTTGCTGTAATCGAGGCGGTCTACAGACAACATTAGTTTCGCTTTCCCAAAACTCTTGCGCAATTCTGCCGACTTCTTTTTAATATCGGGATTCAGCAGGGCATCATGGTACATGTCATAATTGATTCCCATCGGGAAGGCATCTACATCTACCACCCTGTCGTTTAACTGAATTTCGTCCAGATTGCAATCCAGTTTCAAGACCCTGTAGACTGCACTTATAAAGTGCCGCATGTAGCTGTGTGTATGGAATGCCACCAAATCAGCACCCAGAAGGCCTTTAAGTAATTCACCCCTTTCCGGTAAAGAACGGAACAATTCGTATGAAGGAAAAGGGATATGATGAAAATATCCGATGCTGATATCAGGCATTTTATCGCGCAACATTTTTGGTAACAGCATTAACTGATAATCCTGAACCCAGACAATATCACCCGGCTCAATGATTTTGAGTGTAGCCTCACAAAAAAGAGCGTTCACTTCTTTATAAGCTTCCCAGTACTCATTACCATATTCAATATAGTTCGAAAAATAATGGCATAGCGGCCAGAGAACACTGTTGCTATAACCCTCATAATAGTTTTCTATCTGATCCGGTGTCAGGTATACAGGGGTATATTTTTGCTCTGCCAGCTGTTTATCTATTGCTTCTTTCTCTTTGCAATTGTCGAGATACATACCCGGCCAGCCAATCCAGTGTTTATCAACTTTTGTTTTTAGCGAATCAAGGCCTGTAGAAAGGCCTCCCGGACTGGGTATGACTTTATATTTATTATTTTCTTCAACAATTTTCAGAGGTAATCTGTTAGATATTATAATAAGTTTCATATGTTAAATTATTTTTCTTCACAATACTCTATGCAAGCATTGTATTATTCTTCGGTTAAAAAGAAACATTCTGATGTATAATGTGAATAATTAATAATAAAACATTATTTAAACGAGTTTAGTTCAAATAATAAATATAAGATATTGAAAATCAATGATAAAAAACATGAATAAAACTATAGATCTGGATTATGGAGTTATAGGAAATGGTAAAACGGCAGCATTAATATCAAAAAGAGGGAGTATAGACTGGCTCTGTTTCCCGTCTTTCGATTCACCTTCTGTTTTTACTAAAATTTTGGACAATGAGATTGGAGGAAGCTTTGCTATAGAAGTGGCTGATGATTATCAGATTATCCAGAAATATATTAAAGGAACCAATATCCTGTCCACAATCTTTACTTCGAAGGAGGGCAGTTTCGAGTTGCTCGATTTTATGCCCCGATACAGGACGCAGGATATGGATTATTATATACCACCTGAAATATACCGTTATATAAAATTTCTGGACGGGAAACCCCGGTTTAAGGTAAAATACAATCCAGTAATGAATTACGCGAAGGAAACAGCTATACATAAGAAATTCCCTGAGCTGATAAAAACATATTCATGTGAAGACAAGAGGGAAAATATGTATCTCTATTCCAGCCTCAATTTTGATGCTATACTAAACGAAGAAGAAATAGTTCTGGAAAAAGATGAGTTCTTCTTGCTGGCCTATCATCAGAAACTGGTACCTATAGATATTGACCGTGTCAATCTGGAATATCAGCGGACAAAGGTTTACTGGCTCAACTGGAATAACCGTTCCCGCAAATTCTATCAGTATAATGAAGCCATATCGCGAAGCCTTCTCATCCTGAAATTAATGTCCTATCAGCATACAGGAGCGGTTATGGCCGCACTTACTACAAGTATTCCCGAGACAATAGGGGAGGTGCGCAACTGGGATTACCGTTTTTGCTGGATACGGGATGCTTCTATGTCGATGGAGACTTTGCTTTCTATGGGACACCGATCGGCAGCCCGGCGGTTTATGGGATTCATAAAGAGGATTCTGCGATCCAAGTCGGACTCGTTCCAGATAATGTACGGTATAGATGGCAGCAGGGTACTCAAAGAAGAAGTATTGCCGCATTTGGCTGGTTATGCCGGTTCCAAACCGGTCAGGGTAGGAAACGCTGCATATAATCAGAAGCAAAATGATTCGTTGGGATACCTTATGAATGTGATATACAATTATTATTTGCACTTCCCGGGTACGTTGGACGAAATTGAAGAAATGTGGGAAATTGTAAAAACGATTGTGAAGACCATATTTGCAGAATGGAAAAATACGGATCAGAGCATCTGGGAATTCCGTAATATTGAGAAACACTTTGTCTTCTCAAAGGTTATGTGCTGGGTTGCGATGGATAGGGCAGTCAGTATTGCGTCATTTCTGGGAAAGACCAATTATGAAAAAGAATGGAAAGAAGAGGCGGATAATATAAAAAAAGACATTCTGATACATGGCTGGAATAAGGACATACAAAGCTTCACTCAATCATATGGCAGCAGCGATGTGGATTCTTCTTTGCTACTAATGGAGCAGTACGGATTTATTGAAGCTAATGATGAAAAGTATATAAAGACAGTAAAACGGATTAAGAAGGAACTGATGCACGAAGGATTGATGTACAGGTATAAGAACAGTGACGATTTCGGTCAGCCTTCTTCATCTTTTACTATCTGTACATTCTGGCTCGTGCGGGCGCTTTATGTGACAGGGGAGAAGAAAGAGGCTCAGGCTATTTTCGACAAATTACTATCTTATTCTAATCATCTGGGACTTTTTAGTGAGGATCTAGATTTTAAGACCAAACAGCAACTAGGTAACTTTCCTCAGGCATACTCACATCTGGCTTTAATTAATACAGCTAATTTGTTTGCAGAGGAAAAACCTTTTTCCAAATTTATAAAACCATAAATAATGAGAATAGAGCAAAACCACTCTATAGGCAATCAATTGCCCTTTATCAGGATATGGATTGAAGGGGCGATTAAGAACAAATGCAACGAGAGTATTTGAAAAACAAATTAAAGAAAGTTGTCTAATTGAGATACGTTACGAAATATATTACCATTGTGTAATAAAGAATAGTTTTAATGCTTTTGAGTAATGTTAGTCGTTCTCTGAAAATGCTGCTCAAAGGTGTTATTTTAGATAATCCAGAGAAAGAAAAATATTATTGTGAGGTTAAATAAACTTTGTTATTGTGTTTTTTGAAGTTTTGTTTATTGATAAGGGATAGAAAGATGTTAAGTATATATTCAGAAATATATTAGTTAGGAATATAACAGTATTATAAATAAGTTATTTCTAAATTTGGCTAAAATAATTACTATGAAACTATTTGAAAATAAAGAACGAACTGATACAAAACCATCAAGATATATTGACAATAAATATGATTTTTATGACCGAAATAATCAACCCCATATATCAAGAGTTAGGGATATATTAAATGATTGGTTTTCAAAATATCCAATTGATGAACAAAATGAACTGGAAAGTAGATTTAAGAAAGATTTTGAATCAGCTTTGTATGAATTGTACCTCTTTATTTTCTTTTCTCAATTAGGTTTTGATATAGTTATACATCCTAAATAAACCTTATATTATTTGTATAAATACTTTTACTGGAACTTTCTTTAACGAGGAAAATTAATAGATGCTATTTGGGGTAGCACTTGCCAATATGAAGATGAGAATAAAATTTTCAGATTAGATAATGGCTTCTTCGGTAGTATAAAGAATAAGAAATATACACGTGTTAGTGGCGTAATGATTACTAATGTTATGGATGCTAATTTACAATCTGCAAATTATCTATTCTGCAAGAATCCTTATTCAATATATGATTTTGACTTTAGTATTATGGGATTAGACTATTATTCCCTTATCGAGAATAATGTAGTCAAAATTATTTCATCTAATTATGAAAAATAAAAAGGACTAAAATAAGTTTTAGTCCCTATTTTAGTCCTTTGTTTTCGTAATCATCTGATATTGCGGAGAGAGAGGGATTCGAACCCCCGGAACCTCGCAGTTCAACGGTTTTCAAGACCGCCGCAATCGACCACTCTGCCATCTCTCCATTAAAATGCTTTTCTCCAAAAGCGATGCAAATGTAGGTGTTTTTTTTGTTTCTACAAACTATTATTACAACTTTTATTCACTCTTTTTATAAGAAGCTAGTTATCAGCTAATATTAAGATGCAAGATTTATACAATATATCTTCCTAAATCACTATCCGGATCAAGAACTGTAAAATCAAGACCATATTCAACCATACGTGAAATCAGCCCATTATAATCATCTATCGTTTCTAATTCAATACCAACAAGTGCAGGACCATTCTCTTTTTCATTCTTTTTCATATACTCAAAACGTACAATATCATCACGATCTCCCAGCACCTTATCAACAAAGTCCTTCAAAGAATTAGCCCTTTGTGGAAAACGAATAACAAAGTAATGTTTCAATCGCTCAAATATCAAAGAACGCTCTTTTATCTCCTGCATGCGATCAATATCATTATTACTGCCGCTGACAATACAAACAATATTTTTACCTCTTATTTCTGGAGCATAATGATTCAGAGCAGTAATACTCAAAGCTCCTGCAGGTTCCACCACAATTGCATTTTCATTATATAATTTCAAAATAGTAGAACATACCTCACCCTCCGGAACCAGACATATATCATCCACTACCTTAGAACAAATATCGTAAGTCAAATCCCCCACCCTTTTTACAGCTGCTCCATCAATAAATTTGTCGATATGAACAAGTGTGACCGGATGACCTGCTTTAAAGGCAGACCTAAGGCTAGGTGCACCTTCCGGTTCAACAGCTATGATTTTTGTATCAGGAGAATGATCTTTTATATATGCCCCTACACCCGAACACAAACCTCCTCCACCAACAGGTATAAATATATAATCTATCGGAATTTCAGGTAATTGCTTTAATATTTCTAAACCTATGGTTCCTTGCCCTTCCACTATATAAGAGTTATCAAATGGAGGTATAAAAGTCATATCATGAGCTTCCGTGTATTCTATCGCAGACTGGGCACAATCATCAAAAGTATCACCAGCTAGTATTATCTCAATATAACCGTTGCCAAACATCTTAGTCTGCTTGATCTTTTGCTTAGGTGTTATCTTAGGCATAAAAACTACACCTCTGATCCCCATTTCATTGCAACTGTATGCAAACCCCTGCGCATGATTTCCGGCACTGGCACAAACAACCCCTTTTTCCAAAACAGTACGGTCAAGTCGGCTAATCATATTATAAGCTCCTCTTAACTTATAGGAACGAACAACTTGCAAATCCTCTCTTTTGAGATAAATATTGGCTTCAAAATATTGTGAAAGTGAGTTTAAGTATTGTAAGGGCGTTTCCTTCACAATACCTTTTAGTCGCTCCTCAGCTCTTTCAATATCGAGTCCAAATTTTTCTGTTAAACTTATTGGCATATTCTATATAACATTTGATATACAAAATTAGAAAAATAAACTATTAGTCAACTATAAAAATAAATTTAGACAAAAAGCAACAAAAACACGACCTTCTTTAGAATAATATCACATTTGCCATATAATGATATACAATCACTTACAGTCTGTAATAATTAAAAAGGTGACAAAAGTAACAACTTTCCCAAACTTTTTCTTTGTTACTTTCCACAATATCAATTCGCAATAAAGATTCTTTATATAGATAAATCTTAACGTCATAATACAAATTATCCGATTGTGTTATTCAGGTTCTTTCAAATAAAATTTCCATTTCTTTTTTGTATATTTGCAGCCTAATTTGGGGTAGTGTGCCTGCTTCAAATTCTCAGAGTAGAAAGACGATTATAATTACGGAATGAATAAAATACGAAATTTTTGCATTATAGCACATATTGACCATGGTAAAAGTACGTTGGCAGACAGGCTTTTAGAATATACTAAAACAGTTGAAGGAAAAGACTTACAAGCTCAGGTACTGGACAACATGGATCTGGAACGTGAGCGCGGTATTACCATAAAGAGCCACGCCATCCAGATGGAATATGTATATAAAGGAGAAAAATATATACTTAACCTCATAGACACTCCGGGACACGTAGACTTTTCATACGAAGTATCGCGGTCTATTGCGGCTTGCGAAGGTGCCTTGCTCATAGTGGATGCAGCACAAGGTATACAAGCCCAAACAATTTCCAATCTTTATATGGCAATTGAAAATGATCTGGAGATTATACCTATCCTGAACAAGATAGATCTGCCAAGTGCCATGCCGGATGAAGTGGAAGATCAGATTATCGAACTATTAGGTGTCAAAAGGGAAGATATCATTCGGGCCAGCGGCAAAACCGGTGAAGGTGTGTACACTATACTGGATTCCATAATAGAACGAGTTCCTGCTCCCAAAGGAGACCCTGAAGCACCCTTACAGGCATTAATATTCGACTCGGTATTTAACTCATTCAGGGGAATTATCGCTTATTTCAAAATAGTTAACGGCTCCATAAAAAAAGGGGATCGTGTAAAGTTTTTTGCAACCGGTAAAGAATACGAAGCTGACGAAGTTGGTGTCCTTAAACTGGATATGTCACCTAGAAACGAAGTTACCTGCGGTGATGTAGGTTATATAATTTCCGGTATCAAGACATCAAAAGAAGTAAAAGTTGGGGATACAATCACACATGTAAAAAATCCATGTGAAAAAGCAATTGAAGGATTTGAAGAAGTAAAACCTATGGTTTTTGCAGGTGTGTATCCTATCGATAGTGAAGACTTTGAAGACTTACGCTCTTCTCTGGAAAAACTTCAGCTGAACGATGCATCCCTGACATTCCAACCGGAATCTTCTGTAGCTCTTGGCTTTGGCTTCCGTTGCGGATTCCTGGGGCTCTTACATATGGAAATCATACAGGAACGACTCGACAGGGAGTTTAATATGGATGTAATTACAACCGTTCCTAACGTTTCTTATATAGTCCATGATAAAAAAGGTAACAAGAAAGAAGTCCATAATCCTGCAGGGCTACCGGATCAGACATTGATAGATTATATTGAAGAACCATATATACGTGCATCTGTTATCACCAATACTACTTATATTGGCGCTATTATGACATTGTGCCTCGGCAAGCGTGGTATCTTAATCAAACAAGAATACATATCCGGTGACCGCGTAGAAATTATCTATGATATTCCTCTGGGTGAAATAGTAATTGATTTTTATGATAAGTTAAAAAGCATTTCTAAAGGATATGCATCTTTTGACTATCATATGCATGATTACCGCGAAGCGAGACTTGTAAAACTGGACATACTACTCAATGGTGAATCCGTAGATGCATTATCGACACTAACACATATCGACAACGCAGTCACTTTTGGCCGTAGGATGTGCGAAAAGCTGAAAGAACTAATCCCCCGACAGCAATTTGATATAGCTATACAAGCTGCCATAGGAGCAAAAATCATAGCCCGCGAAACTATAAAAGCTGTACGGAAAGATGTGACTGCAAAATGTTATGGTGGTGATATCTCCCGTAAACGAAAGTTATTAGAGAAACAAAAGGAAGGTAAAAAACGCATGAAGCAGGTAGGTAACGTTGAAGTACCACAAAAAGCGTTTTTAGCTGTATTAAAACTTGACTAATAAAAGATTACAGTATAAAAAGGAAAAGAGGCTTATTATTAAGTCTCTTTTTTATATTATTTATACCTTATTCCAGCAATAATACCTTTCTCTTTCAATAGGTAAAGAACCCTAAACTCATTTGCTGATTTAGCAACTTTCCCCTTCGAGAGACGATATATACTAAAAGCACTCATTTTAGCCTCCCCTACCAGGTCTATAAACTTCTGTTTATCTCCAGAACTCCAATAATACGAAATAAAATCTCTAACAAATTTACTCATCGATATCCCCCATTTGATTATTCAAACATATCACACCACAAAAATTGTAGTTATAGTAAAATTGTCGCTAAGGCTTGCAAGAGTTGTAAGAACAAATCTTGGTACAAAGATACACTTGTATTTATTAATTACAATATCGGAAGAAAAATTTAAAAAACAAAAAATCATATTAACTTTTTCCAGACAAGAATGCAGCCGAATCTTAACCGAAAAAAAACAGAGTCAATCCTGCACAACTATTTATATATTAACTAAATAAGAAACATCATTTGTTAATATTGGCAGATTCTGAATAATAAATATAAACTCCATTTATTATTTAGCAGTTTACCACTTATTTTTATTAATTTTGCAGTTTAAAAAACGACTATTCGAACAGAAACAGACAGAAAAGTTTCGGGTTAACTTACTAGCTAAAATATAAGATGAATTTCAAGAAAATAAACACAAAGGATTTCACTCCCGATTCATTCGGACTAAAAAACAAATGGATGTTGATTACAGCTGCCAAGCCAGATGGTTCTGTCAATACAATGACAGCCAGTTGGGGAGGCTTTGGGGTAATGTGGAACAAAGAGGTAGCCTTTGTTGTTATACGTCCGCAAAGGTATACACGTGAATTCGTAGAAAGTAGTGAATCTTTTTCTCTTACTTTCTTTAACAATAGCTACAAAAAGGCCCTGTCACATTTAGGAAGTACCTCAGGACGCGACGAAGATAAAATAGCTAAAACAGGATTAACAGTGGTAATGGAAGATAGTATTCCATACTTTGAAGAAGCTGAGACAACTATTTTTGTAAAAAAGCTATTTATACAAAGAATCCAGGAGGATGCTTTCCTCGATAAAGATATCATTGAAAAATGGTATCCGGAAAAGGATTTCCACTTCCTGTATATAGCTGAAATTGCAAATATCCTGACAAAAGAATGAAACACGAGGAAGTTACATTGGATAAATTCACTGTTGTAGGTATTTCTGTACGTACAACAAACCAGAATTATCAGTCACAAAGCGACATTGCTAAGTTGTGGGAGATATTTTTCAGGAACGGATATATCCAGCAGCTATTACCCAACAAGGTATCAAATGATATTTATTGTATCTATACCGACTATGAAAGCGATTATACCGGTGAATATACAACCTTATTGGGGTATAAGGTTTCGGATACTGAGGGTATACCAACCAATCTGGGATTAGCAATAAAAGAATTTCCTGAATCCAAATATTATAAATATATATCCGAAGGAGAATTACCATATGCCGTAGGTAAAACCTGGGCACACATATGGCAGTCAGACATAGACAGACGTTATTTAGCAGATTTTGATATCTATGGCGAGGAGTCAAAAGATCCCAAAAATGCGAAGATAACAACATATTTATCCATAAAATAATTTTATCACTTTACAAAGAAGAATGAGAAAATGGCGCATCGAAGACTCAACTGAGTTGTATAACATCGCAGGTTGGGGAATTAATTACTTTTCTGTAAACGAGAAAGGTAACGTTGTTGTAACTCCAAGGAAAAACGGAGTGGCTGTTGATTTAAAA
The DNA here is from genome assembly GCA_031285625.1 of Prevotella sp. Classification (GTDB taxonomy): domain Bacteria; phylum Bacteroidota; class Bacteroidia; order Bacteroidales; family Dysgonomonadaceae; genus Dysgonomonas. Next base: position 38,062 of record JAITVV010000038.1, read on the forward strand.
GAACTGATGGACGAATTGCAACTTCGTGATGTATCAGCTCCTGTATTGATCCGATTTCCGGATATTCTGGATAATCGTATTGAGAAAATATCCACATGTTTTAAGCAGGCTGCGGAAGAATATGAATACAAGGGGCAAAATCATATAATATATCCAATCAAAGTAAACCAAATGCGCCCTGTGGTTGAAGAGCTTATCAGCCATGGCAAAAAATTCAATATAGGCCTGGAAGCTGGTTCCAAACCGGAACTACATGCCGTAATAGCAATCAATACTGATTCGGATTCGCTGATTATCTGTAATGGATATAAGGACGAAAGCTATATAGAATTAGCCTTACTGGCTCAGAAAATGGGCAAGCATATATTCATTGTTGTTGAGAAGCTAAATGAAATACCTCTAATAGCTAAAATAGCCAAGAGATTAAAGATAACACCAAATATAGGTATACGCATCAAACTGGCAAGCTCCGGTAGTGGAAAATGGGAAGAATCAGGGGGTGATGGCAGTAAATTCGGCCTGAACTCAAGTGAATTGCTGGAAGCTCTTGCATATCTGGAAAAGGCAAATATGCAGGATTCCCTTCGTCTTATCCATTTCCATATAGGTAGCCAAATAACAAAAATCCGTCGTATTAAAACAGCTCTGCGTGAAGCCGCACAATTCTATGTCCAATTGCATGCAATGGGCTTCAAGGTAGAATTTGTCGATATAGGCGGCGGTTTGGGAGTAGACTATGATGGCACACGGTCATCATATAATGAAAGTAGTGTGAACTATTCGATACAGGAGTATGTGAATGACTCTATCGCCACAATGGTGGATGCCGCCGACAAGAACGAGATCCCCCACCCTAACATCATTACCGAATCCGGCCGTTCACTTACAGCCCATCATTCTATATTGGTATTCGAGGTGCTCGAGACAGCTACCTTACCCGAATGGGACGAAAGCGAAGAGATATCTGAAGATGACCATGAATTGGTAAAAGAACTATATCAAATATGGGATGATTTGAGCCAATCACGTATGCTTGAAGCCTGGCATGATGCTCAACAAATCAGAGAAGAAGGTCTGGACCTCTTTAGTCTGGGAATGTTGACACTCAAAACCAGAGCACAAGTTGAACGTTTGTACTTCTCTATCGCCCGTGAAATTTATCAGATAGCAGGTAGGGCAAAACATGCTCCTGAAGAGTTGAAACAACTCTCTAAACTGCTACCGGACAAATATTTCTGTAATTTCTCTTTGTTCCAGTCATTACCGGACTCCTGGGCAATAGACCAGATCTTCCCGATCATACCTATACATAGATTGGATGAGAAGCCGGACAGAACAGCCACACTGCAAGATGTTACATGTGACTCGGATGGCAAGATTGACAACTTTATATCAAACGGTAATCAATCGGCATATCTTCCTGTACATAGCATGAAGAAAAACGAATCTTATTATCTGGGTGTGTTCCTTGTAGGCGCATATCAGGAAATTCTGGGTGATCTTCATAATTTGTTTGGAGATACCAATGCAGTACATATCTCTGTAGATAAAGATGGCTATAAAATCGAACAAATGATAGATGGGGAAACTGTTGCCGAGGTATTAGACTATGCACAATACAATGCTAAAAAACTGGTACGCACAGTGGAGACATGGGTAACATCCAGTGTAAAACAAGGAACTATAACAGTAGAAGAAGGAAAAGAATTCCTATCGAACTACCGTTCAGGACTTTACGGGTACACCTATCTGGAATAATATTGAAGAGATTGGAGAGATAGAGCATTATTCTATCTCTCTGCCTTCACCCGGAACCTAACATTACTATGCGAAAACTACTTCCCCTTTTTATATTCTTATTATCTGTATCCTGTTATTCTCAAAAAGTAACAGTAAGGGGTAAAATATATACTGTAAAAGAAAAAAATATTGATCCCAGATGGAATATAAATTGGGATAAGGAAGACGAAATAAAAAAAGAGATAGAATGGGGTAAAATATCTGTAAAAAACACAAACATACAAAAAGGAAATAATCCTGATGGCAGCTATTCCATAGATGTACACTACGGAGATACTCTTGTATTCTCATCTGCTTTTCCGGGAGAATATCAGGAAAAAGAACTTCCGGTTACAGATAGTATATGCGATGTTATTTTAAGACAAGCATGCCATGCCGGTTTTCCGTTAGCTTATGGATTGAGTTGGGAGCCAATGTTCTGGTTATCATTAAAAGGTATTGTTGTGGATGAAAATAGCAAACCCATACCCAATGTTATTATAAGACATAAGACATGGTCGCAAAGCAGTCAACTTTACCACGAATATGAAACTGATAAACATGGTCGATTTATAATCCTTGTGCAAACAGATGACAAATTGAACTTTAAGAAAGAATCTTATTCGAATACAACAGTCAGAATCAATGATTATATAAAAGATTATCAGAATAACAGAGAACCCTATAACATTAATATTAAAGTAGGTGATAAGGAAGAAACCTACAGTTTATATTTGGACAAACAAGATGCCGACAAAAACAGGGATTTAATTATTAGTATGGTTCCATATAAAGAAAAGAAGGTTAACGAAAATGAAGGAACCCATCCCACGGCAGAGGACATGAAGAAAAAATTAAGCCTCTGACTTTATTATAAACTAATAAAATTGTCTTATATAAAGATCACTAAAGTAAATTAAGCAAAAAGTAACACGAAAGAATAACGAAAAAACTGTCACTTTTGTCACTTTTTCGAAAAGCATAAAATATATTAAACTAAAAAACGAATGAAGAAGAGTTTATTGCTATTGATAGTTACAATCTTATTTTCCAGCTGTTCAATATACGAAGAGATATACTTTAACGAAGATATGTCTGTAAAATATGAGATGAAGTTTGATGCCAGTGAGTTGTTAGGAATGGTATCGGCATCAAGCCTATCCAGTTCATCATTTCCTACTGATTCTGTTTTATCATTTGCTGATATAATAGCTGAGCATAAAGATTCTCTCCATACACTATCAGCAGAAGAACAACTGATATTAGAAGATTTTAAGTCCGTTACCCTCAAAATAAAGAGTGATACTATAGACAAGACATTCTTTATCACATTATTAGGTGATTTTAAAGATTCTGAAGCATTAAATAGAGCTTTAAAAGTGATATCAGAACAAAAAGGTAAAGGTTCAGATGTAAAGACAGGAAGAAAAGTTGTTGACCAGTTCGACAATACATCAAAGTATTTTTGGGATGGTAAAAATATGAAAAGGGAAATTCAACCCAAAACATCAGTAAGATCAGAAGCCTCTAAGGATCAAAATATGATGGATATGCTATCGACTGGAAAAATGATTGTAAAATATCATTTTCCGAAAAGAGTAACCAAAGTCAATAACCCTGATGCTTTATTTTCTCAAGACGGCAAAACTATAGTTATTGAATATTCAACAAAAGACTTTATGGACTCAGCCGAAAAAATAAATATAGAAATTGAGACAGAATAATCAGTCTGTTAAAATCATCATACTAGGAATACAAATATTTGATATTTTTAAGAGTTTTACTATTTTTGCCATCGAAAAGAACTTACAAATACACAATATCCACTATGAATAGAATTTTACTCTTTTGCTTTTTATGCCTATTAATAGGTATATCATGTAAACAAAAAGAGCCTGCCAAATTAAGTGAATCAGGAAAGAAAGAAGTTATTCAATCTAAATTTGCAAAAACCTATCCGGATTACAGCCCTAAACATTTGAGAGAAGTTATACATGATATAATTCAAAAAGATTCGCTATTGCTTCCATTTTATACAGAAAATGAATATTTTCCGGTATGGGCACATGATACTCTTGATACTCAAAGATTAAAAAGTTTAATTGCAATACTAAGTAAAAGTGAAGAGCACGGACTATCACCCGACTATTTTGCAACTTCCCAAATACTTTCTTTAACCGACTCAATCGACTCCGGATTATATAAAGATAACCTGGAAACCTTATACAAAAAAATGGCAGACCTGGAGTTGCTAACAACCAAAACTACTGTGAAATACGTTACAGGTATGAGTTATGGATTTACTAACCCAAAGAAACTATTCAAAAAAGATTATGATATCTCGGTCTTCGCACCTGATTCTACATTTTATATAGAATTATACAAAGGCTTGAGAGAGGACCCGTTAAAAATGGTAGAGAAATCCTATCCCGCCGATCCTGTATACCAAACACTTATTGATGAATACCTTGATCTTGAGCAAAAAAAACAGGATGCGAAATTCAAAACTATAACAGGGACAGCCACCTACAAAGTGGGGGATAAAAACAAACATATATCGGATATAGCACGCAGACTAATGCTTACAGGAGAATACAAGCCTGAAGCAGACTCTATAAACAGTGATAGTTTACATCTGATATTGGATAAAGAACTATTAGCAGCCGTAAATACATTCAGAAGAAAGAACTCATATCCGGAAGAGGACGAAGTTGGTAAATTAACGATAGATGCCCTGAATAGACCATTAGATTACTATCAGACAAAGCTGAAAGCTAACATGGAACGCTATCGCTGGAGAAGATCAAAAACAAAACACGATAAGCATATTGAAGTAAATGTTGCATCTGCAACATTAGCTGCCAGCCAGAAAGATAGCCTACCTCTGATAATGAGAGTATGTGTAGGTTCCGTGGGTAATAAGACACCGTTATTACAAAGTGATATAAACTATCTGAACCTGAATCCGGTATGGAACGTTCCTACAAGTATTGCTCAAAAAGAAGTAGCCGTACTACAAAAGAAGGATCCGACATATATCAAACGTAATAATATGAAATTGTATAAGGGAGGAAAAGAAGTCGATCTATCCACTATAAACTGGAGTGAAGTAAACCCTTCAAAATTTTCTTATACTGTACGTCAAAGCCCCGGAGGAGGCAATTCGTTAGGACTTGTAAAATTCATGTTTAATAATGCTTTTTCTGTCTATTTGCATGACACCCCATCCAAATCGAGGTTTAACAGAAAAAACAGAGCTGTCAGTCATGGATGTGTCAGAGTACAAAAACCCTTCGATCTGGCATTCTTCTGCATGTCTGCAACTTCAGATAATATATACAAAGACAGATTATACTACAGTATTAATATGCCTCCTGTATCAGCCGAAGGAAAGAAACTGGCCAAAGAAAATAAATTGAAAAAATTACCGGACATTCTCAATCCTGAAGATAAGATATCATTATTTATAGACTACTATACCGCTTATATGAATCCGAATGATGATGTATTATATTACGCAGACGACACCTACGGATACGATAATATAATTCTGGATGCTTTGAATCCAAATAAGCCAAAACAAGAATCTGTAAAACCTAAAAAGAATTAATAGAGAAACCTGTCCAACCGGACAGGTTTTATTTTATGATAAGAAAGAATTGAATAGAGTTATTCGAATACCTGCAAAGCATCTGCTACAACAAAATTGCTTCCACCTATAAATATGAAGTCTGTAGATACTGCCCAATCTTTTGCGGCTTGCACAGCCTCCTTAACAGTCGGGTAAGAATAGCCCATCAGGCCTTTACTCATAGCTAATTCCTGTAATGTCCTTTCGTTCAGTGCCCGCGGTATAGATGCCTTAGTAAAATAGTATATTGCTTTTTTAGGTAAAAGTGCCAACACCGAAGAAATGTCCTTGTCATTAACCATCCCAAGAACAACATGAAGAGTAGTATACCTTTCATTTATAAGCTGTTCGGCAATATACTTCATACCAGCCACATTATGCCCTGTATCACACACGATCTTAGGGTTATAATCCTGAAGAATCTGCCAGCGTCCCATTAAGCCGGTATATTCATTCACATAAGCGAAGCCGTTGTATACTGCCTTTGATGGAATAGTAAATCCCTGCTTCATTAACTCACGAACGGCACATAATACTGTAGCGGTATTCTTTACCTGAGCATATCCTGATAATTCACCCTTCAATTGCAGATAGTATTTTGTATCATACAACCAGCCACTTGCAGTTCTCAGGCTGGAATAAATCAATTTCTCATCTTCTGCAAAAACAATAGGAGCCCCTACCCTTTGGGCTGTTTCTTCAAATACCTGCCGTACACTACCTTCTGCCTCTCCTATTATAACCGGAATATCCTTCTTTATAATCCCCGCCTTCTCTCCGGCAATTTTCTCTAATGTATTGCCCAGAAATTGCATGTGGTCATAACTTATATTAGTTATAATACTTAATACCGGACTTATAATATTTGTACTATCAAGCCTTCCACCTAATCCCACCTCGATAACAGCAATATCAACTTCAGCATCGGCAAAATACTGGAATGCCATCATCATTGTCAGTTCAAAAAAAGAAGGATGCAAAGGTTCGAAAAATCCCTGATGTTTCTCTACAAATTCGACAACATACTCTTGCGATATCTTTTCTCCATTCACCCGGATTCGTTCTCTAAAATCGACTAGATGAGGAGAAGTATATAATCCCACCTTATAGCCCGCCTGTTGCAGAATAGCAGCTAATAGATGAGATGTAGAACCTTTTCCGTTAGTACCTGCTACATGTATCGTTTTATATTTACTATGAGGGTGTTCAAAATACTGATCCAATGCCAGACTATTATCAAGGCCTTCTTTATATGCGCTTCCCCCTACTTTTTGATAAACAGGCAATTGATTATATAGATATTCAACAGTTTCGTCGTATGTCATCACAATATGTTCAATTTATTTACCGTTTTATGTATTAGCATAACTCGGGACTAGTTCCCATTCTGCCTTAAAAACGGTCTGTTCCTGAAAAGATAATAAATACCTTTTCTTTATATTACTCCCTCCATTATCACTTCACACCTAACAGACTATTTAGTTGACTGAAAGCATCAACTTTGAAGAATCTGTCATTCTTTATATCTTCATTCGCCAATTCATGCTTCCACATTGTATGATATGGTATATAAGCGGCATTCATACCAACAGCTAATGCCGGATATATATCAGACTTAAGCGAATTGCCTACCATCAGTATATCTTTAGGTAAAACGCCTAAAGATAGAATAAGTTTTTTATATTCCTTTTCAGTTTTGTCTGCCATAATTTCAACATGGTCAAAATAATCTGCCAGCCCAGATCGAATTAACTTCCTTTGCTGATCGAGTAAGTCTCCTTTTGTAGACACAACCAGTTTATAGTTCTTACTCAAAAGCCTTAATGTTTCATCAACTCCATCCAGTACTTTTATAGGCATATCTAACAGATACTTTCCTTTATCGATAATTTGCTCTATAACTTTTGCCGGAATTTTATAATCACTCACTTTTAGAGCTGTTTCTATCATCGAAAGAGTGAATGCCTTTGCTCCATAACCATAACTCTCCATATTATTCATTTCTACATTGAATAATGCGGTTGAAATTTGAGACTCATCTCCATAGCGTGAAAGTATATCACACAATTCTTTTTCGATATTATCAAATAGAGGCTGGTTATCCCAAAGTGTATCATCAGCATCAAATGCTATTATCTCTATCTCTTTCATTCCTCTTTCCCCATTTTCTTTCTTCGTTCGTACACTTCCCCTGTATACCTGCCTAAGTATGGCAATACATCATCCAATGTTGCAATACCTTCTTTCGTAAACTTTTCCTTACCAAAATAACCTTTCAGGCTACTAAGTAACTTTCCATCGCGATAAAATAACAAAAGAGTATTATCTACTTTTGCTGTACCTTCCAGTTCAAGGACAAACTCCATTAACTTTTGAGAACAATATTCTGCATCTTTTTTAAGCTGATTCTCCGGTTTAGGATTCTTACGAACTTGCATCCTGAGATTGTTAGATTCTAATATTTCGTAATTATCAACAGGTAGATTTAAGAAAGGATGTCCTTCTTGCAATGGCTTACCAAACAGGCTTTCTTTATCTTTCTCAAACCAAAATCCTCTGGCTATAACTTCAACAAACTGGTCGTGAAAAGAGAATAAATAGTGACTAAAATCAGTCAGCATATCATTTACATTTCCTCCAAACTCATAATGCTGACCATAGAACTTATTTTCGTAATCAAATCTCTCTTTCAGCCAAAGTGAGTCCTCTACCTTAAATATCCATGTTCCCTGTACATGCTTATCCCAGTCATATTCATAAGGCATCATTTCACCTCGGCAAACTTTTATAGCATCCAGATTTTCAAAAATTATGCGCCCATGCTGTTCGTCACTGGTAATAAAGTATATACCTGTATGTGGTTCATCAAGATAAGACTCTCCATAGTGCACCTGTGGACTCAATACACCATCAGCAATTATTGGAATTGGTATTCCTTTCAGTACTTCCATAAATCAATTTCCAGTATTATATAAACCGATATATTTCAACCCATTATAATTATCAAGATACGGTTCATTTATTATGACCGAAGCATCGGTAATGTAAAAAACAGCGTTTGCTTTATTTATGTTTTTATTTTTACATTCATTGATAACTGATTCAATTTCATTGTCATCAAGAACTACTTCAGTTAATATTTCTTTTATATCGATCTCTTTTTCAAATAAGGGAATAATAGCCATAAAATCTTCGTCATATTCCTCTATTCCAATATCAAGGCAAAACGGACAAGTTCCATTGTCCTGATCAAAATATTTATAATAATCGTCTTCTGGCAGTAATGTATTTCCAATCCAGATATGTACCTTTTTCATTCTGTCTAAAGCATGCATGTACATATTTACTTATATTTATTGAGGTTTTCCAGAAAGTGAGCAATATGTAGCCCATCCATTACAGCATGGTTGGCCGTTATAGACATCGGAAGCATTAATTGTCCCCCTTCTTCAAACAACTTACCAGTTGATATCTTAGGTATAGAAAATCGTCCTCCTAATTTAGCCGGATGTTTCAGATCTGTGAATTGTATCCATGGCATAGGAGAATAATGAATAACATTTATACTATCAGTTTGCTCAATGAGAGTTATGCCTGTCATTTTTTTTATATGCTCCATTACTTGAGATGCTTTTTCGATAAAAAGATCTCTGTCATCATAATATTCCATAAAAGAGAAACCGAATGTACCATCTTCTCTGCCGACTGTAGACGCAGCATGAATAACATCATAGCATACAACGTCATCTCCTTCTATTCTATATCTGAATTCTTCGGTCTCATTTACAGCTTGCATTATCCTGTGCAGCGAAGTTAAAAAAAATGATTTCCCTGATTCCTTTGTCTGCTTGTAAGTAGTTGTGAAGTCCACATTAACTGTTACACCAAAGAGAGGATCATCAAAATCTTTGAAAAAGTCAAAATGTTCCTTCCTATTCCATATATTTTTATCTATTGTTCTTTTCATTTCATTTATCCGAATAGTTGTCTGAAAGCCTCTTCTACTTTCCTTACCTGAACTATTTCAATATTTACTTTTGATGTAAAACCCTTCAAATTATTCTGAGGAACAAGTATCTTTGAAAATCCCAGTTTTTCAGCTTCCAAAATTCGTTGTTCAATACGGTTTACAGGCCTTATCTCTCCCGAAAGACCAACCTCACCTGTCATGCAAACATGTTTCTCTATAGAAATATCGAGACTTGATGATAGGACAGCACTAATAACAGACAAATCCATTCCGGGATCATTTACTTTAAGTCCCCCTGCTATATTGAGGAATACATCTTTTTGTATCAGCTTAAAACCTGCACGCTTCTCCAGTACAGCCAGCAGCATATTCATCCGGCGAAGATCAAAGCCTGTAGCAGAACGCTGTGGCGTACCATAAGCTGCCGTACTTACAAGGGCCTGAGTTTCGATCAAAAACGGACGGATTCCTTCTATTGCAGCAGCAATAGAAACTCCGCTAAGCCCCTCATGATTTTGGGTTAATAACAACTCAGATGGGTTACTGACCTCACGGAGGCCATTTTGCCGCATTTCGTAAATGCCAAGTTCTGCCGTACTGCCAAACCGGTTTTTTATACTGCGTAATATCCGGTACATATAATGCTGGTCTCCTTCAAATTGGAGGACAGTATCTACAATGTGTTCCAAAACCTTCGGGCCGGCAATGCTTCCCTCTTTATTTATATGTCCTATCAGTACAACCGGAGTACTGGTTTCCTTAGCAAACTTAAGGATGGCTGCAGAACATTCACGTACCTGAGACACACTGCCTGGGGACGATTCTACCATATCTGTAAAAATTGTCTGGATAGAATCAATTATAACAAAGTCCGGTTTCAAATTCTGAATATGAACAAATATCTGTTCAAGGTTCGTTTCACAAACAATAAAACAGTTCTCACTATTCGAATTAATCCTGTCGGCACGTAATTTCAATTGGCGTGCACTCTCCTCTCCAGACACATAAAGTGTTTTAATACTATTTAGTCCTAAGACAGTTTGTAAAATAAGAGTTGATTTTCCAATGCCTGGCTCTCCTCCGATAAGTACTAATGATCCGGGAACAAGCCCCCCTCCCAGCACACGGTTCAACTCATCATCCTTCATGTCCATACGAGGTTCCTCCCCCGTTTCCACATCTTTCAGCAGTAAAGGCTTAGCCTTAGACACTTCAAAAAGGTGCTGACTATTTTTTGATGTATTGTCCTTGCTTATAATTTCCTCAACATACGTATTCCACTCTCCACACACAGGACATTTTCCAAGCCATTTAGGCGAATCATTTCCGCAGTTGGTGCATACATATGCCGTTTTGGTTTTAGCCATTATTATGTTCTTAATCTCTTATTTTATTATTTTTACCGACTTTGTAGACCTTCCTGCCATCTCCACTGACAAGACATACACACCAGGTCTCCATGCTGATACCGGAATTTGATGTTTCTGCAACTCATATTCGGCTGTATATGTATATATATTTCGCCCAAACAGGTCTGCTATCCGTATCTTCTTTATTACATCTTTTGTTGAAACATTCAACATTTCATTTTCAATATAAGCAATAATATCCGGTTGCTGAGTTGGATCAGGTGTATCATCATCGAGAGCGCTCAATCCTTTCAATCTCGTAGCTCCTGTATTATTGGAATCCAGATATTTCGACATATGCAAATCAGTATCAGGTGACTGATCAAAATGATACCAGAATTTACCATAAAAATCTAATAAGGTAGGTGTGGCGCAATCGCTGTCTCCACCCGTAAGGGTGCCCACAACCAATCCATTTTGATTAAATATAGGAGCACCGGAAGAACCACCCTCTGTAGCACCTAAAGAATATGTAGTTACCCAGTATGATCCGTCAGGATTGCCTTTATCCCATTTATCAGAGGTTAAGGGAGTATTGAAAAGGGTAATTTTCTTAACATCACCCAGTGGATGATGTATTATAGCACCACTTGTTATATTTTTACCTTCATTACCTCTATCCCAGCCGTTATAGTATACATCCCAGTCATCAGGAATATTCTCGGATAGCTTTAATAAAGCTCCGTCAGAACCATCCTCTATCGGATTAAGCACAAGAGCTTGAGCACCTTTATGATATTTATATGTCGGTCTGTTCATCACCTCACAATCAGGTGTTTCATATTCAAAGAAAAATTCGGCCTGGGAAATCTCTTCCAGAGACATATTTTCGAAACAATGGTATGCTGTTAACACATATGGAGTCTTATCCTCATTTGTATTATTTATAAGTGTCCCTGAACAAAGATAGGTACTGTTCCATTTTTTCACTCTTAATTGTAGTACTCCCTTTTTTTGATTTTGCCAAAAACTCCCTTCAGGGCAATTGATATTTACCATACAAGAATTTGAAGCATTATCAAAACCACTTATCGGATTATTTTGCTCATCCAGGTATTTATAGCCTATGTCAGCTACATGAAGCCTTGGTTTCGCTACTCCCTCGGGAGCAACGTATTCCAATGTTACATTATCACCCTTCAGATTCTCGATAGAATATGCTCCTCCATGAGGATTATCCTCATGCTTGTATACAACAGCATTTTTAAGGTTTTCCTTACTATATACATATAGAAGTGAACCTTCCGGAAGATAGAAATCGTCAAATCCTATCTTAAATCCCTTAGCTTCCGGAACTGTAAAAGTAAGCTTCCATACATTTTGTTTGGTAGGTAACACTGACCATACTCCAACAGTATCTGTCAATATATCTAAAGCATATAATTTTGCTTCGCGAAGAGGAAGCCCTCTTTTCTTATCCTGTATACTGGCTACAGTTAGTTTAGTTCTTTCTTTTTCAACAATGAGGGATAATTCAGATTTATCCTTATTAAAACTATATTGCTTATTTTGTGCTGTAAGTGAAATGCAGACTACAAATAAGGAAAGAACTGCAAGGATCTTAAAAGAACTCAAATTCATAATATTTTTATTAGGTTCCGGACATATTCATTTACATCCTCACGAGTTACCAGAATCTCTGTTTCAAATATAATTTTAGCTTTAGAATAAAAAGGCTCCCTTTTTGCCAGATTATCTACAACAAACTGATAAAGTTCCTCTTCATCTTTATCTCTTATCAGCGGACGCTTTTCTTTACAGGTGTTCAATCTGGACGAAAGAGCCTCGGGAGTAGCTTTCAGGTAAACTGTAGTGCCAGCCTGATTCATATACTCCAGATTATCAAAAAAACAAGGAGTTCCTCCACCCGTAGATATAACAACATCTTCAAACTCGCCGACTTCCCTCAGCATATTTCGTTCTATATTCCGGAATTCAGATTCTCCGGTCTCTTCAAATATTTGTCCTACAGATTTTTGATAGCGAGCCTGTATAAAATGGTCCAGATCGATAAAATCCAGATCAAGTTCTTTAGCTAGTTCGCGGCCGGCAGTCGTCTTTCCGGCACCCATATATCCTATAAGGAATATTCTTTTCATTCTTGAAAATTAAGGTCTCAGACCTATTTATTATCCATTCAAGTATAACGCTAATTTAAAGTTATGACATTATAACATACCATTAACTTATTAATGTTTACTTATTAAATCATACAAAAATAAAAAATAAAAAGAGAAAGAAGGAGTTTTAGTAGTGATATTCATTCCTAAATTGCCCATCATAATTTTTAACCTTACCTTTGCAGCGAAAAACTTAATTATATGACTAATATTACAACTGTACTTTTTGATTTTGATGGAGTGATTGCTGATACAGAACCTCAGTACGACATATATATGGATGCTATAGGTGAAAGATATAATCTTGGCATTAAAAACTTTGCATTACAAGTGAAAGGAACAACTTCTCCCGATATCATGAAAAAATACTTCAGCCACTTTTCGAAAGAAGAGCAAGACAACATTATGAATGAATTAGCAGAATTTGAACTACAAATGGATTTTCCATTAGTAAAAGGTGCTATGAACTTCATTAATTATCTGAAGGAGAACAAATATAAGGTGGGACTGGTTACCAGTTCACAAGACTTTAAGATGAAGCGGGCTTTAGATATGCTCAACATGTCAGATACTTTTGATACTGAAGTTACTGCTGTACGTATTACGGAAGGAAAACCAAATCCGATGTGTTATCTACTTGCTGCCAAAGATCTGAATGTATCCCCATCTGAATGTGTCGTATTCGAAGATTCATTTCATGGAATACGTGCCGGAAAAGATGCAGGAATGCGTGTTGTTGGAGTATCTACAACAATACCTGCAGAACAATTAACAGACAAAGCAGATCATGTTATTCCTGATTTTTCCGATCTGCAGCAAGTTATTGAATATATCAGATGATCTTTGCTTTAGCCTGATACGAATATGAAACAATGAATAAAATAGTTTTGTATATTTGCATATAATAAACTTTATTATGAATGCCATAAAATACATATTATTTATTGTTTTATATTCGGTCTGTTTATCTGTCTCAGCACAAGCATATCACACACAACCGGTCTCTCCTGAAATATATACAATACAGGTAAACAGAAACGGTGACTGGAGTCAACTTCCGGTTTTAGGGTTAAATAGCAGTGATTATATCAACATCAGTTTCGACCGTATATCCGACAATTCATTCAATAGGCTACGATACAGGGTTCTTCATTGTGATGCTTATTGGAAACCAAGCAGAGAATTAGCTGAAATAGACTATTTGAACGGCTTCAATGATAATCCGATAGAGGACTATAATGCTTCTATAAATACAACTGTAGAATATACCCACTTCAATTTAGACATTCCAAATAAGGATATAAATCTGAAATTATCAGGCAACTACGTAGTAGAAGTATATGAAGACGGGGTACCTGATGAAATATTGTTAACAGCCTGTTTTTCAATTGTAGATGCTCAGGTTAGCATTGGCCCTACGATTTCGTCGAATACTGATATAGATACCAACAGGGCACATCAGCAATTATCATTTACCATACTTCACCAAAACCTCAATATACGGGATCCGTTTGCAGACCTGAAAGTATTTGCATGGCAAAACAACAGGCTGGATACTGAAAGACAGGAAATAAAACCAACCTATGTAAATACAGGTAAGCTTATTTATGAGCATAACCGCAATCTGATATTTGAAGCCGGAAATGAATACCGCCGTTTCGAAACAGCAAGCCACAGATATAATGGTATGAACGTAGAGCACATCGAATATCAACGTCCAACCTACAATATGTTTCTGGTAACAGACAAAGTACGTGCTAATAGAGGATACAGCTATGATCAGGATCAGGATGGTAAATTCATTATAAGAAGTAATGAGACCGATAATAGTGAGTCAGGAGCCGATTATTTCAATACTATCTTTTCGTTGGAAATGGATGCCCCTATTTCAGAAGACATCTTTGTTAACGGAAGCTTTACCAACAACAACTTCACTGAAAAATACAGACTGGTGTATGATGAGGAAAGTAAGACTTATAGTTTACCCCTGCTCTTAAAACAAGGGCTCTATAACTATCAATACCTCACTAAGTCCGGAACGAATTACAGTACAGGAAAGATAGAGGGTAATTACTATGAGGCGGAAAATGAATATCAGATATTTGTGTACTATCGCCCATCAGGGCAACGATACGATAGCCTCATTGGCGTGCAGAATATGCAGTCAAGAAAGAAATAAGAATAGAAAAACCTGCAAACTTAATGGTTTACAGGCTTCTATCTAAATATCCGTACTTATTTTAAATAGAAAGAACTTTTAATGTTTCTACCAGATCCGGTTGGATTGGTTTATTCTTCTTCACAGCCTTTGAGAATGGCACATACACAATCACATCATTTTGAATACCAATCATAACATTGCGCTGACCATCAAGTAATGCATCGATAGCTGCAGCCCCCATCCTGCTGGCAAGAATACGGTCATTTGCAGTTGGTGAACCTCCACGCTGAACATGTCCCAGAATAGTCACACGTACATCGTACTGAGGGAATTCAGTCTTTACACGTTCTGCCATGGCCATAGCACCGCCTGTAATATCACCTTCGGTTACTAGCACTAAACTACTGTTTTTGCTCTTACGGAATCCATTAGAAATGAGATCGCCTAACTGGTCTTGCCCGATAGACATTTCCGGGATTATAGCAGCTTCTGCCCCTGATGCAATAGCACCATTCAAAGCAAGAATACCACATTCACGTCCCATCACTTCAATAAAGAACAGACGCTCATGCGAGCTGGCGGTATCACGTATTTTATCTACAGCCTGCATTATAGTATTCAGAGCCGTATCATAACCAATGGTTAAGTCTGTACCCTGCAAATCGTTATCGATAGTGCCTGGCAAGCCAACTATAGGATAATTAAACTCCTGAGCAAAAATACGTGCTCCGGTAAGTGAACCGTCTCCACCAATAACAACCAAAGCATCTATACCTTCCCGTTGAAGGGCCTCATAAGCGATCTGACGTCCTTCGGGAGTCTGAAATTCCTTACTCCGCGCTGTCTTTAGAATAGTTCCTCCCTGTTGTATTATATTACTTACGCTATTCGTTTTGAAAGGTTCTATTTCATCGAAAATCAATCCTTTGTAACCACGCATAATACCTTTTACTTCCAATCCATTATAGATTGCAGTACGTGTTACAGCACGAATAGCAGCATTCATTCCGGGAGCATCACCTCCTGAAGTCAGGATACCAATACACTTAATGTTAGCCATAATGTTATTTATAATTTATTCTTACTTTTCTTTTTTCTAAATCCAGTGCAAAAGTAAGAATAAATTTATTCATTTGGTAATTTAAGTTGTCTATTTGGCTAAATTAACACCGATCTTATATCCTCTATTTTAGCCTCCACTTCTTCCATTTGCCACTTTGGTGTAGATGTGGCACCACAGATACCAATTGAAGCTGTTTTGCTTACCAGTGCTGGATCTATATCTGACGGAGTAGTAATAAAATAAGAATGAGGATTATATTTTTTACATTCGGCAAATAATACTTTCCCATTCGAACTTTTTTCACCTGCCACAAAGAAAATAATATCATTCTTGAGCGCAAACTCCTTAATATTTGGTATACGGTTAGATACCTGACGGCAAATAGTATCGAAAAATTCGAATTTAGCATCACCGATCATACGGCTTTGTATAATATCTATTATTTCCTGAAAACCATCCAGAGGTTTTGTGGTCTGAGAGAAAAGACAAATATTCTTAGAAAAATCGAGTTTTTCCAAATCCTCCTTCTTTTCTATAACAATAGCACTCGACTCTGTTTGTCCCAGCAATCCATTTACTTCAGCATGTCCATTCTTACCATAAATAACGATCTGGGTATTATTATCCTTTTCGTTATCGTACTTGTCATGTATTTTCTTCTGCAAACGTAGCACAACAGGACATGATGCATCTATAATCTCAATATTATTATCTTTTGCAGTCTGATAAGTTGATGGTGGTTCACCATGAGCCCGCAAGAGTACTCTTACATTCTTCAATTGGGCAAACTCTTCATGATTAATAGTTTTCAGTCCCAGTTTCTCCAGTCTGTCGACTTCCAGATTATTGTGAACGATGTCACCTAAACAATACAGTACGCCACCTTTGGCCAGCTCCTCCTCTGCTTTTTTAATGGCATTAACCACTCCAAAGCAAAAACCTGACTTAGCATCTATTTCTATGTTACTCATTAATTTGTAGTTATTTGTTTGAACTTCTCTAGCAACCATTGCATCTGTTCGTCAATGGTCATATATGAATTATCCAGAAGAATAGCATCATCCGCTTTTACCAATGGACTTTCTGCCCGCGTCTGATCTAAATGATCTCTGGTTTTTAAATTCTCTAATACTTCTTCAAAAGTAGTTTTCATATCCCCTTTGGAACGCAATTCATCAAAACGCCTCTGTGCCCTTATTTCAGCATCAGCTGTTACAAATACTTTTAGTTCGGCATCAGGAAAAACAACCGTACCGATATCGCGTCCATCCATCACAATCCCCTTAGCCTTACCCATCTCTTGTTGTAAAGCAACCATTGCATGGCGTACAAAAGGAATAGCGCTTACTACACTTACTTTAGAAGATACTTCCATGCTTCGGATCCTGGCCTCAACATTCTCTCCATTCAGGTAGGTATCGGGAGTGCCGGTTTCCTTATTCAGATGGAATTCTACTTTTATATTTTCTATTTCGTTATGCAATTGTGCCTCATCGAGGCTATCACCATTAAACAGATTGTGTTCGATACAATATAGTGTAACCGCTCTGTACATCGCGCCACTGTCAATATAGATATATCCAATCTCTTTTGCCAGACTCTTGGCCATAGTACTTTTTCCGTTTGATGAAAAGCCGTCAACTGCAATAACTATTTTTCTCATACTTTACTTATAGAACATTTAATCAATATAAATGTTTTTCCTGTTAGTTATAAATTTTGTTTATCAAGAGACAAAGATAATCTTAATTTTCATACCTAAAATTTAAGTTTTAAGACTATAAGATATTCTAATACCTTAAAAAGGTAACAATAACCACAAAATAGTATAAAACACAAACAATTAACAGTCAAATAGCTACATCAAAAAGGTGACAAAAGTAACACTTTTCGGCCGTAATTTATTTTTCGATGTTTGTTACTTTTCGAATTAAAAACTCTATTAATAATGATGTGAATCAGTATTTAGAACTGTTATTCAGTATGTTCTATTCAATTATACTACGCGCAATCACAGATTGCTTGTGTTCCTTTTTTCCAAATCAAAAAAAGGAACCAAAAATGCTTTTGCGCCTCGCTTCAATGTACGACCCGTTAACGTACCGGACGGCTAAACGAAAAAACTCGCTGGAAAGT
>JAITVV010000041.1 GCA_031285625.1 Prevotella sp.
CATTTGCTCCTCGCGGATTTAATAATATGTTTGGATGGCACGGAGAATATACTTTAGACCATTTCTTCGGACGATGCGGAGCTGCCACTGGGAATAATTATACAAATAATACACCCGGCATTAATACTGGTTGTGCAGCTGCTAATAAAAGGCCTCATAGTTTCAATAATGGGGAAGGACGCTATCTGCAATGGTTTGTAAAATAAATATAATACAGAACGGAATAAAATTTATTCCGTTCTGTTTAGTCTCAAAAATGACTTTAATTCTAAATAATTCAATGAAATACCTTTTAGTAGGGCTCATATATTTACTTATATCTATCAATGCTTCGGCACGAGAAGGAAAGCCTTTTACTTATAGAAGGAAGATTAGGCAGATTCGACACTCCGACATTAAGCAAACTAAATGAAATCATAGATATACCATAAGGAACTTATCTCATTCAACATGCTGTATTTCATGTTCTTTCAATTCCAATACTTCTTTTAGTTGTTTCCATCCCCCACCATTATAAATATTAGTAAACCCTTCTTCCTCAAGTTTAGTTTTAGCTTTGGCACTACGTCCTCCGCTACGGCATATTACAATAATATTTTCATATTGCTTTAGTACCCCAATAGAATCACTTAAAGACTGTAAAGGCATATTGATAGACGATTGAAGATGTCCTTCTTCAAATTCCTTAACTGTACGGACATCCACAATAGCTGTAGTTTCTTTTGCCACCAGCTGTCTTAAGGTATCAGCATCAGCTACCTGTCCTTTACATGACAATGTTATTAACAAAAGTGAGAAGAGATAAATAAATTTCATCATAGTTTGTTTGATTTATTATTTACATTCACCATCAATAGAACACGACTGCCCCGATGAGATATTCAACCCTGAAGATGTATTGCTTCTCTCCCACTCTTCGTATGCCTGATTCAGTGTTTGAGAAAAGATATGCAACGGTTCAGCTCCGGATATGCCATACCTCCTGTTGAAAACAAAGAAAGGTACACTCTTTAATCCTATATTGTGAGCCTCCTGAATATCTTTTTTTACTTTATAAGCATAAAATTCATCGCTCAAAGCAGCCTTTATATCTTTCTCAACTAAGCCTATCTCCTGCCCTATTTGTACTAAAGTATTATCATCACCTAAATCTAATCCTTCATTAAAACAGGCTTTAAAGAAACGGTTTTCGGCTCTGTCTGACAAACCTTTTGCTTTAGCTAACTGTAGTATACGGTGTGCTTTAAATGTGTTTGCGACAATCGTTTTATCAAAATTGAAGTCAGCTCCATACTGTTTTCCCATTTCTTCAATTCGCTTATACATACCCAGTACCTCATTATAGCTCATCCCCTTACGTTCTGACAAGTACTCGAGTGTTGTCACTTTTCCATCCATATTTTCAGGAATATCCGGATCAAGCTGATAGCTCAGCCATTCTGTTTCTACTTTATCTTTATGTGGAAATTCATCTAATGCTTTTTCATATAAGTGCTTGCCTATCCAACAAAACGGGCACATAACATCACTCCAGATTTCCACTTTCATTTTATTTTCTAACATATTATTTTTTCCTATTTTTATAAAAAGTGACAAAAGTAACAACTTTTCGATATTTTTTTCTGTAACCTTTTTTGATACATTATTATTTATATTCCTATTTTTGATTAATGGATCGCGTCCTTCGTCAACATTACAAAAGGTAACAAAAGTAACAGCTTTTTATTATTTTCAGGCTGTCACCTTATGTCTCTTAAAACCCATTCTTATATTAGACAATTTTAATTATTTAAAGTTTGTCCAACTGCCTCCATTATATACTTCATATCCCCTGTTTGCCAGGATATTAGTTGCCCGGCTGCTACGCATACCACTTGCACAAACTGTAATAATGGGAATATCTTTTACTAATATAGATAAATCATAACTCAGATCATCTACAGGTATATTTATAGAATTCTCCACATGTCCCGCTCTGTACTCTTCCTTTGTTCTAACGTCTAGCAATATGGCTCCATTACTTAATAATGAAGTAAAATCAGTCTTTGGGCCTCGTTTAAAAATATTATCTAAAAAACTCATAACATCTCATTTTACCTTTTTGTACTCCGACCAAAACATAAAGATACTAAATAAACAGATTCACATTTGCGTTTTCGGCTCTGTCCAGATAAGCAGCCACCCCCCCAATGGTAATATTATCCAATAACTCCTCTTTTTTGATACCCATCACATCCATCGACATAGAGCATGCTATAAATTCCACACCATTATCCAAGGCTTGTTGCATAAGGCTTTCAAGACTGTCGATATTTTTATCTTTCATAATCCCGCGCATCATCTTACTACCCAGTCCTCCCATATTCATCTGGGATAATCCTAGCTTTTTACTGCTCGATGGCAGCATCATACCAAACATTTTTCCCATAAAGTCTTTCTGTACAGCGGGCTTCTTCGCTTTTTTAATTACATTCAGTCCCCAGAAAGTAAAAAATATACTTACTTTCTTACCCGAAGCTGCTGCTCCATTGGCGATAACGAAAGATGCCAATGCCCGGTCCAAATCGTCACTGAATACCACAAGTGTTTTATTATCTTTTATGCTGCCATTCGTTACAGGACAAATCTCATCTTTAGCTTTTTTCTCCACTGTAGCTGTTATTACCCCGCCTGAATTATTCATGCTTATTACTTCAGCACCTACCATACGGCACCACCCGTTAAGGTCCTCGCCAAAAGCCTGATCGGTAACTTTTATTTCGAGACGATCGCCCGGAATGATTAGGTCATAGTTCTTTTTCAGTTGCATTATCGGGCCCGGACATTGCAGTCCGCAGGCATCTATATTGATTGTCTTTATTGTTGTATTTTCTTTATTTTCCATTTTGCCATCATCTTTAATAACTACATCACATGTATTTTTAGGTGAATTATCTGCTACAGCACACGAATATGTCTTATATCCTCCTGAAAGATTGTAGACATTAGTATATCCATGCTGCAAAAGTATGCGCGAACTGATATATCCCCGCAACCCGACAGCGCAGTAAACCACTATTTTCTTATCTGTTGGTATCTCATTTAACCTGCTGCGAAGTTCATCCACAGGGATATTCAATGCTCCCTTAATATGTCCGAATTCATATTCTTCTTTTGTACGGGAGTCTATTATAATCGAATCTGCCCGATTCAGATCCGCAATATCACGCCATTGAATAATATTTACTTTTCTCTTCAAAATATTTTCAGCCACAAATCCAGCCATATTCACAGGGTCTTTTGCTGACGAATAAGGCGGAGCATAAGCATGTTCTATTTCTTGTAAATCGTAGATAGTACCGCCATTTCTTATAACCTGAGCAAAGAGATCGATGCGCTTGTCCACACCATCAAATCCGACAACTTGTGCTCCTAATAGCTTACCATTATCAGGAGAAAATATTACCTTAACAGAAAGAGGTAAAGCATCCGGATAATATCCGGCATGTGAACTGCCATGCGTGAACGATGATACATGTTCTATCCTTTCCCTGTTCAGTAATTTGGATGAAGCTCCTGCAGCAGCAACGGTCAGATCAAAAACCTTTGCTATCGAGGTACCTATGGTTCCTCTATACTTGTATTTATTACCATCTATAATATTATCGGCAACAATACGGGCTTGTTTGTTTGCAGGACCAGCCAAGGGTATTAATGAATGTTTATTAATAACAGGATTGAACACTTCTACTGCATCACCCAAAGCATATACATCATTATCGGATGTTTGCATATAATCATCAACTTTAATTCCTCCCAGAGATCCCAGTTCCAAACCGGCTTCTTTTGCCAGTTTGACCTCAGGACGCACACCAATACTGAATATCACCATATCTGTAGTAATCTCCTTACCACTCTCCAAGACTACTTTTATCTGATCACTAACTGGTTCGAACCTAGTAACCCCTTCTTCGAGAAGCAATGAAATATTTTTTTGAATTAGATGCTGATGTACGATGGTAGCCATCGAAAAATCGATGGGAGCCATTACCTGATTATTTTTTTCTACAACAGACACTTCCAAACCTGCGTCGTGCAGATTCTCTACCATCTCTAAACCTATAAAACCACCACCTACTACAACAGCTTTTTTAGGTTTATATTGATCTATATATGCTTTTATTTTATCCATATCGGGCACATTACGCAAAGAAAAAATACGTTTGTCTCCTATTCCCGGCATAGGTGGCTTAATCGGTTCTGCACCTGTTGATACCACCAATTTGTCATAACTTTCTGTATAATCTTTATTGGCAGCAATATCATGAATTGTTACCATTTTGTTTTGTATATCAATATGAGTTACCTCAGATCTCACCCGGATATCTATATTGAAGCGATTGATAAATCCTTCTACTGTTTGCACAAACAGCCTGTCACGTTCACTGATAGTGCCGCCGATATAATATGGAAGGCCACAGTTTGCATACGAAACATATTCACCTCTCTCAAATAATACTATTTGCGCATTTTCATCCATACGTCTCAGCCGTGCAGCTGTTGTAGCCCCTCCGGCCACACCTCCTACTATTAGTACTTTCATAATTTTGTATTATAAATATTTGTTATTAGCAAATTGTTATTTAAATTTTTTATATAGTAATTTTTGTTAGTTCTTTAACTAGTTCGGATAGATTTAGTTCTTGTTTCATCATTTCCTTTATTTTCTGCGATCCGGCTTCTGTTAATGTAAAAATCATTTGACGTTTATCTACAGCACCCATTTCACGAATGATATATCCCTTTGTCTCAACTGTATTGATAATACGTGAAACTCTGGAATTGGATAAACCGACAAAACCACACAATTCATTTGCAGATTTAGGTTTTCCATCTTTCATACAACAAAGAACCATACCTTCATTAATGGTAATTCCATTTTTTTCGGCAAATTCTTTTTCAAAATTATATAAAGATTTATATATATCTTTTAATTTACAGATCTCTTCCATTACACATATTTGCTATTAGAAAATATTCACAAAGAAAACTATTTATTTTTGATTTACAAAATAAAAACACGATTTATAATTTTATAATAAGAATTTATGATATATGTAGCTGATTTTTAAAAATCAAATTTATCTTTGTGTCTTGATTTTTTAAAAATAAAAAGAATGAAAAATTTAGTAGAAAAACTGAAAGAAGACTTCGAAGCATTCGCAAAGGATGCAGCATCACAAATTGAAAGCGGAAACAAAGCAGCAGGACAACGTGCACGTAAAGTATCGTTAGACATAGAGAAAGCTTTGAAAGAATTCAGAAAAGTATCTGTTGAAGCTTCAAAAAAATAATATTACTTACTATTTGTAATATTGTAAAGGATTATTCTGGTTGAATAATCCTTTTTTATTGAATCTCCTCGCAGATTAATACGAACTTTTAATATTAGGATTAACGATATCAATTATTTTCTCTATTTTTAATCAGCTGAGAAGCAACATCTTGATTATTTTATTAAAAAAATCTTCTCAAAGCTATTGCAGGATTCAAATCCTTATCCTATCTTTGCATCGCATTTGAGAGATAATGCAACCTCAAAAAAACGGTGTGGTAGTTCAGCTGGTTAGAATACCTGCCTGTCACAAAGTAACAAGTTTAAAATATAACTCAATATATCAAGCAATTACAGTAAAATGTAGTTGCTTTTTTCTTTTGGTTAAGGTATTGGTTAAAACAAGTGTTTTTTACCATGATTGATTAATAATTTATTGTTAATTCACTCTGTAAAATATCCTAACATAATGGATAGGAAAGTTATGTTATTATAGTTTATTATTAAAATATAGATTTATGGAATCAAATAATATAAGGACTCCTTTATCTTCATCTATAGATTTTGCATATAGATATAATTCATTAAGAGTATTTGAAAAATTAAGATTTGGATTATTAAGAAATCTGTTTCTATTATTAGTAGTATGCTCTTTTATCATATCATAGTCATATTTAAAATTACTCCAAGTTAAATATTTCTCAAACTTTTCATGTAATTCTATAATCCAATCAATAGAAGTATTTACTATTAAATCCCAAGCTAATTTATCTTGATATTTTTCTAATAATTCAGCATCCCAACATAATACAGACATATTGAGCCAAAGCATACCCCAATCCCATTTATCAGAGAATTTATTTATTAATTCTACAGACCACTTTATATGCTTATTTGAAGATACTTCTTTCCAATTTAAAACAGCTTCCCATTCTTCTAATAAATCTATATCAAATGGATAATAAAGAGAGAAATTTTTAACAGGTGATTGCACTCTGTATAACGTTTTTATCTTCTCTTGCATATCTATTCTAATATTATCTTCAAAACCTATTTGAACTATAGTTTTATCTTCTTTAGTGATTACTTCTATTATCATATTTTTTTTAAGTTATAAAACTCATATTGTATTGGATTTTCTTTGATTTACATTTAGGGCAAAATAGTTTTTTTTCTCTTTCTAATATACCTCCACAGCTACAATGTATTTGTTTATTATTATGCCAATCTTTGATTGATTGGAATTGTCCACATAATTGACATTGTAGCCCTGTTGTCGAGGTATTTAAACCATGAGTAAACGATACTATTTCTTTCTGATAGTTGCAGTCTAAGCATTGAATAATTCCTATACCTCCTATCTTCCAAAAATACAGATAGGTATCTTTTTCTGTAGTTTCTATTTGAGATTTCATTATTTACTTCAAGTAATCATTTTATACGTACATAAGTGACAGAGTCGTTACTGATATTTGGAGTTGGTTGTATCAATATCATTTTATTATTTTCTATAAAACCTTCATAGGTGTTTGAAGGAGTTTCATTTGTTGTAATTGATAGAGAAGAATAATTATTTTGATAATAACTATATACTTTTTGTGTTGTATTTGTTATAACGAAAGAAACATTATCATTATAGCTATCTTTGGATTCCTCGATCTTTTCAAATAAAACATCTATATTATTCTGAAAAGTATATTTTATAGTTGTTCTACTCATATGATATTTTGTAATCCATACTTCTCGCCCATTTTCCCATTTATCAAAAACAGGATATGAAAAGGCAGAGCCAAATTGTGTTTGCCATGATGTACCAATTATATCGTATTTTATATCTTGGGTTTCTTCTTCATTTTTATCACATGAAGTAACAGAGATAAGATACATTACTATTAAAATAATTTTTAGTGTTTTCATTTTTAATTCATTATAGTGTATAAAATGTTAAATTTTCTAATTGCTGATATGTATTCTGATATATTCTGAATAAATAGTGATTTATGAACATACAATTCATAAACTTGGAAGTCCTTACTTACCTTCTTGAAATCGTTTAAATCTAATCCTACTATAATTTTTTGAGGATGCTCATTTAGAATAGATAGGAAATTATCACTATTAAATGGTATTATAACACTCATTGTATTAATAGCCTGAGTGTAGAATTTTCCTTCTTCAACCTTTTTTAACTCTGTTATTTGTAATTCTATAGTGTCTTTTCTTTTATCAGGACTTTTAGATTTATCAAAATTTATGACTAAAAAATCTTTTATCTTTTGAGTATCTGTATAGCAACTAAGATGTTTATATACAGTTATAATATTACCTTTAGGTAGCTCTTTGGTTTGCACCTCTCTAAAATCATCAAGATTGATAGGTATGTAAGAATTAACTAAACTCATTAAATCAAATAAGTTCTTTTCTGTTGAAGGATATACTAAGGTTATAGTTTCTGTTGATGAAAAATATGTGCTATTATTTTCTTCATTTATAGGTGATACTTCAACAAATAAGACTTCACCTATCTCATTATCTGTTTTTCCATTAATATTCAATATTTTATATTTTTCCATGAAATAAAATGTATTAATTGCTTACTCTAAATCAGTTTTCAGCATCCCTGTTTTTATTTATATTGCTATAATATATCTTCCCAAAATTTCTGATCTTGTTGGTCTATATCAAGCCCTGAATTATAATATTCACTATCATAAATAGATTTATGTTCCTGATAATTATTACATTGTTTTTGAATAACTTTAGTATTATTCTCTTTTAATGATAATACTGCTCCATGATTAATTAGAAGCTTAATAATCTCAGTATTATTATCTTCATAAGCCTTATCTAAAACAGTTTTATCTTTATATCCATTATCATTTATATCTAATCCATTTTCTATTAAAAGTGCTAACATTGAGGAAGATATATATCCATATGCTTTAAATAGTAAGGAAACAGTATAATAATAATGAGCATCATAATATCTTGTTTCAGTATAGTTAGAACAATATTCATAATTATAATCTTCATGCTCATAACTCTCTAATTTCTCTTCATGTATTGATACAGTAAGTTTAGAGCCTTTTTGAATTAAGTAGTTGACAATATCTATATGGTTATTTTGAATTGCATATAGGAGTGCTGTATTTCCTTTTCTATCTTCTAAGTTTATGTATTCTTCTTCTCTAATATGGTTAGATATGAAGCTTCTTCTTATAGAAGTTGATTTATTATATTCCTCTTCACATACTTTATTATGCTCTACTAGTTTCTTAACTATATCTGTATAGCCCATTTTTGAAGCTATATGTAGTTCACAAGGATAACATTCTTCAAGGTATTGATAGCCATAATAAAGGTTAGAAAAATAGGAATGAGAGTAGCTTGTGCGTTTATGAAATATCAAGCCCCCTTCTTTATCATTATCTAGTAAGTAATCAATGATTTCTGTATACCTATTTTTAACAGCTTCATATAAAGCTCTAAACCATTCTTCCAAAGGAGTACAATATTGAATATTTTCAACATGAATAAGAAAAAACTTTAAGGCTTCTAAATTTCTTTTTTCAGAAGCATCTGATAGAGAGAAAATCCCTTGTTTCCTGTATTTTTCTAAAATATTATTCTCTGGTGCTTCATTTATCTGATAATCTTTATTTTCATCTATTTTGGCTTGAATTTCTTCTTTACTTAAAGTGTTTGGTTGAGTATTATTATCTAATATCGCACTTCTTATCTTTCTTTTTCTTATGGATGGGGGAATAGTAGGTTGAGGATTACTTATTACACTATCACTATTAAATAATGAAGTTGCTTCTTCTACTATTTCTCCTACTTCTTCTGTTGTTTCTTCAGATATTACTTGAGCTTTATTAGAATCTAATCTTTCTTGTTTTGCTTCATTTAAAGCTGTATTTCTACTAGGTCTTCTCTTTCTAGGAGAAGGTTCTTGAGGTTTTCTTCCCATATCAATACCTTTGTTGTTGAGGTATCAATAAAATAAAGTAGGCATGATACTATCCTTACTGCTATCAAGGTAGTCACCACAACACCCAGCCACAATAAGGAAGCTCATGCCTATAACATGAACATCTACTTATTACTGTTGTGGCTAATTTAAAAGTGGTGAATTTTTGATAGCACTAGTAATAAAGCAATGCTTTATATTATGTATATCCTAATCTATTTTATCTCTCCATATTATTAATGATTAAATATTTATGACAAAAATAACTATTTTATCAAGAATAGAATCATTTAACAGAAGAAGATTAGACTATAATATTGGCATGAGCTCATAGCCCACTATCTTGATAGCAAATAAATAAAATATATGATTACAAAATAGAATACTACAAGGCTTGCAGTTCTTATATAGTTTTAAAATGGAAAGCTATCTTCTGTATCATCATCAGAAGCAATGTAGTTATAGTGTTTTTTATGTTTGATATATTCAAATGGAGTTTTGATTACATCTACTTTTATTTCAACTTCTTCTAATGTGACTAGATTTCTGTCTAAGCTAATCTTTTTTGGAGTGGCTCTATTGCCCGTAATAAAATAGTTATCAGCAATAGCTTCATCAAAATGCTTAATAAAGGCTTCTCTTATTCTGGAGCATTTCTCATTGATAGAATTTAATGTTGGATTAACAATATCATTGATGCTTTTCTCCATATCACCAATATTTTCTCTTCCTGATACTTTCTTATATATAGCAATTAGTTCATCTCTGTAGTCAGGTAAATTCTTAAATAATATTCCTTCTGGATGATTCAAAAATAAGAAAAATACAGCTTTAGGAAGTGGATACATGGTTATTTCCAAATTATTATAGTCTGGTAGAATAATCTTATATTCATTAGTGATAATAAGCCTGCTTAACTTCACTGAATCAATAGAAAATATGGATTTCAACACCATCTCATTGATACCTTTTTGCTTCAAAGCTGCAATACGTTCCTTAATTTCTTCTATTAGCTTTTGGGATTCAGAATCAAATTCATAGTCTGCATTGTCATCTGGATTTTCTATGTAAGGATAGGGAGGAGGGGAAGCACTGTATAATACATTGCCAGCACCAACAGCACTTAAGTAAGCTCTGATCTGCTCCCATATTTCAGTTTTATCTAAATTGCTGAATTGATAATAGGAGAAGATATAGTAGTCATCTTCATTATCCTTATATCTTAACAAACCTCCTTCTAATGTAATAGCTACATCAGTGAAAGACATTGTTTTATCAATAATGTTCTGAGAAATTAAGCTGCTAGGTATAACATTCTTTTTATTTAATGTAGGATTTATATATTGGGCTTCTTCAATGCTTAAAGTCTTTATAAGTTTTGGTATATAAGTGAAATTATAACCTTTCTCTTCAAATAAATTACATATCCCTTCATATTCCTTTGAGATAAAATTATTTAACTCCTCATTGAAATACTCTTCAAAATATATTACTTGTAGCTTATCTGGTATAAATGGAATATTTTTTTTGATTTTAATAATCAATGGTGGTTTTAAATACACTTTATCCATGAGATTTTTCTTTTCATCTAAAATACTGCTTTTTCTACAATAAGAAAATTTCCTAAGATAATGATATAAAAAATAGCACAGATACTTATTATAGTTTAGAAAGTACCTGTGCTGAAAACTCATTTCTCTTTTACTTGTAATTTAGGACATTATAAGATGCAAAATTTAACAGAGAATTTTAGTTTATACTCTTCTGTTACATTTTTTGTCTTAGCTATTTTTATATAGAATGTCTAATTTCAGATACAAAAAAAAGTAATTATTATCACTCTTTCTTTCTGTTGGCTGGTTCATTGCATATCACATATAGGATAATATATCCTACAATAACTTTTAGCACTATTTCTAAAAATAATATCATAATGATTAAATAATTAAAGCCCCATCCATTACTGAATGAGGCTAATACAATAATAATAAAAAAGGTAATTAATATTCTTATAAAAGAAGAATATAAAGTTATCTCTCTTTATCTTTGACTTAAGCTCTTTGTTATATATAGATGTAAATGAGAAAGTTTTGATTATTCTCCAATATATATTCTCCTAAATTTATTAAGACAATAATCTCTAGAATCTTCTATACTACAATCCTTAAATTTCCCAAATAATAGATACTCTAAAACTTCAAGATTATCATTATCTCTATAGTAATTACTAAAAGGGTTAGGATAAAAATTGAAATCTAAGATTTCAACATTTTCATATCTACTATCAAAGTTTATTGGAATTATTTCGTCTGCAATAATCCATTCTATTCTTAAAAAGGAATGAATTATTGAACCAAACATGATAATTTTGTCTTTAAAATATAGAGGGATAGTAGCCCCATTTCCAAGTAAATCAGCAAATCTATCTGCTTTCAATAAATCTGTTACATCATTAGCAAAATGTATAATAGAATTTATTTGGAAAAATATCTGAAAGTTTTGAATATAATTCTCTCCTTTTATAAAAGATGATAAACTGCTTACATCAATCAATCTACAGCCTTTATCATCATGGCTCTTACAGCCTGCATGTTTTGCTATATATTTATAAAAATCTATTTTCTTCTGTTTCCATTTTGTACCATAAATATTCATGAAATCTATCTTGGAAGATGCTGCAATTTCATCATAACTATTTAGTACATAAGATAAGAACTCATTGTAAGCATCATCAGCAGGTTTTGTTAATTCATTATTACAAAAATCACAAATTATTTGGGGGAATTTAAGCACTCTATCCTTTGAAGTATTTATTGAAGTGAGGCCACTTTCATTTATATAAAAACCATTGAATTTTTTACCTTTCATTAGTTTTCTTATTTCAGAAGCTTTAATTTTATGCTCTCCTGAATTAGCTTGATTCTCATTACATATCCAGCACTTTTGCATTTTCTAATTTATGTCTATAGTTAGATAAGGCTTCACTTGAAACCCTATCCAAATATAGAAAAATTCACTCAATAAACCACCTATACTCCTTATCTCCATGCAAAGCCTTATTAATGCCATGTACTAATTCAGTAGCATTTAAAGACCTGTCTAAGAAATTATCAATATAACTACTCTTATTAGCCCCTGTAAACAAGTTATAAACATTCCACAGGCTGATAGAATTTGCTTCTCCAATACTGAAATTATCATCATTATAATAAGATTTAGCTACAGCATTTATATGAGTATCTGTAAATATCATTTCAGGTAATAACTTCTTCTCTTTTGGTGGTAAACATTGATACAGTTTTGATTTACCTATAAATTGTGCAAACTGATGTTCTGTCATAGATGTATCTTTGAAAGAGTTCATCAAATGTAAGTGCCTTGCTG
The DNA here is from genome assembly GCA_031285625.1 of Prevotella sp. Classification (GTDB taxonomy): domain Bacteria; phylum Bacteroidota; class Bacteroidia; order Bacteroidales; family Dysgonomonadaceae; genus Dysgonomonas. The sequence goes on from JAITVV010000041.1 coordinate 12,669, forward strand.
GGTTATAGAGTTGGATTAGTTCCATAACAGCTTTAAACAAGTCTGTTGCACTCATAATTTTAATCTCAGTCTTATAACCATCAGAAGATACACACATATTGCAACATACCAGATTCTTAAAGCCTATGAATACTTTAAACTTCTCTGCTCCTTTCTTACTATACAGGTTCTCATGATTATAAGCTCTTACTCCTCCAATAGATAAATTAAGCCTGTTGCCCTCAATATCCTGATAGATAGATGGTATTTCAAAACAGAAAGCCATCCTTTCATAATAAATAGTCTTATCACTCTCTAATAACTGATTGACTGGCTTATGTATTGCTTCTGAAACTCTCCCTTTAATAACATGGGAAACTCTTATATCAGGCTCTAAAAACCTCTCATTAGGAAAGAATTTATTGGCTGCATTCCAGACTGTTTCTATAAAATTGGAATGACTGATTGTTATTTCATTATCTTTAGAAAAGACAGGAACAACACATTCATTCTTTAAATGGAATAAGTCTGTTTCTTTGGTATTTGCTTCAATAAAATGCTTTGCATTACTCCTCTCTAATGGTCTTTCTGATAGTGGGGTAATATCAATAATATTAGGGGTATATTCTGAATGATTATTTCTACTTTCAGGTAATATAATATTTGGTTTAATTTGTAATAGTTGCATTGTTTCCATACTTAAATTATGTTTGATAAATTAATAATAGATTGGTTTTTCTTAAAATTTGAATAGCTATTTATCTTAAATTCATATCATAACTATTTTGTATTTAAAAGGCAGTAAAAAAACAGGTAAGGAATATTTAAACTCCTTACCCTTAAATATTAAAGTATTGTATTTTATAATTTAGCTAAGGTTGTAGCTCCTGATGTTTCTCCTCTTTGATGCAGTAAGAAAAACATTTCTCCTGTCATTGGTACACATACTTGAGATATAACAGGCATGGTTACTTCTCCTGTAATAACTCTTTTGGAACAAGCCCCTGTTTCTACTCCATAGGTAAAGAAGCATTTACCTGTAGATTCATTCCTTTTAATTTCAATCTCATGTACTTGTTGATTGTTTTTGAAGTCATTTACTGACCATGTTTGTAAGAATTTTAGATTTTCCATATCACTTATTTTTTATATTAATATTTCAACATAGGGGGATTAACCCAATTTCCAAGTGACAGGCGGTGTTAAGTTATGATTATCTCACTCTTAAATACATATCTTGTTACACTCTAGCAGCAGCAGAAGAAAAAAGATAAAATAGTTATGTTATTTTATTGCTTCTGGTGGTGGGGTATTGGATTTATTAATAAAAAGGTAGGGGGATGTATAATCTCACTTAAGCACATATAAACAAAAAGCTAACAGGGGATTAATTTTTCTGTTAGCTTAAAATTGCAATCGTATGAATACTATAACTTCATTAAAGCTTCTTTATAATTCCAGTAATCAGTTTCTAATTTTGGAGGCACTCCAATAGTATTAGTTAATTCTTCTTCCATTATATTTTTAACAAAATTGAGATTCTCTACTGTAGTAACTATTGAGTCATGTATAGTAAATATAGGAATTTCCTGATTGCCTTCTTCCCAAACTCTTTTGCAGCATCTATGTAATACAATCTCACTTTCTATAGATTGCAGTAAGCAAGCCAATGTTGCATGGTCTGTTGATTTTATTAATCTAAATACTTCATATACATTTGGGTGTATTTTAGAGAACATTTTTTTATGCTTATACATAGGCTGATTCAGATACTGATTTTTAGAAAAAAACACTTCAAACATCATATCTTTTACCTTTTGTCTGTCTATTTCTCTCCCTGATTCTTTTTTGATTTGATCAATCATATATTCATAAAAATTTCCTTCTGAGACTTTTCTTTTATATGAGTTAATCTCCTGTGTATTTGTTATGTTATTTGTATAATCTTTTAATATTTTGTGTAATGGTGTGTTGTTAATAATTGTATTATTTATAAGTGTTTGAATGTTGGTTGGTAGATGAGTATAATTAAATTGAGTTGAAGTATTATCCCAAAATTGAGGGCTAAATAATATACAGGCTAGGTATGGTTGGCTATTTTTTATATCTAAATTTACTAGCCTTCTTCCTTCAAAAGTGATGAAATTTCTATATACACTTTCCATGTTAGTCATTGCAGAGTGTAACCTGTGAACATTTGTATCTATCTTAGCATTATAATCATGTGTAGATAAAGAGTACAAATTGAATTGAATAGCTCTTTTTTGAGTTTTGGGATGAATCTTATCTCCTTTCTTAGTCTTACTATTTTTCCATGTATTATATCCATCTTTAATTTTCTTCTCTGTGTAATCGGATGCAAATTTTAAGGCTTTGTTAATATCAATATTTAACCCTTTCTGGGCATACCAATATCTTAAATAAGGATAGTTCAATAGAGGGTTATCAATTTCTATCCCTTCATCATTAAATATGCTGCTAGGAATAGTTTCTGTTTCTTTATTTATATGCCCTTTATATAGAATTATTTTAAGGGGTACATCTGCATACTTTTCTGTAAATCTATACCCATAAGATTTTTCATTTTTAATATAATGATTATCACACTCAATTACACCAGTATCAATTAAATAATCAAGATAATTTTTATAATCTTTGAGAATAAAATCTCTAATTAGAGTTGAGTTAATTGGGACATAATCATCCTCAAAAATATTATTTTTATTATGGGCTGGAATAATAGTAATTAGGCTAATTACATACAAGAGCCTGTCTTTATCATAATAAATATTACTGCCTTTAGCCTTTAATTTACCATTATCAGACAAATAAAATCTATAATTAACAAGAGGGTATTTTTCTATATGCTCATCTATATCTAAATTTTCTGGAATAAAAGCCGATTTACCACTATGTTTAAATGCAACAACATTAAAAATGCCAAAAAACTTAAATCTTTTATTGTCAGATATATTATCATTATCTTTTCCAAATAAATTCTTTAAATAATTAAATATACTCATCTGTTAATTCATTATGTTAGGATATTTATATTATGGTAAAATTAAGAAAAAGAACACATATAAAAATGTATTCTTTCCCTTAATTATCTCACATTTATAGCAGGTACTTCATAGCTTCATCAATCTGACTATTTTCAAAGCTATCTAAATATATCTGAGTGGTCTTTAAATCTGAATGCCCTAGAGTTTCTCCAATTAAGGCAATATTTACACCAGAGTTCTTTAATACTGTTGCATAACTATGTCTTGAAACATAGGTAGTGAGATTAACCTCAATACCTGTCATCTGTGATATTTTCTTTAAATACCTGTTCACTTTCAATATGACTTTCTTCTTCCTGTTATATTGCTGCATCTTGGTTTTATGTATAGTGTGATCCAGTATAGGAAAGATATATTCATTATTAGAATCAATATACATCTTCATTATCTCTTTGGCTTCATCACAGATAGGTACATTTATTTTTCTGTGTGTTTTCTGCCTAATATACATAAGTCTGTCATTAGTTATATTATTGTGCTTCAAATTAGCCATATCAGAGAAACTAATACCACTGCATAAGTAGCTAAACACAAATAAATCTCTGCTGAGTTGGATATATTCCTTTTCTTTAGATAGGTCAAGATTCATAATGAGCTTTACATTGTCTTTTGAGATAGCTCTTTTCTCAGTTCTTATGCTGAATTTGGAGATTTTGAAGTCATTGAAAGGGTATGTATCTCTTTTAGCATATCTTCTCTCTATAGCCTTGTTATAGGTACTTCTCAGAGTTCTAAAAAATAGATTCATGGAGCTATCCTTACAATTTCTACTTCTTAACCACTTCTCATAACCTAGCAAAAAGTTCATATCAATATCAGAGAAGGGAATATCTAATTTGCTCTTATAATAGGCTTCTAATGATCTCAGGGAGTCTTTATATACTCTTGAATTACCTATTTTATCAGATTGTTCCATTTCTTTTATTAGTTCTGTATAGAACTCATTTACACTCTTTAGCCTATGCTTTTCTTTGGGCTTAATTAATGTTGAGGCTGTAAATTCCTTCTCTTCTGCTTTTAGTTCTAATATCTTCTTTTGAAGCTCTGCTTTTCTATCAATGATTATCTTTTCAATATAATCTCTGTTAGGACAATTTGTTTTAGGCTGATTCTTGCTAAAATCCCAAAATGTCGGATTTATGGATATGCCTAAACTTTTGTACCTAGTTTTTCTGTCCTTACATATTCTAATCATTATAGGACTTTCTCCATTTGATAACTTTTTCCCTCTAAAACAAATTACATTTACTGTTGTACTCATGATTCATTTAGTTGAATCATGGTTAAAACACTGGTTAAAACAAAACACTTCAAACCCTTTATTCAAGCCATTTTCATGGTTCAAACATTTTACTGAAAAATCAATGCAATTTTCCTGCAATTTTAATATTGAAATGATAAACTTTTAATTTTACTGACTAAGACAAGTTATTCAAACTCCTTTTCTACAAAAGATTCTCTAAAGACTGTATTTTTACCACTCTGATAAACAACTATTTGCAAAATACATTAAAAAAATCTTCTCAAAGCTATTGCAGGATTCAAATCCTTATCCTATCTTTGCATCGCATTTGAGAGATAATGCAGCCTCAAAAAAAAACGGTGTGGTAGTTCAGCTGGTTAGAATACCTGCCTGTCACGCAGGGGGTCGCGGGTTCGAGTCCCGTCCATACCGCCAATATTAAAAACAACTCGTTGAAAATCAATGAGTTGTTTTTGCTTTTAGATGGGTTGTGTTGCATCTGTGTTGCACTTCTGAAAAAATATCGGTTTTGGGGGAATGAAAATAACTATTGGGAAATAGTAGAAAATAAGGGAAAGTTATTTATATTCTCGCTGTAAATATTTCTCCACATAACGGCGAATAAAATGTTTAATATCTTTACTAAACATATACATCTCTTCTGATTTTCCAAATATTTCCCTATATATAGGGTGATCAAGCATTTTCAAAGTATTTTCAAAATTTTCCAATGACATCAACTTCTCAGTTTTAGTTTTAGATGATTTAAGTACTTTATATGTATCGAGTCCAATTTCATATATCCAAGGGAAATCATCTTTTAATAAGCTTATTATCATTAAAAAAGTTAAACTCGGATTTTCAAACTTCATTTCCATATGTATTATTTCTTCCAGCATCATAGGATGAAATTTTCTACGCCTTCTTATTTCAGGGTCATATAGCCTACTTTCAATTCGGGAAGGCAGAGCATCGATTTTGGATTTTAGTTCTTCAACAGTTTTAGATGACTGTATCCCCTTATCTATGTTTGAAACTGTAATTCTTAAATCAGAAATAGCTTCAACAATATCAGCCAAAGACCGTTCCTCAGCATCACCACTTTCCTTTAGCACTTTCAGGTCTAATGATACTGAAATAGGATTATGAATTTCATTACTACCTGTTTCAATAGATTTTACTTGTGAGGCAATTTCTTCTTTTGCTGCCGCAACGCTATCTAAGTTGTGAAGATCAAATTGTATTATTCTTGTTGCCGCGACATCAAAAGGGATGGCATCACCTTTTCTTATCATTTGGACAAGAGGTTTTCTTACCGCGTGTCTAACAGCTAATTCATAAAACACATTTGGATTTCGTTCTGTTAAATCAGCAACAACAAGTTCCGCACTCACTATATATTCAATAATCTGTGTAGTAATAATGCCTGGTTCAGATATTTTATCAGCTCTAATCACTTCATATCCTAATTGTTTTACAGGTTCAGTAATTATGTGTTTTAATATCTGGTCGGAGCGTTCTCTTGTCTCGGAACCTTCCTCTCCTATTGGAGATATAACAAAACAAATTTTCTTATCTTCTTTTTTAGCCATTGTTATTCAAATTATTAATTCAAATTTTATCAAACCATTCAGGGTTTATCGTAATCTCCTCGATCAATTCTGTTTTAACTCCAAGATTAAATTCTTTGAGTTTTTCACAAAGCAAATCTCCATCAATTAAATCAATCGGAGGTGCACCATCTCTTGACGCTTCCTTTATTGCATCACGTGTGAACTTTCCGGTAGTTATAAATATACCTTTGTCTGCACGCCCCCTGCATAGCACCTCTGAAATCTCGAATATATCCTGATGAAACAGAATCTTTAAACCTTTTACATTGAAAGAAAACATGAAAACTTAGAAAACCATTCAGTCTAACAATTCCTTTGCCATCAATGCCTCCATCTCCAGATTTTCCCGTTACTTCAACTTGTACGAATCCACTTTCTCTTAAAATTCTCTGACTAAGCCTTTCAAAAGCAGAAGGATCTATATTTTGAATAACTTTAAGAAGTTTATCTTTCCAATCTAATTTATCGGTTTCATTTTCGATAACTACTTCTAAGTTTTTACTCTGTATACCATTTTCTTCATTCGACAGATAATTTTCAGTTCTAACAGTTTTAACAATATCATTAGAGCTAAAAGAATCTGGATTTATATCATTATCAATTAAAGCCCAAACAGCCCTTGATGAGTTTTCAACCAATCTATATTTTTTAAGATACGTTCTAGCCCATGCCAAACGATAATCAATCTCACTTTGTATACCGTCTTCTTTATGGGGAATGTTCAAAATATCCTCACTTATACTAGCTATTTGATAAACCTTTTCATTAATCTCTTCTATAGTACCAGAGCCATCTAGCTGTTTTAATGCTTTTAAAGTAGGGATAAGTAACTTGTCATAAGTTGGTACTTGATTGTGTATTTTCTTTTTTCCCATGTACTTGTATGTAAGATTTAAATTTCAGGCAATTTACGAATAAATTACTATAATTCTTTCTATTTTTGTTTTATGTTAAATAAAATCAAATATAAGCTTAAATCAGTCGGCGTTTTTTTGATGGACAATCTCCATCAATCGCTCCATCTTGAATACAGGCTCCTGAAACGAGGCTACTTATTCTATCAGCATGAAGTAACCAAGCAGGACAAAACATTTGAATTGTATGTACGGGATTATTTGTCCGAAATACAAAACTTCAATTACAAAACAGGAAAAGAACTATCAGAGAAAACACGTATACATGCAAGGGTATCTGATATATTTTCTCTTCGTCCTGATTTGATAAAACAATATTTCAGCCAAAACGATTTTGTATTCACAGATTATCGAATTCTGACAAAGGAATATGACACTTCAATTATGGAAGAAGAGATAAGCCGACCATTGCCGGATACAGAGGAAAATATAGTTGAACAACCGAGTTCTGACAACCTCGAAGAAAAATTAACCAAAGTCAGAGCAGAAATATTAAAATACGAATCAGGAGAGAAAAAGCCTAAACACATTGGGCAGCGAATATTCGGCTATTTGTTGAAAGCACATTATCTCAATGCTTACAACGATGAACAGCGTTTAGCTGAATGGCAAAAATTTACAGGATTAGGGTCTAAACCGGAAATGAGTTACCTCCGAGAACCTGATTACAATAAAAACGAAACAAATAAAATAAATAAGCAACTTAAATCAATTGAGGAGTTCTTTTACCTAATTGGGTTAAACATTCCAATAGCTTATTCTGAGAAAGGAAAAAAGAAATAAAATCAAAATATAAGAATTGATATGGAGATAAGAGATTGGGTAACGATAGTCTCGGTTATAGCTATAGCTACTGGTTGGTTTATTAACAGTTGGCTTAATAGACGAAATGAGATAGCTAAAGAACGTCTTAAATATAGAATGGACACATTAAAGTCAATTGTTATATTAAAGTCACAGATTGTCGAGGCATTACGTTTAGCATCTAATGATTTATCTTATAATTCATCTCATTTAAGTAAATTGACATATGATACAGTTGACCTAATCAATATATATGGAGAGAATGATGAAATAGAACTATGTGAGAAATTTATTCTTGCTCTTAATAACAGAGATTATATTGCTTCTGAAGAAATTCTAAACAAATTCATTCATGTTGCTAGAGTAAAAATAAGAAAAGAATTAAAACTCTTAAGATAATAAAAGTTCATTGATATACATAAAAAGCAGGCGGTTAGCCTGCTTTTTTTATGCCTATTTTCTTAAAATTCACTTTATTTTTCTATGATAAAAATAAAGGAAATATCGTAAAAATATCATATAATATCATTAATTATAACAAACTTTAGAAGTCTGGTTATCAATATTATATTCGCAGAAAAATTTGTAATTTCTAAATTCTTATTTTATGCGAAACAAAAATTATTTACGCTGGCATAAGCCAGAAGAAGAGGAAGTCAAAGATAACTCTTCCAAGAAAGAAATGTCGCCCATAGATAAGGCGATGAGTAATCTAATCAAGATGAAAGAGGCTGTAAAACTACTCAAAGCCTCAGCTCCCACAGTTCGCAAGTATGCCCGGCTCGGTTATTATAAAGAATACCGATTCGGCGAAAAACTTGTCTTTTACGACAAAGAAGAAATCTTAAACTTTATTCTAAACCGATTCAAAACCGCAGAAGATTCTTAATCCCATGAAAGAAAAAGCATCAGCCTCTACCCGCAGGTCGAAGAACGAGCGGATTGAAGAAGAGCTGCGGACACTCTACAACTTTCGGTTCAATACCGTAAAGAGCCGAACTGAGTACCGGGATATCCATGCACAAGGGGAATTCAGGCCTGTAACCAAATACTTCCTGAATTCCCTCCGCAGGGAAATCGATGTACGCATTGGTATTACCACTTCAGCCGATAATATCCGGGCTATCCTCGAAAGCAACTTTGCGGAAAAGATACATCCTATCCGGGAATATCTTTCTAGATTGCCTTTGCTGAATCCGTTGGACTTTGGTTATACTGAGCAACTCTTGCAAACCGTTGAAGTCTCCAATCCTGATAAATGGAACGAGTATCTGGTAAAGTGGCTGATCGGGGTTGTAGCTAATGCTATGAGTGATGTCGGTTGCCAGAATCACACTTGTTTAGTACTGACAGGCGAACAGGGTAAATTCAAAACAACATGGCTTGACCATCTTTGCCCAACATCATTAAAAAGTTATCTGTTCACAGGGAAGATAGATCCGCAGGGAAAAGATGTATTGACCCTGATAGCCGAATATCTGTTTATCAATATTGACGACCAGTTACGCGCTTTAAACAAACGTGACGAGAACGAACTCAAAAACCTGATAACGACTCCGGCTGTCAAGTACCGCCGTCCATACGATACCTACATTGAAGAATACTCGCATCTGGCGAGCTTTATGGCATCGGTGAACGGCAACGATTTTCTGACTGATCCCACAGGGAGCAGGAGGTTTCTACCATTCGAGGTTATCCGTATTGATATCGACAAGGCTTTATCCATCAATATGGATCATGTTTTCTCTGAAATTATTTATACAAACAAAGTGTCCGCTATTGGTTTGACGACAAGGAGATAGAAGAATTACACAGGTTAAGTTCGGGCTTTCATGTGCAGACGGTAGAATATGAAATGCTGATGCAGGGTTTTGAAAAGCCGGATGATACGGACGATTCGTTTATGACAACGGCTCAGGTACTGAACTATCTTAGGATGTTCAGCTCTTTGCCCCTGTCAGAGAAACGGATGGGTGAAGCCATCCGGAAGGCTGGATTTATACGGACTCAGAAACGGATTAACCGCAATCCCTCTCCTGTATATGGTTACCGGATAAAGAAGATTAAGCCGAATCCCTTTATCGACCACGAACTGTAATAAAGATGATTTATTCTTCTGCATACTACCTTACTACATAACGGATAATCCTGTGAAAGGAAAAAGATTAGGTGTAGCAGGTAGCAAAAATATCATCTTACTCTCTTGTTACTACCTTACTACAATTACAAGGTATATAGTTACTACAATTTAGTATGGATACTACATATCTCAATCTGAAAATAAGCTACTTAAATCATTTGTAGTATGTAGTAAGAAAAGTTCGGTAAAATTTAAAAACAAGATTATGACAACATATAACGAAGCAAACAAAATAAGTATCAAAGCCTATCTGGCAAG
>JAITVV010000084.1 GCA_031285625.1 Prevotella sp.
GCAATACAATTCGGGACAAATTTAAGGTACTAAATCGGTACCCATTTTTTTAAGAAAGTCTGAAATGTATTTGTTTATAAGCATATAGAGAGCGGGGTTCGAATCCCGTCTTTCGCTCAACCTCTGAAAGATATCAGAGAGAAAAATGAAGATGATAGCTTCCAAATCAACAGATTGGAAGCTATTTTTTTTACTATTAATTCCACTTGAAAGCCATAAAAAAGCCACAAACGGAGAACTAAACGGTACTAAAACAGTACCTGTTTTAATCTCTTAAAATTGGCACCGATTTCCTATATAAATCACTGATATGTCGCATATTATCTTCTAGATTGTTCTTCTTCCGAAGCACGTTAAAACTATTTTTATTACTTATAAAATTATGTATATGAGACGAAGTACTTTCAGGATACTCTTTTACATTAAAAGGGGGAATCGAAGAAAAATGGTGATGTTGTAATAATGGGCCGGATCACTATAGACGGAGAACGTTCGAAGTTCAGTACTAAGCTGGAAATTACTCCCTCCGGGTGGGATAATAAGACTGGAAAAGCGAAAGGAAACAGTGTAAATGCAGCTAACATTAACTGTATGCTTAATAATATCCGTGGAAAAGTAACCCTCCATTATAACAGACTAATGGATATCAATGGATATGCCAATCCGGATACACTTAAAAATGCACTATTCGGGGAATGTATCATCACATAATCCCCTTCTGCCTGTAAATATATTACCTCCGAAATCATTACCACATCGATTTTTTGACCATTCTTGATTGCAATACGCTCTAATATTTCTGTTTTTTCAGCAACTTCTGCCGATTCCGAATTATCAACAAGTTCTTCTTCATCTATTAAATCTATTTCTTTTACAGTATAAATATTATTATAAACGAGAACAGCAAGCACATAGGTTAATATGGCTAGAAGAATACGCACTCCAAACACCAAGAATTATAAGGAAAACGGCAAGCCCATAACCTCCATTATTTTTCCCTCTCTTAAAAAGATATTTATCATTCGAATTTGCTTCCATAAAATTGATTTTATTGATTTTAGTATAAAAGTAAATCTATAACTGGCTTAAGACAAGTAAAAATCGATGAACTACCATTATTTCCCGATAAACGAATGATAAAAAACTTTAAAAGTATACGAATTTAAGGTCATTAAAAAGCAGAAATTTTAAACCTTTATAAGGTATTCTTGTTGTATTGTTATATAACTAAAAAATTAACAATAAAAAGAGAGTCATTTAAACCTTTGCTTTTTTATTCAGTCATAAACCGAAACAAATATCAATTAAAATAAATAAGAAAATGAAACAATTTACAAAAACGACATTAGCCTTATTCGCTATGAGCATATTAATATCATTCACAGGAATGGTACAGGCACAAAGTAAACAAGATATAGAGAAAGCACTGGAACCATTTCCTAAAGCTGCCGAAGGCATGGTCAGACATGTAATCCAGTTGGGTAAGAAATCAGACGAGTCTATGTATAAAGTAGAAATTATACCTGGCAAAGTGATGAGCGTAGACTGTAACCACCATTCACTTATGGGTAATCTGGAAGAAAAAGACTTACAAGGATGGGGATACAACTATTATGAATTTACATCAAACGGTCAGACCAGATCTACGATGATGGCTTGCAACAAACCCAATGAAAACAAATTTGTAATGGGCCAAACGATACTAATCAGATATAATAGCAAGTTACCGATTGTTGTATATGCTCCACAAGGATATGAAATTAAATACCGAATTTGGAAAGCAGGGAAGAATCAATCATCTGCATTAAAGTAATACATTAAGCTATATAATATATTAAGGAGGTAACGAGTTTTTGTTTACCTCCTTAATTTTTGCCTATTGGCAATGATGCCTAAAGTATCAAATGGAAAAGTGCTGGTTTGAATAACAAATTCTTAAAATATTTATAACTTTGCATCTTAAATAAAAATCAGATATATGTTGACGCTGAAAACCATTAGTGAAAATCCGGAGTTAGTTATAAAAAAATTAGCTAAGAAACACTTCGACGGAAAAGAGATTATAGGTAGGGTGCTGGAGATAGACCAGACCAGAAAAAAGACACAAACAACCCTTGATGCGAGCCTTGCTGAATCCAACAGCCTGTCTAAACATATAGGCCAACTAATGAAAGAAGGCAAAAAAACGGAAGCTGAAGCTGCTAAAAACAGAGTAGCCGAAATAAAAGGAGAAAATAAGATTCTGGAAGATGCATTACGTCAGGCAGAGCAAGATCTTCAGGAATTACTCGTTCTTATACCTAACCTTCCTTCTGATGAAGTACCCGAAGGTAGAACAGCGGAAGATAATGTAGTTGAAAAAACAGGGGGTATCCTTCCTGATTTGGGAGAAGATGCGCTGCCACACTGGGATCTGGCAAAAAAATATGATTTAATAGACTTCGAACTTGGAGTAAAGATATCAGGAGCAGGTTTTCCTGTCTATAAGGGAAAAGGAGCCAGATTACAACGTGCTTTAATCAATTTCTTTTTGGATAAAGCAAGAGAAGCCGGTTATCTGGAAGTACAACCACCATATGTAGTAAATGCCGCATCTGGCTATGGAACAGGGAATTTGCCTGACAAAGAGGGCCAGATGTATCATGCTACTGTAGATGATCTATACCTAATACCTACGGCAGAAATTCCTGTGACAAATATATATAGGGACGTAATCCTTGAAGAAAAAGATTTACCGGTAATGAATACGGCGTATTCTGCCTGTTTCCGTCGTGAGGCCGGATCTTACGGAAAAGATGTACGCGGACTAAACCGTTTACACCAATTTGATAAGGTAGAAATTGTACGTATAGATAAACCTGAACATTCTTATATCTCCCTGAAAGAGATGGTTGCTCATGTGCAATCCCTTGTGGAAGAACTGGAATTGCCTTGGCGGATACTTCGTTTATGTGGAGGGGATATGAGCTTCACTTCAGCGCTGACATTTGATTTCGAAGTATTTTCCGCAGCTCAAAAACGCTGGTTGGAAGTAAGTTCTGTTTCGAATTTCGAAAATTTTCAGGCTAACCGTCTAAAATGTCGTTATCGTGATGCAGATAAAAAAATACAGCTAGTTCACACATTAAACGGAAGTGCCTTAGCTCTACCCCGCATTGTAGCGGCGCTTTTGGAAAATAACCAAACTGCCGATGGTATACGCATACCGAAAGCACTCGTGCCATATACAGGTTTTGAATTTATTAATTAAAGTGAAAATCAAACTATTTGACAAAAAAAAGCGTTATTTTAATTGTTAATGTATTAATTTTGCGTTAAGTGTTAAAATGAACATAATTAATAAAAAGATATGAATAAGAAATTAATGGGAATCGGATTGGCCCTGGCTTTAATTATAGGGTTCGGGTCTTGTAAGCCAAAACAAAGTGCTTATAAATCGGTATATGAAGCAGCAAAAGAAAGAGAAATGGAAGAAAATACAGTTTCTTCAACTCCTGTTTCTAAACCTGCAGAAACTACACCTACTTATACCAGTTCAACAGAATCTGTTAGAAAAGAAAAAGTAACTCCTGTATATGAAAGTGATGCCAATGGTTTAAAAGCATATAGCGTAGTTATAGCTGCTATGGCTATGAAACCTGGAGCAGAATCATTAAAAGAAAGATTTGGTAACGAAGGCTACAATGTAATATTAGCCCGTAACGATCAAGGTATGTATCGTGTAATCATTGCCAGCTATGATTCTAAGGAACAAGCTGTAGCTAAGAAGAACGAAATTCTTGAAAAATACAATGCATTAGGCGATGCTTCTACATTAAGAAGTAAATATGGTATCCCGTTCAATGATTGGTGGATACTACAAAGAGAATATTAATAAGTACATCTAAATAATAGAGGAGAGCTATCGTTCTCCTCTTATTTTGTATACTATCTCAGCACAAAGACCTATCAAAACCTTAACAGTTCATTTTTAACCTTTATAATATTAAATACACTTCTTTTTTTTTATCTTTGTGCAATATACTAGGTAGAATATCCTCTAAACAAACTTATTGAAATATGAAAGTATTACACACAACTTTGCTACTTGCTATAATTATTGTTATTTCGTCTTGTAAGTCACAAGATCAGGCGCTTAAAGACTTCTATCGAAATACAAATAATCAAATGAAAAGAGAATCTTTCCTGATAAAATCAAGTCCTGCAACGCCTGCGCAACAATACGAGGAAAGATCGATCAACAGTTCTGCTGAGTCAGCTTACATGGCGCAAGTAAAAGCAAAATCCGAGCAGTTTCATGTAATCTATGATGAGTCGGAATATGCCAATGGAGATGTTTATCTTGAAGCAGCAAAACACAGACAAGCTTTGATCGAAAAAGCTAACAAAGATTGTCCTGATTGTCCAAAAACAACATCTGTTACTACAACGACAACCATAAGCCAGCCTACAACAAGTACCGGAGTATCGGCTAATACGCAATCAACAAGTGGAACACCGGATTTCTTTGCTCACTTACTTAATACTGATAAGAAACTAATAAGAACAGAAGGTGTTTCATATACAAATACAGATGATAAGGCGAAACTGAAAAAGTACAATGTAGTTATTGCTGCTCTATCTAAATATGAAGGAACAGAACGTCTAAAAAATGCTTTTGCCGGTTCAGGAGAATCCCTTACTATTCTCAAAAACGATTCAGGATTATATTACGTTATCATTGGCAGTTTTGATACAGAAGGGCAGGCAATGGACAAAATAAAGAGTATTGAAAGGGAATATAACAGCCGTTATACAGCAGCACAGTTGCAGAGCAAATACGGTATTACATTTACCAATTTGTGGATTCTAAGAAAATAAGGTTACAGACCTATTTATTGACGACTCAGGTATAGCTACTAACAGACAGCTATTACTTATAAAATGTGATGTTAATTATTAGTGTTTAATAAAGATATTTGATAAGAATGAAAGTAAAGTTCTTGGGAACAGGAACATCGACAGGAGTCCCTGAAATAGGTTGCCAATGTGAGGTATGTACCTCTGACGATATAAAAAACAGACGCTTGCGAGCGTCTGTTTTGGTAAGTATAGGAGACAAAAGAATTCTTATAGATTGTGGACCTGATTTCAGGCAGCAGATCTTAAACGAAGAGTTCTCCCCAATTCATGGGGTATTACTTACCCATGAGCATTATGATCATGTGGGAGGACTGGATGATCTTCGTCCTTTTTGTAAATTTGATGATGTGGATATATATTCCAACAGTATTACTTTAGAGGCTCTAAGGATACGTATACCCTACTCTTTCAGAGAAAATAAATATCCGGGTGTGCCATCATTCAGATTACATGAAATAGAGAATAACACGACATTTAATATAGCAGATATTAAAATCCAACCGATAAGGGTAATGCATTACATGCTACCTATATTCGGATATAGGATTGGTAACTTTGCTTATCTTACAGATGTAAAACATATCCCTGAAGAGGAATACGCAAAATTGAAGAACCTGGACACCCTGGTAATCAGTGCACTAAGGATCGAGGAACATATTTCTCATCTTACATTGGAAGAAGCACTGGAAGAAGTAAGGAAAATAGCTCCGAGAAAGGCTTATTTTATACATATGTCCCATCACATGGGCTTACATGAAGAAGTGCAAAAAAGGCTCCCTGAAAATATATATTTATCATATGACGGACTAGAGATAGAAGTATAGCAAAACCTTATATTTATTAAAAGGGTTATATCCATATGGATATAACCCTTTTAATTGTCTATCAAGAAGCACTATACTTATTTCGAAATCTTTGTGGTCACATTCTTATTAGTTATAATATGTGTTATCGCAGAATACGGAATCAGTTTATTACCTTGTAATCCTCTTATGGCTGTTTGCAAACATGGATCATCCATATCCGACATGAAATCATAAGTGATATCCAAATCAACTTTCTTTCCTGTAGGTAGATCGTTGTCATCCAGTTCGTCCACCAGATCAGCTAGAGCCGGAGCTTTCACTTTGAATTTAATCTGCATCACACCCGTCGGCAATACAAAACCACCCGAACCATCTGATGCACCGGCAATAATCAATGTATTAGGAGCATCACCTGCTTCTTGTGTCATAAAGACTGGAACAGGAGGAGTGGAGCTACCTGAGGTCTGTGTATATGCAAAGCTACCCGGCACATAAGTAAATTCCTCATTGAAATCTACATTCAGGTACATATCTGTAATATTAGCATTGGTATTAGTAACAGTATACACAACTTCAATCTCATCATCTGATTTATAGGCCGCATGACTATATGTAGGATTCATTACCACTTCATCCTGACGCTGCTGCCACACTGCAGTAAAAGAGGTATAAGGATCTTTCGTTTCTCTGTCTTCACTATAAAGAGACTTCTGTACAGTAGCATTACTTTCAATAATTTCATAAGCTATATTCCCTCTATTATTATATACTGCACTTGGTGCATCTTCGTCAAGCAGAGCGGTTGCCCTCAAAATCAAAGTTGTTTGCCCGGGAACAACCAGTCCGTCAATCTTCAATTCTTCACCGTTACCGGATGTTGCAGGATTAATTTGAGGATCGAATGCAGGATTGTGGTCACTACTGATAGCATCTAATCCGAATGAGCCAATTTCCCATTTCATCTTTTCAGGTAAAATATCACTAAAATTGACTGTTACCGGATCACAATTCACATTTCCAATATAGAATGAATATTCCACCGGATCACAAGTAGTGACTTCGCGCTCCTTTACCTGTTTTCCAAATGATAAACCATCTTCATTAATTGTAGGTGGAGGCGGTACCGGACGCAGAGTGATCGGAGAAATATATATTTCTTGTGTTGACGATGTTGCTCTACCTGTAGTCCTGTACTTAATAGTTACACTTGTCACTCCCCCTTTAAAGGAAACATTTACCATACCGTTCTTGTTACTAGCAGACACGCCTCCTCTTTTGGTTACAGTAGCTCTATTTCCCGATATTTTGTATCTCGCCTGATTGGGTTTACCTGCAAAGCTCAGTGTAGGTACATAATTTCCGTTCGAACATCCTCCGATTATCTCAACTTCTTCAAAAGATCTGGATGAGCAATCAAGATCGGAAATCGAAAATTCAGGAATTACAGGATGATTAAATGTAATTGTAACAACGACATCCTGATTGATATTTCCACCTCTACGTTGAACACGTAAACTTCCTTTAGCCGGTGTATTTACCGAACGTGGATATCTACGGTTCGCTCTTACATTAGTAGGGTATGCAACCTTCGTTTCGGTAACCTGAATATTATCACCCAGATTTACAGGAGTATTAACTGTAAGGGTTAGCCCTGTAGCCGTCGAAGTGTTGGTATTGGACGTCCATTGCGTCCATGAGAATTGTTTCGAGCCTGTAAACTGCGCATCTTCGTCAGCAGCACAACCATCCGAATTGGCCTTGTAGCCAAAAGTAACATAGGTACCCTCAGCAGACAAAGTATAAGCGCATTGAGGTTCGCCATTCAGCCAATTCATTGGAATTACCGCTTTAAAATTACCATAATTGGGATTACCCGGGATAAGAGCTGTTGAGTCGTCGGCAATTATCATAACAAAATCATTGCCTTTATTGATCACGTTATACAGATCTCCAGTAGCAGGGTCCCCTGAAGGTTCCTGTCCAAGGTTATTTGTCGAGTTGTCTTGCAATCCGATAAGTACTGAAATTGGGCGGTCATTGTTTGACACTTTATGCAAAAACCATCGTCTGTTAAAGATCGACTCAAAGTCACCACAAATATCAGCATCTGCAACAACTGTTGTACCTTTTCCGTGATTATCGCCCCATATAACAGCTTCTCTGTCATTATCAAAAGTACCTACCTTACTACTACCATCAAAATTCAACGATTCTCCCGCAACACCAACATGAAGTATAGAACCTACTTCGGTAGAGTGCGACTGAGTATTATTTAAAAGAGCTATATCGTCACGTATAATTGCTGCAATATTATGATAGTAACGATAAGGAGAACCTACTGGCGAAGACAGTCCGGGCCATAAAGATGTACCATTAGACAATTTGTAATCGAATCGCGGAGCAGAATAATCTGAGGAGTTAGGATTTAATGTAAGTCCGTATTTAAGAGCATAGTAGGAGTTTACCATTGCTCTTTCGTCATCAGTCAATGCCTTTTCATACATCACTACTTCCGATACAAGTCCTCTCAACGAACGGGTATGGTAACGGCTACCTCCTAGAGATCCGTTCCCATTCATATACCAAGTACCGGCTCTAACGCTACTACCATATACACCATATGCCATATTAAAACCTACAACAATATTGTTTGCCGGTATAGTACTACCAACATTTGTAAATTGATAAGACGAAATCGTAGTTGAACCGGGATTGAATAATTTTGCATCTATATTAACAGCAACATTCGTCCTTAAACGTGGCCGGCCATCTCCATTACGAGACTGAATACCAAATGTCGGCAAATATTGAGTATAACCAGTCAATACCTCAGGATTATGAAAAGATATCATATAAGTATTATCACCATCACTCGGACGCAAAGCACTATTCATTACCATAAAAGTAGTACTATTAACAGGTTTTCCGGTGCTCATAGGACCTTTGGTTGTAGATAAGAATGCTGAAAATCGGTTTGAACTAGAATTCGTACCCCAGTCAGTATAAAAATCAATTGCAGGATGATAGTTCATTAAGTAGTGTATAGGAATATAAACCGGTGTACGTATATCAGCATTGGAATTATTTTTACTATAGACTGTCGTTCTGGCAGGGTCTGTATCCCTCCATTGTGTAACTCCGGTTTGTGTTGCAGATGGTGCATTCAAACCATCCCATGCAATTGAATAGCTTTTATTATAATCAGGGAGAGTCATTCCCTGAACCAATGTCAATGAATTAGGGTCATCGGCCCTCAGCCACATTTTCAGACCGATAGGCACACCACCGGGACCTACTTTCATACCTGCAAACCTAACATACTTGTAGGTATCAGTTATTTCCACATCATGAAAATAACCATCGCTACCCACAGGATAGGCTTTAGTTGTCGACGGATCAAAATCGGATGTAGTAGATACAAAACAATATGAAAAACCACTCGCTGAAAAATTCACTTTCATTGTTGTTGCATTTGTCAGCTGCGCTTTATATTTAGCCCCTACTACATTCAAATCATTAGGGGCTATCAGTGGATCAATAAAAGTTCCTTCTGCATATACAGTACCTGTAGCGATTGTATGAGCTGTTTCGCTGGCACCATCTGAACCGAAAACGAGAAACTGTTTGTCGTTCAATTCATTTGTCGTAAAAGCCGGATTTTGGTCATTCAAGTCAGCAAGGTTACCTACAAAAACTATAATACCAGCATCTGAAACACTGCTACTTTGTACCTGATTAAGCATACTGGCATCATCACGCCCTATACCAAAAATATTTTTATCAAAGGCACTGTCCCTATTCCAAAGAGTGAGAAGCGATGAGCCATCTGTATCATAAAGCTCATAGTTATCGTTATTATCCAGATGAATTCCGTATTTTATAGCAAGATAAGTATGGATTTTACGTAGGTCGGCAGCATCAATATGGTTATTTGTACCTCCGGTTGCATTCAGTATTATTATCTCCTGAACATTACCTTCAAAACCGTAACCGGACGAAGCACTACTACCGTTTGCTCCAATTGTCCATTTAGAACTAATACCACTGGAACTCAGATAGCCACCTGTAGTTGATTGACTAAGACCATCTACATATCCCAGCACTGTTGCAGAAGAGGAATTATTAGCAATACTGACGGCAACTATTCCTTTTCCCTGGGTACTTGCAACAGTACTCCTACTGGTACCCGGCCAATATAACCTCAAATCATTATTGTCATTTTCATAAAATACAAGGTCACAGTCTGCATTACCATCATTAAATGAAAACAGGTAATCATAACGTTGATCGTCCTCTCTTTCATATACTATAATTGCTGTTACATTATCACCTCGGCTTAAACTCATCGTATTAGCACTTACCAGCCTGTTAAAGGCATTTGTATTATCTTCTTTGGCAAAATATGCAGACTGATGATAATTGAATCCTTTTACTTTATTGGGTGCAGCGTGATTAGTTACGCTCGATTCAAAAAAACTACCAGCAGAAAGAGCTCCTGTGATATTATTAACCCAGGTACCGTTGCTATAGTTATTGGGTGTTAGCCAGGCCCTATAGTTGGCAGTTACCCCACCCGGACTTGGTTGAGCCTGAGCCTGTATGGGTAAGACGAGGGATAGGAATATCACCCCCAATATTAATTTTAAATATTTAGTATTCATAGGAATTTAAATTATAATAGGACTGAAAATACTTTTAATCCTATAAATGATGTAATTAATTATTTTTCTACAAATACAATATTCATATAAATATCTATATTACAAAAACTTACATGTAATATAAATATTAGAAATAACACTATTAAAAGTTGAACTGTTAAATTTATTTCAAACTTTTCCTAAAAATATATGCCCAAATTAATCCGGCTATTGCACCAGACAAATGTCCTTCCCATGAGATTCGGGTATCTCCCGGAAATATGCCCCATACAAGGCTGGAGTAGAGGATAAGAACAATGACAGAAACAATTATCAACTTGAAATTTTTACTAAAAAAACCGGCGAAAACAAGAAATGAAGCCAGTCCGTATATAACAGAACTGGCTCCTATATGCCATGAAGGACGTCCTATAATCCATGTAAGAAGCCCTGCCGTAATCCAAATAAGGCTGTATATAAGAAATACTTTCTTTTTGTAAAAGAAGAAAACCAAAGTGGTCAACACCACCATGGGTATAGAATTAGCTATTAAATGCTGAAAATCACCATGAATGAAAGGCGACGTAATGATACCTAAAAGCCCGTCAACAGAACGAGGAAAAACTCCTAATGAGTAAAACTCAAGCCCAAAAAGCCATTGTACTATATGAACTACCCAAAAGACAAGTACAATAGACAGGGCATACTCCAATGATTTTTTTATCTCTCTGACGGATTCTTTCATCTAATAATCGTCACCTGCCATTTGAGTCATTATTCCGTCAATATAATTGACATACTCATTCAGCTTTTCAGACTTCTTGAGTGAAGTATCTCTAACTAAAGGTAAATCAATATCGACAACGGTATGTATTCTTCCCGGATTAGCGGCCATAATATATATGCGGTTACTCAAAAGAACAGCCTCGCTAATATCATGTGTCACGAATATAACAGTAGGATCTAGTGTTGCACTGTTATATATATTCAGTAATATATGCTGCATGCTCGATCTGGTAGCAATGTCCAATGCTCCAAACGGCTCATCCATCAGAAGAATCTGAGGAGAAGCAATCAGACTACGTGCAATAGCTACACGTTGCAATTGACCTCCTGAAAGTAAAGGATATTTTGCCCACTTCTGTCCATGCCCTTCCAGACCAACAGTCTTAAGCATTTCGTTTGCCCTCTCATAACTTTCTTCTTTAGATACTCCACGCATCTTAAGAGGCAAAGCAATATTATCAAGAACAGACATCCACGGAAAGGAAGAATATTGCTGAAAAACCATTGGAATGGTGTCTTTTTCAGTTTTCTCTTTTCCATATATCATTATCTTCCCGCTTGTGGGTTGCTGTAATCCGGATATATAGCGTAATAACGTAGATTTACCACAACCTGATTCACCTAATATAGATATAAATTGCCCCTGCCCCTTAAAGTCTTTAATATCCATATTCAGATCTTCGAATAAAACAAAATCTGATTTCTTACCGGGATAGACCTGTCTTATATTTTGCAGGTTTATTACATCTGTTTCTTCATATATGTCGCTTGACGGAGATGCTGGTGTGGAAACAAAAACAGAAGTAGTCGCAATTTTTATTTCCTCCGGTTGAACTTGCTCTATATTATTATTCGTTTCCTCTTCGTTACTCTGATTAAATATATCTGATATTGAGTTTCTTTCTTCCATTTCTTCTTTATTTTGATGATTTAAAGAACAGACCTTTCAGTATACTATCTTTATTGTATTTTGACGGAAATAAAAGAATATCCAGATATTTGAACAAACGGTCTTGTAAAAAACCAATAAGTATAATCAAAAACAATAAAGCAAAAACTTCAGGAGTTCTGGACTGACGCCCTAATGTATAAATCATAGCTCCTATTCCACCTTCCTTATTCAACAACTCCGCTACAATGATATATGTCCACGATATAGCAGTGATTACACGTATATCTTCAGAAATTTTCTCAGTTACATACGGGAAATAAACATGGCGAAATTTCTGCCAGTTTGTAGCGCCAAGAGTCTGTATTGTCTGCAAATAGACATAGTCTTTACTATTTGACGGATTCTGTAATTCATTTATTCGTTGAACGATGATTGGCAACAGATAAATAAGGATACCAAAAGAAAGGAAGTATACTTTCATATCAAAACCGATTCCAAACCAGGCTATAAAGATACCTGTAATAGCTGTTAAAGGAAGGAAACGGATAGCATCGATATACTGGCTGAATAAACTTTTGGCAATAGGGAACATACCTATAAGAAAGCCAAGCGGCAAGGCTAATACAATAGCTGTGATATATCCTAAAATATTGAGCTGTATAGAATACCATGTATTTCCCGCTAAATCATAATCAGTAAAAAGCTCTCCATATGATGTAACAACCGCAAGTGGATTAGGTAAAATTTTGCTTGGAATAATATCTCCTGTCAGTGTAAGCAAATACCATACTACTAACAAAATAACTAACCCGACTAAAGCAATAATGGTGGAAGTAAGCTTATTTATACTTCCACCCATTTTAAATAATTCTTTTATATTCATGATTTGAATTACACGTTATCAATCAGTAACAAGTTGAAAATCTGTAGTTCTGTAATTAATATCAGATCCCACTACTCCGTTATCTACAGCATGCTTAGGTCCATTACCTACCACAATAAAACGGTTGCGATCAAACTGATATTCACGTACAAGATAATCTACGACAGATTGGGCACGTTGTTTTGACAAAGCCACATTTGAATTGTAGTTACCTGTATTATCCGTATTTCCTTCAACACGGATACGGGCTCCGCTAAATTGTTTTGCAATAGACACAAATTCCTGGTCGATAAGACCTTTTGCATCATTAGATAATCCAGATTGAGCAACAGCAAAGTTGATTGTTAATTTCTTATTAGAGATTGCCTCTTTACGTTCAACCTCAGCAGAGGCTTTACTGAATGTTGCAGCAGCTTCAGCTGACTGATCTCCTTTTATATTACCTTGTTGTTCCAGTTTTTCTATAATCTTAGGATAAGAAACCCGCCTCCAGGCCATAGGCTTCTTAGTTAATTTCAAAGATTCATACACACGTGCCATTTTACTGTAAAGATCATCACCTTTAACACCTGTATAATTTGTATTCAGACCATAAAAGTTAAGCTCATCCCCTAAAGTAGCAAAACGAATATTCTTCACACCTTCAATACAGAATGCTTCATCTGTACCAAAGCCTTTAGCAAAATATCCGGCAGCCTCTTTTACGGCAGATGGATCATCATTCATCTTAGAATTTGCATAAAGAATTGCGCTTACAATTTTTGCTACATCATCCTGATTTTTATCAAGGAAATCTTCTTTGGCTATCAAACCGTCACAAATAATGTTTGTTGCCTGTTTTGTACTAAGCAAAACTTTAGCACCTTTCACAGCTTCGACGCAATCGATATCATCCGGCGACCATGTAACACAAGCATCTACCTGAAGAGCCTTAAACATCTGAGCTGCTTCAACTCCATTCTCGACTTTTACAAGTGTAATTTCATCCGGATTGATTTCATTTGTCTCCAAAGTGTTGATTAACAAAGTGTGTGCTGCAGTTCCTTCTGCTACTGCTATTTTCTTACCTTTAAGGTCAGCAACTGTATTGATAAATCTGTTCACAACAATTGCATCAGCACCACGAGACCAGTTCAACAACATGAAGTGACGTACATCTGTCATATCTCCACTCTCAGACATTTCTGTAGGCAAAGCATCTGCCGTACAGTATATCATATCGACTTCACCTTTCTTCAAACCGTTACGGCCGGCAATAAAATCATCCTGAATTACTATATTCAGCATAATTCCATATTCTTTTGCTATAACAGATTCTTCGTTTGGTTTTAATCCACCATTCAACCATATGATAGGAGTAAATCCGGCATAAGTATTTACACCAACTGTGTATGTAGGCATTTTATTGCCAAACAATCCACCTTTTTTACCCGAATCCGAGCTACCGCCCATTATACCACTATCACGTAAATAAATGATAGCTCCAGCAATTATTGCTACTACTAATACGGTTAAAGCAACTTTAACCCAAGGTCTAACATTACCCATATTTTAATGTATTTCAATTAAGTTAAACTTATTTTTATTTGTCGAAGTATTTCACATCAGAATCAGGATTCTGTGTCATACTTTTGCTCTCGATTGTTTTATATTCATTCGGTGAAAGATAAACAGTTTTTTTACTTTCATTTATCTTTACATTATTTTCAAATGTCTTGAAAATACCTTCAATACCCAGTTCATTATACTTATCTATCAGCTCGCTACCTTTAAATGAAGCCACTTCATTATCTGCCTCAAACTGGTCTATCAGACCTCCAGTGCTACTGATAACACGTTCCATTTCACCCAGTTTCATTTCAATATCGGTACGCATTGCTTCCAAAGCCTCATTAAATAAGGCTAATTCATCAGGATCGCCTTCCATAACAGACATTACAGACTTGAATAGTTTATGTTGACTCTTAGCCATTTCATACTCTTCTTTCTGCATATTCACCTCATTACGTGTGTCCAAAACAGTTAGCTTTGCCATCTGACTCAGTTTATCCAATGACTCATACCAACGTTTCGAATCCTTAAGTAATCCAAGAAGCTTATTAATATATTTTTCGAGACGTGCAATCTGGCGTTCATCAATTACCGCTGCATCTTTATTTCCTTTAGCACGATATACCTGTGCACGTTGGAGAAGCTTTTCCATCTCTTCCTTCTTCGAGTCAATAGATCCTTCAAGCTTGCGTATTTGCCCCAACAGACGTCCCATGCTTTCATTCATCTTTTGGATAGATCTTTCCATCATGCCCAAACGACGTTCGATTATGGCTATAGGATCGATATTCACAAACCAGGAAGTTATTTTACGCATAAGGATAAAATATCCCACACTTATAACTTGTCGGAATTTTTTATCGAAAAGTAAAAATATGATGAGCCCGATGATTAACAGCAAAATACCAAAATACAATGTATTTTCAGCGAGTTCAATCAGATAAGGCAATATTTTGTATAAGAATATAAGAAACCCGACTCCAAGCCCTGCCAAGACCGCAAGACCTAATTTTCCACCGGGCTGCTCCCATAATTTCTTCTTTGGAGCCTGACTTCCATCTAATTGTAGCATTTTCTAGTTCGTTTTAATTATAGTTTCTATTTTCACTTTATCTCCATTTAGTTGATTTACAATTTTATCAACTGTTGCATTGAAATTAGCTTCACGTAAGGCATAGTCATTTTTTTTCTCAACTATTTCCATATTGGTCTCGGTAACAAAAGCAGTTAACTTTTGTATTTCAGCTTTCATTTTTTCGATATTACCAATAGCCTTATTTATTTCAATTTCTTTCTTATCTACATTTTGCTTACGTAGATTATTAAGTTCGTTCAGTCCCTTCTTTCTTTCTTGCTCCATTAAATCAATATACTGATCTATGGTTTGACTGAGACTTTCTACAGTCAGAGAAGGAAATGTGGCTTTCAATGTAAGATAAGCCGTAGTGAAACGGATCGTTTCATCAGGCTGTATACCTTTCAATGAATCTACAGACCGTTTAAACTTCACATAGTCTATGCCATCAGCCATTTGCCGGCCTAGAACATCATTACACAGTTTATCCATCAACTCCTGATCAGCCTTGCCTGTTATTTGGGAGGGATCGAGGGGTTCCGTCATTGACAATTCTGATAGACCTGCCATATTTGGCATACTAGACACTGGAGATTTAGGCAAAGGAGGAGGCGTTGCCGGAGCATCTTTGCGCAAATTTGAAATTCTTTCAGGCTGTTTCGCCGGTTCTTCTTGCTCATTAGAACCTTCGTCAACGAAAATAAGTTTCTTCAGCCAATTGGATTTACTCATTCTTTATAACTGTATAATCAGTATGTTTATGAATCAAAAGTATTAATCTCTATGTCGCACCAAGTGTAGCTTTATCTTGAGTCCTGTAAGCTTGTAACTCCTCTAGCTTTAAATAACAAGGAGGTTGTGTTTCTCAGTATGACAAAAAGAATGACCTAAACAGTCATGGTAGCAAAAATAATAAATATAATGCAATTATCTAAAAACTGCA
Source organism: Prevotella sp. (assembly GCA_031285625.1). GTDB lineage: Bacteria > Bacteroidota > Bacteroidia > Bacteroidales > Dysgonomonadaceae > Dysgonomonas. Next base: position 16,479 of record JAITVV010000084.1, read on the forward strand.
TAAAAATATTTCATATTCAAGCTATAAGTTATCTTTTACAAATACAGATTTTAACAAATCATTCATTAAATTGTCCTAAATGATAATTCATTCACCAAATTCTTAAATAGTTTTTTCATTCTAAATATATTCTTATTTTTGTATCAAGGGGCATTCCTTAAATCAAAGACAATTACAGGATAGCTAAGCCAGAACTACACCACAGCATTAATATATACTAATCTGGCAGGAAATTGAATAATTTTCATCATCCAGTAATGTCAAATAAAGAAAAAAATAACGAAATTTGAGAATTCATATCTATGAGACACCAATCTTTCGGTTTAATGAGAACATATAAACTCTTCTTAATTTGCTTACTATTTATTTTTTCTGCAAAAACATCGCTTGCAGTATATACTGTACATAAAGCATATAAGCTAGACCTGTCAAACAATGCTATTTTATGTATGTATCAGGACAACAACGGTTACATGTGGTTTGGTACATATGATGGACTAAATTTGTACAATGGCAAAAGCATGTTTGTATACAGGTTTGAGATGGATAATAAAAACTCTCTGTGCAGTAATATAATTCACAAAATATCTCAGGCAGATGAAGACAATCTATGGATATCCACTTTTTTAGGTCTTAATAAATTTTCGTTGAAAGAGAGGAAAGTAACAGAATCGCATACAGAATGCCCTGAGGCCAGGCTATTAGCTTCTGATAGTAAAGGAAATACATGGGTTATATCAAAAAAAAATTACATATCATACTATACACCTAAGGTTAAAAAATTCAGAGACATTCATTTGCCGGGAGTTAGCACAGAAAATGTTATAGAATTATTTACTGACAACGATGGTAAGCTTTATTTGATAATGACTGATGGAAGCATTAAGAATATAAAGATCTCAAATAAATCAGGCAATGATCTGGAACTGGATGTTAGCGACACAAAATTTCATAACAAAAGTATAATCAGTGCTTTTTACCAAAGTAATGAAATGTATTTTGTCGACAATGAGAGGAAACTACATTTATTTAATCCCTCTCAAAAAACAAAAATATTTCTTGCTGACCTATCTAAGTTGCCTAATAATGGACGTATCTCCAATATTCTCTCTTTTAATGACAATCTCTTCATTTCATTTAATAGCGGTGCAATTATCAAGCTGAATGTACAGAAAGATTCATATGAGGAAATTACCAGCTCCGGCGTTGGTATATATTGTACGATTAAGGACAAGAAACAAGATTTACTGTGGATAGGGACAGATGGCCAGGGTGTGCAATTATACCATCAAAGCCACGAAATGTTTAAAAATATAACACACGAATATTTACCAATAAAAACACAAAAACCGATAAGATCAATTTATACCGACGAATATGACAATCTTTGGATAGGGACAAAAGGTGATGGTTTTATACAAATCAAAAATTATAATGACATAAATGCTCATCCTCTGTATAATCGTTATACAACCGACAATGGACTATCCAACAATTCCGTTTTTTGTTTTCTACGAAGTAAATTCCACAATGTAATATGGATTGGTACCGAAGGACCCGGATTATCATTTTACTCCTACCGGGACAATAAAGTGAAAACCTTATCCAGCGACCAGATTGGTAAAGTTCATTCTATATGTGAAGTTAATTCGTCAACCTTATGGCTAGCCACAGCAGGAAATGGCCTCCTGGAGGTCTCTTTAAAAGAAGAGAATGGGACGCTCTCTGTTAAATCTGTCAACGAATTTTTCCCCAAAAAAGGAGATAGAATATGTAATGAGTTTCATTCTATGTATTATGATGGCAAGTCTACCATATTTGTAGGTAGCAGAGGAGGATATGGCGTTGTCCGCTTCAATATAGAAAGTAAGCAATACGATTTTATTCAAATGAATAAGAACGAAAACTCGGCTATTGGTGACGTGCTTAGCGTTCATTTCAGTAAAGATTCCATATTTTATATTGGAGCCAGTTCCGGGCTGACAAAAATGCAACTACTTCCTAATGGTAATAACCAGATTAAACAATTTGACAGAAGAAGTGGAATAGCTAATGATATGATCCATGGAATTCTTGAAGATGAAGATGGGTGTATATGGTTAAGTACAAACAAAGGTTTAACAAAATATAATCCCCATAACGATTTCTTTCACAACTACTCTCACCCAGAATTATTAGTAACCGAATTTTCGGACGACGCTTACTGGAAGAGTCCTCAAACAAACAGATTATTTTTTGGAGGAATAAATGGATTGGTCTGGGTAGATCCGAATGAAGATTATCCGGCAAACAGCTATGCTCCTGAATTATTATTCTTCGATCTTAAAATATCGGGAGAGAGTCATACCTTAGATAATTATATGAATAAAGAAGGGTCTGTTGAAATCCCATCTAATACATCGTCATTCACTATATCGTTTGTTGCACTGGATTATATTAATGGGGATAACTATGAATATTCTTATATTTTGGAAGACTATAATACGACATGGACTGAATTGCAAAAAACGAATGAAGTAACATTTACAAACCTTCCTTACGGTGACTATGTACTAAAGGTAAGATATAAGAATGACGTATTTGGATCGGATGAGAAATATTACTCATTACATATAAGTAAATTAGCTCCCTGGTATCTCACAAAATGGGCCATTCTGGGCTATATTTTACTTTTCTTGTTTATCTGCACATATATCATATATCTGATTCGAAAAAAGATAATAAACAAGCAAATACTCATTGCCCGGAAAATAAAAGAAGAACAAAAAGAAAAACTATTAGAAGCCAAGTTGAATTTTTTCACAAATATTACCCATGAGTTTTGCACCCCTCTTACGGTTATAAATGGAGTAACTGAGCATATAGACAAGACGTTGGAGACAAATGACTTGAGAAAATATACAGATGTGCTTCGTAATAATGTGAATGATCTCAACGAACTGATACAGGAGATACTGGATTTTCGAAAAATTGAAGAATCGAAATTTGAGGCTGGCAACATAAAAAAAGTCTCTATCTCAGATATAATGACACGTCATTTAGAATCCTTCATCCCAATTGCAGAACAAAACAATGTAGAACTGAATGCATCCATTCCTAAAAACTTAGAATGGAATACAGATATTTCATGCTTCAACCGTATATTTATTAATCTTATATCAAATGCTTTTAAGTATACAAAAGAAGGTGGCAAAGTAAATGTTTCTGTAGATATTGAAAATGAAAAATTAATACTGAAAGTACGAAATACAGGAAAAGGCATAGAGGAATCAAAGATACCCAACATATTTGATCGTTATCGTATCCTTGAAAATATGGAAAACAATAGCCTTTACTCTCAAATGACATCACGCAATGGTATAGGATTATCCATATGCCATAGTATGGTAAAGTTGCTACAAGGAGAGATTGAAGTAAAAAGTGAAATAGATCAATTCGCTGAATTCATAGTCTACTTACCAGTCCTAGAAGCCACAAAACAAACGAATCCCGAAATCCAACAGAGAGAAAATAGCGGAAACGGAGTTGATACACTTTCCCCTAAACGACCTGAAGATGCTTCCAAACAAACTATTCTGATAGTAGATGATAATAAGGACATTGTATGGTTAATTACAGATATATTATCCGACCGATATATTATAAGAGGGGCCAATACTGTAGAAGAAGCATTAAAGATACTGGAGATGCAAACTCCAGCACTAATTATTACAGATATAATGATGCCTAATATTGATGGATTGGAATTTATAAATCGAATAAAAGCCAACAAGTTCACAAAACATATCCCTCTGATTATTATTTCAGCTAAGATCAGCGATAAAGAACAGGCTGAGGGGCTCAATACAGGAGCTGACGCATATCTTACAAAACCTTTCTCACCAATAGTATTACAGTCACTGGTAAACCGTCTGCTAATAACAAAAGAAGAATTGAAAGATTATTATTATTCACCGGAAAGTGCTTATGAATATACAGATGGACAACTCATACATCAGGAAGATAAGGATTTCATGGATTCGGTCATATCTATAATTGATGAAAATATAGAAGAAGAAAACCTTCGTCCGGAATTAATCGCTGATAAATTAGGAATAAATACACGAAACCTATATCGTAGATTTAAGAAAATAACATCACTTCCACCAAACGACTTTATCAAAGATTACAGATTTACGTTAGCTGCCAGACTACTTGTAACAACAAGCCTCACTATTCAGGAAATCATATACAAGGTAGGTATCACCAACAAATCTTATTTCTACAGGGAGTTCTTTAAAAAATACAATATGACTCCCAAGGAATACCGTTCAGCTGATTCAGCGAGCAAACCCCAATAGTATCCCAAAAAACAAAAAGAGTATCCTGATTTACCACACGTAGATCAGGATACTCTTTTTGTCAATTAGAATATATAAAGATATATTTATATTTATTAACATTGCATTAATGAAAAAATAGTGCCACATCTTACTTTTTTTAATCTTATATACTATGCAAAACATTTCAACTCAAAAGATATTTTTATCATCTGATAATTTGGATGTTAGCTGTATTTTATTAGAGAGAGAGAGAGAGAGAGAGAGAGAGATAGAGAGAGAGAGAGAGAGAGAGAGAGAGAGAGAGAGAGATTTACAATTTAGCAATTCTTTTCTTAATATACAAAAACAAATCAGAACAGAGATCTGCTCTGATTCGTCAATAATTATAAGGCCTTGCTTCGGATAACTTCCGAGGCAGGGCTTTGCTTATTTATTAACCTTTAAAAACCATATTTATGTAAACATCGAAAAATCATCCCACAATCAAATCAAAAAGAGTAATCTCTTAAATAACTAATTCAAGTTAACTAAAAAAAATCATATTATGAGAAAAAAATCTGCAAGTAAAGCTTCGGGTAAAGAATATGGAAGAAGGGTACTTTTCTTATTCCTTTCTCTGATTTTCTTTCAATATTCATTTGCATCGTCACCAACAATAACGAAAGATGTGAATGAAGACCTGAGCATCGAACAAAGTAACATAACCGTAAAAGGTACAGTAAAAGATGATACAGGAGAGCCGTTAAGCGGGGTCAGCGTTGTAGTCAAAGGAACTACAACAGGAACAATCACTGACCTTGACGGCGCATATACTATAAATGTACCGAATGCGAGTTCTACACTTGTATTTTCGTTCATCGGATTCCATAAACAAGAAATTACTGTAGGTGGAAGAGCTGATATCAATGTGGTATTAGTAGAAGATGCTAAAGCCTTAGATGAAGTAGTAGTCGTAGGTTATGGTACTATGCGTAAATCAGACGTAACAGGCTCTATTGCTACAGCTAAAGGTAGCGATATCATCAAGGGGCAAACCTTTAATGCTCTTGACGGATTAAAAGGTAAAGCTGCCGGTGTAAACATTTTCTCTAACACAGGACAACCAGGAGGGGAAATGCGTGTTATTATCCGTGGTATTTCAACTATCCAAGCTTCAGCAAATCCATTATATGTAGTTGACGGAGTAGTAATGGACAACTTCCAATTCCTGAACCCAAATGATATAGAATCAATCGAAGTGCTGAAAGATGCCTCTTCTGCAGCCATTTATGGTGCACGTGGTGCCAATGGTGTTATCCTGGTATCAACCAAACGTGGTGGTAATACAGGTAAAAAAGCACAGATTTCCTATGCCGGATCTATGTCTGTAGGCACTATGGCTAGATATATGGATATGATGGATGCCAATCAATGGATGGCGGCCTTTAAGCAAGGGCTCGAAAACTCCAACGCTTGGCGGGGAACTAACTATACGACAGATTTATCTCAGATATTTACTGACGAACGTCTCTTCAATGCTGATGGTTCACCTAAATATAATACCGATTGGCAAAAAGAGGCTACACGTACTTCTTTCTCACACAATCATCAGGTTAACATTCAGCATGGTGATGAAAACTCATCTGTAGGAGCTTTCCTTAACTACACCGATCAACAAGGTATTGCACTCAATTCTTACATGAAGCGTGTGAATGCTAAGATGGCCTATGATGCCAAACCAACAAAATGGTTATCAACAGCCGTTAATTTAATGGTAAATCACACCTGGGGTAACCGTACATCAGACAACCCATACGGACAAGGTGTATTGCGTACCATGATAGAACAATTACCGTGGCTGCCGGTACAATTGGATGGTGAATATATGCAAACAAATTCTTATAAAACAACCTCAATTCCCGTTGATCAAAATAACCCAGGTGGCAAAACTCAAGGATTCGCTCCGGAAGCAATGGGTAATCCGGTGGAGATGCTGAAACGAACTGTGAATATGCAATACAGAACTCAGATTTTCGGTAATGCAGCTCTTACATTCCATCTGGCAGAAGGTCTTGACCTGAAAACACAGTTTGGTGTTGACTATCAAAACCAGCGTGAAAAGAAGTACGAACCATCCACTCCGCGCCCTATACTTGGTCTAAATTCTCTCGGAAGGGCTGAGGCTAACAATGGTAATACCCTTTATTGGCAGGAAGAAACTTACCTGACTTATACTAAAACATTAGGTAAAAATTACATAAACGCTATGGCGGGTATGTCTTGGCAAGAACGCGACTATACTTATTTCAAAGGTATTGGTACAGGATTCGGTGATGACTTTTATGAATACTATAACATTGGTAACGGAACAGAGCGTCCATCACTTGAGAGCAAACATGAGAGATGGACTATGAACTCATATTTCATGCGTATAGCCTATTCACACGATAATAAATACATGGTTACAGCAACAGGTCGTGTCGATGGTTCATCCAAGTTCGGACCAAATAATAAATATGGTTTCTTCCCTTCTATTGGTTTGGGATGGATGGCTTCTAACGAAAATTTCCTGAAAGATAATACAATTATCAGTAAACTGAAACCTCATGCATCTTTTGGAGTCACAGGTAACTCAGAAATAGGAGTATACGCTTCTTTACCAACACTAAGTCAAAGCAAAGTAATTATTGGTAATCAATTGCAGATAGTATCCTATCTGGACAAGATGGCCAACCCCAACCTGAAGTGGGAAAGAACCAACCAATGGGATTTCGGTGTAGATCTTGGTTTGTTTAACAACCGTCTTAACATAGAAGCTTCGTATTACTATAAATATACTACCGATTTGCTTCTTGAGCGCCCATTACCTAAATCAACAGGTTTCGCTAATGTGACAACGAATGTAGGAGAGGTTTCTAACCGTGGACTTGATTTATTGATCAATGCATACCCAATAGATAACGCTTCTCTAAATTGGAACACTACTCTTAATTTAAGTTTTAATAAAAACCGGGTTGAAAAACTAGATCCAAGCTCGTCTGTTGACCCTCTTACAGGCAAACGCCAGATACTTAAGGATGGTTTTACAAATTACGAAATGCTAATCCGCGAAGGAGAAGAACTGTCTACATTCTACGGATATAAAAGAGCTGGAATTTATGATGGTAACCCTGCCAATTGGGATGCTGAGACAATGAATATACCATCAACTATAGGTGAAAAGGTAACATACAAAGAACGTCAAATTCTGGGTAATGGTTTGCCTGATTGGATGGGATCATTTATCAATACTGTCAGCTATAAAAATTTCGACCTTACACTCGATCTTCAATTTTCATGGGGAGCCGATATAATGCAAGAGTTTTTCCACTCTACCGAAGGACGCTTCCTAACAAATGGACTTGATGGTCTATACACAAATGCATGGCATCCGACGTTAAACCCTGGTGGTACTTCACAAGCCATACGCTTACAGAATTTCGGTATGGGTAGTAATGCGGACGCAGATGACACATGGGTTTGTGATGGTTCTTACCTGCGTGCTAATCTGATCCAATTAGGTTATACATTCAATTCTAACACTATCAAAAAAATAGGCCTTTCTTCACTACGTGTCTATGGAAGTGTCAGCAATGCATTCCTGATTACTGCATCAGATTATAAGGGATTAGATCCGGACAACTCGTCACGCTTAGACAACAATAAATGGGGAGCCAATCGTCAGTTCTTTACTTATCCGCGTCCAAGAACATTTACACTAGGTCTCAATGTAGCATTTTAGTCTGTAATAATAAATATAAAATCATAATCATATGAAATTACATAAAATATATATATCCGTCTTTTGCATGATTATATTCTCATTATTAATGAGTTCATGTGATAGTTTTTTGGAAGAAGAACCGGAAGACAAAAAAAGTGCAGATCAGCACTGGAAGACAGAAACTGATGCAAAATCAGGGGTAAACGCGCTTTACTTCGGTGGTGTTCCATACCTTCATAACACCGATGTAGACGGTGGTTGGACACCTAAGGCAACCATGTGGGGAGGTATTATGTCGGGGCTTTTTGTTGACAAACGCAAAGACAGAACATTTACCAGTGCTTCCGAAAACTCTAACTTTAATATTGAAGCATTTAACTCTACTGCAGACAAACTTTGGAATGAGTTTTACAAAGGTAGTTCACGCTCAAACTTTGTTATTGCCAACATTCCTAATATGACAGGTGTGTTAAGTGAAAGTCAGATAAAAAATTTCCTTGCTCAAGGTAAATTTTTCAGAGCATACAGCTATTTTTATCTGGCAAAGGAATTTGGAGATGTTCCATATATAGATTTCCCTTATTTATCATTGGATGATATATATAAGGAGCCTATGTCTGCTGCTGAAATCTATAAAAAGGTAGAGCAAGACTTACTTGATGCTCTGGCAGGCGACGCATTACCAAATAAAGCATTCTACGACAATGGTTGTTATGTAACAAAACCAATGGCGCAAACATTATTGGCGCAAGTTTATTTGCAATGGGCAGGTGCACCTCTTAATGGCGGTAGTGAATATTATGCTAAAGCCGCAGCTATGGCTGAAGAAGTAATAAAAGGTAAGGTTCATGCGCTTATTCAGGCTGACGGAAGTAGCGACGACCTAAACTCTGCATTCAACGTGATCAAGACTACAAAAACGTCTAATGAAATTATCTTTGCAAAAGAGTTTAACAAAACAACACTTGATATAGGTAATTCATACTATCATCGTGCCATAGAAACAGATGCAGCCCAGTGGGGGATTTTTTCTGCGGGGGGCTTATACAATGCCTATCTTCCATGCGATATGTTGATAGACAGTTACGATCCGGCAGATATTCGCGGACACGAAAAACAATTCTTCTTCTGGGAATATACTTACACTCTTAATGATGAAGTAATCACCAGAAAACTAGGCAGCACAGGCAACTGGGCATGGTTTGATGAGGAAGCTACGATAAAAGGACGCGATGGAGATTATAATATGCCAACAATGCGTTATGCCGAAGTATTACTGATTGCTGCCGAAGGACTTGCACGTACAGGAAAAGAAGCTGAAGCGAAAGCATATCTTAACCAGGTACGTAAACGTGCAGGATTAGGAAACGAAACAGCTACGGGAGATGCCTTGATACAATCTATCTTAACTGAACGCTTCCATGAGTTTCCTTTAGAATTCAAGATTTGGGACGATATCCGCCGTACACGCCTATATCCGGAAGCAAATGGTTCGAAGTCAGGTAAACTAAAATGGGTTCCGCTTGGAACAGCAGTAATTCAGAATAAACCTGAAAGATTTACTAAAGTTGGTGGAATTCCTGAACATGCATTATTATGGCCAATACCATTAGCTGAAATGCAAGCAAACCCTTCTCTGGAAGGACATCAGAACCCAGGATGGAATTAAGATAAGTAATAGATTCAATTAATCTATTTAGCAATAAATAATGACCTGCAATTCCCGTTATATCGGAATTGCAGGTTATTTATCCCAAATCTTTGAATAAATGAAAGAAAAGATACTCTTATTGCAAAACAGGATACCTTAATTTCTCTTGATAAAAACTATAATTGTACTTCTTTTATAACATATACATCGCATTCTTGAAACTGAAAAAACACCATGAAAAAACTTTTCTTATCTATTCTGCTTATTCCCATATTAGCTTGTCAAAACCAGACTATACCGACAAACATTCCTGAACTTTTGGATAATAATCCAACGACTACTTATACTGGAAGTACCGGAAACAATCAACTATTGTTTGATGTTTCATACAATACTCCTGTATTAAGTTATAAAATCTACTCTACAGGGGAGCTCCCTGCAAATGATCCTGCCAACTGGACACTAAAAGGATCGAACGACGGAAAAGAATGGACGATTGTAGATGAAAGAAAAGACCAGCTTTTTTGTTCCCGCTACCAGGAAATACTTTGCGTGGTACAAAATCCTGAAAAATTTAAGCAATATATACTTGAAGCTGCGACAATAAATAATGACACACTAAAAATTGCAGATGTCATTCTATCTGATAAAAACATGAAAGCCGGATGGGAGAACTTCAAATATCCAAAAGTGAATTTCAAATCACTTGACCCGGATACAGAAGGAAGTAAGATATACCATGAATTGGTACAGAATCCCGATGAATATGTAAAATATCATACACAGAAGGTTGCCGAAATACTTTATTTTTCAACTGCAGATTCAATCGTAGATGTTCAGCAGATAGATTATACATTGAAAGACTATGATGGAGTTTCTGCGAAAGGAGGTGGTTCTCCTAACATTAATATAGTATACAGCACTCAACATATAGAGAAATCTGCAAAAGAGTCTTTGTATAAATTAGATTTCGAAACTCGTGGCGTACTTTATCATGAATTAACACACGGTTACCAATATGAACCAAAAGGTATAGGTAATTATGGAAATAATAAAACATTCTGGGCATGCATCGAAGGTATTGCCGATGCTGTAAGGGCAGAAGCCGGACTATTCGATATGAGTACCCGCAAGCCTGGTGGTAACTGGATGGATGGTTATCGTACTACAGGTTTCTTCCTGCAATGGCTTACAACAAAAGATCCGGATGCTATCCGTAAATTCCACCGCACAGCCAAAGAACTGGATGTATGGAGTTTCGATGGTGCCATCAAGATAGTTTTCGGACCGGAAGCCAGTATAGAAGGCATGTGGAACGAATATCAGGAATATCTGAAAAGTCAACAATAAATAATTAGTTACGAGCTGTGAATTACTTACAGCTGAATATAAAAAAATATGCTATTTAATAAGATTACACTCACTCTTTCACTATTGTTTATGAGCGGGATAGTATCTGCACAAGATAAGGCAAGATACGTCAATCCAATGATTGGAACAGTAAAAATGGGCCATACCTTTCCGGGAGCATGCGTTCCCCATGGTATAGTCCAGCTGAGTCCTGATACAGATACTATCCCTCATAACGTCAATGGTGTATATCAGAAAGATACTTATAAGTACTGTGCAGGTTATCAACATGATGATAAAACCATAGTCGGATTCAGCCATACCCATCTCAGTGGTACAGGCCATTCCGATCTGGGTGATATTCTGATAATGCCAGCTACAGGGACTTTAAAGTTCAATCCGGGAACAGCCAGTAATCCTGATGCGGGCTATCGTTCACGCTTTTCGCATGATACAGAATCAGCACGTCCTGGCTTTTACGAAGTTACACTGGATGACTATAAAGTAAAAGCACAACTGACTGCAACCGAAAGAGTAGGTATCCATAAATATACATATCCAAATAATGAGGTACAAAAAATACTTCTCGACCTTACCCATGGTATCTACAACTATGATGGAAAAGTTCTATGGGCAAGCCTGAGAGTGGAAAATGACACCTTAATTACAGGCTATCGCATCACAAACGGATGGGCGCGGGAGAATTACACCTATTTTGCTATTTCTTTATCCAAGCCTATTAAAAACTATGGTTATGTAGATAAGGAAAAGCCTAAATATACCGGCTTTTGGAGAAAATTCAACCTACATAAAAATTTTCCGGAAATAGCAGGACAGAAAATTGTTTCTTATTTCGAATTTGATTCAGATGCTTCCACTCCGCTAATAATGAAGGTAGCTTTATCTGGAGTCAGTACACAAGGAGCCGTAAAAAATCTGGAAGCGGAAACAAAAGGAAAATCATTTGATCAGATTGTAGCCGAAGCATTCTCTAAATGGGAAAAAGAACTTGAGGTAATCGATGTGCAGGGTAATGAGGATCATAAAACGATGTTCTACACTTCACTTTATCATACTATGATAAACCCGTCTGTATATATGGACGTAGATGGACAATATAGAGGGATAGATCATAACATTCATCAGGCTGAAGGATTCACTAATTATACTATCTTTTCTGTATGGGATACATACAGAGCTCTACACCCTCTATTCAACCTGATCAACAGGGATCGTAGTGTAGATATTGTAAATTCTATGCTTGCCCACTATGAGCAGAGTGTACATAAGGCTCTGCCTGTTTGGTCACATATGGGAAATGAAAACTGGTGCATGATTGGTTATCATTCTGTTTCGGTACTTGCCGATGCTATCGACAAAGGGCTGAACATTGATAAGAAAAAAGCACTCGAGGCTATGGTAAACAGTTCTAATGTAGATTACTATGATGGCACAGGTGAATATAAGAGACTGGGCTATGTCCCCGTTGATAAAAGTGGAAGCGGATCTTCCATCACCCTCGAATATTCATACGATGACTGGACAATCTACAATACAGCTTTGAGCATGAATGACCAAAAAGTGGCTGATACATATAAGAAAAGAGCTCTCAACTATCATAATGTATTTGACCCTCAACTCGAATTTGTACGTGCCCGTATGAGTGATGGCAGTTGGAAAACTCCATTCAACCTATTGGATACCCATGGACAAGGCTTTATAGAAGGTAATTCATGGAATTACTCATTCTATGTGCCCCATGATGTGAAGGGACTGATAAACCAGATGGGAGGAGACAAACAGTTTGTACAGCGTCTCGACTCTCTTTTTACAATGCACTTGCCAGATGAATTCTTTGCCGACACAGAAGATGTTACACGCGAAGGAGTTATGGGAAATTATGTTCACGGAAACGAGCCAAGTCATCATATAGCCTATTTGTATGCATGGACATCACAACCATGGAGAACCCAGTATTGGGTACGCGAAATAATGAACCGCATGTATCGTAATAGTATAGACGGACTTTGCGGAAATGACGATTGCGGGCAAATGTCTGCATGGTATATTTTCTCAGCTATGGGCTTCTATCCTGTTTGTCCGGGTTCAAACCAGTATATTCTGGGAGCACCTTACTTCCCATATATGAAAGTAAAAGTAGGCAATGGAAAATATCTTGAAATAAAAGCAAATAATGTGAGTGACAAAATGCGATACGTAAAATCGGTAAAACTAAATGACAAGCCGTATACGAAAGCATATATAACTTATGATGATATAAAGAATGGAGCTGAACTAACTTTTGAAATGTCAGCCTCGCCAAACAAAAAAAGGGTATATAGTGAAGAAGACAAACCTTATTCATTATCCCGATAACCGGCTACTTTAATTCATAAAGTTTATCATTATTATAGTTATTTGAATAGAATAAAAGTTCAAAAAAGGTAACAATTAAAAACGATAAAAAAACTGTCACTTTTGTTACTTTTTATTAGAGATCCATTTTATAAAAAATGAGCAACATGTATAAGTATCTTAAAATAATCATACTAGCTACTACACTACTATCTGCATGTACAGAAAAAAAAGAGAGTGATACATCTGTAGATATGTCGTTAAATGCCTATGTAAATCCTTTCGTTGGAACATCCGGTTTTGGAAATGTATATCCCGGTTCACAAATCCCTTTTGGCGGTATACAAATGAGTCCCGACACGGACAAAGATTATTATGATGCGGCTTCGGGATATAAGTATAACCACATGACTATAATGGGATTCAGCCTGACTCACCTTAGTGGTACCGGTATTCCTGATTTAGGAGATTTCCTCTTTATACCGGGTACAGGAACAAAAAAGTTTATTTCCGGAACTCATGAAAACCCGGATGAAGGCTATCGTTCACGCTATACACATGATAGAGAGTGGGCATCACCTAACTACTATGGTGTCGATCTGTTGGACTATAATGTAAAAGCAGAAATGACATCAGGTATGCACTCAGGAATATTCAAGTTTACTTTTCCAAAAACAGACAGCTCATTTGTAATGATTGATATGGATCATGTGCAATGGTTCAAAACTGCATGGTCACAATTAAGGATCGAGAATGACTCTACTATTTGCGGTTTCAAACTGGTTAACGGATGGGGACCTGAGCGATATGTATATTTTGTGGCGCAATTCTCTAAGCCTTTTGCCAGGTCAGGCATTATGCAAGACGGTAAACCTGTTATTTACGACACCAAGCGTTTCCGCAGCGACCGCGTAGCATATGGAAATAAAATCATGGGATGGTTTGACTTCCAGACATCCGAGAACGAGGAAATAGAAGTTAAAGTGGCCATATCATCTACAGGTACATCCGGCGCGTATACAAACCTTAAAGAAATAAAATCTCAAAATTTTGATAGCCTGAAGAAAGGCGGTGAAAAATTGTGGGCAAAAGAACTGGCTAAATTCAAGGTAAAAGGTACAAAGGAACAAATGGAAACATTTTATACTTCTGTCTACCATGCTTCCCTTCACCCTTTTGTATACGAGGATGCAGACGGCAAGTATAGAGGTCATGATTCGAACATACATCAAAAGAACAAATTTACCAATTATACTGTATTCTCGCTATGGGATACCTATCGTGCGCATCATCCATTACTTAATCTGATCAATCCCGGGAGAAATGCAGATATGATCAATTCTATGCTGGCACACTACGACCAAAGCGTGGAACATATGCTACCTATCTGGTCATTCTATGGCAATGAAACATGGTGTATGATTGGCTATCATGGGGTATCGGTTATAGCGGATGCTATTGTAAAAGATATAAAAGGTTTCGATAAAGAACGGGCGTATGCTGCAATAAGAGAAACGGCGATGAACCCTAATTATGACTGTCTTCCGGAATATACGGAAATGGGATGGGTGCCTTTTGACAAAGAACGCGAATCTGTATCTAAAACACTGGAATATGCATATGATGATTATTGCATTGCTATGGCAGCAAAGAAATTGGGGAAAGAAGAGGACTATCAATATTTCCTAAATCGCTCACTTGCATACCAAAATATAATTGACCCTGAATCCAAATTTATGCGTGGACGCGACTCTGAAGGCAACTGGCGTACACCATTTGATGCTGTAGCCTATACAGGCCCTGGCTCTGTACATGGTTGGGGAGATATTACCGAAGGATTTACTTATCAATATACATGGTATGTACCACAAGATGTTCAAGGATATATTAACGAAATGGGTAAAGAAACTTTTATACAACGTCTTGATGATATGTTTACGATGGAACTACCGGAAGATATACCCGGCGCACACGATATACAAGGACGTATTGGGGCATACTGGCATGGCAATGAACCTTGTCATCAGATAATTTACTTGTATAACTATGTGAAACAACCATGGAAAGCTCAGGAAAAAATCCGCTACGTATTGGATACATTTTATGGTAACAAGCCCGATGCACTCAGTGGGAACGATGATTGCGGACAAATGTCTGCCTGGTATATATTCAATTGTATGGGCTTCTACCCTACTTGTCCGTCCAGTAATATTTATGCTATAGGCTCTCCGGGAATGGAATCTGTAGAGATGACCTTAGGCAATGGTAAAAAAGTATCTGTAACAACAGAAAATTACAGTAAGCAAAATGTATACATACAAGCTATGTACCTGAATGGAAAAGAGTATAACAAAACATACATCACTTATGACGATATAAAAAACGGTGCTGATATAAAATTCGTACTGGGTACTAACCCTAATATGTCGTGGGGGGTAGCTGACGAATCTGTAGCGCCTTCGTTATCAAAACCGGGAGAAACATTACAATATATTAAAAATAAAAAAATCGAATAATGAAACATTTACAGCTTATATTATTGGGGTGCCTTATCAGCATACTCAGTATGAATGCTCAAAAAGGAGAACTCGTTGATTATGTAAACCCTTTGGTTGGAACTCAATCAAAACTTTCATTGTCCACCGGTAATACTTATCCTGCCATAGCTATGCCCTGGGGCATGAATTTCTGGATGCCACAAACAGGTAAGATGGGCGACGGATGGGCATATACATATGATGCAGATAAAATCCGTGGATTTAAGCAAACACATCAGCCAAGCCCATGGATCAATGATTATGGTCAATTTGCGATCATGCCTGTTACAGGAAAAGTAGTATTTGATCAGGATAAACGCGCCAGCTGGTTCTCACATAAAGCAGAAGTTGCCAAACCATACTACTACAGAGTATATCTGGCTGATCATGATGTAGTGACAGAAATTGCACCTACAGAACGTGCTGCTATGTTCCGTTTTACATTTCCGGAAAATGATAACTCATATGTAATTGTAGATGCTTTCGACAGAGGATCGTATATCAAAATCATACCCGAAGAAAACAAGATAATAGGTTATACTACCCGCAACAGTGGAGGTGTACCCGATAACTTCAAGAACTACTTTGTTGTAACATTTGATAAGCCATTTACATATAAAGCAACAGTCGGTGATAATGAGATAAGGAAGGGAGAAACAGAAGCGAAGGAAAATCATACCGGAGCTATTATCGGTTTCTCTACAAGAAAAGGAGAGATAGTACATGCCCGTGTAGCATCATCATTTATTAGCCCTGAGCAGGCTGAACTCAATCTAAAGGAATTAGGCAATAACACATTTGAAGAGGTTAAAGAGAGAGGACGAAGAACATGGAACGAAGTTTTAGGCCGGATTGTAGTCGAAGATGATAACATCGACAATCTGCGTACATTCTACTCATGTTTGTACCGTTCGGTCTTATTCCCACGCAGTTTCTTCGAAATAGACGCTCAGGGCAAGGTGATGCACTACAGTCCATACAACGGAGAAGTACGTCCGGGATATATGTTTACGGATACAGGTTTTTGGGATACATTCCGCTGTCTGTTCCCATTCCTGAATCTGATGTATCCGGATATGAATGTGAAAATGCAGGAAGGTTTGGTCAATACTTACAAGGAAAGCGGTTTCCTTCCTGAATGGGCCAGCCCGGGTCACCGTGGTTGTATGGTAGGTAACAACTCGGCATCGGTAGTCGCAGATGCTTACCTTAAAGGTCTTCGTGGATATGATATAGAAACACTTTGGGAGGCTGTTGTACATGGCGCTAATGCCGTACATCCTAAAGTAAAATCAACCGGCCGTTATGGTTGGGATTACTATAACAAACTCGGTTATGTGCCTTATGATGTAAAGATAAACGAAAGTGCAGCCCGCACATTGGAATATGCTTATGATGACTGGACTATCTATAAGCTGGGACAAGCATTAGGTAAACCACAGAGTGAAATTGAGATATTTGCCAAGCATGCCATGAATTATAAAAATCTTTATGATCCTGAGCATAAACTAATGCGTGGCAAAAACGAAGATGGTAAATTCCAGTCTCCATTCAATCCGTTGAAATGGGGAGATGCATTCACTGAAGGTAATAGCTGGCACTATACGTGGTCGGTATTCCACGACCCACAAGGACTAATAGACTTAATGGGCGGAAAACAAGGATTCAACCAAATGATGGATTCGGTATTCAATGTACCACCATTATTCGATGATAGTTATTATGGAGGTGTAATACACGAAATCCGCGAAATGCAGATTATGAATATGGGTAACTATGCACATGGAAATCAGCCTATACAACACATGATATATATGTACAACTATTCTGCTGAACCTTGGAAGGCTCAATACTGGATTCGTGAGGTAATGGATAAATTATATACTGCAGCTCCTGACGGATATTGCGGAGATGAAGACAATGGACAAACATCAGCATGGTATGTATTCTCTGCATTAGGCTTCTATCCAGTTTGTCCGGGTACTGACGAATATATTATAGGTTCTCCACTGTTTAAGAGTGTAACACTGAATCTGAACAACGGGAAGAAAGTGGTTATTAAAGCAGATAATGACAAATCTAAGAGATACGTATCATCTATGACAGTGAATGGTAAAAACCACACGAAGAATTACTTAACACACGATATATTAATGAAAGGGGTAAACATAAATTATAAGATGTCACAAACCCCTAATACCCAAAGAGGTATTCAAGACACTGATCTTCCATATTCATTTTCGAATGAATTGAAAGCAGGCAAATAATGGATTTAATGGTAGTATTTTAGTTACACTTTGTTGATTTATGGATCACAAAGTAATAAACCCGGTTAATAGCCGGGTTTATTTTATTATCTAATGTTAATACGTTTATCTTCTCATATCGTTAAACTCAACTATCTTGTCCATCACATTGTTTACTCTTTCTACTACACTAGTTGATGATAAGCTAAAGGCCTCAGTATGTTTTATCTTCTGGGAAGAAGCTCCCACTTCGACTCTATATACTCCTTTATCGGCAATCCATGCAGACTGTTGTTCATTAAATGAAGCCAGATCTTTAGGTGTGATCCTAAAAACTAAAGTCTGGGCTTCGCCTGGTTGCAACAGCTTTGTCTTGGCAAAAGCTTTCAACTCTTTTACTGGCTTATCAATACTTCCCTGAGGAGCTGATAAATAAAGTTGTACAACTTCTTTTCCTGCTACACTTCCGGAATTCTTTATATCTATACTTACATATAATTCTTTATCAAAATCCCTGTCATTCAATCTTATATTTGAATAGTCAAATTTAGTATAGGACAAACCATATCCAAATTCATATGCAGGTTTCACCCCGAATGAATCAAAGTAGCGATATCCTACATAGACACCTTCTTTATACATCACATCGGTTGGTTTATCAGCAGGTAATCCCTGAAAATTATCAGCAGAAGAAACATCTTCATATCTCACAGGGAAAGTCATAGTTAATTTACCCGACGGATTTACTTTTCCGGTTAGTATATCTGCAACCGCATTTCCGCCTTCCTGCCCCGGTAACCAAGCCTGAAGAAGCGCATCAGTCTTGCCTTTCCAACTCTCGGTTTCAACCTGTCCTCCAACATTTATTACTACAACCACTTTTTTACCTAGTGCATGATATTGAGTCGACACCTTTTCTATCAGGTCTTGCTCTTCTTTAGTCAGATAAAAGTCATCCTCAATTTTTCGGTCATCCATCTCCCCAGAACTTCTGCCTATTGTGATAATCGCCAGATCGTTATTCACAGCGCTTTCCCTGATCAATGATTCTTTCAGTTGAGGTTGAGGCATCAATGGGACTAAAGCTAAAGGGTTAGACTTCATCTGCTCTTTTACTCTGGCAGTTTCTTTTTCGACAAATGGTACATACAGATTGCTAAGCTTTTGATCTATTACATAACCTGCATTAGTCAATCCTTCAGTAAGAGATATCACATACGCCTTATTAACATCACCACTGCCTGTACCTCCTGCTATAAAGCTATATGAGAGACTACCAAATACAGCTAGTTTATTCACGTTTGATGCTAAAGGCAATACCCTATTGTTTTCCAATAATACCATTCCTTCGGCGGCAACCTGTCTTGCAACTAAAGCATGTGCTTTCAGGTCAGGTTTATTAGAAAATTTATAACCACGCATTGTATTAGAGGCAAATATCATATTCAATATCCGCTCAACACAAATATCCAAATCCTTTTCCGTTAAGCTCCCGGATTGTAGATCTTTTATAATATCTTGCTTTTGGGCAGGTATACCCGGCATCAACAAATCATTTCCGGCTTTAAGCTGTTGAGATGTATTATGTTCTACTGTCTTATTTTGTAAAGCCTTAAGAGCATCGCTATATCCGCCAAACCAGTCAGTCATCACTAATCCTCTAAACCCCCATTCGTCTCTCAGAATAGTTGTCAACAAATCATAATCGGCAAATGTATATTTACCATTAATCTTATTATATGATGACATTATTGTAGCCGGATTAGATTCCTTAACTGCGATCTCAAAACCTCGCAAATATATTTCTCTCAAGGCTCTTTGTGATACATGAACGTTAAGATCCATTCTGTTTTTTTCGCTATTATTTGCAGCATAGTGCTTTAAAGATACACCCGAACCATTAGCTTGAATACCGTTGGTCATTGCTACCGCAATCTTACCTGAAACTACAGGATCCTCCGAATAGTACTCATAATTTCTACCACATAGAGGATTACGCATAATATTCAGTGCCGGAGCTAACTGAATATCCGAACCATACTCTAGGACTTCATTTCCTAAAGCTTCTCCCACTCTTTCTATCAACTTCGTATCCCATGTAGATGCGAGTAATGTTCCAACAGGAAAGCCTGTTGCATAAAATGTATCTGATGTATTTTTACGGGTTGGGCTAATACGTACACCTGCAGGGCCATCAGTCATAACAATAGCCGGAATACCATATTTTTCCAATGGGAAAGTTGTTCCCGCAGCACCCGGAACTAAGTATTCTGTTCCCCCGACAACCATACCCTGAATAAGCCCTTCAAAACCTTTCATCCCGGTTCCCATTACAAGATCTATTTTCTCATCTATTGTCAAACGAGACATTAAATCAGCCGTACGCTTACTATCCGGCAAACGGATATCTTCATATGGTTGAAGCTTTCCATCCTTATTCAGATCTACGATCCGTACTCCATCTACTGTTATACATGACTTGGTTTGCGCTTGAGTATAAGATACAGAACTGAGCCCCAGTAAAAGCGAAAGAGCAATAGTATTTCTTTTCATTACAAATTCATTTATAAAAAAATGTTGGGATAGCGCCATTAACGTGTATCCCAACATTTCCCTGCGTTTAATTACTTACCTGAAACCAATTTACCCTTCTCTATATAGCTCATATCACCAAACGATTCCAACTTGAATTTGCCATCTTTATACGTTACCTTACATACTGCAGCATTACCCATATGTCCTGCATCCGGTTTTTTACCATAACTATCCAGATCCGAAAGGAAAATTCCGATAGACATACCATGACCTACAAGCAGAATATTTCCACCTCCATTGGCGGCTTCTTTTTCTGCTATTTCACGAATAGCCTTTTGTCCTCTGGCCTTTACCTCATTGTAGTCTTCTCCGATTCCCAATGTTTCCAGAGCCTTGAATGAATCTACCATATCTTTTAACAACGCCGGATTCTTCTCCATAGCTGCCATCATCTCTTTATATGATTTATAATGAAGATACAGTGCTGCATCATTCCACATTTTGGGATTGAATTCGCCTTCATAACTACCGAAGTTAGTTTCGCGTACCCCTGGCACTTCTATCACAGCCATATTACCCTGTCCTTTTTTATCTAATACGATACGGGCTGTTTGGCGGGCACGTCCCAGATCACTGGAATATGCAGCTTTAAACTGTATACCGAGTTCTTTTAATCCTACACCTAGGTATTCAGCCACTTCTACTCCGGCTGGTGTAAGTGGTGTATCAGCCCATCCTTGTACACGATCCATTGTATTCAATATAGTTTTACCATGACGGGTAAAATAAAATGTAACAGTATTATCTTTAGAACCCTTTTGTGCAAAAGAGTATGGCATAATACCTAATAAAGCGACCAATAGTAATAATTTATATTTTTTCATGTCTTATATTTTTAATTATTCTCTTAATGATTTTAAATGGCAGGTTATATAAATTACCCTGCCATTATTATAGAGTTGTTTTGTGTATTGCTGCATTGCAGCTATAAGGTTTAAGAGAGTCCTTTTATTTTTTAAATATCAATAATACAGGATAATGATCAGAATAAACATCAGTAAAATCATCTTTTATTATCTCACATTTTACGATATCATTCTTCATATTCGCACTCACATAGAGATAGTCGTAGCGAAGAGGAAATTTCGACTGATCATAGAACAGCTTGGTGGGAGCCGATGGTACAAATTGCGGATGGGATACCTTGAACGCATCAATAAATCCGAAATCTAAAATCTTCTGTTGTATAGTATAGTCCAATTCATCATCCTTCCCTAAGTTTTTATTATGCGGCCTTTTCTTTCTGTCTTCCCTGATAAAATCACGCAACAGATTATTATCATACTCACTCTTATCTAGTGGAGACACTGAATTCAAATCACCCATAAATAACCATTTCCAATCAGCTGGCTTTGATTTTACAGTAGCCAGTATCTGATCAATTTCATAGCCCCTTTTTTCGGATGAAAAAGGATGGAAATGTGTTACTACAAAATGATGTCCTCCGATTTCGGCTGTAAGAAAACCATGGGAAGCATTTTCTACAACACGGGTTACATTTACAATCGGATATTTGGAAGTAATAGCAACAGGAAAGCTGATAGAACCATCAGGAGCCGGTTCTCTTACTATAAATACATAAGGATGTCCATAGCTCTCAGCTAGCTTTTGCAGGTTATTAGGATTTGAACCCTTCGGAGCAAACTCCGGATTTTGTTGAGTAAATCCATTCATTTCCTGCAATGCCAATATATCGGGATCCTGTTGTTTTATCCATTTCGCAAATTGAGATTTATTTTCAGTGCTATCCTGTCTCATTCCCCAATAAACATTATAACTTATAAGTTTTAATGTTTTACTTTCCTGAGCTAGTGTATTTAAGGAAATCAAAACTCCTATTGACAAAAGCATCAGCATTTTTATTATTATCTTTTTCATAATATTCTATTTAGGAGTATTTAGAATTTAATTTTCGTCTTGAACTCGATAGTAAACGGACGTATGTATGTTCCCACTAACGGTTTGTCATAAAGAGCTGTTGCTTGTTCTGCTGTTGTTGTGTTTGTTCCAGAAATAGAACCTTGTGCGCCACTCTGATTCAACAAGTTAACTGCACTAATAGAGAAATCTACATTCTTATCATATTTATAGTTCAACCCGGCGAATGTTTCCCAGCGTTCAGCAAATACCAGTGTATTAGGATAGTTTGCATATTCTTTGCTGAAATAACGAGCACTTGCCCATAGTCTGAATTTACCCCAAGAATAACTAGGGTCGATCTCTATCAAAGTCTTGGATACGCTACGTGCTACATTACCATTGTTACTGAATTGCTCTCCAAATACTTCAAACTCATAGTTCTCATATTTAGGATTCTGGAGTGTCAACAATGCATGTAATTGGAATCCTTTAAAGGGTTTGAATAAAATATCCGTAGTCCATCCGATAGTATTTACATCATAGCTGATAGTTTGTTTTTCAGTTACAGTTTCACCTGCTATTACTTTGTTAAATGTCGAATTATTCTTGAAGTTTGTTCGCTTAATCTTCGTCATTTTGGATACTATATTAATCATCGGATGATTAAAGTACACACCTGCAGAGAAGCCCGGAATTTCACATTTTTCGATACCCGGATCATCTGCACCAGCATACATACTAAGTTTTCCGGCTTGTTGTATATACATAACGTCTGCAAGGAATCCCAGATTCATAGGTTTGTCCGGTGTACCTAAATTAGGAAATGCTTTCCATGTAGCACTGGCAGTACCAGTTATGTTAAACCAGTCTTTCTTTACATCCGTAGTTTTGCCAGATACCCAATTTGTTCCGCCAGCAGCGCGATCTTCAGCAGAATACCAGTCTCCATCTATTCTTTGCCATTCTAATCTTGTACCCAAGTCGAAAGTAAGCCTGTCATTAACAGTCCATTTCTCTGTACCTACAATAGCCATTTTATTATCTACCCCATTGTAATATTGCATAGCAACATTATGATTTCTGTTACCATACTGATCTGTTTTAGACACCCAGTTTGTTCCATCGAATTGCTCATAAACCAATGCTCTTGGGTTTGGAGCAGCTTCAAACTGATAGCTATATGTGGCCATATTCACTTTGTCTGCATTATAATACCAGTTGTGAAATCCCACCATCCAATGATGCTTTTCCGATTTTTTGCTTAATTCGAAACGAGCCATTACCGTATTCTTTACAGTACTTGGAGCAGCAATCATCATACCATTCTGCACAAGCCCGGTATAAGGTTGATCCGGATGATCAGCATAGAAATACCTCTTATCACCTTCTTTAGGAGTAGCACTTGGTTGCTCTGCATTACTAATATTAGATAAATATGGGTTATACATACCTGAATTTGCATAATGATAACGCAACGTATAATCCAACATCATACCATTATCAAATTTATGATCTCCCATCAGGTCTATAACATGCGAAGTACTTGACAAATCTTTCATAGCATCCCATGCTTTTGCTTCTCCTGTTATAGGATCTATCACATTCAAGATACCGGATTGCTCCAGATATGAATCCCTCCCTATTCTAAATCCAGGAATTTTGTCAACTGTTCCATCCTTATGATAAATATATGGACTATTTTTAGTAGATATAGCTTCACTATATGCAAATTTATATTGTAATCCGATCTGCCCTCTACTGTATTTCTTATTGATAACACCTTTATATATCTGAGTCTTATCCATAAATGTAGATATATTGGAACGGAAAGTTCCCGGATCCATATTTATAAATGCTGTAAGTGAGTAATAAAATCCATTCTTCATCGGGCCACTGATTCCAACATCCCCTCTTAGTAATCCAAAAGAGTTAGTTGTAAATCCTGCCGACCCTTTAAATTTTTCAGTACCCCTGTTTGTCCATGTACTAACAGATACACCAACATCACTTGCAAAAAGAGCTGTTTCGGAAACATTCAGTACTCCGAATTTTGCAATTCCTGCATCCTGCCTCCACAAGAGAGTAGGCATCTGTCCCATATAATCGTACGTTACAGGCAATCCATTCTCTAAAATAACAGTACCTCCTACACTTGCAGGTAACCCGATATTTACAGCACGCGGTCCATTATCTGCCGATGCATTTAACATCACATTTGCAGTTCCTCCGGCTTTAGGATCCGCAACTTTTGTAGTATCTGTCGGTGTCTTCGTTTGTGCTATAGCAGAAACACCCATTGTAGAAACCAGAGCCAATAGTAAAGCTCGAGAATAAATTCTTTTTTTCATTGTTTAAAGTATTAAATAGGGTTAAAAAGGTTTTTTCTGAATTTAAGGCTTAGCGTATTTACTAGTGCGACTATCTTTTATCACACCTTTCCAGTTCAATCCAAAGGCAAAATCATATACATTACCCTCAGTATCTTTGTGGCATTCCATATCATATGGAACATCTTCAAATTGTTTTTCTACAGTAGACATATTAGCCGGCATTTGTACCGGAAGCAATCCTGATGGTTCATATTTACCAGAAACAATATCCAATATCGATTGAGCCGAGCTTCCAAAATTTATAATTATGCCATCCATATATTTTTCAAATTCATTAAATATCATAGGATTGGAGACGTCAATAACTGCAATAACAGGTTTATCATCCAACATCTCTCTTGTTTTTAATAAAACGTCCAGATCATTAGAATTGCTTGTCCGTGTAGATTTTCCATTATAAGAACGGTTTGTAATAGTAGGATCTATCACAGGGTCACCCGCAGCAATGCTATTTTCTCGGGCCCCGGTAGCCGTATAAGGATCGTACTGAAGAGAAATTGGTATATATCCATTCCCGCCAGACTTACGATCTATCAGAGAATAACCACCATGTTCACTTTTCGGATTACTTACAAAAACCAATGCAAAATCTGCTTCTGACGGGTTTGTAGTAACATCATAATATTTTTTTACAATATTTAGATTTACCGGATAGTCTAATTTTGTTTCTGTCCAAATGCCCCACCAATTTTTAGTCGAAGGAGTATATACTTTTGGTATGAATACGGTTTTTCGATCTTTAACAGGAAGAATATTATCTTTATTCTTTAATAAGACTGTAGATTTTAGTTGAGCTTCATAGCCAGCTTTCATAAACTCAGGATTACCAACTAATCGAGAACTTTCCTGCGTATTCAGATATGGATTTTCAAATAGTCCAAGACGGAATATATTTTTAAGCAAGCGCACAGCTGATTTTTCAAAGCGATTTCTCATATAAGATTTACCAAATTCTTTTTCTCCCATCTTATAAGCTTCAAGTACCGGACCTTTTTCGTTATTTCCTCCAAACTGATCTACTCCAGCCTTGATAGCCAGATAATGTCTTTCTGCTATAGACCGATCTTCTACGCCCCATGGCTTTCCGGCAAAAACATCCGGTGTAGGCCCTTCATTAGCTGTAATTAACCAATCGGTACAAACGACTCCATCATAACCGTATTTTTCACGTAAAAGATCTGTAACTATATATTTATTAAAACCATTTGCATAATTGGAACCATCTTTAGACTGATTATACGATATTGTATAATAAGGCATTACAGCCGATGCCATTTGAGTTTTTCCATCAAGCTTGAATGCACCCTCTGTAAAAGGTTTTAAATGTTCTTCAAAATTATTTCCAGGATATACAGCAAACTTACCAAATGCCCAATGCCCGTCACGACCACCCTCTTCCGGTCCTCCACTTGGCCAGTGTTTAACCATTGCATTTACACTCTTATATCCCCATCCATCAGCAATTTCATCCTTACCTGCAGATGTTTGGAAGCCATCAATATAGGCACGTCCCATATCTGTAACCAGCTTTGTTCCTTCTCCAAAAGTCATACCCATCCGAAACCAACGAGGCTCAGAAGCCAAATCTATTTGCGGGGATAGGGCTGTTCCAATACCTAACGCTCTATATTCAACAGATGCTATTTCTCCAAATTGTTTCACTAACTCAGGATCAAATGTTGCCGCCAGTCCTAATTCGCGCGGCCACATGGATATTGCTCCGCCACCTGCATTAAATTCGGCATCGCTTGTGGTTGCATGACGTGGGTCTGAACTATTATTTCCAGGAATGCCCAAATCTATGCCTTCCAGGAATGCCTGCATTTCATTGTTCCATTTAGCTGCTATTTCCGGGCTTTGTACAGTCATTATTAATACATGTCGGAGGTTATCATCTTTCAGAAATTGCTTCTGATCATCTGTCAGTTCCCATGGCTTAGCTCCGCTTTGAGAAAAAGGCTTGCCATTATATGTACTTGACCCAAAGCCAAAATCCTGAGCAGGAATAGTCTGATGTATACTATAAAGCATTAAGCCTGCAATCTGCTCAACTGTCATTTTTTTTGCTAAATCTTTAGCTCTTTGATCAACAGGTAAGCGCCAGTCCTCATATTTATCAAGTTTTCCATTCTTATTCAAATCTTTAAACTTAAGGCCATTCACCGTAATAATTTTCACACCTGAATTCGGAGAATAACCAAGCGTAGCTCCATTCTTATTTTCTACAATTAAAAAATTTTCTTGAGTTTGGCCATATAATGTAATCAATATAGCTCCGATTAATAATAATGTCTTTCTCATGATTTCTTAGTTTATCGCTTAAAGTGCGTTATCATGACGCAAATATATTTTTAATATTTGGATTTCAAACTACAAAGTGCGTCTAAATAACGCAGATATGTTTTAAAACATATTATGTGCGTCACAATAACGCACTTTTGATGTTTTTTAATTATTACCTTTGCACTTATAATAAGTAATTTAAGTTCTAACAAAAGATGAGTACAAATAAGTTTTGGCCATATAACGAAGAGAATATTCACCCCGGATTCTCGGTCGATTGTGTCATTCTTAGTTTTCACAAAGGGAAACTGAAGGTTTTATTAAATAAATTCAGTCTGAAAGATTACTGGTCTCTCCCCGGAGGATTCATGTTCAATAATGAGGCAGCTGATGAAGCGGCTTATCGGATACTAAAAACACGAACTGGATTGACTGACATATTTTTGAAACAATTTTATCTTTTTAGTGACCCTAAAAGGACAATAATGAAGCAAAACATAGACTTCGTAGAGAGAAATGAGACTACAAAAGGCGAAGGACAATGGCTTTTAAGAAGATTTGTATCTCTGGGTTTTTATGCTCTTGTAAAATATGAGGAAGTAAAATTAACTACTGTAGACGGAGAATTATCTAAGTGGTATGATATAAATACTCTACCGAGCCTATATTCTGATCATGAGAATATAATAAAAATGGCACTTGAAACAATCCGGACAATGCTACCTGTAATACCGATAGGGAATGAACTATTACCCGAAAAGTTTACAATGACCGAACTACGTAAGATATATGAAATCATTCTTGGTAAAACTTTAGATCGCCGTAACTTTCAAAGAAAGATTCTTTCTGAAGGCTATGTTGTACAATTGGATGAGAGAAAAAGCTCTCAAGTGTATAATGCCCCCATACTATATTCATTCAGCTTGCAAAACAGGGATGAGAATTTTTTAGGTAGGTTCTAATAAAAATCAGAATAAACAAAAGAGATACCAACTGGTATCTCTTTTTATATAAGCTAACAGAGTTAAATATTACCCCGAATACGATCTTCAAAAGCTGACAATGAAGCTTTAGCCCCTTCTCCCATCGCAATAATAATCTGCTTATATGGAACGGTGGTAACATCTCCAGCTGCATAAACACCCGGAACATTCGTCCTACAGTGACTATCAATTTCTATTTCGCCAAAGCGATTTACATTTATCACATCTTTGAATATTGAACTATTTGCAGCCAATCCGATCTGTACAAAAATTCCATCAAGACCCACTACCTGCTCCTCTCTGGTAGCTCTATCTTTCACCTTTATACCTTTTACTTTATCATCACCCACAACTTCAATAGTTTGAGTATTGAGTATTATCTCTACATTAGGAAGGCTTTTTGCTTTTTCCTGCAATACCTTATCCGCTTTAAGTTCTTCCATAAACTCAAAAACAGTTACCTTAGAGCATATTCCGGCAAGATCTATTGCCGCCTCTATACCAGAATTACCGCCCCCAACTACTGCAACATGTTTATTCTTATAAAACGGTCCATCGCAATGCGGACAGAAGGCAACTCCTTTACCTATATATTCAGATTCACCAGGTACATTCAACTTACGCCAACTAGCACCGGTAGCAATAATAAGTGCCGGAGTTATTATCTTTTCCCCACCATTTATATAGAGTACTTTTTCCCCATCTTCAATTTCTACCTTGTCAACTTTACGATGTTCAAGTATATCAACAGGGTAATCGTGAAGATGCATTTTTAAGTTATTAGAAAGTTCTTCTCCCGTTGTTTTAGGAACAGAAATAAGATTTTCTATACCAACCGTTTCCTTAACCTGTCCCCCAATTCGTTCTGCAAGCAGCGCCACATTCAACCCTTTACGAGCTGAATAAATAGCTGCTGCAACACCAGCAGGTCCTCCTCCAACTACAGCTACATCGTAGCTCCTGGCAATCACAGATGTGACTGTTTCCTGACTTCCATACTGAGCCTCAAGTTTTGATAATAATTCACCAAACTCACCTCTACCAACATGAATAAGTTTTCCATCTGCAAAAACAGCCGGAACACCCTGAAGCTTCAAAGCATCAACTTCTTCCTGGTTTATAGCACCATCAACCATTTCATGCGAGATATCCGGGTTAAGGATAGCCATTATATTCAATGCCTGAACAATATCAGGGCAGTTGGTACAGGTTAGAGAGACATAGGTTGCTAAATGAATTGGTCCCTTTAGTGCCTTAACCCTGTTTATCACAAAGTCATCCGGTATATTTTTGCCTTTGCCATCATTATTCAAAACAGCTAATAATAATGATGTAAATTCATGACCATTAGGAACACCACGGAATTTGATTCCTGTATTTTCTCCATTCTTTAATATAGAGAATTCTAAACTATTCCCACTGCTGACTCTCGTCGATATTTTATCAGAGCATGAGGCAACATCAGTAAGTAGTTCAACTAATTCATTGTAACATTCATGTTGATCAGAAACAGTAATATCGAATATATATTGATTAGTCAGACCGGAGAATACAGTGAGCAATTGCTCTTTTAAAGATGTATCTAACATATTTTGTTTTACCTTTAGTGTTATTCATAAAAAAACCGGCAATTACTTGCCGGCTTATAAGTTCTAGTAATTAAATCTTTCCGACAAGATCTATACTTGGCTTCAATGTTTCTTCACCTTTTTTCCATTTAGCAGGGCATACTTCTCCGTCATGAGTTGCAACAAACTGAGCAGCCTCAACTTTGCGTACAAGCTCATCTGCATTACGTCCAATACCATTGTCATGGATCTCAGCAATTTTAACCTGCCCTTCAGGGTTTAACAAGAATGTACCTCTATATGCCATTCCTTCTTCTTCAATCATCACTCCAAATGCACGGCTCAATACACCAACTGTATCAGCTAACATTGGATATTTGATTTTACGGATACTATCTGATGCGTCATGCCATGCTTTGTGTACAAAGTGTGAATCTGTACTTACAGAATAAACTTCTACACCCATTGCTTTCAATTGGTCATATTTGTCTGCAATATCAACAAGCTCCGTTGGACAGACAAATGTAAAATCTGCCGGATAAAAGAAGAAAATTGCCCATTTGCCTTTTACATCTTCATGTGATACTGTTTTGAAAGCTCCGTTGTGGTAAGCCTGTACTTTGAACTCTGGTAATTGTAAATTAATAATTGGCTGCATAATTAATGTTTTTATATTTATATTAAACTCATAAATTTCATTTATACCCTGCAAAGATATATAGTTTTTATTTATACGCAAACTATCAATTATAAACTTTATCTATCACAAAATATCCTACCTAATTACTATTTTTGAGAAAAATATAGAATTATCCTATTTTCGAAACAGCACATATACAACTAATATACAGATAGTTATTACACAGATAAAAACAAAAGGTGACAAAAGTGACAGTTTTCTCCTTACTTTTTTATTGTTACCTTATTCTTTTCTTGATACAAAGAACTATCCATAATAAGATAATTTTATATAATTATCCGGATTGTAATCCATATAAATAATTTAAAATTGTAAATTTGAATATTATGGAAATACCTAAAGGAAATATAGAGATAAGAAAGATTAGCCGACCCGATATCGGGTCATTAATAGAAATCGGGAAGCAAACATTCATTGAAACCTTTGCTGATAAAAATAGCGAAGAGAATATGAGAATTTATTTGGAGGAAGGTTTCAATAAAGAGAAATTATTAGAGGAGATCAATAATCCTGAAACCATTTTTTTCTTTGTATCTGCTAATAATAAAGATGCAGGATACCTGAAACTCAATTGGGGGCAAGCACAAACAGAATTGAAAGATACTCGTTCTCTTGAGATAGAACGTATCTATATTTTAAAAGAATTTCAGGGAAGAGGAATAGGGCAAATTTTATTAAATCAGGCTTTAGATATAGCTAGACAGTCAGAGTTAGACTATATCTGGCTAGGGGTTTGGGAAAAGAATCATCAAGCTATTCAGTTTTATAAGAAAAACGGTTTCATCGAGTTTCATGAACACATCTTTAAATTAGGCGACGAAGAGCAAACAGATATAATGATGAGACTTGATCTGAACGAAAGAGAACTTATGCTTTCCTGATTATCTTATTAATATCTATAAGACTAAACGCTTCTCTGAAAATTTTCAAAATTTCTGAATAAGTCGAGCATTCCATATTCTGCTGCTGAACATCAAATGAATATTCTCTGATTTTTGAATCCTGATTAACTTCAATACTATAATTCTTTGTCATAACCTATAATTTTATAATTTCTAAAACTACTAAATAACCTTAATTGAAACTCTAATAACTACTTTTAGACCCTGTTTCTAACAAATATAACTAAAATAAATATCTTCTTCAAGTTTAAATCTTCCAAAATATTTTCTTTCTGTCTAAAAACGAAACTTATTAATACTTTAATCATATATATCTATATACCAATATCTTAAATAGACATCTATAAATTCGTCTTTTTAGAAAAATCGACTTTTATCCGATCATTTACCAAATCAGATATTTCACAATGAAAGTTTATTACAAAAGGATCGAAACTTTATTCGTAACTATCTTAAAAATCAGGCTAAAGCCTTTGCTAAAATAGAAATCGGATGTTCACAACGTTTTGTTGTTGACATTTCTATCTGCCATTTGCATGTCTCACAGTCGGTGACAACATAATCGATATCTGATGCTTCTATCTGTTGGAATAATGATTCACCTATATCCTGTGATGTTTTATAGTTTTCTTTTTTGAATCCATACGTTCCGGCTATACCACAACACTGCGAATCAAGGACTTTCAACTCAATATTAGGAATCAATTTAAGCAGCTCTAAAGAATAATATGACCAACCTAGTTTTTCCATATGGCATGGTGTGTGATACGCAACCTTAATCTTATCTTTTTTCAGTTTTAACGGGATATCCGAAAGACTCAATAACCTGTATATATAACGTGTAGCCAATTCTACCTGGTCTCTGACTTCGCGGGTATCTATGCCTAACAAATGAGGATATTCGTCGCGAATAGTAAATGTACATGTTGAAGAAGTGGCCACAACTGGTATATTTTTCTCAAGGATCGATTCTTTGATGGAAGCGACATTTACATTCGCCTGTTTACGAGCCTGATTAATAAACCCATTGGATATTAAGGCAACCCCGCAACATTTTTCCTTGCGTAACAACTGCACCCCAATACCAAGTGCATTAAAGACTTTTACCAGATCTTTACCCAATTGGGGGTTATTATAATTAGCATAGCATCCATGAAAATAACTAACCTGCTTTGGAAAAGCTTTTTGCTCCTTAGCATGCTTTTTATACCAGCCTTCGAATGTCCCGAATGAATATTTAGGAAAATTACGATGATGATCTATTTGTAGCACTTTATCCAAAACAACTTTTGTTGGTTTTAGTGCCAAAGCAGTGTTTACTATAGGCGCAAAGGGTGTGGCGAGTGTTCCCACCAAATCTGTATTAGCTAAAATAAAGTCCCTGACCTTAGGTTTCTTCTTACTGTACTTGATACGGGCTGATTGAATAATATCGCCTATCTTAACATTTGAAGGACAGGCAACTTCACATCTTTTGCAATTAATACAATATTTCAGAGCCTCATCATAAAAGTTCGATCTTTTCAAACGCAAGCGCTCACCATCAGGACCAGCCTGTTTAGGTCCCGGATAATCAGGATTTACCGCTGCGACAGGACAATATACAGTGCAAACTGTACATTTAATGCACTGTTCAAAATTATTTTCGCTAACACTATGTTGTTGTAAGTTCATCTCAGTTCAATATTATTTGCTTAATATACTTTCGGCGATTGCCAATGCACTTAATATAGATACACCCGCACCACAACCTTCTTTAATAGGATTAAATCCTTCGAGAATAGCTCCTGAAACATATAGGTTATCAATAGCCTGCCCCTGCAATAATCCCCG
Source organism: Prevotella sp. (assembly GCA_031285625.1). Taxonomy (GTDB): domain Bacteria; phylum Bacteroidota; class Bacteroidia; order Bacteroidales; family Dysgonomonadaceae; genus Dysgonomonas. The sequence continues at coordinate 49,796 of JAITVV010000084.1, forward strand.
GAACGAACGATCTGTTTTCACACCAAACTTCTGATAACCTTGTGATTCAAATATCTTAGTATTATACCACTCTTTCCTGTCGGGTGCATAAGATACATCCAAATTGAAAACAGGCTCATAGATACGATCGGAAGTAGCAATCAATCCCTGACTAAAGTAACTGCCTGTAGCCAGAACCACATCTTTACCCGTGAATGGAATATCCCCATGATTGTAAGAATAAAGCCTCACCACTTTATTGCCCTCTATATCAGCTTTCTTCACACTATCACCTAACATATACACACCACCCAATTTCAGAAAATAGTCATGCAGATATTGTTGTGTATGAATTCCCACTATCGAAGGGGGCATCGTAGGTATCAGAAAAATCGGTTTTTCTACCGCTTCTTCCAGTTTATGCAATGCATCAGACTCCAGACCAATACAGGCGGGGAAAATGATTGCATCACAACCGTTACTTTTCGCATTCAATATTTCAGCCAATTCACTTATTTTCTTATCCAGAACCCGTGCAATATTAGTAGATCGCAATTCACTGGGATTCCTGCGTAAATGCTCAATATCCGGTAAATCGAATAAGTGAATATCACTTTCTGTTCCTAATTTCAAAAACTCATCCGCTATAAATTGAGGGTAGAAATCGAGAAAGCCAATAAGATTGAATATCGCTACTTTTTTCCAAGGCAATGACTCATTGATGTTACTGGATGCAAATCCCTGAGTGGACAGCCATGTCGGTTTAAGCAATCCCATCGGGGTAACTCTATAGTGATTTTGCTTCGCATTACCTTTCAATGAAATGTTTACACCTTTGAAGAATTGCTCCGCTGTAAATGCCATATCTAAGAATTTATCCTTACCTAGTTTTGCATAAGGATGCTCCGGTGCCTGTCGTATTAATTCATCGATAGATGCAAGCGGGTTGCTAACCTCTGTCCCATCAGGTAAAACATTTAATAAATCAAAAGAGCCGGATGAAAAATGCAATGCGCTTTGCCCGGATGAGATGATTACACAACGCTGTCCCTGCTGAGACAAACGTATTCCGCAAATCAGTCCGGATAATCCTCCACCTATTATAACTGTATCAAATTTCATTTCAGTCTCATTTTTTTGTTGACGTTAGACCACAAATACTCTCATAAACCCAAGCAGTATATTCGCTTTCGCGCAGAGTATCTCCCCATGCAATAGGATAAACGCCTTTCCATCGTTCATTCAGGAATGAGGATAATTCTTCTTTGGCACGCTTGCTGCAAAACTTATCAGTACTACTCATGATACCTGCCGCTCTACAGGCACATAATTCTCCTTGACAAGTACCCATTCCTACACGGGTTCTGCGCCTCAGATCGACCAGGCTTTTTACATTTAATTCATCCAGTGCAAACTTAACCTCTCCAACAGAAACTTCTTCACATTCGCATACAAGGCTATTATCCAACTCTGTATTATCAGATAATTTTTCTGCCATATCTCCATGACGATAGATAGCCGATTTTCGCTGTGCTAATGGAAGTGAAACTATTTTTCGATTAATCTCTTCCAACTTCTCGCGTGAGCCCGGAAGATTTTCTTCTGCAGTAGTACAAGCAGCCGATACATTTAGTTTTTCACATACGAGGTCGGTAGCCCATTCGGCCATCAGTCTGTAAGTCATAAGCTTTCCTCCGGTAATAGTTATATATCCCTGCAAGCCATCCCGTTTGGCATGATCCAACAATACTATACCGCGACTGACATTACGCCCTGTAGGATCATCGTCTGATGCAACCAGAGGACGTACTCCTGCATAAGCCCGCAAAATACGTGTTTTAGCTAAACGAGGAGATAGTTTTTCACCCTCACGTATCAGTATATCAACCTCCTCCGGTGTTACAATCATATTATCAATCTGATCGTAGGGTATATTTGTCGATGTTGTTCCTATCAACGATATTGTATCACCGGGTACCAGGATATCTGCATCGGCCGGTTTACGGCATCTGTTAAGAACCAGGTTATTCACCCTGTGTCCAAAAATCAACAGGGAGCCTTTAGCCGGCAACATATTTACAGTGACACCTGCAAGTTGCGATATATGTTGTCCCCATATACCTCCTGCATTAACGACAATAGATCCATATATTTGTTTTGTTTCTTTTGCTTTGTGATCAAATACCTCAACCCCAGTCACACGATCTTGCTCTTTAAGCAATCCTATAACTTCATGATAAGTTAATACTGAGGCTCCGTGATCTTTCGCATCTATCATATTTGAAGCGGTTAGCCGGAACGGGTCGACTGAACCATCAGGAACCTTTACTGCTCCAATAATATCAGGATTAGCGGAGGGTTCGAGAAGTAATGCTGCTTTAGGGTCGATCACCTCTGCTCTAATTCCGGCAGAAATGCAGGCCTCCACAAATTTGGCCTGATAATTTATATCATCTTCCGGCAGGCTTAGAAATAAGCCATTTGTTTCTTCCACGCAATGGCTGGCTATTCTTTTCAGAATCATATTTTCTTTGATGCATTCTTCAGCCGACTCTCTGTCAGTTACAGCATAACGGGCACCACTATGCAACAAACCATGATTACGGCCGGTTGCACCTGTAGCAATATCATACCGCTCAAGCAACAAAGCCTTTAATCCTCTACGGGAACAATCACGGGCTACCCCTGCTCCTGTTGCACCCCCACCAATGATTATAACATCAAATATTTTTGTAGATTCCATATTCATTTTATTAAGCCTATACAAATAAACGAATAAAACGGAAGATATCAAAACAAAATAAAGTTTATTTCGAAAGATATCGAAACTTTTATTATAAAGAAAAGGGAAACCGATTTGGCTTCCCTTTCAAACATCAGACTGATTTCAACTATTAGAATACGACTTGCACCCTAGCCTGTATAGCATTAATATTTTCTCCTGCAGCAAGAGGATTATTACGTCCTAAAGCTACATTTGAATAATCTAATCTGAACATTACATATTTATTCAGATAATAGTTACCTGCAAATGACCAGTCACTCATACGACCGCCTTTTATACCAGAATGGGCATTATCCAGGTCAGTATAGTTATATCTCAATGCAAACTCCAAAGACTTAGGCTTAGGAGTTCCCATTCTGGCCCATGATGCAGAGTAAGTATAATTTCCTCCGATAGCCAGAAAACCTATCTGAGCATATGCTCCACTAGCTTTATATGCAGGAAGATCATCTTTACGTTCTACATTACTATGGAAATATTCCGCCTGAAGATGTACCGGTCCATAGGCGCCGATCAGTTCCACTGCATATTTTGCCTGATAATCAGCATTGGCTATACTCGCATTTATAAATTTACGTTTCTCTACGTTTGTTATCAATGAGCTTCCATAACCAATTGTCTTAGGTTTCTGCACGCCATCAGCATCAAATCCATTCGCATCAGCTTTACGATACGAGCCAGCCAGACCGATATGAAATATTTTACCTTCCTGTTGGAGCGGATTAAATACGACACGCCCGGTTGCTGCATAGCCATCATCACCTTCAATAGAGTTATTCATAGAATCCCCATCAGCAAAAGCACCGATACCTACCCACATATATTTATTCCATCCAATATATTCAACTCCTAGCTTTCTTCCCGGAGAAAAAGCAAAAGAAGAAGCATTAGCCGTGATGAACTTAATATTTGCCGAACTTTCCATATGATCAATACCAAAAGGCTCTGCAAAATGTCCTCCTCTGACATATGATGTCTTATTCAGATTATATTGCAGGAAAATATCTTTATAACCTACTTTTCCTCCGGCAAATCCGATATCGACTTTCACATCAAAACTTTTATACTTGGCTTTCAGTCCCAGACGGACATCGGTCAAGGCTACCCCATTACTCAGATCGGTTTCATCTTCAAGGTATGTAGCTCCATCAAAGTAGAAACGTCCCATCGGAGTGATCTTGATAGTTTCCTCTCCTACTTTCACATCTACCGATTGTGCCGAAAGTGATGCAAATCCAAGTATTAGCAGGACAATAACTATATTTAATCTGTGACTAAACATAACTATGGTTTTTTATTGGTTTTATTAGCCTTCATACCCATTTCTTTTGTTACGTAAGTATGATTTCCTTCAGGAACGTCGTTACAATAAACGATTACCGCATTTGGGTCTTTATCCCAATATTGTTTCACTGTCATACCTTCCATATTTCCGGCATGTTCTTTTTCAATCTTAACATTATCAGGATTAACCATCAATTTCATACCTACCGATTCATCCATCATTTCCATGTCGCCACGGCTGTTACCACCTACGATAATAGGACGCGCCTTAATAAATGTATGGATAGTTTCACCTTTACCCCAGTCTTGAGGAACAGGAGTCACCATTTCATCTGTAGTTTTTCCATCCCTTACAGTAGATTTTACACCAATAATGCGATCTACAGGAATACCAAGTTGTTCGTGAACGAAACGTTGATAAAGAAATTCGGGAGAAGCTGTAAGCACCCATATTTCAATACCGTATTCTTGCAGATTAGCTAAAAATTCTTTCATCTCAGGATACATTTTACCTTGAAATTTTTCATGGAAAGAATTATTCCCAATTGTAGCAATTTCGTCCGGAGTAAGACCTGCAAAATATTTAATACGTTTCTGTACATAAGCTATACCCACGTTGTCAGGTCCGTTTACCATATCATCCACAATTGCCATTTTTTCTTTGGAATATTTGTCGTTTTTACCTGCATATGTCTTTTTTGCATGGTCTAAAAGAGCCTCATCCGCCAGATAATAGGGAACTTGACCGAATAAAGTTCCGTCGCAGTCAAATATAGCGACTTTACGTTCTTTCATGGTGATTGTAGAATTCAAAAAGCTTTCTATACGATCATTTGCCTCCTTAGGCCATCCTTTAATATAACGGTACGTTTGAGCGGTTAAAGCAAACGAAGAGGATAATAACATCACCGCTACAAGGCATAACGCCTTGCGCATAAAATTCATTTTTTTCATAATAAGAAAATTTACAGATTAATAACTACTTGATTTTTAGTATTCTTTTTGATTAGATTTAACTTACGATCATAAATAATCCGGCAGCAAGGACTGCTCCCACAGAAGGACCTAATACAGGAATCCAGGAATACCCCCAATCACTATCCCTTTTTCCTTTTATAGGCAATATGGCATGGGCTATACGAGGCCCTAAGTCACGTGCCGGGTTAATGGCGTATCCTGTGGTTCCTCCTAATGACATACCAATTGCAACAATTAGTAAAGAAACCGGTAGAGGCCCGGCAATCTCAGCTCCACGAACCATCAATATACCAAATACGAGTATAAATGTTCCGATTACTTCACTCATAAAATTATAGAAGTACGCCCTTATGGCAGGACCTGTACAAAACACACCTTTCTTAGCATCAGGGTTTTCCTCTGCATCAAAGTGAGGTTTATACATAAGAAACACCAAACTGGCACCTAAAATAGCACCGAGTATTTGTGCTACAATATAACCAACAACGCTACCTTCAAAACTCCCAGCCAATGCAAGTCCTATAGTAACTGCAGGATTCAGATGGGCCCCCGAATAAGGCGCAGAAATAAAGGCGGCAACAAAAACGGCAAAACCCCAGCCAAATGCAATCACACCCCAGCCGGCGCCATTACCCAATGTCTTTTTCAGAGAAACATTCGCACATACCCCTGCCCCAAAGAGTATTAAAATTGCTGTTCCGATGAATTCGAATATTATATCTTTTCCCATGGTATTATATTACTTTTACAAGTATAGATTTAGTACAGTTAGTTTTATATAGGGGTATTATTTAACCCAGGAACGTGAGCGATAAACGGCATCACTCCATTTCCTTTTGGCCAGCTGCATATCAAGACTTTTATCCGGTTCGAAACGAGACTCAACATGCCATTGTTTCTGTACTTCTTCTATATTTTCCCAATAGCCGACAGCCAGACCTGCCAGATAGGCGGCACCAAGCGCTGTGGTTTCTGTGGTTTGAGGACGTATCACTGTTTGCCCAAGTACATCAGACTGGAATTGCATTAGCAGATCATTTTTAGCAGCACCACCATCAACGCGAAGCTCTTTCAATCCGACACCTGCATCCAGAATCATAGCATTAATAACATCCATTGTCTGATATGCAATACCTTCCAAAGCAGCCCTTGCTATATGTGCTGCGGTTGTTCCCCTGGATATTCCTACAATAGTACCACGCGCATACTGATCCCAATATGGAGCACCTAACCCTGTAAGGGCAGGTACAAAATATACATCCCCACTATCAGGAACCTTCATAGCCAGTTGTTCGATTTCAGCCGAGGATTCTATTATATTCAATCCGTCTCTCAACCATTGTACAATAGCTCCTCCCATAAAAATACTGCCTTCCAATGCATATGCTGTCTTACCACCTACCTGCCATGCAATAGTAGTAATAAGATTATTTTTAGAAAAAACAGGTTCTTCACCAGTATTCATCAAGATAAAGCAGCCTGTACCGTAGGTATTTTTCACCATACCTTTTTCTATACACATTTGCCCAAACAAAGCGGCCTGTTGGTCTCCGGCAATTCCGGCAATAGGTACTTTAGATGCAAAAATTGTAGTTTTGGTATGCCCATAGATTTCGCTCGAAGCACAAACCCGTGGCATCATACTTTTAGGTATATTGAAGAGTTTCAATAGATCTTCATCCCATTCCAAAGAGCTGATATTAAACAACATGGTACGTGATGCATTCGTCACATCGGTTACATGCATTTCACCTCTTGTTAGCTGCCATACAATCCAGGAATCGACAGTTCCAAAAACCAGATCTCCTTTTTCGGCTTTTTCCCTTGCCCCGTCTACATTATCCAATATCCATTTTATCTTAGTAGCACTAAAATAGGCGTCTATTATCAGCCCGGTTTTATCTTTTATACAAGGTAAATATCCTTCATTTTTAAGCTTATCACAATAATCGGAAGTCCGCCTGTCTTGCCATACAATAGCGTTATACACCGGTTCTCCGGTTTTTCTATCCCAAACAATTGTAGTTTCGCGCTGGTTTGTAATTCCTATAGCGGCAATATTGCTCCCGTTTATTCCAATTTTTGTAATTGCCTCTGCAGCAACTGCAGCTTGCGACGACCATATTTCATGAGGATCGTGCTCTACCCAGCCACTTTGCGGGAAAATTTGCGTAAATTCCTTCTGTGCAACAGAACAAATTTCGCCTTTGCGGTTAAATACTATTGCCCTGGAACTGGTGGTTCCTGCATCAAATGATAAAATATATTGCTCTTCCATGGTATAATTAGGTATTTTAGATTCATGTAATTTGCTCATCAACACTTACGGTCGATAAGGTACTAATAAATAATGTTGTGCCAAGTCTACAAATTCATTTATTTGAGTATTTTGCCACTCTGCATCTTTACCCATTTCCTTAGCCATAACAGCAGCAACTTTCGGAGCCATATCAATAGCTGCCCGGGCATCAAGAAATAAAATCCTAAGCCTTCTTGCCAAAACATCTTCTACAGTTAAAGCCATTTCCTCCCTTACAGCCCAAACGACTTCAGATGCTGTATAATCATAGTCGGGATGCAGCTTTTCAGCTAAACTAATATCTTCCTTTTGCAGCCGTTGAATATTATCAATATCACATCCATATACATAGTTAAAGTTAGATCTATCTACATTTTCCTTATAACCATGTATCTGTAGCTCTCTTGTTCTACACTCTTTATGCTCCAGCTTGCCCACAGCAATTGCTTTATTTATCACATCCTCAGCCATATCACGGTATGTAGTCCATTTTCCGCCTGTAATAGTCATTAGCCCACTGTCAGAAATAACGATTTTATGACTGCGTGATATCTCTTTCGTTTTTGTACCATCAGCATTATTTTTTGGTGCAGCAAGCGGCCTAAGCCCTGCAAACACAGAAAGCACATCTTCCCGTTTTGGTTTTTTAGCAAGGTATTGCCCGGCAGTTGTAAGAATAAATTCTATTTCTTCCTCTAACGCCTGCGGCTCCAATACAAATTCTTTAAGAGGAGTATCGGTTGTCCCCAATACAACTTTATCATGCCACGGAACGCCAAACATCACTCGACCGTCACTGGTTTTGGGCACCATTATAGCAGTATCACCTCCCAGGAATGATTTATCAACAACAAGATGCACACCCTGACTCGGACGTACAATATTATCCTTTTCGGGAGCATCCATCTTCATCAGGTCATCCACAAATATACCTGTTGCGTTGATAACCATTTTCGCATGAAGAGTATAATTCTTCCCACTCAGTTCATCATAAACTTTTGCCCCAGATATTTTACCCGATTCATCTTTAGTAAGACTTGTTACTTTCACATAATTAGCAACAACCGCCCCTTGCTCTACAGCCGTTTGCATCAGATTAATACCCATACGGGAATCATCAAACTGTCCATCATGATAGACAACACCACCCCTCAATTTATCAAGAGCTATCTGGGGAATTTCTTTTATCACCGCCTTCTTACTCATAGGCAAAGACCTCCCTAGACCTCGTTTACCTGCAAGAATATCGTAAATAGTTAATCCAATGGTATAAAATGGCTTTTCCCACCATTTATAGTTACCTATAATAAATCGTTGATCTTTTACTAAATGAGGAGCATTCTTTTTCATTAATCCCCTTTCTCTAAGAGCTTCAATAACCAAGCCAACATCTCCCTGAGCCAGATAGCGCACACCTCCATGCACCAACTTTGTACTACGACTGGAAGTTGCCTTTGTAAAGTCAGCCTGCTCCACAAGCACCACCTTAAAGCCGCGCGACGCAGCATCAACGGCAGCGCCTAAACCTGTAGCTCCACCACCGACAACAACAAAGTCCCAAATTACAGATTCATCGGCTATTTTATTTATATAATCTTCCCTTTTCATGAATATTCTTAATTTGATTACTACAAATATAAATTACTTTTTCAATAAAAAAAATAAAATTCGAAACTTTTTTAAACAATATCGAAATTATATAAAATAAATTCAAAATAATTCAAAGCAAATTCGAAATATAAAACAAGATAAATCACTCAATAACAAACAACTACAATATCCGAATTACAATTCCTATAAATACATAAACCCTATACCATAAGAATTAGTTCATTTAAACTAGATTTTTTATATCTTTGTGTATATGATCATTAATAATATTGGGTATGGGTAATATAGCTAAACGCCATAAGTATATTCTGGAACAGCTCAAAAGAGATGGCTATGTAAAGGTTCAGGAGCTAAGTTTAAAGCTGGGAGTATCCGAAGTTACGATTCGAAAGGATTTAAAACAACTCGAAAGTAAAAAGATGCTATATCGCAATCACGGTAGTGCAAGCAGCCTAAGTTCTATCATATCTGACAAGCACATTGATGTGAAAGAAAAAATGCATACTGATGAAAAACTACGCATAGCCAAAGAAGCAAATCGCCTGTTGGAACCGAATGATAAAATAATCATAGCATCAGGCACAACTCTATTTGCTTTTGCAAATGAAATAAATACGAATGATAATCTTACTGTAATTACATCTTCTGTAAAAGTTTCGCTTGCATTATGTTACAATCCGAACATCGAAATAATACAGCTAGGAGGTAGTATGAGGAAAAATTCCGTATCAGTAATAGGTCACTATGCCGAAAATATATTAGACAGCCTATCATGTAATAAACTCTTTTTGGGGGTAGACGGCATTGACCTGGATTACGGATTGACTACTAGTGACATGAGCGAAGCGCGCATCAACCAACAAATGATAGATGCTGCCCAAAAAATAATTGTATTAACAGACTCCTCAAAGTTTGGCAAAAGAGGTTTTTGCAAGATATGTGATATTAATAAGATACATCATATAATAACAGATTCAAATGCACCAAGCCATATAATAGATATGCTGCGCGAGAGGGAAATAGAAGTCACCCTTGTATAATATTTAATAAAGAATATAGTTAAATCCTGACTTGATCCGATCCTGGTCAGGATTTTTTTTAAATAATGAAGGATATCCCTTACGGAATACCCTTCATTTCTCAATATTAATGTTAATCAAGGCTTCACAGCTTTTTCTTATATATCTATTATTTATCCAATAGCGATTTATAGAAAGTTTCAATATCGCTCCATCTATAATAAGGCAAGATATCACTCCTGACAGGAGGTACTAGTATTTCTTTTTCATGAAGGAGAAATTTTACAATAATATCATCCGGATTCTTTTTATTCCGGAAAAATACAATCTGTATATTACCTGCCATTGGAGCCACTTTAAAGTCGCTCCATACTTTATAGAATTCTGATGGTTCGGAAACACTATTATAGCAATCTTTGAGATGAAGCAACATAGCTAATGGTATAATATTTCCATCATGGGCAAAACGTAATGTAACTCCTTTACCTCTATTCTGAATAACGACATTAGCCGAGTCCAGAATGTTTTTTAATAAGGGTTTACAGTTTTCAAACATAAGCCCATTGTTTAATGCAGAGTTGGCGTCATTCACATATAAACGGTAATTTCTGCATTGCCACAGATCGAACAATTCTTCTTTTTCGAAAATATCATAAAAAGATAAATCTGTCTCTATATTTTGCATACCTCCTGCAATACCATACAGACCGAGCATGAACGATTTTGGATTTACTTTTTTTAGAACGTATATACTATCTGAAAACAAAGACGAAACTAACCGCTGAGGATGTATATGGCTTTCTTCAAACTTCAGATATTCTTCACGCCATGTATCTTTTGCTGACCGGAAAGCAATAGCTTCCTTTGTATGATGATTCAAGTAACGCTGATGCTTTATGCTCGATTCGCGTGTTATCTGCAATGTAGGATTAAGCTCTTTAAGTCGTTCACTAAAAGCGTCCATACTCAACGCGCAGCGTACTATAGTTGTAGAACTGGCAGAAATTTTTACGTTATTACTAAATACTTCCGGAAATGCCCGATACATGCGCTCTGCAATTCCCCTATGCTCGCGAATCCCTAAAGGAGACAGATCTCCTCCACGCCATTCTACTTCTTGCCAGACTTTAGTCAAACGATTATATACATCTAACCCTAATGGAGATAATGCATTCTTCATACGCGCATCATCCAAAAGGTCAAGAATATTTTTATAATCACTATCACTTATAAGATAACGTGACCCATGACGTCCAAAATGACTTATATAAAACGGTTCGTATCCCTTTGGAACCGGAGTATATGGGACAATATCCCGATCCGGATATGCATAGTAAACTCCTCCTGTTTTTTCAGGTGTTTCAAATATTTCCTGTTTTGAGGTTTGCCCTACTGTTATACAAATATTCAAAAACAAAAAGAATAATAGAAAGCAAATAGTCTTCATTAATTCTGCATTTTTTAACTCATAGTGCATTTTATGTAACAATGCACTATGAGAAATCAATATATTAATTTTGTGATAAGATTTATTTATAATCCGGATTTTGAGTTAAGTAAGGGTTTACGGTAAACTCATCCTGAGGAATAGGATATAATTTATATTTATTATTCACATTCTTACCTATATAATTTCCGGCATTTCCATCACTACCCTTCCAATCCCAGTTATATCCTTCAGTAAACTTATTAAAACGGATCAGGTCGGTACGGCGCACAAGTTCTGTATGTAATTCACGGGCACGTTCATCAAGTATAAAATCTAACGTTAATTGATTATCAGCGATACGTCCTGATGATGCATTTCCATATTTACCCGACAGATATGCCCTGTCGCGAACCTCGTTTACATAACCTAAAGCTTCGTTTTTGCTACCGCCGCCACCTCTGAGTATAGCCTCAGCTGCCATCAAATAAGCATCAGCAGTACGGAACATAGGATAATCTATTGAGGTATATGTTGCATCTGGGTCTGTCCCATCTTTCATTACATTACGCCATTTGATGCAAGCGTATCCGTTATCAAAATCTTTCTGAAATGCTTTTCCTTCCACCCATGTTTCTTTTGTATGATCTATTGTAAAGAACTGAGCACGTTTATCTTTCTTTTTATCTCCCCAGGTATCAGCAATATCAAAAGTCTGGTCTGAAATATCGAACATATCCACCAATTGAGTCTTGACACGGGCATTGCCCCAGCCTCTTCCACCAATACCGGTGGCATAATATTTACTCATAACTCCGTTTACCAACGCTTTCACCAGGAAGTTTGTTCCTGCATGCCCCGGTGAATGTACTTCGTCCTGAACCAGTGGCCAGATTATTTCAGAGCAAGTATTATTATCTGCTAAAAAAATATGGCGGTAATCTGAAGCCAAAGGATATTTACCACTATCAATCACTTTCTTTGCATACTGATATGCTTTGTCATACTGGCCATCTCCTACCCAAGCCTCAGAATTCAAATATATACGGGATAAAAGAAACCAGCCTGCAACCTGATCAACCCGAGCATAGACATTTGTTCCCGGAGCTTTCATATCTGCAGCAGCAGCCTCTGCTTCAGCCACAACAAAATCATATATCTCACGCCTTGTTTTCTGTTGCGGAATTGTTCCGGTTTCCATTGTTTCATCTACAAAAGGGCCTGACCCATAAAGATCACATATCATAGAATAGCAATACGCCCGGATGAAACGTGCTTCAGCACGATAGTACTCATATTCATCTTTAAGTTTGTCATACACTCCTCTATCCTTTAACTTCGATTCTGTCGTCTCACGTAAAAGTTCATTACAGTAATTGATAGCCATGTAGAGACGGTAATACGGATAACTAACCACCTTAGTAGACGCATCCCAGTTCAGGTATAATATATCGAGTGTACCATGGCTGCTACCTGCATGAAGAGCAATCTCATCAGTAGGGCATTCCTGAAGATAGAACAAGGCCCTTGTAAATCCACTATATCCTTCATCAATATTAGGTACATCCTTATTGCCATCAGGCCCGATCTGCCCTGTCATGATTAGTGAACCATAACACTTCGCTAATACTCCTTCGTATCCTTCGGCTGTACTATAAACATCTTCTGCAACAAGCCGGTTATCATCCAAAGGCATTGTATCCAAATCATTGAGACACGACGAGAACAGAAAAATTGATGTGACAGCTATTATTATATTTTTTATTAATCGTATTTTCATAATCTGATTCCTCCAACACTTAAAAATTAAGATTTAATGATAATGTGTAAATTCTGGGACGCTGATAGGTATTTTTATCAATACCACTATATACTTCCGGATCAACTCCCGAATAATTTGTAATAGTACATACATTCTGAGCACTAAAAGCCATACGCAAAGAACTGGAATTATTCCACAGCTTATTGAAAGTATAGCCTAATGTGATATTATCAATTTTGAAGAATGAGCCACTTTCCAGATAATAGTCAGAGTAGATGCGTTGCTGTACAAACTCGTCTTTCAATGTCTTATGTGATATATTGCTGGATACTTTATTTGCGCTGAACAGGTCGTCGAGAGACTCAGATGCCTGCTGATAGTTATATACATAATTACCAAAGCTACCATGTCCATTCATTCCCAAATCCCAGTTCTTGTATGTCAGACGAGTTGACAGACCATAGTAATATGGAACTCTGGAACTCTTATCCGTGATATATTTATTTGCATCACTCTCACTGGTAGTAATAGAACCATCTTTAGCAATGTATTGCCCATCCAGCGGTTTCCCGTTATCATCATATGCTTGCTTGAGCAGATAGAATGTATTCGGAGTCTGATCTACCATATATACCTGCAGATATTTTCCTGTACCTCCGGCATTTCCGGTAGGAACATAATTATCATCTGTATCTATTGTATTCAGTTTAGTTATTTTAGAGTTTCCATAAGTAAAATTACCTCCTATCGACCATTCCCAATCGCTATTCTTAACAGGTATAGCATTCAGTGCCAATTCAACACCATTACTTTTCATATCCCCGATATTTGTACTGATAACGCTTGTGAAATTACTTCCTGCAGGAACAAATATTGTATTCAACAAATCTTTTGTTCTGCGTGTATAGACATCGACACTACCGTATATACGATTATTCAGGAATCCGTAGTCTAGCCCGAAGTTATATGTGCTTGTTGTTTCCCATTTGATATTAGGATCCGATCCATTCGGACGGTACATAGTTACCCATCTGTCTCCAAACTGGTATTGTGCATTATCATACGAAGCCGAATAGTCTGCCAGATGTACATAGTAGTCACCAATTGCCTGTTGACCTGTTTGCCCGTAACTCAAACGTAGCTTCAGATCAGACAAAACATTTTGGTTTTTCATAAAGTTCTCTTCTGTCATCCGATATGCCAATGCTACCGAAGGAAAGTACCCCCAACGATTGTCTTTAGAAAAACGAGAAGAAGCATCTGCACGCAATGTAGCTGTAAGCATTAGTTTCTGAGCATATGTATAATTTAAACGGCCGAAGAATGATAACAAATAAAGTTCCTGTTCATCATACTGTGCAACATCACTTGAGATCGGTTTTCCATTTAAGTCTGTGGGAACATCTGTAGTAGTATTATACCAGAACTTCTGCCACTCATAACCACCCATTACATTTATATTATGCTTATCGGATAAATCTTTTGTATAATTAGCATACATATTGATAAGGTAATTCCTATTCTTACTTTCACTTCCTGATCTACGTCCAGTACCATCATTCAGATTTCCGGTATACATAGATGGCGCATACTGAGGGGTTGTTTCCTCATATGTATTTTTACGGATATCGTAACCCATATTCAGGTTTAAATGTAGATCCTCTAAACCATGTACTTTATAATCGAATGCTATATTTCCTATCGATTGTTGCGTCTTATCCAGTTTGTTCGGTAATTTAAGATCGGCGACAGGATTACTCGCTGCAAGAACAATAGGCACCTCTTTATCTGTCCACATATAATAACCGAGTCCCATAGGATCGGAATATGTTTCATACACCGGACGTGTAGGATCGAACGAAATTGCTCCACCGATGCTTCCGGTTGACACAGGTTTATCTCTTTCGATAGTACCCTTTACATTGATATCGACCGCCAGATGATCGTTAAAGAATTTAGGGGATAGCCCTATTCCGCCATTAAAACGCTGATAATTATTACCTTTTAATGTTCCATCCTGATTGGTATAACCAAATGACACACGGTATGGAACTTTATTCGTTGCCCCAGTTACAGATAAGTTATGTTCTGTACCAAAAGCCGTGCGGAAAATTTCTTTCTGCCAATCAGTAGATGCATTGCCCAGCAGAAAATCATCAGGAGCATTGGCATGTTTAGCAAAAGCCGTTCTATACTCATCTGCACTCAATACATCATAATAGCTTGGCACAGCGCTTATCGTATAATTTGAGTTATATGATATCCGTGGTTTAGTATCAGTCAGGCTTCCTTTTTTAGTAGTAACAATTACAACTCCATTAGATGCACGGGATCCATAAATCGCAGTTGCAGAGGCATCTTTAAGAACTGTAAATGTTGCAATATCATTCGGATTGATCGAACTTAGAGATTTATTGCTTACAGGTACCCCATCGATAACAATAAGCGGGTCGTTTGTTGCTGAAAGAGAAGCCCCCATACGAATACGTATCGTACTACTGCTGCCAGGAGCACCACTACCCGGTACAATATTTACACCGGCAACTTTACCAATAAGGGCATCTTCGGCTTTTAGCTGCATACCTTTATTTAATTCGTCAGGCTTTATAGCTGTTAGTGAACCCGTTGCATCTCCTTTACGAACTTGTCCGTAACCGATAACAACAATTTCCTCTAACATTTCCATGTCTTCTTCCAGAATTATAGATAATTGAGACTGACCATCCACAGGAACTTCCTTTGTCTTAAATCCCAAATATGATATAACCAAGACAGCATTTCTGGAGACAGAAATGTCAAAATTTCCATCATCGTCACTTATAGTACCCGCAGTTGTTCCTTTTACAGTAATACTTGCACCAATGATGGTTTCTCTGGTTCCGTTTTCGATAACAGTACCTTTAACCTTAATTGTTCCTTGATTTTGAGCTGACAAATGAGGGATTGCCAGTAAAGCTATCAAAAATAGCAGGCAGGTTCTGTAGTTTGTCCTTTCAATAAAAGATTTCAATTTCATGAATTAATAGATTTAGATTATATATTTCTCAAGTTAAAAAGTAATGTGTAGTCACATTGTTTTTCTTAGTGAGTTAACAAGTACAAATCTATAATTCACAGAACAGAGTTGTATAGTAAAGTAGAGTATTCAGGTAGATTTTATTTATACAAATATAGCCACAAACGACTAATAATAAATACAATATAAAAAATACAAAGATTTAAATAAGTAGATTAAATTACAGATTTAAGGAGAAGTTATTTTCCTATTTGTTGTATTGCCAATGCAAATTCATCCTTAGAAATAGCCAACTTATTTCTGATTTTGAGTTTATAGTTATACACAGTCTGAGGAGAATAATGAAGAAAACTTGCGATCTTGCTACTATCATTTATCCCTAACCTTATAAGAGCAAATACCCGTAACTCCGGAGGCAGAATATCATCAGCTTTAGGATATATCCGTTCACCTTCCTGCAACAGGTTATTAAATTCCTCGATAAAATTAGGATATATATTGAGAAACATCACATCAAAATTTCTGAAAAACTCCTTCAGTTCATCAGCGACGAGTGATGTAGAATTCGTCGTTTTTAAGGCTTCATCAATTTGTCCGGTTTTCAGTTTACGGTTTATATTTATACGATATCCTTCCAGCTTATCAATATATGTTGAACACAGATTGAAAACAGAGCCTATATATTCTTCTTTTACCAGATTTGATTCGGATAATTTTTTATTCAATTCATTAAGATCTTCATTCATCTGCCTCAAGTCTTTATTCAAGGCCTTCATGGAATGTTTTGCATGTGATAATTTTTTCAGTTGTTTATAAATATAGATAATACTTACGATGAGCACACAAGACAGTACTGATATAAGGATCAGATATTTAAATAAGTTCTCTTTTTCCTGCTTCGCCTTTTTATCATAGGCTGCAACTATAATGGGTAATGTTTCCGAGATTTCCAGTGTACGGAAACGCGCCCGGCTAAACATAGCATCTTCCATTGCACATTTTACATACGCATATGCCCTGACAACATCCCCTTCCTGATAAAGTAATACAGCTAACTTACGCAAAGCAATATAGCTCTTTACAGACCTTTTCAGATCGGCTATAGACGAAATGGCCAGATATTTTTTCTGCTGTTCACTGTCGCCGAGCTTTTCATATACATCCGACAATCCATAAGAGAGAGTACCCAATAAGGATTCATTATTTTTATTTTCATTATAGCATCGGGTCATTAGTTTTAAGGCTTCATTATATTTACCCAGTTCGACTAATTTCCCATTTTCAACCAGATGATAGCCTAATGTCTGGGGGTCATTTGTCTGCAATAAAGAATCTTTATATTGGCTTATAAGATTTTTATAATAATCTTTCTCCTTCTGAGACAAAGAATTCTCAGCCAACAAAGAATATATAGAATGATATAAATGATAATAGTACGACCACTCTTTTTTATCCAGTTTATGCTTATCTATCTTATCAATGATATCGAGAGATTCTTTATACATACCCATTATACCCAGAATTTCCGAAGTATTCATTTCAGAAATAAGTATATACTCCTGATTATATATTTTTTTTGCGATATCATATTTTTTATATGATATACTCAATGCAGAGTCCATATTGTAATTCCTGTATTCCTTAAATAACTTTTGAAATATCTGATATTGTAATTCCAATTCAGTTGCTCTTTTTAGTCTTGTTTTAAGACTATCAATACGGGATTCTCTTTTATGAGCATACTGGGGACGCTCTTTTATAGCGTTATCCAGTGCCAGCAGCAAAGAATCCAGCGAGGCACAGTTAACAGTTAATAAGTTAATTATTAGAAATATAGTCAATATAAAAAATCTTTTCATCGAATGTAGTTCTATGAAGTTATATTAGATTAGTGAAAGAGGTAAACTTAAACAAAGTTATTAATAAAATAATATAAGACTCAAAATAAGCTTATAAGAAATAGTTAATTAACTATATCCAGTAAGGTTTCCACCGAGCAACAAATACCTTTTCTTATCATATAAGTGAAGTAGTTATGGAAAAATAAATATATTTGTCTCTATTTACAAAACAACTCAACAATTAAATATGACACTATTCCAATCCCAGTTTGATGAAATCAGAAAACTTATAGATTACGAAGATTTCACTCTGCTCACAAAACGAGTTATCGACTTTACCTTTGATACAGAAAACATAGCTATTTATAAAAAAGTAGTAGAATTTCTTGATTGGTTGGATAACAACAATGATAAAACAGAAGAAAAGAAAGAGCAATTCAATCAGATTCTGGGTATGCTTTATCAAGAACTGGTGAGCAAGCCCATTACATTACAGAAAGGGACACCTCTACTGATCGCAAATAATTTAATAAAGTCTTATAAGAACTCATCTTTTGCACTTGGTCCAATCAGCTTTGCGATAGAAGATGGCCAGATAGTGGGGCTCGTTGGAGAAAACGGAAATGGTAAGACCACACTGCTTCGTTCCTTATGTGGCGAACTACAACCAACAAGTGGTGAGATAAAATATATGTTTCCGCACACTGACAATTATGACCTCCGCTCTAAATTAATCTATATCCCACAACGAACAACATCATGGCAAGGCTCTTTATTATCCAATCTCCGATTTACAGCTTCGTCTTATGGAATAACAGGAGATGAAAATATACTAATGGTTGAATTGGTCGTTGCCAGAATGGGATTGCGTAAATACCGGAGTTATAGTTGGAAAAATCTGTCATCAGGCTATAAGATGCGATTTGAACTGGCTCGCGCCTTATTAAGAAAACCAAAGTTACTGTTAATTGATGAACCTTTAGCTAATTTGGATATATTGGCGCAACAGATTGTCCTGGATGATTTCAGAGATATTGCACGCTCTCCATTCCGTCCGTTGGGTATTGTTCTTAGTTCTCAACAGTTATATGAGGTAGAGAAAACATCAGATAGTGTGATCTTCTTAAAAAATGGAACTCCTAGAAATCTATCGCAAGATACAGATGTAACTTATACTGAAATACCTAAGCTTATTATTGAATTCGAATGTGAATGGAAACAGGATCAGCTTCGAGAGATATTTGAAACTCTAAAACTTGAGAAACTTCAGATAAATGGAGGTACCTATGTTGCCAGTTTTTCAGAAAATATATCCCAGGATGATTTCTTAACAAAAATTCTCGAACAAAAAGTACCTGTTACCTATTTTAGAAACATATCTAATTCGACCCGCAGATTTTTCCTATCCTAAAAAAACATTAACACAATGATAAAGAAAATACAAAAATACCTGTTACTTAACTATCCTATATTATGGAATATAAGAATAGTACCTATGCTATTAATATTACTAGCTGCACATCTTATATTTTTCATTATAGGATATATATCTACTGATGTAACCTTTGGTAAATCATATTACTACTATTACTCACCATCTCAAGATCTGGGATTATTATATTTTGTAAGCATTCTCGTTGGTATATTGCTGCTTATAGGATGGCTTGTATATTATAGCAGAAACAATGGGTTTAAAACATTCTATCCACGAAAAACATATCAGTTATATGTCGAATGGATTATGGTTTTCGTCATCACAATAGGAATTGCATTTATACCATACACCTTAACCAGTGGATATATAGCCCAATGGAAATCAGTCGCATCCAAAGAAGAAGCAAAAAATGCTTTAGTCATATTAGATATGGCATCTGTACTAATACCTTATGAAGAAGACCGCTACAGGTTCGACGAGGAATATGATAAACCAATTCCAATATCGGAGGAAATGAGACTTAATCCCGACAAGCTTAACCTAAATCAGTATTCGACACATTACAGCGCGGAAAACGGATTAGAGATAATAGGGTATACAGGTGCTTCCCTGGTTTTCTTCAAAGAATACAATTATGATTATTATCACTACAAAAACAGGCGGAAATATGCAGATCCCGAAACATTGGCCACGATAGAAACTCAGGAAAAAGTAAAGAAATGGCTTAGAGAGGGTAAACAAGACAGTATACAGACCATTATAAAATCCTTTAGTAAGTTACAGACAAAGCATAACCTGAGAGGAAACCTAAGTACTGATAACTGGTTTAAACGCATATATAATCCTCCTTTCTTTCCTGTATCAAACACTACGAAAATTAGCAATTATGCACTGAATAGTAGCGACTATGATATCGAATACACCGAACCGGTGAGAGCAGCAATTGACGATACATATTATGATTATCCTACTGCCGAGACGTACCCTACTCTGCCTTTAAATGAACTCAGAACAGGCTACGAACAAGTACTAAAATGCTATGATAATAATTATCATACAGAAGAGATAGCGCTTGTATGCTCATGTATTGCTCTTGCTGTTGCTATTTTCATATTCTCGTTCAGAACCACAGGTGGCAAATCATGGTTAATTTCTTTTATAGCTACAGGAGTACTTATATTTATAGTTGTCTTAACAGGAGTTGGCATTGGGGAATCAATGAAGTGGAGAAACGAAGAAGTCATCATAATATTTATTTGCTTAGTTTGGATCAGTATATTTTTGGGCCTCCTAATCAGAATATTATCGAAAATCCGAAATAAGGACCAGAAAAGAAAATCAACCATTTACACAAATCTGCTCATATGGCTGACCCCTTGCATAGTTCCTCTTCTATTCCTTACAATTGTTGCTCACTCTGAATACTCAGATAGAGAATATTTTGAGCCAAAAAGCGAAGATGTTATGAATATGTTCTGGTTTAATATTATATTTACAGTTCTGGCTATGTGGTTTATCACAATGCTAGTACGCAAATGGAAAAGTTTACCTGAAGAATAAAGCTTAAATAAAAACAAACCCTGATATTAGAGTATCAGGGTTTTGTTATTATATATACTATTCACTTTACATTTCTAAATCAACATCGAACAATTCATGCCAAGGTAATCCTTGTTTGTTCAACTGTTCCATAAACGGATCGGGATCAAATTCCTCGACATTATAAACGCCTGGTTTCCGCCACAGTCCCTTCATAAACATAATACCCCCTATTGTTGCAGGAACTCCGGTTGTATAACTTACAGCCTGCATTCCTGTTTCTTTAAATGCTGCTTCGTGCGAACAGTTATTATATACATAATAAGTGCGCTCTTTTCCATCTTTAATACCTTTAATGCGGCACCCAATAGAAGTCTCGCCTTTATAGTTTTCTCCCAGCTCACCCGGATCTGGCAATACAGCTTTCAAGAATTGAATTGGAACTATCTCCACACCATTATATATAATAGGATCGATACGGGCCATCCCAATATTCTGAATTACACGCAGGTGAGTAAGGTATTCCTGCCCAAATGTCATCCAGAAACGTGCTCTCTTCAATGTCGGAAAATTTTTAACCAGAGATTCCAGCTCTTCATGATAGATTACGTATGATTCCTTAGGTCCTATATTCGGATAATCCAATGGCTTATGTATTGCATGTGGTTCAGTTTCCACCCATTCCCCATTTTCCCAGTACTTCCCTTTCTGAGTTACCTCACGAATATTTATTTCAGGGTTAAAGTTAGTAGCGAAAGCCTTCCCATGATCCCCTGCATTACAATCCACGATATCAAGATAATGCATTTCATCAAAATGGTGCTTTGCTGCATAAGCTGTAAATACACTGGTTACACCGGGATCGAATCCACAACCCAATATAGCAGTCAGACCAGCCTCTTTAAACTTGTCCTGATAAGCCCATTGCCATTTGTATTCATATTTTGCTTCATCTATCGGCTCATAATTGGCAGTATCCAAATAATTAACACCACATGCCAGACAAGCATCCATAATTGTAAGGTCCTGATATGGTAATGCAACATTAATTACCAGATCCGGCTTAAATGCATTAAAGAGCTTTTTTAAATCTTCTACATCATCTGCATCCACACGTGCAGTTTTTATTTTATTTCCACCTATTGCTTCTGCAATTGCATCACACTTCGATTTTGTACGGCTAGCCAGCATAATCTCTGAAAAGACATCCATATTTTGTGAGACTTTATGCGCCACTACGGTTCCGACTCCACCAGCACCGATAATTAAAACTTTTCCCATTATTGCATTTTTAATTATTAAAACACTTTTCTTAATTTCCAGATCAGTCAGATATTCATGTATTAATATACAACATTTGTCTGTTTGAATAACAAAGGTATATATTATTTGGATGCAATGAAATATTATTTTTTCAAGAAGTCTTGAGGATAATATTCTTGATATCTTGTCAAATATTTTGTTTCATATATTCCTACATTTTCATTTATTATATCGATATATTCCTTCTTAGTTCTGAAACCATCCTGAAAAACATCACCTCTTGGCTCAATGGTCTTTATACTCTGAATTTTATATCCCATAAACGGCTCGAAAGGCAATCCTATCGGACTCGTCGCCGGAAGAAGATCATAAGACGCAACTAAGTCATCTTCCAATAAGTAAAAAACAATATTACCTACCTGAAATTCTGAATATTTAATTTCCGGCTGGTCTCTCTCCGGTAAATAACATATCTTTTGTAGTATATTTTCTGGTAGTTTGTCATAGTTATAGGAAATAGGAATAATAACAAATGAGAAATTTACAACCAAGAGTATGCATGCTGTTATTTTACCAAGCTTTGGAAATGTTAAATTATGCCGATTACAAATAAATAGAATAACATAATATATTATTAACACACAACCGAATATATATTGATTAAAAAATCTGAAATCAGGCGCTGATATTATTCCCAAAATAATACATTGCAAAGATACCCAATAGACTAAATAAATTTTCTTATCAATTTTACTTTTCAGCATAGCGTATATGACTATTAATGGAGAAAATAAAACAATTAAAAAGAGTACTATATTCGTAGTAACATTATAAAAATGAAAATCGGCAGGTAAGAATTCCAAATTGATCATATAATAAATATATTTTACATCATAAATATACTTTGCCCAATGATATACATGTGCCCTTTCCAGCAAAGCTGTTCCCTTGGGCATTTTCCAATCAAATGAGAATATATCGATAGCATCGAAAGGATATATCAGATATCCGGTTATTATAACATTGCGTATACACCAAAGACTAACTATGCAGAAGGCAAAGGCAATGACAAAAATTACAATCCTCCATTTTTTTTGCTTTACAAGGTATATCAATACTCCGAGACTTACAAGACAAAAAATCACAGAAGAAAGTTTGAATGTGATTAATACAATAGGCAAGAGCACAGACAGCAAAGGCTGTTTGATCAGCCAATTGGGGGTCAATATGGTTTTTGCGATGTAGTAAAACACAAATAAGAGTGGAATAACATCCGTATTTGAATCTGTAAACATATACGAACTTGTTAATATTATTATATAGAGAAACGCCATTAAAATAATATAGATAATAGAATATCCTGATCTGAACAGATTAACTAATACCCATATTGTAATCGAAGCAAACAACACTTATTGCACACTCCCATATAATACTTCTCCAAATAAGAATCGAAAACTAAAAACCGAAGAAAGCAAAAGGTAATTTGAATTAAAACCAAACCGGCTTTCAATATTTCCCAATCCGGGTATAACGCCATAATCTTCGTTACAGCGAATTTGTTGCCGGTGATAAGCCACAGAGTCATAAAAATTATCGGGAAACAATAGGAATACCAGAAATACAGACAACCACAGCATTATAAATGCTTTTTGCTTAAAACTTAATAGTCTGTTTATATCTTTTAAATGCAAAAAATATTTTCGGAGCTTGTCCTTATTTAACACCCAATATATAATGCTGATAATAGTATAAATCAACAATACATATTGATTGGAGGGAAACCAAAGGGAAGAAAAAGAGATCAAAAAAGAGATAAAGCATATCCCTAAAAGAAAGGTGTCAAGAAAATTGTAATGCTCCTTGTTTTTACTGAACCGGTTATACAAAAGTAAAAACAAGTCGCCCAGAGAAAATGCAATACAAAGTATTACACCCCAAGCTATTAAGGTTGATATCATTTTATTTAGTTTTGAAAGTTTGTTGTCTCAAGGTTAATTTTCCTTTAAAAAAGATAAGTTTACTTACTTTTTCTGCATGTAAAAATACTATTAAAAATTAATATTGTTTATATTTGTCTTCGGCAATTAGTAGAGGAGTCTGGTACCATACTTTATTCACATAGATACCTCAAACTTTTATTAATTCAGAAAAAAGCTCTGTTAGTTTCGGAGTTCTTTTAAATTTTGAAGAATTATAACATTATCGTTCTCAGAGTTTTATATATATAATTCTATACACAGAAAAAAGGAAATAAATATAAAATAATAATAAACACAAAAGCTTATGTCACAATTAGTCGGGCACATTTCGCAGATTATCGGACCAGTAGTGGATATATTCTTTGACACTGACAATCCGTCTCAAAATCTACCGAAAATCAATGATGCCCTTGAAATTAAAAGACCTGATGGCCGCTCTTTGATTCTCGAAGTAAAACAACACATAGGCGAAGACACTGTGCGTACTGTTGCAATGGATAGTACAGACGGGCTAAGTCGCGGATTAGAGGCAATATCATTAGGGTCTCCCATCAGAATGCCTATAGGTGATCCCGTCAAAGGACGCCTAATGAATGTAGTAGGTGATACTATTGATGGGTTGGCAGACCTTAACAAAGAAGGAGGAGCTCCTATACACAGAGAGGCACCTAAATTTGAAGAGCTTCAGACTGCCCGCGAAATTCTTTTCACAGGAATTAAAGTTATAGACTTACTTGCACCATATGCCAAGGGAGGTAAAGTAGGGCTATTCGGCGGTGCCGGAGTTGGCAAGACAGTGTTGATTCTGGAGTTGATTAATAATATGGCTAAAGCACATGATGGATATTCAGTTTTTGCAGGAGTAGGAGAACGGACCCGTGAAGGGAACGATTTGCTTCGTGAAATGATTGAAGCAAAAGTTATCCGTTATGGAGATGCATTTGAAAAAAGTATGGAAGAAGGACATTGGGATCTATCTAAGGTTGATCCTGAAGAATTGGCTAAATCCCAATTATCTCTTGTGTTCGGTCAGATGAATGAGCCTCCCGGAGCACGTGCCTCTGTTGCTTTATCCGGTCTGACTATAGCGGAATCTTTCCGTGATGCAAAAGATAGCGGAACTAAAGATATTTTGTTCTTTATTGATAATATATTCCGTTTTACACAAGCAGGATCTGAAGTATCAGCTCTACTCGGACGTATGCCATCAGCTGTAGGATATCAACCTACATTGGCTACTGAGATGGGTGCGATGCAAGAACGTATTACATCTACAAAAAGCGGCTCCATTACATCGATACAAGCAGTATATGTACCTGCCGATGACTTGACTGACCCTGCACCGGCTACTACTTTTACTCACTTGGATGCAACAACAGTATTAGATCGTAAAATTACGGAAATGGGTATCTATCCCGCCGTGGATCCTCTGGGGTCTACATCCCGCAGCCTTGACCCTATAGTAGTAGGACAAGAACATTATGATACAGCCCAACGTGTAAAACAAATACTTCAACGAAACAAAGAACTTCAAGATATTATTGCAATTCTTGGTATGGATGAACTTTCGGATGAAGACAAACAAACTGTAAACCGTGCAAGACGTGTCCAACGTTTCCTATCTCAACCATTCAACGTGGCAGAACAATTTACCGGAGTTCCCGGAGTAATTGTTGATATTCAGGATACAATCAAAGGTTTCCAAAGAATATTGGATGGCGAGGTAGATTACCTTCCGGAACAAGCATTCCTAAACGTAGGAACAATAGAGGATGCGATAGCTAAAGGCGAGAAAATCCTGGCTCAGGCTACGGAATAAAGAACTAACATATGAGAAATTCAGAACTTCAATTAAATATTATATCACCCGAAAAGAAACTGTTTTCAGGAACAGTTTCCTCGGTTGTAATTCCTGGAATCCAAGGTCGATTTGGGGTTTTTCCCGACCACGCTCCTATAATTTCCTCACTCAGCGAAGGTGAAATAACCTACAATATAGGAGGAACAGAGCAATCCATAGAGGTAAAAGGAGGTATTGCAGAAGTAATACAGAATATCGTAACTATTTGTGTTATCTGAATTTATGAACCAATTCAAGGCTAGATTATTTTCAGGATTAATAGGTTACGGACTACTGGTTGGAGCGATTGTAGCTATTATACTACACAATTTCTTTCCGGGATTTAGCTGGAACTGGTATTTAGGAATTTTCCTTTTCTTTATTGTGGTTGAAACCTTTATACTTAATCTGGTAGAAAAGAGCAGTCATAGTGAGGACAAAAAACGATTGGTGAATATATATACCCTGACAAAAGCCATTAAAATAATATTGTCTCTGGTATTTGTTCTGGTCTATTATATTATAGAGAGATCATACAATATAAAAATGTTCATCATCATATACATAGTATTTTACTTATTGTTTTTAATAGCGGAAACATTTTTGTTTACGAAAGTTGAAAAGCATATTAAAATAAAGAATAATAATGAGTAATAGGATAAAACACATCACATTATTGTGTTTGCTGTTAATCGGTTTTTCATTTCCGGTAAACGCTGCAGACACAGAACATGGTACAGAAGATAAACTGGATATTGCCGGAATGATTATGGACCACTTGATGGATTCATATGAATGGCATATTGCGACAGCCGGAGAAACCCATATTTCTGTGCCGCTACCTATTATCGTATTTAGTGAGACTAACGGACTAAATGTATTCATGTCCTCAAAGTTCCATCACGGTCATGAAGCTTACAATGGCTTCTATATTGCTCCCGATGGTGACTATAAAGGGAAAATAGTAGAAAAAAATACTGCAGGAGAAGAAGTTCGCCCGTGGGATCTTTCTATTACTAAAAATACGCTATCCCTTATTCTTAGCTGTATCATATTAGTTTCAATTGTACTTTCCGTGGCAAGTTGGTATAAGAAGAATAATAGTGAAGGTAAATATAAAGCACCGAAAGGATTTGTCGGATTTATGGAAATGTTTACAATGAGTATTGTGGATGATGTGATAAAACCATGTGTTGGAAAGAATTACAAAAAATTCACACCATATCTGTTAACGGCCTTCTTCTTTATATTTATCAACAACCTGATGGGATTGATACCTATTTTCCCGGGAGGAGCAAATGTAACAGGTAATATTGCCATTACACTGGTATTGGCTGTGTTCACATTCTTTGCTGTTAACTTGTTTGGTACAAAAGAATATTGGAAAGAAATATTCTGGCCCGAAGTACCAACATGGCTCAAAGTTCCGGTACCTATTATGCCGGTTATCGAGATAGTAGGTATGCTGACAAAACCATTTGCATTGATGATTCGTCTTTTTGCCAATATCTTGGCAGGGCACTCTATTGTTCTCGGATTGATGAGTCTGATATTTGTAACAGCGACATTGGGAACCGTACTGTTTACTTCTATGACTTTCGTTTCTGTTATTATGACCATCTTTATGGATGTTGTGGAAATACTAGTGGCATACATTCAGGCATATGTATTTACTATGTTGTCAGCCGTATTTATCGGTCTGGCCCAAGTAGAACCACACCATGCTGAAAAGCATTAAGAGACTTAATTTGAAATAATTATAAGAAAAATAAAATTAATTAAATAACTAACTAAAAAAGAGAAATTATGTTATTATCAACTTTAGCAGTTTTATTGCAAGCAGTAGCCGGATCAGGTCTGGCTCAACTAGGTGCTGCACTTGGTGCAGGTTTAGCAGCTATCGGCGCAGGTATTGGTATTGGTAAGATCGGTGGTTCGGCCATGGAAGGTATTGCCCGTCAGCCTGAAGCTAGTGGAGACATTCGTATGTCTATGATTATTGCTGCGGCCTTGATTGAAGGGGTGGCTCTATTTGCGGTAGTAGTATGTTTACTTATACTCGTTTTATAATAAAAAATAAAAAAATATGCTTTTAAAACCTGAATTTGGTCTTGTAGTATGGATGGTAATATGCTTCGGTATAGTATTTATCCTATTGGCAAAATTTGGTTTTCCGGTAATTACCAAAATGGTTTCCGACCGGAAAAACTACATACAGGATTCACTGGATGCTGCTCAAAAAGCAAATGAGCAGTTAGCTTCCATCAGGCAAACGAGCGATGAAATACTTTCATCAGCCAAAGCAGAGCAGGTCAAAATATTGAAAGAAGCCGCTG
Source organism: Prevotella sp. (assembly GCA_031285625.1). Classification (GTDB taxonomy): domain Bacteria; phylum Bacteroidota; class Bacteroidia; order Bacteroidales; family Dysgonomonadaceae; genus Dysgonomonas. Next base: position 78,191 of record JAITVV010000084.1, read on the forward strand.
ACACCCGCGACCGCATCATTAATGAAGCGAAAGAGCAGGCTAAGGTAGCAGGAGCTAAAGAGATGGAAGAAATAAGAAAACAAATTCAGGCAGAAAAAGACCAGGCTATACGCGATATTCGCCGTCAGGTAGCAGAACTGTCTGTTGACGTTGCCGAAAAAGTTCTTCGTGATTCTCTGAAAACCTCTAAAGAACAAATGTCAATGATTGACCGTCTGGTGGACGAGGCTATGGTATCTAAATCTTAATTGTTATGAATGAAGGGATGATTTCTAAGCGATATGCTAAAGCGCTGCTGCTATACGCAGTAGACCAAAAAGTGGAAGACGCAATGTTTGCGGAAATGAAGAAACTTGCATCAGCATTTCTCCATGAACCCCGGTTACGCATGGCTATGGATAATCCTACATTGAACACTGATGATAAACTAGGACTAATTAAAGCGGCTGTAGGAGGAAAACCCAGTGCTGAATTTGTACGGTTTATCGAACTTGTGGTAAAAAACAAGCGGGAAGTATTCCTCAGAAATATTGCATTATGTTATGTTGACCTGTACTGCGAAGCGAAACATATCAACACCGGAAGGCTGGTAACAGCAACACCTGTAGACGATGCAGTTATAGAAAAGATGAAAGGCTTACTACAAAAAATTAAGCCCGGAACGCTCGACTTTGAAACAAGTGTTGACCCTGATATCGAAGGAGGATTTATCCTTTTCATTGATACATACAGGTTAGACGCCAGTGTTAAAAACCAGTTGAAACGGATTAAACAAAAGTTTATCGCTGAAAACAGTAAGATTGGATAGTTAACTAATGTGTCGATTAGCAAATTCGGGAATTAGCAAATTATTGTTTGCATTTTCATATTTGCTAATTTGCTAATTTTCAAATTAAAAAATGTAACTTAGAAATATATGTCTGAAAATATAAAAGCAAGCGAAGTCTCCGATGTGCTGAAAATGCAGCTTGAGAACATAAGTAGCCGCGTACAGTTTGACGAAGTGGGTACTGTTCTGAGTGTAGGAGATGGTGTTGTTCGCATATACGGACTAAAGAATGCAAAGGCTAACGAACTTCTCGAATTCGATAATGGCATTATGGCTGTTGTGATGAATCTGGAAGAAGACAACGTTGGTGCTGTATTATTAGGACCGTCAGACCAGATCAAGGAAGGATTTTCCGTAAAGCGTACCAACAGGATCGCCTCTATCAATGTAGGTGAAGGTATGCTTGGACGTGTAATCACTCCTCTGGGTGAACCATTGGACGGAAAAGGTCCAATTACAGGCGAACTGCTGGAAATGCCGCTGGAACGTAAAGCTCCGGGGGTAATCTATCGTCAGCCCGTAACTCAGCCCCTTCAAACAGGGTTGAAGGCTGTAGATGCTATGATTCCTATCGGTAGAGGTCAGCGTGAGCTTATCATCGGTGACCGCCAAACTGGAAAAACAGCTATTGCGATTGACACAATTATCAACCAAAGAAGTAATTATGAAGCTGGAGACCCTGTTTACTGTATCTATGTAGCCATTGGTCAGAAAGCGTCTACCGTAGCTAATATAGCAGAAATATTGAAGGAAAAAGGAGCTCTCGATTATACAGTTGTAGTATCTGCTACAGCGGCTGAACCGGCTGCTGTTCAATACTTCGCTGCATTTGCCGGTGCTGCTATCGGTGAATATTTCCGCGATACCGGCCGCCATGCATTGGTTGTCTATGATGACTTATCAAAACAAGCGGTTGCTTATCGTGAAGTTTCCCTTATCCTTCGCCGTCCACCGGGACGTGAAGCATATCCGGGTGACATATTTTATCTGCACTCCCGCTTATTGGAACGTGCTGCTAAAATCATCAGCCAGCAGGAAGTTGCCGAACAGATGAATGACCTTCCGGAAAGCCTGAAAGGCAAAGTGAAAGCCGGCGGATCACTAACAGCATTGCCTATCATTGAAACACAGGCAGGTGACGTATCGGCATATATCCCGACAAACGTAATTTCGATTACCGACGGACAGATATTCCTTGACGGAGACTTATTTAATGCAGGTATGCGTCCGGCTATTGATGTAGGTATTTCCGTTTCGCGTGTGGGAGGTTCAGCTCAGGTGAAGGCAATGAAAAAAGTTGCCGGAACACTGAAGATAGACCAGGCCCAATATCGTGAATTGGAAGCATTTACCCAATTTGGTGGAGATATGGACCCTGTAACAGCAATGACAATAGATAAGGGTAAGAAAAATACAGTATTACTCGTACAACCCCAATATGATCCTATGCCTGTTGAAAAACAGATTGCAATATTATATTGTGGAACTAATGGCCTATTGCGTCAGGTTCCGACAGATAAAGTACACGATTTCCAGACTGAGTTTTTAAGAACATTAGAAATGCAACATCAGGCTGATGTACTGGATCTGTTGAAAAAAGGTGTTATCAACGAAGATGTAGAAAATATTATCAAGCAGATAGCTAAAGATCTTGCATCTCAGTATAAAAAATAATCAACTATGGCATCTCTTAAGGAAATAAAAAATAGAATTGGCTCTGTAAAGAGTACAAAGAAGATTACTTCTGCAATGAAGATGATTGCTTCATCGAAACTGCATAAAGCTCAAAGTGCTATAAATAACTTCCTGCCTTATCAGCAGAAGTTAGATACTATTTTGACGAATCTTCTTTCTTCCGATACAAGCTATGAGTCTCCTTTTATTCAAAAAAGAGAAACAAAGAGAGTCGCTATAGTTGCTTTTGCCTCCAATTCGTCTCTGTGCGGTGCATATAACTCGAATGTAATAAAGGAGTTTAATGCAACCTACAACAAAGAGAAAAAAGAAGTAGGCGCTGAAAATGTACTGATATACCCGGTAGGAAAGAAACTAGCCGACTATGTAAAAAAACAAGGCATCGAAGCCGAAGGTGATTACAGGGCCATGGCAGATAAACCTTCTTTTCAGGCTGTACAGGATTTAGCAAAAGAATTGATAAAGAAATATATCGATAATGAACTGGACGAAGTAATATTGATATATCATCACTTTGTATCTACAGCATCACAAAAGTTGAAGAATGTTCAATACCTTCCTTTCGATCTTGATCACAATAAAGGAAATGAAGAACAAGCTGAAGATTTTATGGCAGATTATATTCTGGAACCTTCGAAAGAAGAGATATTGGATTCATTAATTCCTACTGTACTATATTCCCGACTGTATGCGGCATTACTGGATGCAAATGCATCGGAACATGCTGCCCGTACGGTAGCTATGCAAATAGCCTCAGACAATGCAGATGAAATAGCTCAGGAGTTGACTATCCAATATAATAAATCGCGCCAACAGGCTGTAACAAACGAACTATTGGATATTATAGGTGGCGCTTCTGCAATATAGATAACCAGTTATATAAAATAAAAACAGGTGGTCGAAAAATTTCGGCCACCTGTTTATTTTTATTCCATACTCCTTAGTATATCATTTCTATTTCTATCACCTTATCTTTTGACAGACTACAAGTATAAATTATATTATCTGATGTAACAATCGCATTCGCACAATGATGATCTATACTATTGACTAGTTTTCCACTTTTCCTGTCATATACCTTTATACCATCATTAGCAAGATACAGCTTATCTTTTGTCATTTCTATGAATTGAGACCGCGGATATTTATGTGTCGGTAAGAATTCCATTTTACCAATATCGAACATAACATATTCCCCTTCAAAGATATGTAAAATACCATTCTCTATCCGGAAACAAGACACATTAGGATGATATTTTCCAGACATTGGCAACATCTGTTCAAAGATTGTCACTCCTCTCTTCAGATCAACAACAACCAATTCTCCGGAAGGAGCCATATACAATAACTTATCATTATATACTAATGGGTCATCAAAACTATAGCCATTACCATCAACTGCCATTATATGTTTGAGTTCAATATCAAACCCGTTGATCTGCTCTCCTGTTGATATATCGATTGCTGTCAACCACACCTTATTTTTCTGAATACATTGCGAATAAGCTCTGTCCTCCCACAGAAACGGTACAGATGTGGATGTCCTGTGCTTAAACTTTGCTTTCACTAATTTGCCCGTTTTACTATTAAGTATAGCTAAACAAGAATATATATTGATCATTACAAGCCCACCATCGGTATAGAATTCAGCGCTACCATAAGAAGCAAATGAAAGGGAACTACCAACAAGAGTCATCCATTCAGGTACTTTAGTGACCGGAGTAAAACCTTTTTGAGGATCTATAGCTATTACATAATGGCTACTACCAGCTTGACCGACTCCGGCATACCATATATCATTATATGACACTGCATGATCGATGCCATCCAGATAAAAACGGCGTTGCTGCCAGAGTATTGAACCTGTCTCAAGACTGACACCCATATAATGGGTCTCACTCAGGAGCATTGCATATTTATCATTCACCTTATAGAAATAAAAATAAGAAATACTTCCTTTATCATTTTTTGTTTGTACTCCTCTTACTTTTAACGCCTCGCCTTCTTTACGTTCCAATATAGACCAAACCGGTGGTGCTACAATCTCCACAGCAGGTATACCCTGAGGCAGTTTTTTTAGTACCTTTTCAATGTTCTTATAAAAACTTTTTTTCCCGGCTGGATTTAAAGAATGTGGCTCTACATCAAATGTCATTTCTCCAGCATTATTCTTAATATAAGGATCGGCACCCATTTTTACGGCAGTAGACCATAGATCAAATTTACCACGGGAACAAAACCAATGTAAAGGTGTATTTCCGGTTTTCTCTTTGATATTAAAAGCAGCTTCTCCCCCATTTTCTATTGCAATCTGAAAAATAGAATCGGAATAGGATAAAGCTATATAATGTAAAGGTGTACAACCCTTCTTATCCTGATCTGTAAATTTACAGCCACACTCTAATGCATAAAGAATAGATTGTCGGGCTACTTCTAATTCATCTCCCTGCAAAAAACTAACCTTTGCTAAAAAATGCAGATAGTTCCTGCCATCATCAGTTTTAAGGCTGAAATCAGCTTTTTCTCCAATTAATTTTTTAATATTCTCTTTTTCATTACGGAAGTTGAATTTCTCATTGAGTAAGTCTAAAATAGTTTTCATAAGTTTCGTGTTTCTATGATTTTAATAATAAGGTATACGAATATACAACACATCGGCAGAAAAACAAATAGCCGGAATAATTTATTCCGGCTATTCATTCTATTTATAAGAAACCTTATTATTTTGTTTTTATTAGATCAATCTTTCTCATTACATACTTTTCTATTTCTACAATTACAAAAATTAAGAATCCAAAAGCAAACGGATATATCCAAAAATGTAATGGCAATTGCACGGTTCCAAATACATCATTCATAAATGGTATGTAAGTTATAAAAAGCTGTAACAATATAAGTAACCCGGAGACTACAAACACAGCCTTATTACTGAAAAAATCGCGGCTAAAGGCTGACTGCCTTATACTACGGCTATTATAAAGATGGAACATTTGGGTAATAACTATAGTCTGGATTGTCACAGTTCTTACAATATCTTCGCTCACTCCGTTAGCCAGAAGATATAAGTTTAATAATAATGTACCGCCACCGATAAGAATAGATACAAATAATATTCTCCATATAAAGTAACCATTCAGTAAAGGTGTCCGAGATGACCTCGGAGGTTGTTTCATCGTATCGGGTTCCAATTTTTCAAAAGCCAAAGCTAACGATATTGTCACCGAAGTAACCATATTAACCCAGAGAATCTGGATAGGCGTAAGTGGCATCAGCGTTCCAAAAAGTATACTGGCAATGATAAGAAAACTTTCAGCACCATTTGTAGGTAATATAAATAGAATCGTCTTTTTCAGATTATCGTATACCCTCCTGCCCTCTTCTACAGCTGCAGCAATGGTCGAAAAATTATCGTCAGCCAAAACCATCTCGGCTGCATCTTTGGTCACTTCCGTTCCTTTTATCCCCATTGCAATACCCACATCCGCTTTTTTTAATGCAGGAGCATCGTTGACTCCGTCTCCAGTCATAGCACATATTATATTACGTGCCTGAAGGGCTTTCACCAGGCGAAGTTTATGTTCCGGACTAGTACGGGCAAAGATATTATATTCAAGTGCTGCCTCTTCCAGTTCTTCGTCGGCCATCCGTTCTATAGCTTTTCCCTCCAATGCCATGGAGCCGTCACCAATTCCCATATCTTTACCGATAGATTTTGCTGTTTCAATGTGGTCGCCGGTTATCATTTTCACAGTTATACCAGCCTGTGCACATTGCCCTATAGCTTCAATCGCTTCTTCTCTAGGAGGGTCAATAATACCTGCTAATCCTAAAAAGACTACCCCTTCCTGGATATCTTCATGCGATAATTTCTTTTTTTGTTTGTCGACAATTTTATATGCGCCACCTATTATACGCTGTCCATTGCCGGCTAACCCGTGTATCTTAGACTCCCAATATTTCCTGTCAAATACTTTTAGTCCATCTTCCGACAATTGTTTATCAGCCATACCGAGGAGACGATCCGGAGCACCCTTTATGTAAATGATATTTTTATCTTCACATTCAGCCAAAGTAGCCATGTATTTATATTCAGAGTCGAAAGGAATTGTAGCCAGCCTGTCGGTCTCATGATGGTCTACAGGTGCTTTCTCGTACAGAGTAATCAAGGCTCCTTCTGTAGGATCTCCTTTTACGTACCAGTTGCCTTCATCATCCTTACCCAACGATGCTTCGTTACAAATATAAAAACAACCGACAAGTTCATCTAAAACAGGCTCTGAAGAAAAATCAGCTTTCTCTTCAGCCTTCATTATATCACCTTTAGGTGAATAGCCTGTTCCCGTTACATGAAACTCTCCGGTAGCAGTAATCAGGCTTTTAACTGTCATCTCATTTTTGGTAAGAGTTCCTGTTTTATCAGAACATATAACAGCAACCGATCCCAGGGTCTCCACAGAGGGCAGAGTACGTACAATTGCATTCCGTTTAGCCATATTTTGAACTCCTATAGCAAGGATTATTGACAATATAGCCGGCAATCCTTCAGGTATGGCTGCTACAGCAAGTCCAATGACTGACATTAATAGTTCGCCTGTCTGATAATCACGAAAGAAATAACCAAATGCAAATACAAGTATGGCAATAACAATTATCACCATAGATACCGTTTTACCAAAGCTTGCTGTTTGTTTGAGCAGGGGAGTCGTTATTTGCTTTACCTCTGACATCATACGGTTAATCTTCCCTATTTCGGTATCTTGCCCTATTGCCACCACAGCACCAATTCCTGTGCCCGCACTAACTGTAGTTGTAGAAAATGCCATATTCGTCCGGTCACCTAATGGTGTATCGGCATCAATAACTGTTACATTCTTTTCAGAAGGTACAGATTCCCCTGTCAGGGCAGACTCTTCAATCCGAAGATTATCTGATTTGATGATTCTAAGATCAGCAGGTATTTTATCTCCCGGATGAAGGATTACAATATCCCCTACGGCAAGATGCGAGGCTCCAATTTCAACTCTTTTTCCATCCCTTATTATTTGTGCTGTATGCGACAACATCTTTTTTATGTCCTCCAGTGCTTTCTCAGCCTTATTCTCCTGAAAGAAACCAATACTGGCATTTACAACAGCCACTATTACTATCACAATTGTATCTACCCAATGACCCAAAAGTGCAGTAACTACTGCAGCTATAAGAAGTATATAGATTAGTATATCATTGAAGTGTTTAAAAAAGCGAATTAATCTGCTTTCTTTTTTCTTTTCAGGCAATACATTCTCTCCAAATTTGTTAAGACGTTCCTGCGCCTCAACTTCAGATAACCCTTTGGTCGAATTTGTACCAAGTAATTCAATTACCTCTTTCGTTTCCTGAGAATGCCAGCTTTTATTTGTCACTCTTTTTTCTCTTTCCATTCTTACTTTTTCAATTTTTTTGTCTGATTATTTAACATAGTGGTTATATTTTAACAATTAAAGATGTAAAAAGTTTGGTTGTAACAATCTACCCTGCCTAATCAAAACATAAGCAGAAATAATTTTAAGTGTATAACAAACTATCTAAAAAAAGTAATTACCTTTGTTATATCAATATAGAGAATAATAATGAAAACAATATCGCTTATACAACAGCATTATTTTCACAGTGACGATTCCTGTATTTTACATGATTTCTTTAAAATTTAGATATCATCCTCGAAGAAGTTTTCTTTTTCGGGGATTTTTTTTGAAGTATTTATCTAATATAAAGATATTTGACATATGAAAGAACGATAAAATAAGAAATGAAAAAAGTAACAGATAAAACATATAAAAAAGTGTCACCTTTGTCACCTTTTTCTTCCAAAAACCTGGTTATTAACCATTTGACAAATTTACGAAGTGTTACTTTTTACTTTATCTCCAATCAGATATAAATAACTCTTACAAAATAGACTGTTATGTGCAACAAAAGCCTGGTATCAATCACAGATTATTCGAAGGAAGATATCCTGAGAATACTCCACCTGACAAAAAAATTTGATGAACAACCTAACAGGAGACTACTGGAAGGAAAAATCTGCGCCACTTTATTTTTTGAACCTTCTACGCGTACACGCCTTAGTTTCGAAACGGCTGTAAACCGTCTGGGAGGCCGTATTATTGGTTTTTCTGATGCAGCTACCACCAGTTCATCAAAAGGGGAAACATTAAAGGACACCATCCTGATGGTAAACAACTATGCTGATATTATCATCATGCGTCATCATCTGGAAGGCGCTGCCCGGTATGCATCTGAGGTTTCATCCATACCTATTATTAATGCAGGAGACGGAGCAAATCAACACCCTACTCAAACAATGCTGGATATGTATTCCATATTTAAGACACAAGGGACTCTGGATAACCTGACAATCACAATTGTAGGAGACCTGAAGTATGGAAGAACGGTACACTCGCTTATTATAGGTATGTCACACTTCAATCCTACCTTTCTATTCGTTGCTCCCGAAGAATTGAGCCTGCCCGATCCATATAAGGCATTTTGCGACAGCCATAATATCAAATATGAAGAACATACCGATTTTTCGCCGGAAGTGATCAATAAAGCAGATATAATCTACATGACACGTGTTCAGCGTGAACGCTTTACAGATCTGATGGAATATGAAAAAGTAAAGAACATATATATCCTCAGAAAAGATATGTTGGAAGGTACTAAGGACAATCTGAAAATACTGCATCCCCTACCCCGCGTAAATGAAATACAACAAGATGTGGATGACAGCCCAAAAGCATATTACTTCGAACAGGCTAAGAACGGTATGTTTACCCGTGAAGCTGTGATATGTGATGCACTAGGAATAGAGGTTGAATAAGTTGTGAGTAAAAAAGTTAAGAAAAAAACCTGAATTATGAGCGAACAAAGAAGAGAACTGCAAGTAGCTGCATTATGCAATGGAACCGCGATAGATCATATACCACCCCGCTTTGTCTTTAAAGTAGTATCCTTACTCGAGTTAGAAAATCTTGAAAACCCAATCACCATAGGGAATAACTTCGAAAGTAAAAAAATGCAATCGAAAGGAATTATAAAGATTGCAGATAAATACTTCGAAGAGGATGAGATCAACAAGATAGCCCTTATAGCGCCCAATGTTGTTCTCAATATCATAAAAGACTACGAGGTAGTAGAAAAGAAAAGAGTTATACTTCCTCAGACCATAAAAGGTATTGTAAAGTGTAATAATCCGAAGTGCATTACCAACAATGAACCGATGATAACTCACTTTGAAGTAGTGGATTCTGACAAGATCGAGTTACGTTGCCATTATTGTAATATTAAAATAAAGAAAGACGAGATTATCCTGAAATGAAACAAGACTGGAAACCAGGAACTTTAATTTATCCCTTACCTGCCGCCATGATTAGTTGCGGAGGTACTCCTGATGAGTACAATATTATTACATTAAGCTGGCTTGGTACTATATGTACAAATCCACCGATGTGTTATATCTCGGTACGCCCTGAACGCCATTCCTACGATATTATAAAGAGGAATATGGAGTTTGTTATCAATATCACGACCAACGATCTGGCATTTGCTACCGATTGGTGTGGGGTAAAATCAGGGAGGAACACAAACAAATTTGAGGAAATGGGACTGACCGCCGGAAAGGCCTCTATAGTACAGGCTCCGATTATAGTTGAATCTCCATTAAACATAGAATGCAGGGTAAAAGAAATTATCAGCCTTGGTTCGCACGATATGTTTATAGCGGATGTAGTAAATGTAAAGGCCGATGAAAAGTATATCGATCCCGAGACTGATAAATTCTGTTTGGAAGAAGCGAACCCCATTGCCTATTCCCATGGACAATATTATAATCTGGGTAATAAAATAGGAGGATTCGGATGGTCAGTAAAGAAGAAAAAAGAAGATATCTGATTCTCTGATGTCAAAAAAGTTTTTTTAAGAATACAGTACGCCTTATAAATTGTTAATACCAAACAAAACTGACACTATGAAAAAGCATTTGTTTTCTGCATTATTAATTCTCAATGTTCTGTTTGCGGCTGCACAACAGAAAGCTCAAACAAGTAATATCCTCACCGAAGAACAAAAGATATACGGACTATCAAAGTTCTGGCATGAGGTACGTGAAAATTTTGTATTTATCAATCAGGTTGGAATAGAAAAATGGGATAGTATATATCAGTCATACATACCTTTAGCACGACAAACCACAAATGACTGGGAATATTTTAAACTACTGCAGCACTTTTGTGCTCACACCAACGATGGGCATACAGGAATAATGCGGCCTCCAATAGAATTGACTCAGACAGAAGCACGTAAACCGGGAGACGTATTCTTACCTGAACGTGACGGGATGTTTGAAGAGGGGGTTCTTCTCCTAATGAAAGTAGCCGGAAAAGCCTCGGTAATACGTGTAAACAAAAACATGGGAAAAGAAATCCCCGCCGGGAGTCAGGTACACACAGTAAACAATCTGCCTGTAGAAGAGTATATCAATCGCTATACCTTACCTTATGTCAACCAATCAACCGACCACATGAGGGCAAATATGGCTGTACGGAGTATTGTCAACGGTGTGTATGGTGATACTCTCAGACTAGGATATACAAAACCTGATGGAAAAGAAGGTAATATCAAATTAACTTTTGGGGGTACATCAAGGAACGCCTCTGAAGGGGAAGACCTGTTTTATATACCGACAAACCCTTCCGGAGAACTAGTTAGCCTGGAATGGCAGGATAACAATATTGCTCTTATCAAGCTCAATAGTTTTTCGAATAAAAAAATTGTTGATGATTTTAAACAGCTATTGCCTAAACTGCAAAAAGCCAAAGGGCTCATCATCGACCTACGATTTAATGGTGGCGGAGATACATATAATGGCGTGAGAATTCTGCAATACTTTATACCTGACGATGTTCTTTACGGAATGCACTCCCGTTCACGCATGACTATTCCAAGCTATAAGGCATGGGGAAACTATATGGCTGCAAAAGACACAATAAATAGTGCACATGCTAAGAAATCATATTTAGCAGCGCATAATGAATTATATCATGATTTTGGAGTTGATACATTCAAGGTAGAAATTGACAAAAAGGAAAAATTGATCATACCAACTGTAATACTCACAAATAACTACACGGCATCTGCCGCCGAAGACTTCCTTATATACGCTGATAAACAAAAACATATGATACGCATGGGGCAGAAAACATTTGGTAGCACCGGACAACCTATAAATGTTCCATTAGTAGCAGGATTAGGTGCATATATCTGTACTAAAGAAGATACCTATACTGACGGGCGTAAGTTTGTAGGTGTAGGAGTAGTACCACATATTGAGGTAACACCAACAATGGATGATTATCTGAAAGGTAAAGATGTAGAAGTAGACAAGGCTTGCGAATATATCAAAGAAGAATTGGCTAAAAAATAAGTGGTCACAAATAATGTGACCACTTAAAATTATTCTTTAGTAATTATTTATTTCTTTACTGAAAACTTAAAGATTGTCTCGCTTTGATATTTTTCTCCCGGACGAAGAGTTGCCGAAGGCCAATCTTTCTTATTAGGCGTATCAGGGTATTTTTGAGTTTCTAAGCAAACTGCAGCGCGGTGCTGGTTTACCTTTCCTTTTTTACCTTTATCGCTACCATCCATGAAGTTTCCTGCATAGAACTGGATTCCCGGCTCTGTTGTATATACATCAAGAACGATTCCTGAACGAGGAGATTCTAAAGTAGCAGCAACTTTGCTTATATCGCCATTTGTATTTAGTACCCAGTTGTGGTCATAACCTTTTCCGTTCTTCAACTGAACAAAATCGAAGTTATCTATTCTGGCACCCACAGCAGTAGGAGTGCGGAAGTCCATATCTGTACCTTCCACATCCAGAATTTCACCTGTAGTCATAAATGTAGAATCAACAGGGGTATATTTATCAGCATGGAGAGTCAATAACCAATCTGTATTCTTCACATCCGGATCACCATCCATATTGAAATACGTGTGGTTAGTCAGATTCACTACAGTCGGTTTATCAGTTTCAGCCTCATACTTAATATCGATTGCATTGTCATCTCTCAAAGTATAAGTGATCTTCGTATTCAGATTTCCAGGGAAACCTTCTTCTCCGTCTTTTGACAGGTATGTAAGTTCCAGTACCTTATCATCTATCTGATTAGCAGTAAATACTACAGTATGGAAACCTTTATCTCCGCCATGAAGTGTATGACCGAAGTTATTTTTAGGCAGGTCATACTTTACACCGTCAATTTCGAATGTGCCTTGTCCGATTCTATTACCATAACGTCCGATAGCTGCCCCATAATTATTTCCGGCAACATTAATATAGTCCTGTATCGAATCAAAGCCAATAACAACGTCTTTTTTATTACCATCTTTGTCAGGTACCGAAACCGAAACAATACGCCCACCATAGTTAGTTATACAGACTTCCATACCGCTAGAATTAGTAAGCACATATAGATCTGTTTTCTTACCTTGCACTTCGGTCTCAAAGTTCTTTTTATCCAGACCCGATTCAGTGAGCTTACCTACAGGAGCTTTCTCATTACAAGCTACAAATAGAAATGCTGCTGACAAAGCTGCCAAAACTGTTTTCTTCATAATTTATATATTATTTTAATGGATTTGCTTCTACTCCTTCTTTTGTCATAATTATAGGTTTAATGTGCCCATTTTCATCAAAAAACATTTCTTCAATACATGTTTCCCTATAGTTTCCATTTGTTTCAGTCAACGGACGACGATGGTAAATGATATACCATTTATCAGACTTAGGTTCATGTATAATAGAATGATGTCCTGCTCCATTAGCTATTTCAGTATCTTGCTGCAATATAGTCTCTATTCGCTCGAATGGGCCGAAAGGACTATCTGCAATAGCATATGCCACTTTATAATCGGGTCCGGTCCACCCACCTTCAGACCACATGAAGTAATATTTATCATTTTTGATAAACATAAATGGCCCTTCCACATAATCTTTCGGCGTCACTTCTTTATATATTGATCCATCTTCGAATGGTACCAATCCGGTAAAGTCATCGTTAAGTTTAGCTACATTACAATGTTTCCATCCCCCATAATAGATGTAATAACTTCCATCTTTATCTTTGAATACAAACTGATCAATAGGCTGTGCTCCATTGTAGAATTTATCAATTAACGGCTTCCCTAGATAATCCTTAAATGGCCCTTCAGGTTTATCAGCTACAGCGATACCAATTCCACCATATTCCTCATCATTTTGTATGTCATTTCCCCCAAAGAAAAGGAAGTACTTACTATCCTTTTTCAGAATGGCTGGAGCCCACATCGCACGTTTTACCCATTTTACCGAAGCTGTATCAACTATCCGTTCATGTTTTGTCCAATTTACAAGATCCGTAGAAGAGAAGGCATCCATAAATACCTGCTGATCGTATGGTGCCGAATATGTAGGATACACCCAATACTTATCATCAAAGATAATTCCTTCAGGATCGGCATACCATCCTTCAAATATGGGATTACCGGACATTTTTTTCTCTGTTGTGTTCGTTTGTTTAGGCGTACAAGCCTGTATCGCAAACAAGCATGCGAAGATCAATAGATAGTTGTTTCTCATTTATTAATATTTTTTTATTACCAGAAGATAAAAATACAATTTTTTTCATTTGATAATGTTCTGTTTTAGAATATTTTGATATTTGTTGTTAAAAAGTTACCTTTGTTGGGGTACAACACAAATTAGTTCTACCTTTATTATAGATAAACCCAAAGGAATTATGAAACCTCTATATACTTTTGATGAAGTTCTGAATATAGTAAATACAGAAATAAGCAAGATACAATATACAAATAAGCCATACTCTCTTTTCGAACCCATAACATATATTCTTTCCCTAGGAGGCAAACGGATTCGCCCAGCTTTGTCCCTTATGTCTTATAATTTATATAAAGAAGATGTAGAGCAAGTTATACCTGTTGCTTTAGGTATTGAGATATTCCACAACTTCACACTCCTTCATGACGACCTTATGGACAGGGCTGATATGCGTAGAGGAAATCCGACAGTACATATTAAATGGAACGATAATACAGCTGTATTGTCCGGCGATGCGATGTTAATAGAAGCATACAAAGAAATAGCAAAAATAGATTCAAAATATTTACAACCTGTATTAGACTTATTCTCGATCACCGCTACGGAAATTTGTTGTGGACAACAGTATGATATGGAGTTTGAACAACGTATGGATGTCACAATATCTGAATACCTGGAGATGATCCGTCTGAAAACAGCCGTATTACTAGCCTGTGCTCTTAAAGAGGGAGCGATAGTTGCTGGAGCTTCATCGGCTGATGCCCACAATTTATATGATTTTGGAATTAACGTCGGACTAGGCTTCCAACTTAAAGATGACTTGCTGGATGTCTACGGAAATAGTACAAACTTTGGGAAAAGAATAGGTGGTGATATTCTTTGCAACAAGAAAACATTCCTGCTTATCAATGCATTGTCTGATGACACATCAAAACAAGAACTGATGACGTGGATAAATAAGGAAGAATATGCTGAATCAGAAAAGATAAAGGCTGTGACAGCTATATATGACAAACTGGATTTGAAGCAAAAATCTGAGAACTTAATACACGAATATTATAAAAAGGCAATAGCCTGTTTAGATAAGGTAACAGTGGACAACAATCGAAAAAAAGAACTTTATGATCTCGCCGAAAATTTGATGTCCCGGATTTCATAACACAAAACAAACACAAAATTATGCCATACAGACGTTTACCGAATACTGATAATGCTCGGATACGGGCTTTGAAGACGGCAATTGAAAAAAGTAATACATTCTTTGGTCAAGACATAATTTCTCTTGATATTCAAAGCTTGAGAATCATGCTTCGTAACTTTGAAAATGCTCAAATACGATATAAAGATAGCCTGCAGTCACAAGCTTCAGCTAACCGTAAATTTCAGAAGCTTGTTAAAAATGCAAGGCTTTACATATCCCACTTTATTCAGGTTTTCAATTTTTGCGTTATACGTAATGAAATAAAGAAAGAAGCAAAGCAATTATATGGAATTGATCCAGATAATTTTACAGTTCCGGATTTAACAACAAATGATTCCCTCCTTTTTTGGGGAGATAACATCATAAAAGGAGAGCAAATGAGAACTTCACAAGGTGGAGCTCCAATATATAATCCTACCATAGCGCGGGTAAATGTAGCGTTCTCCTTATTTAAGGATGCCTACTTTGCTCAAAAAACATTTCAGAATACAACTGCCAGACAACTGGATAGTTTGAGCCAGCAAAGAGAAGATATTGATGCTACCTTAACTCTGCTATGGAATCAGATTGAAGGTGCATTTTCAGGCTTACCGACAAAAGAACGTCTTGACAGATGTAAAGAATATGGTGTTGTGTATTATCTGAGGAAGGAAGAGCGGGAAAAAGAGAAGATTGTAGAAAGAAATGAGAATTATTGATACCCATTCGCATATTTATTCAGAAGAATTTGATAATGATATTGAAGATGTTATCAACAGGGCAAAAAAAAACGGTGTAGAAAAGATATTAATGCCCAATATTGATATCTCATCCATAGAACGGATACATCATCTTTCCCACAAATATGAAGGTTACTGTATTCCGATGATGGGTTTACATCCTACCAGTGTCGCAGATAATTGGGAGAGCGAACTAGCCACCATCAAACAGCTGCTTCCTTTAAAATCGTATATAGCAATCGGCGAAATAGGTATGGATTTATACTGGGACAAAACATTCGAAAAAGAGCAGAAATTTGTCTTTGAGGAACAATTACGTTGGAGCATCGAATACGATTTACCAGTGGCTATACATTCACGTGACGCTATCCCTCAATGTATCGATTGTATAAAGAATATTGGAGAAGAAGAACTAAAAGGTGTCTTCCATAGTTTTGGTGGTACTGAGCAAGAACTAAATGAAATCTTATCTTTAATTAATTTCATGATAGGTATAAACGGTGTGGTAACTTTCAAAAACTCTACTTTATCCACAGTATTGAAAAACACCGATTTATCACACATTATTATTGAAACAGATTCTCCATATCTGGCCCCTGTACCATATAGAGGAAAAAGAAATGAATCGTCATACACACTCAATGTGGTAGAAAAATTAGCAGAGATTTATAATATAAGTGCTGATAAGGTTGGAGAGATTACAACAGAAAATGCAGAAAAGCTATTCGCCTTGAAAAAATAAGTCCTATATTTGCACTCGCAAAACAAAGGAGAGGTGCTCGAGTGGTTGAAGAGGCATGCCTGGAAAGCATGTATACGGGTAACTGTATCGAGGGTTCGAATCCCTTCTTCTCCGCAAAATATAAATGAAGGACTAAATATTTTAGTCCTTTTGTTTTTTGTATATGCAGATGAAGAAAATATTATTTATATTATTACTTTTTATCTCTTGTAATCCCCCTGCTGAAAAAGATGAAGAGGTACTAAGGGGAAAAGTTGTAAGTGTAGCTGATGGTGACACGGTAACTATACTTACAGATAATGATGAACAAATTCGTATCCGTCTCTATGGTATCGATGCTCCCGAAAAAGGACAGGATTTTTCAAATAAATCCAGACAATTCTTAAATGATTTGTGCTATGGAAAAATAGTAAGTATAGAAAAAAAAGGGATTGACCAATATGAGCGCGTCCTTGGAATTGTTTATATTAATGAATTCAACTTAAATAAGGAGATGGTGCGTAACGGCTTGGCATGGTACTACGACCATTATGTAAAGGATGCAGACTTGGAAGCTTTAGAACATACTGCGAGAAAACAAAAACTTAATATATGGAGTATGAAGAATCCCACTCCACCTTACGAGTTTAGGAGAAATCAAAGAATGGGGAAAAATTAAATTAAAAGGTACTTATTAAAATCTAATATTATGACAAAATATATTGAACTGGACTTTGATCCCGACTCTGATCAGTTACACGATGTTCTTGATGAACTTTGTTTATGGTCGGCTCCTTTTGGACTAAAATTGTTAGATAACTTACTCCTAAAAAAAGGAATATCTGTGTTAGATATTGGATTCTGCGATGGATTTCCATTAACAGAACTGGCACTCCGCTTAGGCCAATCAAGCACAATCTATGGTATTGACCCTTGGGAAGCTGCAATTAGACGTACAAAGAAGAAAATCTCCATTTATAATATACAGAATGTAAAAATAATAAAGGGGGTTGCAGAAAACATCCCCCTCGATAATAACTCCATTGATTTAATAACGAGCAACAATGGTATAAATAATGTAACTGATCTGGACAAAACCCTTCAGGAATGTTTTCGCATACTAAAATCCGGAGGTCAGTTTATTCAAACGATGAATCTGAATTCAACAATGATCGAATTCTATGAAATCCTTGGGAAAGTATTGCAGGCAAACCGGATGGAGAATGAGCTAAATAAGATGAAAGAGCAAATCTATAAAAAGAGAAAACCTCTGGATGAATTTTTACAACTACTCAAACAACATGGTTTCTCTATTACAAATGTAATGCATGATCAGTTTGATTACAAATTTGTAGATGGTACAACTTTACTAAATCACTATTTCATCCGCTTTGCGTTTTTATCAGGATGGAAAAATATCTTACCTGAAAGCAAACAAGCAGAGATCTTTGAAATTATAGAATCTGAGATGAATAATATTGCTGAGATAAACGGATATTTCAAATTAAGTGTTCCTTTTGTTTTAATTGATTGTACCAAATAATCCTTAATATTTAGAAGGTACATAGCCTATCAGCTTTTCCAGTTTCTTTATATAGATATGGAGGAAATATAATGGAATAAATCCAAATATACAGAATGAACAATCTATTAGCGTCCAATAGAATGGAATCCCCCTAATCGGCCCACAAATAAGTGATAAAGGAACCACACCGATACAAGCTATCATAGCAAAATACACAATCCAGATATTGCGCACAGGTTTAAGATATAATCCTATAAATGCAGCAGCAATCACCAAATGAGAAAAAGCAAGCCAGTCTGTTCCATATGCAAGAAAAGGGTAATTATCATTTGTATTGATCAGTGCATCTGCAACTGTAGCAATCCACCCCTTTAAACCATCATAGGCCTCAGGAGATACATCATGAGATATACCCAAAATCTGGCAAACAATCCTTACTTCACTTTCTATAGGAAATGCAGTTACGCCCCAAAAAATAAGGGCAAACATATAAAATATCACCAATCCGCGAATTCTTACTAATAAATGTTTTTCTTCTTTTTTCATAGCCATTAATTTAAATTCAAATAACTTTGAAATACAAAGTAAATAAAAATTTGCGAATTAAATGATAATTTTGAAAAATATTATGCCATAAAAAGCCCTTTGAATTGTTGCAATCCAAAGGGCTCCTCATTGATTGATTAAAAAATTTAGTTATACAACACCTTGTGCAATCATAGCACGGGCTACTTTCATAAATCCGGCCACATTCGCACCTTTTACATAATTGATATATCCGTCATGATCTTTGCCAAATTTAAGACATTGACCATGTATATTTTTCATTATACCATGCAAGCGCTGATCGACTTCTTCAGCCCCCCACTGTATGTGCATCGCATTTTGGCTCATTTCCAGACCTGAAGTAGCTACTCCTCCGGCATTTACGGCTTTACCAGGAGCAAATAATATGTGTTTCTCAACAAACAAGTCAACCGCTTCTGCAGTACATCCCATATTGGAAACTTCAGCTACACAAGTTACCCCATTAGCTATCAGGGCCTCTGCATCCTTTGCATTTAATTCGTTCTGAATAGCACAAGGCAGGGCAATATCAACCTTCTCCACCCATGGTTTTTTACCTGCATGGAATACAGAATTAGGATATTTTTCTGCATAAGGAGCTACGATATCATTACCCGAATCACGAAGTTCAAGCATATATTCAATCTTATCTCCACTTACACCATCTGCATCATATATATAACCATCAGGCCCGGAGATAGTAACAACTTTTGCACCCAGTTCTGTGGCTTTCAATGTAGCACCCCATGCTACATTTCCAAATCCGGAAATAGCAACAGTCTTACCCTTTAAATCTATATTTTTAGCTTTCAGCATCTCATTTACAAAATAGAGCGCACCAAAGCCCGTAGCCTCAGGACGTACTAGTGAACCACCGTACTCAAGTCCCTTACCGGTAAAAGTTCCCGTATTTTCTCGAGCTAGTTTCTTATACATTCCGTACAAATAACCTATTTCACGTGTACCAACTCCAATATCGCCAGCCGGAACATCCGTATCTGGTCCTATATTACGCCAAAGTTCCAACATAAATGCCTGACAGAAACGCATTATCTCGGCATTAGATTTACCTCGAGGGCTGAAATCAGAGCCACCTTTTCCTCCTCCCATCGGCAAAGTAGTCAAAGCATTCTTGAAAGTTTGCTCAAACCCTAGAAACTTAAGAGAAGAAAGATTCACCGATGCATGAAATCTCAGACCACCCTTATAAGGACCAATAGCATTGTTAAATTGCACACGATATCCTAAATTAACCTGAATATCACCTTTATCATCTACCCAAGGCACCTTAAACGTAAATATGCGATCAGGCTCTACCAAGCGTTCAATAATACGATTTTTCTCAAATTCCGGATGCTGGTTATAAACATCCTCTATGGATACAAGCACTTCCTTCACTGCTTGTAAATACTCAGACTCTCCGGGGTGTTTTGCCTCTAAAGCTGATAAAATGTCATTAATCTTCATGATTTAATGGTTTAAATCGGTTACTTATCTATACAAATGTATAAATAATGGAACAAAATTTCACATGCTTCTTTTCTTTTTTTCATTCCAAAAAACATGATTTACAACATAAAATGAATTAACGGAATCAAATTTCCAGAGATATTATTTTAATTCTTATTTTTGTTATCTCCAAAGCTAAAAATCATGACTAATATTTACGAAATAGCCAATAAACTGAGAGCAGAGTCAAAACATCTTCCAATAAACAGAATTGAACTCGAAGATGCATTAAATACACTTATACATCGTGTACTATTCCCGATATGCGATCAAGAGAAATCCAGAGAAAAAAAGCTGTACTACTTTTATTCTATTCTGGTTGAGAATATCTCTGCATTACTAAATAGAGAAGAGGCTGAAGAGATGGTAGACCAATTCATCTCCCACCTTCCTGAACTGCAAGACCAGCTGTATGAAGAAGCTAAAGTATATTATGAAAATGATCCGGCAGCAAAATCGATAGAAGAGGTCATATTGACTTATCCCGGTTTCTTTGCACAAGTTGTTTACCGCATATCTCATGAATTCTATAAAATGAATACCCCTATTATACCCCGTCTTTTCTCAGAATATGCACATTCAAAAGTGGGAATAGACATTAACCCCGGCGCAGAAATAGGAAAGGCATTCTACATAGACCATGGTACAGGCATAGTTATTGGGGAAACAACCTTAATAGGCGACAATGTAAAAATATATCAAGGTGTAACATTAGGAGCTCTATTTGTAACGAAAGGGCTTGCTAATGAAAAGAGGCACCCAACTATAGAAGACAACGTTGTAATCTATGCTGGTGCGACCATATTAGGAGGAAAGACTATAGTAGGCCATGACTCAACAATAGGTGGAAATGCATGGCTCACCAAAAGTGTTGTTCCTTATTCCCTTGTACAACAAAATTCAGAAATAAGGATACATAATACATTGAAAACAGGAGAGAATATTCTTGACTTCAATATATAATTTATAAAATAGGAAAGAATACAATATTTTTTGTACTTTCGTGTAAATTAATCATTACGATATAAGAACAATGGAAGAAGCCCGTAAAAATCCATCTTCTCTGATCAGAAATACCTTTTTACAAGCAATTAATGCTTTATCAAAAGATTATAAAGGTAGTTCTCTAACTGATATTTTTATCACAGTAGATAAAGAAAGTGGAGAGGTTGCATTCTATGATGACGAAGAAAATAAAGTTGGTGAAATCGTAGTTTTCGATTGGGTCAATAAGGTAGATGAGCTAAACGATGAAAAGATAATCTCAATCCTGCGAGAAATCACAGAACAGCTTGATAATGAGGACATGTTTTCATCACTAGAATTATTCAAACCATTTTCAGTTAACTATGCAGACGACAGTTTTGAAGTAATTGACGAATTGCTATTGATAAATGAAGAATCAACCATCAACTTAGATAATGATTTAATGGAGAAATTCGATAAGGAATTTGATGATTTTCTAGACAAGCTACTAAAAGAATAATTATATTTCAACACCAATTTTTCTTCCTTTCTCTACATAACTTGTATCAGCCATAGACTCTACAGTAAATATCTTATTCTGATAAGTAACCTTACATACCGCAGCATTATCCAGTGGTTTGGTGAACAGTCTGTCACCTCCAAGCCCTAATAGCATTGCCAGAATACTCATCCCGTGTGAAATAATAAGAATATTGCCATCACCGGATTGCACTTCGTTTTCGGCTATTTCTTTTAAGCTTTCCTGGGTACGCAATTCCACTTGTGAATAGTTCTCGGCCATCCCCATTTTATCTAATAACTTTATGGCATCCAGTACATTCCTGTAACTAATATCCTTAGCCAGAATGGCTTTGAACATTTCATCTACAGATGTATAATGAAGATACAATGCAGCATTATGCCACATCACATGATTGAAATCTGCTTCAAAACTACCAAAGCAAGCTTCCCTCAATCCGGCTAGTTCTATAATAGGTATATCATCCTGCCCCTTTGCCCCCAATATAATTTGGGATGTTTGCCTGGTTCTGCGCAGGTCGCTGCAATAGACCGTGCGGAATTTTATATCACTAAGTCCATACCCAAGATAGCGGGCTGCATCAATACCTTCCTTTGTTAAAGGAGAATCGCACCAACCCTGAACTCTATCCAGGCTATTCATCATAGTTTTGCCGTGACGCGCAATATATAATGTTATTTTAGTATTCATTTATTTTAGTAAATGTTAATATTTAATGCTGTATTTTTAAAGTAGTAATGCCTGAGATTTTATTTCCAATTTATATAATCTGCAAATGCCTTATCAAACATATCAGGCTTCCCTACTTTACCATCTATCAAACAAACTACCTCTATAACAGCATCGGCACATAAAGTGTTGTCAGGAATACGAATAATTTGCTGATGAAAAAAGTAACGAAGGCCTTTACGCTCAATATTAATACTGCAAATAAATTCTTCCGAACCACGCAGGGAACTTCTGTAGCTTATATTTACATTACGAACAACCGGTAATATATTTTCTTCAGTGAGGTCGCGCAAACGCATGCCACACTTTTCCATTAGTTCATGACGTGTTGCCTCAAAATAATGTAAATAAATTGCATTATTAACTACTCCTTGTGAATCACATTCGTAGTCACGAACTTTCATTTTATATTCAAAGGTTAATGCCATAGACGATACCTATACTTCGAAATATTTACCAAAGGCTCTGTCAAAAGCTTCAGGCTTTGCTAATTTACCATTGGTTATACATACTACCTCAAACTTCCCGGTAGAACAGACCTTATTGTCATGTAACCGGACGATTTTTTGATTAAAAATATACCGGATGCCATCTCTTTCCAAAAAATCAACTGTAGAAATAAAATTATCCCCACCTTTTAACGAATTGGTATAACGAATGTATGCGCTGACAACAACTGCATCGGTTCCGCTTTCATGCAAGTCAAAAAAGCTCAGACCATTTTCATTAAAAAAATCATGGCGGGCAATTTCATAATAATGCTGATAATTGGCATTGTTTACGATTCCCTGTGCGTCGCATTCATAGTCGCGCACCCTTATTGTACATTGAAATAAAGGGCTTTTACTTTTATCTATCATTTTTTTTTATCATATGGCTGATATACTTACCAGCTTGTGAGTTAATATATAAAAACTGAATATTTGAATTTGATTTCTGTATTTCGAACAATTGATCTTTTGTTAATATAGAATTACGCAGCTTGAAATGAAAATGCTTATGAGAAAAAGCTTTAGAGTTAAAAAGTTTTATAAATGTCTCAAAAGAAGTATAATCATTATCAGTAAGATCATCAAACTGATTAAGAGGTTCTGCATAGTCTAAAGAATATAGCGCAGGGAAGTTATTGCTCTCTGCAAGATTCTTTAGAAAATCCTGACTATCACTACCAGCCTGAATGATCATATTCTGCAGTTCTGTATGTTCTATTTCGAAAAACGTACCATCAGGTGCTGCCGGAACTGTAAGCCTTCGTAATGTTGGCATTTTTGAAACTAACTTTGCGATTGTACCATCTTCTTCAAGATAATTTATAGCACTGATGTTATGATCTCCCAAATTAGTCAGACGAACCTTAAATTCCTGTAGATTGGGAAAAATCACATCCGAATTTGTTAATCTATCAAAGCACCATTCATTTACACCATTTGCTCCTTCATCATAACTATCGAAGACTAATGAGATTACCCGATCTGCATATTCCTGATTGGTAAGAAAGTCTAACAAAGCACAAAATCCATAATTGTAATCTTCATCCAAATCGGTAGCTTTGATAGAAGGATCGTCATCATATCCCGGTCCATGATAGTAAATACTTACCATATCACCGATAGGAAAAAATGATACTTGAGGCGAATAATCTAGTGAATAAGAATCTTCTTCCGTATTATGATAATTATAAATATTCTGTTGTAGTTCTAAAAGTTTATTTATCATATTAACATTGTAAGGTCTCAGACCTATTTATTACTTTGGTAAGTAGAAGAGCAATAAGCTGTTACGATTTTAAAATATATCATTAAATACTTACTTTTACTTATTTTATTCAGATACAAAGTTAATATTATCTTTTATTTAGCAGGAATCAAAAATGATAAAGGAACATATAATCTTTCATTCCAGGCATTTTCAGAATGGTCTTTACCTTGAAATCCTCTTGTAATCCATTGCTTCGATGTATATCCTTTTTCTTGCATTACCTTATCCACTTTCTCTTGATGCGGTTTGTAAAAACGGTCAATCGTTTCGGTTCCATAATCAAAATATAACTTATGGCTTTTAGGAGAAGGTAATTTATTTCTCATATAGTTTACAAACGATCCGGGTATAATACTATTATCCGGATTTGTAGAATCGCCTATCCAATGTGTAGAAAGACAGGCTGCTGCTCCAAACACTTCAGGATATTCACAAATGGCATACATAGATACTAATCCTCCCATACTAGAACCCATTATGATTGTATTATCCTTATCCGGTTTGGTACTGTAGTTCTTATCTATAAAAGGTTTTAGTTCTTCGACAATAAATCGAAGGTAATTATCTGACCCAACAGGCTCCTTCATAGTACTCTTCTGTAATTCAGGGGGTAAAGCTTCGAATGGTTTCTGAGGAAAATATTCTGAATACCTAAACTTCCCGTTATTCCACATTCCAACAACAATGCAATCCCTTATTTTTTTGTCGTCAATCAGCTTTCCTGCAACAGAATCTACATCCCATTCCTGATGATTCCATGTTATATTCTTATCAAAGAGGGCCTGACCATCATGCATATATATAACAGTATACTTCTTAGATGGTGAATAATTCTCTGGTAACCACACATCAATATTCCGAGGCATAACAAAATCGGAAGGGAAGTTCGTATATCTATCGATAGAACCGGACTGAACAGCTGGAATGGATTTTTGGATCACTTCCGAATACCTCTTTTTTATATCTACATAAGAACTGATCTGTTTGTAGTAATCTTCAATATTTTCAGCTGTATGCCAATCCGGGTCGGGCATCTGTCTTTTTATATCCTGCCATTGCCGCCCATTAAAATAAAGAGGATCCATAGTACAACCCGTTAAGTCTTTAAACGGTTTTATAAAAATATAACCATCAAAGAAATCTTCCAATCTAAAATCACTATGACATAAACTAAAAAAGCTATTGTCCGATAATCTTCCTAATGATGTATTTACTAAGTCAAAACCTACAGGCCTGTTATTATTTTTAGCCATGATCGCTTCAATAGCTCCATTTGCAGGGGAAATCCAATAGGAATTAGGTTTATCTTTCGACTCAAAAGGTAAATGAAACATTATATTAAATACCTTATCGGGATATTTCCGGTAGAGCCTGTTACCAACAAAACCTGTATCATAATCGCAGAAGTCATCATTATTCATTTTTAGTACAGGCATACCATATTTTGTAAATACATGAACAAGGCCCATATATATCAAAGCTTTTTCATTTTTGGCTATTACCTCTTTTTCTATAATATTTGTTCTGAAATCGTCCGGGGTACCTCTATAGAAAACCCGACTCATATTCTCAGGTGTTCTGGGAGAGGCGAATTTACTCCAATCATATTGATAACTAAGATTTACTATCCGGAATTTTCTTTCCCCTGCTGATAATGATTTATTTAGCTTCCATACTTCCTTATATATATCTGTGTATTCTTTATATGCCCAGCCAACGTTATAGAAAAACATCATATCTCTTGCCAGTTGTTCATTATACTCATCTGCACTAAGTAGAGAGTCTAACTGTGATTGCATTTCAAAAGAGCCGAATTCCATACAAAGATTGGTTACCCCCGCCTTATATAAATCAGGTATCAAATTCTTTACAAAATCTAAATGATCCTTTATTCCATGATCTTCACCTAATAAGACTAAATCATGTTTCCCAAATTTGGAGATTAAGTATTCTGATGGAGATTTACTATTCTTCCCAATATATTCAGTTTCGGAAATATATTGATCTTGACTTTTAAGCAAGGCCGGAATAAAACAAAAGATAGATAATAATAAAAAGATATTGTGTTTCATAATTTATTGGATTAAAAAGTCTAATAACAAAAATATAGATTAGCGAACAGAGTTAATTAGGCAAGACCTTAATACCAAGACAAATAGTATGCAAACGATTGCGAAGCTAAAATGACTTCTAACTAAAAAAGTGACAAAAGTGACAGTTATAACATATTTTTCATGTCACCTTTTTCTTCTAAGTCTTTTTTTCAGGAATAAAAGGGTCGAGATGCTTCCTTCGTCAGTATGGCTCGAACGAGAACAAAAAGTGACAAAGGTAACAGCTAAATAATATAATAGCTGTTACCTTTTCTATTTTGCTTACATGTAGTGCCAACAGCCTACATATAGATAATTCTATTTAACTTTCTTTATCCACTCACGTGCATTTACAAAAGCTTCCATCCAAGGAGTAAAGTCATCTTTACGATGTTCGAACGGATGATAAGCACATTGCCAAGGGAACAATGAACGTTCTAAGTGAGGCATCATAACCAGATGACGTCCATCATTCGAAACCAAGCCAGCAACGTCATAGTCCGAACCATTCGGATTACCAGGATAGCCACTATAAATGTACTTCATGGTAACATTATATTCAGATTCGGCTTTCGGCATAGAGAAACGTCCTTCGCCATGAGCCACCCATATACCAATCTTACTGCCCGAAAGCGAGCCTAACATTACAGATTTATTTTCCGGAATTTCAACACTTACAAAGGTCGATTCAAACTTATGCGAAGCATTGTGTTCCATTTTAGCTTTTACATCATGGTCAGGATATACCAGTCCCAGTTCCATCATTAACTGGCAACCATTACATACGCCAAGGCTGAGAGTATCCTCTCTCTGATAATATTTACGCAATGTTTCCTTAGCCTTTTCATTATACATAAAGCTACCTGCCCAACCTTTAGCAGAACCGAGCACATCGGAATTGGAGAACCCTCCACAGAAAACGATCAGGTTGATATCCTCAAGAGTCTCTCTTCCTGAAGCCAGGTCTGTCATATGGACATCTTTCACATCGAATCCTGCAAGATATAAAGCATAGGCCATTTCACGCTCACCATTTGTCCCTTTCTCACGGATAATGGCAGCTTTGACTCCTGTACGTTCTGTACGATTAGGATCAATACCATACTGAGCAAAACGACCAGTAAATGATGGATTGAATTTAAAGAGCAGAGGTTGTTTTTTATAATTATTGAAACGGTCTGCTGCCAGTTTCTCTCCTGATTGTTTTTTATCTAACAGGTATGACGACTCGAACCAAACATCGCGAAGTTCATCTATATTGAATTCCTGAGAGAAAGCCTCCTTTTGGATAACTAGTTTTCTTTCTTCGATAGGACGGGCAACAATCGCAAAGCCTATACCATAATCATCTAAGATTTTTTCTACTAAATGATGATGTTTTACCTGAATAAGAATACCCGGATTTTCTGAGAATAATACTTTTATTAAATCTGCATGATGCAGTTTATCCAAACGGGCTTCCAGTCCACCCTGAGGATTGGCAAAACACATCTCAAGCATGGCTGTGACAAGTCCTCCGGCAGATACATCATGACCAGCCAGAATCAATCCCCTATCAACTAGTTCCTGCACTGCATTAAATGCATTCTTAAAATATTCAGGATCTTTTACCGTAGGGACTTCTTCACCCAGTTTACTCATTGTTTGAGCAAACGCAGAACCTCCCAGTTTGAAAGTATCAAAAGAGAAATCAATATAATAAAGATATGTACCTTTGATATAAGCTAAAACAGGAGATACAATCTTACGAATATTTTTCACTTCTCCGGCCGCGGAAATAATTACAGTACCGGGAGAATAAACTTTCTCATCTCCATATTTCTGGGTCATTGATAAAGAGTCTTTTCCTGTCGGTATATTAATACCCAATTCACAGGCAAAATCAGAGCAAGCTTCCACAGCTTTGTACAAACGGGCATCTTCCCCCGGATTCTTACAAGGCCACATCCAGTTTGCACTTAGGGATATACCTTTCAAACCTTCTTCAATCGGAGCAAATATTATGTTTGTTAATGATTCGGCAATAGCCAATACTGAACCCGCTGCAGGATCTACCATTGCCGCCTGCGGAGCATGTCCTATTGAAGTAGCTATTCCAACTTTTCCTTTATAATCGAGAGCAACCGCACCTAAGTCACTCAATGGCAATTGTATTTCACCCTGAGTCTGTTGACGGGCTACTTTCCCTGTGACAGAGCGGTCGACTTTATTGGTCAACCAATCTTTACACGCAACAGCTTCCAGTTGAAGTACATTCTTTATATATTCTCCTAGATTTGACAGATCATAATCAGGATTTGTATATGTTTCTTCTATGCTTTCATCACGCATTATAGTCCGG
Organism: Prevotella sp.; assembly: GCA_031285625.1. GTDB lineage: Bacteria > Bacteroidota > Bacteroidia > Bacteroidales > Dysgonomonadaceae > Dysgonomonas. The sequence goes on from JAITVV010000084.1 coordinate 107,023, forward strand.
GGAGCTTTACCAAAAAAGTCTTCCAACTTAAGATCGATAGGTCGTTTTCCGTCTGCCTGTTCAAAAACGAATTTCATATCATCTGTAGTTTCACCCACTACATACATTGGCGAACGCTCACGTTCTGCTATTCGTTCTATTTTCTCTACGGCATCCGCTGGTATAAGCAGTCCCATACGTTCCTGACTTTCATTTCCTACAATTTCTTTCGAAGACAATGTAGGATCTCCAATCGGAAGCTTAGAGATATCTATTTTTCCACCCGTTGCTTCAACAAGCTCCGACAAGCAATTCAGATGACCGCCTGCTCCATGATCATGGATAGACACTATCGGATTATTATCAGATTCAGCCAACGCACGAATAACATTTGCCGTACGTTTTTGCATTTCCGGATTAGCACGCTGAACAGCGTTCAACTCTATTCCGCTGGAATATTGCCCTGTATCCACTGAAGATACAGCGCCTCCACCCATACCGATCCGATAATTGTCTCCACCAAGAATAACAACTTTCTCTCCCGGTTTTGGCTCACCTTTCAGCGCATCACGTTTATTTGCATACCCAACACCTCCGGCAAGCATTATTACTTTGTCAAAAGCAAATTTCTTACGGTTTTCTTCATGTTCGAAAGTAAGCAAGGAACCACATATCAAAGGTTGTCCAAAGTGATTTCCAAAAGTGGAAGCACCATTGGATGCTTTTATCAATATTTCTTCCGGTGTCTGATATAACCATGGTCTTTCCGGCATAGTTTCTTCCCATGCCCTACCAGCTTTTGTACGAGGATATGAAGTCATATATACGGCAGTACCGGCAATAGGTAAAGACGCTTTACCCCCACCCAGACGGTCGCGAATCTCACCTCCCGAACCTGTAGCCGCACCATTGAACGGCTCTACTGTAGTGGGAAAGTTATGTGTCTCCGCTTTTAGAGAGATAACTGACTTAATTGGTTTGGTTTCAAAATAACTTGGTTTATCTCCATCAACAGGAGCAAACTGTTCTATTTCCGGACCGGCATTAAATGCAACATTATCTTTATAGGCAGATATCAGTTTGTTTGGATTTACCTGCGACGTTTTCTTTATTAATTTGAACAATGAACTTTCTTTCTCTTCTCCATCAATAATGAAAACTCCATTAAATATTTTGTGACGACAGTGTTCAGAATTCACTTGCGAGAAACCGAATACCTCACTATCTGTTAGTTTACGGCCGAGTCTTTCACTCACGCTATTCAGATATTCAATCTCATCTTCACTAAGTGCCAAACCTTCCTGAATATTGTATGCTTCAATATTGTCAATCTCAATGATCGGATCAGGCTGCTTATTTATAGTAAACACTTCCTGATTTATTCCGTCATATACACGTTGAAGCATTGGATCATGTTCCGCATCATTACTGGAAACAGGAAAAAACTCTTCAATACGTAAAATACCATCAACACCCATATTTTGGGTTATCTCAACAGCATTAGTACTCCAGGGAGTGATCATTTCGCGGCGAGGACCAATAAAAAAGCCTGAAACTTTATCGGCTTCAAGCATAGTTGCACCACTAAATGCCCATGTAAGGCGTTGGATAAAATCGTTGTTGAGGGTTGAGTTTGTTTGAACAGCAATAATGCTTTTGGTAGGAGTTTGAAAGAAGGAAACCATATTTATTTCAAGTTAATATTTGACTCTTTAATAGGCATACAAAGGTAATGAAAAGAATTAAAACAAAGATATAAAATATATACTTGAAACCGTACATATTTAATTATTTCAACTTTGGCTTCACCCCCCTTAAATAAAAAAAGAGACTATCCCAATGGATTAGCCTCCTCTTATATTTTCTCATCATTTTTCTACTGAATTCTGCTGGTATTCCGAATATTCTTCAGTTCCATTAACATGACGTCCAAATCGTGCATCCACACATCTAAAATCTCGTGGGGTGTATCTTTGGGCGCATCTTCAATATGCTTTTGAGCAAATTGAATTTCATTAATCAATTTTTTGTGCTGATCCATGATTTTTACTTTAAGATTATTCTTATTTTGCAATACAAACAAAACAATTACACAAATAATATTATTTTTTTGCAATATTAACATTACAAAAATGGGTATTATTTTTTATTTTATACGTATAAATATTATTTTTTAATATATTTTTAACATTTAAGAACATTACACAAAGAAGTTTATAAGTATTCGAAATCTTAACAACCTACTATGATAGTCAATTTATAACTAGGAAAATATTATCTTTGCAGCTAAAGTAAAAAACAACCATAACATGAAAATAGCTATAGTAGGCACGGGATATGTGGGCCTCGTTACAGGAACCTGTTTTGCAGAGATGGGTACTGAGGTTTTCTGTGTCGATATCGATAAAAATAAGATTGAAAAGCTAAAACAAGGTATAATTCCCATCTTTGAGCCTGGCTTGGACGAAATGGTTGAACGCAACCATAAAGCCGGACGCTTGCAGTTCACGACTGATTTAAGTTCAATTTTGAATGAAGTCGACATTGTTTTCTCTGCTGTTGGAACCCCCCCTGATGAAGATGGTAGCGCTGACCTAAAGTATGTTTTAGATGTAGCCCGTACTGTTGGACAGAACCTGAATAAATACATGGTTATTGTCACCAAAAGTACTGTCCCGGTAGGGACAGCCAAACTGGTGAAAAAGACAATACAAGACGAACTGAATAAAAGGGGATTATCTGATCTGAAATTTGATGTGGCTTCTAATCCAGAGTTCCTAAAAGAAGGTGCGGCCATTACAGATTTTATGCAGCCCGACCGCGTTGTTGTCGGAGTAGAATCGGAAGAGGCTAAACGCTTAATGGAAAAATTGTATAAACCTTTTACTTTAAATAACTATCGAATTATTTATACAGATATTCCTTCTGCAGAAATGATTAAATATGCAGCAAACGCAATGTTGGCAACCCGGATCAGCTTCATGAACGATATAGCCAATATGTGTGAAATAGTAGGAGCCGATGTAAATATGGTTCGCAAGGGTATAGGAGCGGATGCCCGTATCGGATCAAAATTTCTTTATGCAGGATGTGGATATGGAGGAAGTTGTTTTCCCAAAGATGTAAAAGCATTAATTCATACTGCTAATAAACTTGGTTACAAGATGCAGATACTTGAGGCCGTAGAAAATGTAAATGAGTTCCAGAAAAATATACTCTTTGATAAGCTGATGAAGTATTATAATAACGATATAAAAGGTAAAACAATCGCAGTCTGGGGGTTAGCATTTAAACCTAAAACAGATGACATGCGAGAAGCACCATCATTAGTATTGATCGACAGGATTATCAAAGCCGGGGGAAAAGTGAGAGCTTATGACCCCGTAGCGATGGAGGAAGCCAAGAAACATCATTTGGGCGACTCTGTTATATATGCGAAAGACATTTATGATGCCACATTAGACGCCGATGCAATCCTTATGGTGACAGAGTGGAACGAGTTCCGGTTACCAACTTGGGAGGTCATTAAGAAAACTATGAAAAAGCCTGTAGTCTTTGATGGTAGAAACATCTACAATAAAGAGGAAATGAATGAAATCGGATTTGATTATTTCGGTATCGGTATAAAATAAGTAACAATGATTATAGCAGAAGGCATTACAAAAAGTTTCGGCTCATTAAAAGTATTGAAAGGTATTGATCTTCATGTTGCAAAAGGTGAAATCATATCAATAGTTGGGGCCAGTGGTGCAGGAAAAACAACCCTTCTTCAAATAATAGGAACACTCGATAAAGCGGATAGTGGAACTATATCGATCAATGATCAAAAACTAAATAGCCTGAGAGACACACAACTCTCTGATTTCAGAAATAAAAATATTGGATTTGTATTTCAGTTTCACCAACTTCTACCTGAATTTACAGCCTTAGAGAATGTAATGATTCCGGCCCTGATAGGTAAGACTAAAGAATCCCAAGCAAAACAAAAGGCAAAAGAACTACTGGACATGCTGGGGCTTTCAGGCCGTATAGGACACAAACCAAATGAGCTTTCAGGCGGAGAGAAACAACGTGTAGCTGTGGCCCGCGCCCTGATAAACGATCCGGCTATTATTCTGGCCGATGAGCCTTCGGGAAGTTTGGATACAGAAAATAAAGAAGAATTACATCAATTATTCTTTAAGTTACGGGATACTCTCGGACAAACGTTCGTAATTGTCACACATGATGAACATCTGGCCTCTATAACGGACCGTACTGTACATATGCGTGATGGCCTGATTATTGACAACCTAACAGAATCTTTATAAACTATGCAGTCCTCTGATAAACGGCTTTATCAGATCGCTCTCACACAGGTTGCGGGAGTTGGTGATATTATTGCCCGCAAACTCTTACAGATAATAGGTGATGAAGAGGCTATTTTCAAATCAAATAGAAAATCACTGATAAGTACAGGTATTTCATCAAAGATAGCAGATGAGATACTAAATACGAAAGTGCTCGAAAGAGCAGAAAAAGAACTGAACTTTGTAGAGAAAAACAAAATAAGCACTTATTTCATCAGTGATAAAGACTATCCACATCGCCTCAAAGATTGTAGTGATGCTCCTATTCTACTCTACTTCAAGGGTAATGTAAATTTTAATGCAGAAAAGGTTATCAGTATTGTTGGTACCAGAAAATCGACAAGTTATGGTAATAGCTTTTGTGATTCGTTTCTGAAAGATATATCCTCCATTTTTCCAGACACATTAATTGTAAGCGGACTGGCCTATGGTATAGATATACAGACTCATCAATCGGCATTGAAATATAATCTGCCTACAGTCGGAGTACTGACATATTAGATGTATTTTGCAGTATATATTTTTTTCATATCTTTGATTAAAAATTAAAGGATATGGGAAAAGTAATATTGTTAATTAGGGTAAGTACTGACAGGCAAGAATATGAAGCACAGACCACAGAGTTAGTACAGTTTGTTAAATCATTTGGTTATGGTGATAATGACATAATATTGATTCAGGATAAAGAATCAGCTATCAAGTTATCAGAAGAAGAAAGGCAAGGATTAAATAAGATGAAAGAAGCCATTGTTAATAATGATGGCAATATTGATGCTGTATATTGTTGGGAGTTATCACGCTTATCAAGACAACCAAAGATATTATATTCTATCAGGGATTTATTATTAGAAAAAAGAATTAATTTAATAGTAAAAGAACCATTTTTAAAATTATTGGATGATAATAAAGAACCTGTATCTACATCAATGATTCAGTTTGGATTCTTCATTACATTGGTTGAAAATGAAATGAGGGATAAGAAAGCAAGGTTTGATAGGGGTAGAAAAAATAAAGCATCACAAGGTAAATATGTAGGCGGTTATATTCGATATGGATATACAATAGATTCCAATAAGAAGTTTATTATAAATGAAGATGAAGCACAAATAATAAGGCTTGTATACAATTTATATGAGACGGGTAAATATTCACATAGGACAATAGTAGCTGAATTGAAAGAATTGGGGTATGGTAATGATATTGCTAATATTGGCAAGGTACAGAACATATTGAATGCAGAGGAATATACAGGTGTTACCAAGAATAAAAAATTAAACATATCTTTTCCAATAATCATATCAAAGGAACAATTTAATATATGTAGGCAAATAAGCAATGGGAATAATGATAAGTTGAATAAATCAAGTGAGATATATTATTCACAGTTATTATTGGAATGTTCTTGTTGTGGTAAGCATTTACATCCAAAGAAATCAGTAAACTTATATGGATGTCCTGATAGGACTGTTTTAAATGGTTATCAGATGGATAATATAATTGAGAAGTGTGTAGACCAAAACTATTTAAATATGTCTATAATGGATAGTTTATTATGGTATGTGGCAAAAGAAAAAGAAGCAATTACAATATTATCTTCCACTGAGGAAGAAATAAATTTAAATAATTTAAAGATTGAAGATTTAAAGAAAAAAGCGGATAGCATTTATAATAGGTTAGATGATTTAAAAAAGAGAAGAAGCAGATTAGGTTTATCCTTCAGTGATGGAATGATAGATGAAGAAGCATATAGCAAAAGAAAGCAATCATTGAATGAAGAAGAAAATTTAATTAATAGTGATAAGTTGAATTATATAAATGAGATTGAAAGATTAGAAAAAGTTAATGCTAATATTCATTCCAATTTAATTAATATGAATAATTGGAGAGATATAAATGAGGGCAAGAATATATTAAAGAATTTGGATATTATTATTGGTGAACAATTGGATAAGATTGTTGATGATAAGACAAGATATAATATAATCAGGAAACAAGTAAAGAATGTTGTTGTTAAAAAGATTGATGATATAACTAAACAGTTGGTTATATATTATAATGATGAAAAGTTTCAAAAAGAAAGTTTCTTTTATGAAAAGAAATCCAAACAATCAAAGCCATCCATATACAGGTTTAGCAACAAGACCATATTTGATATTAGGTCACGTGATAATAAAGATTATGAAATTAAATTTCCAATTGTAAAAGAATATAAAGGCAAGCCACAATTAGGGCAATATGATAAGATAAAAGATAAGATGAAACAAGACCCTGAATATGCTGAGAGGAAAAGAAAGAAAGGATATTATTATACAAGGTGTTGGAAGATAAAGAATGATACAAAATTAACAACACAGCAAAAAGAAGAACAAATAAATAATTTAACTTCAAAATATAAAGAATGGATTATCTAACGATAATCCATTTTTTTATGTATATAAGGTAAATATCAATAATATAAATTTGATATATGATAAAGATAACAATTGATAATGTTGATTACAATATACCTTCTGAATGGTCAGATGTAAAATTATCCCAGTATGAAAAATGGTTTGAATGTGACATAAAAGAAAAGGAAGATGAAATTGCATTTGTATCTAATGTATCAGGAATTGATTTAAACCTATTAAAAACGCTTCCATTGAGTTTTTATAATGATTTGGTAGATATAATAGGATTCTCATTAAAAGATGCTAATATGCTTCCTAAATCGAATATAATAATTGATGGTATTCAATATTCAATTAACTCAAGGAATGAATTAACATTGGATGAATGGGTAGATACAGAAGCTGTATTAAAAGGAAATGATAATAAGTTAAGTTCAGTATTAGCAATTGTATGTAGACCAACAGGTGAAATATATAATAGTAATAGATTATCTGAAAGGATTGAATTATATAAGAATATTACAATGGATAAGTTGTTTCCCTTATTCAGTTTTTTTTTGACCTTAAAAGAACAATATCAAAAGATTATGAATACCTGTTTAATGGTTCAGGAAGTAACAAACCAATTGCACCTGCATATAGAGAATTTAGTAAAAAATGGGGGTGGTATAAGCAGATTGCAGAATTGGCGAATGATAATATTCAAGAAATGGATAACATTCTCAAACTCAAAGTTATTGAAGTATTTAACTTCCTTTCTTATCAGGTTGATAAGCAAAAAGCAAAAGAAGAACAACAAAAGTTTGAAGAACAATTAAGAAAGAATAATATGAATAATTAAAATAATATAATGATAAAAAAGATAATATATTTATTTGAAAGGTTATCCAAACAGCATAAATTAATTCAATCATTCTACTATAACCGCAATTATGAAATTGGTAGTGGCAATGAAAAGCATCCTTTATTATGGTTGGAAGACCCGATGTATATAAATATAACAGGTTCAAATAATAATATAATTGAAGCAGATATAAATTTCAGTGTGTTATTGATACCAAATGAAGATACAACCTTTGTAGATTGTCAGGATTTAGCATTTAGTACAGGTCATAACATCATAGAATATATTAAAAAGTATAAACCATTTGGATTTATAATAAAATCAGGTACAGAATCTGCATTAACATTGCAACATTATTATGATAATAATACAGCAGGTGCAAGATTTTCGTTTGTTTTACAGAATGCCAATCCTGCAAGTATATGTTTATTGGATGAGCATTTTGAATCAGGTGTATTTAATTGTGATTTCAATGATGATTATTTAAAATATTGTAATGATAAAGAAGAAGATAAGGTTAATGATTTTGATGTAACCCCTGCAAATAATTGCACAACCTTTGTAGATAAATTACCTGACTTCACATTAAGGACATCAAGATGAACAATAAAGTAAAAACCATATTAAAAGCCATTAGTGAGGATATTGAAGTTCTTGCACAAATCATATTTGAGACTGATACAATAAGTAATAATACCAAGGTAAGTAAAAATACTTTAAAAGATAGTCAGTTATCGAAAGATGTAGAAGTAAAGATACAAGAATTGGGTAATCCTATAATAGATATAATGTTCAATCATTATATAGTTTATTTAGAATGGGATAGACCACCAATGTATGGTAAGATGCCACCTATATCTGATTTACGTGATTGGGCTATTAAAAATGATATTCCTGATGATAATAGTACATTATATTTGATAAGCAGGGCAATATGGAGAGATGGACATAAAGGCAGACCAATAACAAAAAACTTAATGATAGAGATTGAAGATAGGTTTGATAAGGAATGGTTTGATTTATTATTTGAAGGAATCATTGATGATTTAATTCAAATATTTAATGAATAAAATATATAGAGTATCATTAGATACTCCATTCTTTTTTATGTATATGTTATAAATATCAATATTTAAAAAATTATAATGTCGAATATTATAACTACAGATATAGCAACAATAGTTGATAGTGATAAGATTACATTGGTTAATAATCCATCATTTATACAGTTTATAGGTAATCAGGGTCTTAATGAAAAATTAGATACATTGGTTATTAAATTCAATGGGATAATGCAACCAAATGATAATTTTGAAAATTTATATTATATTGGTTTCACTTATACTGACAATGGTATTCTATATAATGTTAAATATGTTCAAACTGTTGATGCAGAATATGCTGCACAATATAATAATATCTTCTATCAAGGTAATACAGTAGTTGATACAGTTAGGAATTTACAGCAGAAGTTATTAGATAATAACTTCTTGGTTAATAATTTTATCATTAGTGCTAATAATGATTTGCTATCTATTAAGCCAAAAGTAGGTGATGCAAGCAAAGCATATACATTATCATATATAACAGGTTATGCAACCACAACTGACCCACATATTGAAATAAATGGTGCTATAACATACATTACACCATCAGTTATATCAAGTGGTACAGAAGAAGTTGATAATACCATACCAACATTTACATTAACAGTGAATAGTTTTACATCAAATGATGCATTACCTGCTGCTGCTTTATTAACCTTTGTTGAAAACAACAGTAAAAACAGTTATAAAATACAGGGAACAACTGATAAAAGTTTGATTGATGGTAATAAAAATTACTTTTATCTTAATTCCAATCCTGTAATAACCTGTAATAACCTTATTCAGGCATTGTTAACAGTACCATTTTTCAAAAATAACTTCATTTTAAGTGTTGATGGGGATGAATTTTCATTGGTTGGTAAGCGAAATAACCCTAATTTTTCATTCAATGTTACATATAATCCATCATTTTGCAGCATAAATAACACACAATATACAATAAATAACAGTAATGTATTATATAATAGTCAAATTGAGTTGGATATATACAAGAATAATCAGTATGTAACCACTGTATCTAAGTCATATATTGATAGTGATGTATGGTTTGATGTAAATAATATATTAAATAGAACAATGAAATCATATCCAAACTGTTTATTCTTACCAAATAATATATTAGACAGTGGTACAACGATGAAATATAATTACAATAGTAAGTATATTAAAAATTATGATACACAATTTATTAACTTCAGTGAAAATAAATATGTTGTAGATGGCTTTGTTAGAACATTAGAACCAAATGATATAAACAGTTATATTTATTCAGCAGATGAAGATGTTGAATGTAATATACTTACCAATAAGTTAGACAGGATATATAATATTGGTGAAGATATATCAGCTAATATTATAATAGAACCAAATGATGATACATCATATACAATTGGATTATTAATTAAATATTATGAGAATAATAAATTAGTTAATGAAAATATAATTGATACTGATAATGGTAAAGACTTGATTAGTAGTATATATGTTACTGCTGATAAAATATTAATTACAGACAGGACACAATTTATAGATGTTGTTTGGGTGAAGATACCAAATGAAAGCCCTGATGACTTTTATGAAATTTCATCTTATATCAGATATAAGATATTACGTGAATGTAATGATAGTTATGGTTTTATGTTTTTGAATAAATTAGGGGGTTGGGATATATATTACTTCAATAGTGATTTCAATACAGAATTTAAAACTGAGGTAACCACTTCATTTAAAACATTGCAACCAAATTATAAACTTAGTGATACTTACGAAAAGGTTGAATTTAAAGAAACAGAAGAAACTTTTGCAATTAAATCAATGGTGAATAAAGAGACTGCTGAATGGTTAAAAGAATTATCAACAAGTAAATATGTATATTCATTATTTGATAATAATAGGTATGTGATTGTACAAGATTTTGATTTAAGTATTTCGGATAAAGATTTATTTGAGGTCACAATGAAATATACCTATTCTGACACATATAATACTATTTTAAAATAAATGAATGGAGTATCATTAGATACTCCATTTTTTATGTATATATCCCAAATATCAATATTTTAAAATATTATAAATGCAACTTATAGAATTTTATATCAATGATAGGTTAATAGATTATACCAATGCAAATGATTTAGGAATTAAATTATCAAGACAAATTTTTAAGCCATCTGAATTTACATCAAAAGATTCACAAATGTCTTATAAGATAACCATTCCAAATAGTGTTACCAATAATGAGATATTCAATTATTCAAATGTTGAAGAAGTAAAAGATAAATTCAATTATGAATATACAGCAAAGGTATATGTGGATAACATATTAATCTTTGATGGGTACTTTATGTTGCAGGAGATAACTGAAAAAAAATATATAGGTAATTTATATATTCCTGTATATAAGACCATCAAAGATATATTTGGTAATAATGTGATGAATAAACCATCTTCCAATACTGAAAAAAACAAATGGTTATTTAATATGGATGGTGCATCAGATATAAGTGCTTGGAATGAACAAGTATTAACCAACTTTGAAAATAACAGGGCATCTGATTGTTTATTCCCATATATATTATATGGATTGATTCCAAAAATAAGTATTAATCCAAATGATTATGTAAATGGTGAAATGGTTGGTGAATATACTGATAAGAATGTATATGATAAATATGCAAGATTGGGTTATGAAGATATACCACCTGCAATGAATGTATTGGAGACAATTAAACATATGTTTGTATCTAATGGTTTAACTATTTCAGGTACAGCATTTAACGATGATAGGTTGAAACATCTATATATGTCATATTCCAATCCAACAGATTATATACAAGAATGGAATTATGGTGATTTATCCACCATTGAAGTAAACGGTTCTTGGTCAATGTGGGATATGAATAATACATTTGAATGGCAAATTTCACAAAACAGTGATAGTTATGGTTCATATTATGGTACTAATATATTAGATTCAAATAGATTTATATTAAATTACTATACTGATACAGGGACAAATACCATATATAATTCTTATGATGAGATAAAAAATGCTGTAACAAGAAAAAGAAATAATTTAAGTATTACCATACCTCAATCAGGCTACTATAAAATAACCTTATCGGGTAATTTATCATTAAATACAAGTGTTTACCGAGGTGAATTAGTTGATAATATAACAGGTAAAAAATTCACAGGTGTTATACAGCATAATAATGACACTCGTAATAATAGCTTTCAAAGGTCTATGTATGAGATTCAGGTATTACGTGATTTTGGTGAGGGTAGTTTTACATATGATAAAGTTGTAGGTCATTATAATCAACCTAATTTTCCTCAGACACAAGCAGGTGATACTAATCAATATCCTAAATATTATCCATTTGATGGTGAGGATATGATTATAGACCCTCAAACAAATATTAATTTTATTAGTGGTTTGCATTGGGGTAATTATGATAATGAATTAAAAGATTATAATCCAATTGGGGGTACATATCCTTCAAATTATATGTTTATGAAAAATGGATATAGTTGGAATAATACTTTTTCTCAAAGGCAAAAAATATACCACGTGTATGATAGTGAGAAATCAGCAGGTACAGATGATGGTGTTAATTACAGATGTTATAATTTAGATGACTTAACCAATCAATTAGTAACTAATGATGTGGCATTACATTATGGTAAGATAGAAGATATGCCAAATAATAATTATTGTGCTCAATCTAATGGAATATATGGTGAGGGGTTGGTACAAAGTGTAATATGGTTGGATAAGGGTGAACATATAACTGTTGCTGTTGTAGGTAATATGGGTGACTACAAGAAGCAATCATCAGACCATACCCATTTTGATGCAAATATTGTGTTGATAGATAGTGTTAATTTTGATTTAAAAATTGAAAGTTTCAGAACTGATATTCAATGGAATAATTTTGACAATGATGGAAATTATGATTCAGATAATGTATTATCTTGGAATGATGCTAATACATTCCAAAATGGATATATAGATTTATGTAAGTTTCTTCCATCAGAAGTTAAAATTAATGATTTCTTGGATAATTTTTGTAAGGCATTTAATTTGAATTTGATACAACCAACACAAAATAATTTTGAATTAAATGTAAAACAGACCAAACAGTTAGGTACAAGTGATATAGTATCATTTGAAGATAAGTTTAATATTAAATTAAGAACAAATGAACCATTAGGCTTACCAAGTGAGATTAATATTAAATGGTCTATTGACGAGGAAGAAGAAGGATATGTTGCAAGTGGTGGTTATACAGGTAATGGACAATTTCAAACAGGTACTATTGGTGGTTCAGTAAGTGAACAATCATCAACATTTAGTTATAATTGGTATAAGGATATTGATTTCTTTGGAGTTTCAGATAGTGTACCTGTGATATCCAAACACGAAGTATGGGAAAATGGTACAGAAGATTATGGTGAAATGCAGAAGAAATATTATTCAAATTTACCAATAAGATTTTTCTATCCAAATAGTTTAGTTGCTTGGAATAATGGTAATTATCATTATAATGTCTTCCAATTAGGTAATAATTATGTTGATTTGGTGAGTTTAAAAAATGAATATGACATTACAACGATATCCATTTTGGATTATGAGAATAAACAGTATTCAATTTTGAATAATTATTTTACATTGATTACAACAAATAATACCAATTATACAATAATAGAGACTTATTTGACACCTGAGGAATATCAATTATTAAATGGTAGGAATATTCAGATTTATATTATGTATCTTCAATTGACCAATATGACCCATTGATGAAATCACCATCAAAAATTAAATTGATTAGAAAAATATAAATATCAATATTTTTTAAAATATAATATTTATGAAAGATTTATTTTGTGAAGATGGAAGTTGTGATATTTCCAAAGGTAAATTATGTATTCGTAGAGTTATAGGGGCATTAGGATTTATAGCTTTTATTGGATGTATTTATTTGGGAATTTATCATCCATCAGTTGATTTATTGGCAATGTTAAGCGCATCATTAATTGGTTTAACAACGGTTGATAAATTTATTAAAAAATAATATATTAAAATGAAATGAATGGGAACACAATAAAGTGTTCCCCTTTTTTTTATGTATATGTGGGAAATATCAATATTTCAAATTACTATTTGAAATGAGTGATAAAAAAACTTTCTCAATAACCATTGATGGTTTGGAAAAAGCATATAATGATGTACTTAAATTAAGTGATGCACTGAAAGCAATTAACAGTGTTAATGCTTCTGTTGCTACAACTAATAATGAAGTAACATCATCAATTACATCTAAAAGTAAAGCTACTGATGAATTATCAAAGGCACAGGAAAAATTAAATGCTTATGATGCTGAATATCAAAGACAATTAGCTGAAACAAAAGCTGAATTATCAGCAAATAATAAAGAAATTCAAAATAATATTAAAGTAACACAAGCATTAGCAACAGTTGAAGCAGGTGTTACAGATACTTATGCTGATAAACAAAGGTTATTAACTGCATTGGGGACTACGATTAAAAATATGTCCACCACAACTGATGCTGAGATAGCTCAACAGAATGAATTAATTGCACAATATAAGGCATTAAATGATGAATTAACAGCTACTGATGAACGTATGGGTAATAACCAACGCAAAGTAGGTGCTTACGAAAATGCAACCAAATCATTGAAAGGTCAGTTAAGGGAAATGACAGAGGAATTGGCAACAATGATTGCTAATGGTGTTCAACCAACTGATGCTGCCTATCTTGATTTAGCGACACGAGCAGGGGAATTACGTGATGCAATGGGTGATGCACAAGGTGCTATTACTAAATTTGGTTCTGATACAAGGGGATTAGATAATATTATATCAGTCGGACAAGGTATTACATCCATATTTGGTACTGCACAGGGTGTAATGTCAATGTTTGGTCAATCGGGTGAACAGGTTGCTCAATCTATGGAGAAGATGATGGGTGTAATGACTACCTTACAATCACTCCAAGAATTGCAAAATCAATTAACTACACAAGGTACTGTGTTCAATAAATTATATACTACTGTATTACAAGCGATGGGATTAGCTAAAAAAGCTGATATAGCTAATACAGTATCACAGGCAGCAGCAACAACAGGTGCAAGTGTAGCAACAGGTGTTGCCACAACAGCAATGAAAGCATTTAGGATTGCATTAGTTAGTACAGGTATTGGTGCTTTAATTGTTGGTTTAGGTCTATTAATATCCAATTTTGATAGTGTTAAAAAATGGGTGGTTGATTTAGTTCCTGCATTAGGCAATATGGGTGAGGCTTTTGATGAAGTTAAATCTGTTGTGATGGGTATTGGTCAGGCATTATTGGAATTTGTTATTGCTCCATTTAAGACTTTGATAGCTGTTGTACAGGGATTTATGGAAAATGGTATTGATGGCGCATTAGCAGCAGGTGAAGCACAGGTTAAAAGTTCACTTGATGTGGTTGGTAATTATGAAAAAGGTTATCACGACCAAAGTGTTAGGAATGCAGAAGCAGCAGCCAAAGCAAAAGCAGAAGCATCAGCAACTGAATTAGACAATTTAATAAAAGATAATGAAGCTAAATTGGGTTCAGATTGGAAATATTCAACTGAAGGTAGAAAAGCATATGCTAATTTCTTTGATGCTAAAAAAGCAATGTATGGTGATGATAAAGAAAAGTATGCTGAGGCTCAAAGAGAGGCTTGGAAATTTATGGCTGAGACTACCAAACACGATGCAGACGAAAGAAAAAAACGTTCTGATGCAGGTAAACAGGCAGCACAAGAAGCTAAACAAAGATTGGATGATTATAAAAAATCATTGGAAGCATTCACCAAACAAACGAATACATTAGAGATTAATAATGAAAAAACAAGAATTACCAATGCAAAAGATGCTGCTGAAAAAATGGTTGCTACAACCAAAGATGAGTTAACCAAACGAAATAATGCTATAACAGAAGCCTATGGTAAACAACAGATTCTACAACAAAAATTAAATTTAGATGAAATTGCAGCAGTTGATAAACAATATAATGAATTGATTGAAAAAGCTAAAAAAGCTAAAAAAACTAAACAAGATATAAGTAAAATTGAAGAAGAAAGACAAAATCTATTATCTGAATTAAGAACAAAATTCACATTAGAAGAAATTAATTTAAATAAAGAAAAAAACGAAAAAATTAAATCTTCCAATAAAGATTTTGATGATGATGAAAAAGAGAGGGCTGAAAATGCTAAAAAGTTAGCACAAGATAAGGTTAATTTTGAGATGGAATTGATTGATAAACAATTTAAAACCATTAATGAATTAAAAGAAAACTTTACTGCAAGGGGTGGAGCATTAGATTTAATTGATGTTGACCAAACAAAAGCAAATCTTGCTGTCATTCGTGATGAATTGGATAAACAAAAAACCTCATTAGTAAAATATAAAGATGAATTAGAGAAAAATACTACACTTGACCCCAAGGCAAAAGAAAAAGCATTGGATGATATTAATGCTAAAATTAAAGTTAATGCAAAAGATATTGCTGATAATACCCAACAACAAACCCAAGTTATGACTAACTATTGGGCTGATTTTTCGGATAAAGTTGGTGGTTATATATCTGTTGTTAGTGATTCTTTAAATTCAATATTTGAAACAGTTGGTTCTTTCTTTGATATGAAGTTAGAAGAAGCACAAGAAAAATTAGATGAAATATCTGAAAAATATGATGAAACTGTTGAATTACAAGAAGAAAGCAATGAAAGGTTATTAGCATTACAAGAAGAAGCTAAAAATGTATCAGGTGGTAGGGCATTAGTTGTACAGGATGAAATTTCTCGTGAAATGGCATTAAATAAAGAACTTGCCAACCAAGAAAAACAATTAGCAAAAGAAAAAGAAGCCCGTGAAAAAGAAGTTGCCAAAATTCAAAAACAACAAAAGAAAGCTGAATTGATGGGAAATATTGTTAGCGGTTTATCAGGTGGTGCATTAGCTGTAATTAATGCATTACAGGTACAACCATTCCCATTAGGGTTAGCATTAGCTGCTGTTGCAGGCGCAATGAGTGCTGTACAGGTTGGTATAATGTCAGCTCAATTAGGTAAGTTAGAAAAGGGTGGATTATTACAAGGTAAACGACATTCAGAAGGTGGTATTCCTGTTGGTAATACAGGTATTGAAGTTGAAGGTGGTGAATATGTTACCAATCGCAATACAACATCAAAGAATTTGGGTCTATTAACCTACATAAATAGTCAGGATAGGGAATTAGGTATTAATGATTTTGTTAGTTATTATGATGATAGTACAGGTAAAATAATGCCTAATCCAAGATTTAGAAAAATGTTTGCTGATGGTGGACAAATGGATATATCAAATATATCAAATTCATCAGGTACAAACAATGATGCAATCTTAAATGCATTATCAGGTATTAATTTTTCACCTGTTGTTAGTGTGGTTGATATAATTGATTCTACTGCACAAGTAACAAGTGTAAGAGATTCAGCAGGATTTTCATAATTACCTATAATAATTAAAATATCAATATAGTAAAAATTAATATGATAATTACGACAACAGATAGTTCAGTTAAAATTGAAGACAATAGTGGTATAGTTTGGACAGGTGGATTAAATACATTTGTATTAACTTATTCAGCACCTGAGGATAGTGTAACATTATTTGATGACACAAGATTAATAGCAACAGGTAAATTAACTGATTCAACCATAAATGGTACTCAGTTAACAGGTGATAATATTGATAGCGCATTACAGGATATATTTAGTACAGCAGGTAGTAATAGTGGTACAGGTGGTGTTAGTTCAGTTAATGGTTATACAGGTAATGTAGCTTTAACTGCTGCTGATGTAAATGCTTATACACAAGACCAAGTAGATACTATGTTAGGTCAGTTAAATACAGCAGAATTTGCAGGTCCATATGCAACAATAGATGTTATACCAACACCATATGATACAAATGACTTATATTTAGTTGGTGATGCAGTTCCATATGCTATCTATGCGAATGTTGCAGGTGTCTTAACACAAATAGGTAGTTCATCTGTTGATTTATCTGATTATTATACTAAAGATGAAATTGATTCAATTGGTGAAGCTGACCCAATTTTTAATGCTTGGAAAAATGGTACATCAGTTGTGATTGGTAGTTCTTCGACAGGTACAGGTATAGCCATTGGTAATATTGCACAAGGGGCAGGTATTGCAATTGGTAAAAATTCAGTAAGTTCAGCAAATAATAGTATATCACTTGGTAATAATGCAAGGTCATTAGGTACAGGTATAGCCATTGGTTATTTGGCAGCAGCTAATATTAATTATGGTGTTGCTATTGGAGCATCTTCTTCAACAATTGCAACTAATGGTGTTGCTATTGCATATAATGCCTACAATGCAGGTAATAATGGTGTTGCTATTGGCTACAATGCAAGTACATTAGGTCAAAATTCGGTTGCATTGGGAACACAATCACAGGCAAAAAACCCTAATGAGATAGGTATTGGAGCAAATAATAAAATTGTATCAGGTTCAACTGCTGAACAAAATACACAATTTACTGTTGCATCATATTCTGCTGATACTTCAACTAAAAGAAATGCCCTAGAAATTCGTCAAAATGATGATATATGGATTTTTATGAATAATAATCAAGTAATGATTCAAGATTATTTTAATCAAATAGAGGATTTAAAAGTACAAATAGAGGATTTAAGAGCACAAATAGGTGGGTAATATAATTTTAAAATATTATAAATGAAATGAAAGGTGGACATGTCCACCTTTTTCTTTTTATATGAAATATCAATAAAGTAAAAAATAATTGATATGACCATAAATGAATTAAAATATCTAATTACAACTAAAATATATACAAATGGTATTGAAGATATAACAGCAGAAGATTTACAACAAGTGTTATTGGTTATGGCAGATAGTGCATTTACTGATGTTATTGACAGATTAGATGTAACACGTGTTGATGCAGCATTATCAGCTAATCAAGGTAAGATATTGAATGATAAAATTACTTCAATATTAAATGATACATCTGATATTCATCTTACCATTAATAGTATTCTATCAGAATTGCTTACATTATCAGATAATATTGCAACTGAGGTTAATGATAGAAAAACTGCTGACACAGCCATATTAGTTAGTTTAGATAATGAAATTACCAACCGCACAAATGGTGATATATCAATTAATACAGCCCTAACAAAAGAAATTCAAGATAGAAAAGATGCAGATACTGCCATTAATACAACTATTACAAGCAATGTTAATACTATTAATGGTAAAATTAATACTTTAACCAATAATTTAACTGCTGAGGCTGCTATTCGTGAACAAGCTGATACAGCATTAGGTGTAAGAATTGATAATGAAACTACCAATAGAATAAATTATGACCAAAGATTGGATGATAAAATATCAACTGAGGCTACTGACAGGAAAAATGGTGATATTCAGATTCAATTAACATTAAATAATGAAATTGAAGAAAGAAAATCAGATGTAAACGCTTTAAATACAAGGGTTACAATTGAAGTTCAAGATAGAACCAATGCAGATAAATTACTTAATCAACGAATTGATAATCTTCCTGTAATTGATTTAACACCATATTATACAAAGGATGAGGTTGATGATTTAATTGATAATATTGAAGCAGGTGAAGTAGATTTATCTGATTATTATACTAAAGAACAAGTAGATGAAGCCATTGATGAAGCAGTTACAGGTGGTACAGTCGATTTATCTAATTATTATACAAAAACTGATGCTGATGCCTTATTAAATAATAAAGCTGATAAATCAACAACTTATAACAAGACAGAAGTAGATAGTAAATTTACACCATATTATACATCAGCACAAGTTGATAGTAAAATTGCTGCTATTCCTACTGTTGATTTAACTAATTATTATGATAAGGATGAAATTGATGACCTATTAGATAATTTATCAGCAGGTGATGTTGATTTAACAAACTATTATACTAAGTTACAAGCAGATAGTTTATTATCAAATAAAGCTAATGTAGGTGATTCATATACCAAGACAGAAGTTGATGGTAAAATTGCTGCTATTCCTGCTACTGATTTATCAAATTATTATACCAAGACAGAAGTAGATAGTTTAATACCTGATTTATCTAATTATTATACCAATGATGAAATTGATAATTTGCTATTAAATAAGGCTTCTGCTATTGATGTAGCAGGTAAACAAGATAGATTAACAGCAGGTACTAACATTACAATAGCAGGTAATGTAATATCAGCAAAAGATACTGTATATGATGATACTGCACTACAATTAATGGTATCACAAAAGCAGAATCAATTAGTTGTTAGTGATGGTTTAAATTTGGATAGTACCAGATTAACTTTGGATATCCAACACGTGATATTAACACAGGCAGAATTTGATGCATTAACCACTAAATCAACCACAACAATATATTATATAAAAGGATAATATGGGAATATACAGCACAAATGATATAAGTTCAATATATATTGGTGGTACTAATATAATAAAGGTATTTGCAGGGGATATACAAGTTTTTCCTGCTGCTGTAATACCACCTGTAACAGATGAAATTGTTAAAGTAGGCTTTTCAGATGAAATTGGTTCATCTGAAATGGTATATGTAACCCCATCAGGACAGTATATAATGGGCTTAAATAACTATGAATCCCCAAATACTTATTATACAACAAAAGTATATTCAATAAATAATTCATTATCAACATCAAAAGCATTAACTTCTACTGCTAAACCTTATGCAGGTTCAGTTATTGGTAGTGATTTATATATTTATACCAATAACTCAAGTAATGTTGATTTTATCTATAAGTATAATGATGCAACTTCATCCTTTACCAAGATAAATTCAAGTACAACTAAGGTTATAAATAATATATTTGATATTGATGGTGTAATATATGCTGTTGGTAATAGGTATGTATTTACCATTTCAAATAATAATTTAGTTGTATTAGCTGATACTACTACTTCCATTAATTTTTATTACGGGGTTAAAATAGGTAGTGATATTATATTTAATGCGCAAACAGGTATGTATAAATATAATGGTTCAACCACAACTAAAATATTGAATTTTGGGAGTGTATATAAGCCATATTTCGCTAATAATAAATATTATTATCCTTATGGTTCAGGTAGTATTAGCGCATTTTATGTTATTGATGAAAATTTGATTGATAGTATTAAGTCCTTTACAGACTTTACTATTGTGAGTAGCACAAATAAGTTACCAATTCAAATGATAAATGGTGAATTATTTTTAATTGCAAAAAGTAAATCGGATAGTAAATTTTATTTATATAAATTAAATGCAGATGATACATATACACAGCTTGTACAAGTTGATTTAAGTCAAAATATTGAAATGTATTATTTTAATGATGCATTATATGTTCAGTCAAATGATATAACTATGGTGTACTCTATAAGTATGATTTAAATACATTTAGCCATACAGTATTATTAGACGGTACACAAGGATATTATTTAAATACAATATCATTATCAACAGATGAACAAAAATTATTCCTTGATTGTGATGATGGTTGGCGATATATAAGTATATAATATATAAATGAATGGTTGCAGTGATTGCAACCATTTTTTTATTTATCAATATTATAAAAAATAATATGATTAATAGAGATTTACCATTATATAAATGTGAAATTAAGGATGATGATGATACAGGTATATATGCAATGTCATTTGTTGATTATCCTGCTGTTGAAGTAGATTTTATTGCATTATCAAAGGTGTCTGAACATAAACTACACCTTAACCAAGATAAACAAATTCTTACAGGTGCTATATTAATTCCTGACCAAATAATATATAGAAATGATAATGGATATGAATATAACATATCATTTGATGCTGACCAAATTGAAAAAATATCACATAAAATGATGAAAAATTCAATTGTTCTTCATAGCACCACACATCAACATCAATCTGAACTATCTGATAATTATTTAATTGAAATGTGGATAATTGAAGACCCTGATAATGATAAATCAAATGCATTAGGCTTTAAAAATTTACCAAAAGGGACAATGATGGCTTCATATAAGATTACTGATAATGATTATTGGTTAAATGAAGTAAAGACAGGCAATGTAAATGGATTTAGTCTAGAAGGGTATTTTTACGACAATAAAGTTAATCTAAAAAAAGATAAAGAAAAATTATCAATAAAAGAAAATATAGTAGAAATGCAAAAAGAAAATACAAGTTTAATAAACAGAATTTTAAAAGCAATTAATATGTCAATGGATGAAGTTGATTCAAAAGATGTAACTGAATCTGGTAAAAACTTTAAAGAATTTACATTGAAAGATGGTAAAGTGATTAAAGTTGATGAAGAAGGATTTGCAACTATTGATGGTGAACAAGCTCCAAGCGGTGAACATATCTTATCTGATGATGCTGTAATTGTAATTAATGCAGAAGGGTATATGGTTGAAACAGTTGAAGAAGTAAAGAGTGAAGAACCTGCTACTGCTGAAACTGAATTAGCTGATGAAACACCTGCTGATGAACCAAAATCAGAAGATGCACCTGTTGAAAAATTCAAAGTTGAAATTGATGGTACTGAATATGAAGTTGATGAAGCGGTTGCAAATTATATTGCTGCTTTACAAGCTGAAATAGCCTCTCTTACAGAAGATAAGACAGCAACAGATGCTGAATTAGCTACATTGAAGAAAAATACACCAAGTGCTTCACCTATTAATGTGAACGCAAACAAAAATGAAAAAAAATATACTGAAATGAGTAGAGCAGAACAAATTGCTTACCAAATGAGAAGTGTATTAAAATAATAATTTTTTTAATTATCAATAATTAAAATATAAAGAAAAATATAATAAAATAAGATGGCAATAGATTTAACAACTACAACTTATCAACCAAAGAGAGAATTAGATTTCTTTACCAAGTTGATGTTTAATAACAAAACATCTGAACACGTGCGTATTATACCAAATGTAAAATATGAAACACTATTAAATATATCTGATATTACAGATGATTTGCTACAATTTGATGGTGCAGGTGTTGATTGTGGATGGACACCTTCAGGTGATGTAAAATTCAGTGAAAGAGTACTTAAAGTAGTACCATTCAAAATTAATTTTGAGCAATGTTTAAAGGATTTTGAAGGAACTTGGTTAGGTGAAGCAATGAAACCAGGTGCAAATTTAGGTGAAATGCCTATTGAGGCTAATGAACAAATTGTTTTCCTTTTAGGTAAAAAAATTGGTAAAGAAATTGAAAATAAAGTTTGGAATGCTGTGGCTTCTGCAACTTCAAATGATGGTTTCTTAAACATTTTGGCAACTGCAACTGATACTAATGCAGTAGCAGGTGTGAGTTTAACAAAAGCTAATGTTTTGGGTGAGATGGAAAAAGTTTACTTAGCACAAACTGCTGATGTAATTGGCGGTTCACAAGAAGGAAATTTAAAATTCTATGTTGGTACATTAACTTCTCAAATAATTAGATTGGCTTTGGGTGATGCTTCAAATCAAACAATTGCTTCAAATTGGGTTGCTGATGCAAATGGTTTAAAATATATGGGTTATGATGTTGTTGCATTGAATGCAATACCTGCTAACACTATTGTATTTGCAAACCAAACTAATTTAGCTTATGGTACTGACTTGATTTCAGATGAAACTGAATTAAAAATTGGTATGTTCCCTGAACCTAATGAAGATATGTATTTTGCAAAAGGTCGTTTGAAACTTGGTGTACAAGTTGGATTCCCTGATGAAGTAGTTTACTACCATTCATAATCAAATAATATAATATATGGGGGATATGAATAATATCCCCATAATATTAAAACTGAATAATAAAATTAAAAAAATATAATACAAAATGGGATGTTTAATAACAAATGGTATAGTAAAGTCTTGTGATTACTCTGTAAGTGGTATTCAAAGAGTTTATATTACCAATTTCAATAAAGATACCACTTATACCAATGATACTGATAGTGATGCTATTGCTACTATAACATTAGGAGACCCGACTGATAAGTATTTTTATTTTGAACCGCTTGATAATACTGCCTTCTTTCAAGATGATTTAACAGTAGGTTCAAATGGTACCAAATATCGTACTCATACAGTTACCCTATTGTTAGATGGTAATGTATATGACTACAACAAGGTGGCTACTGCATTAGACCTAGGTAAATTTACTGTAGTAACAGTTGATGCATCAGTTGATAGTGTTGGTTCAGGTGCTGTAAGAATGTTTGGTAGAATGAATGGTTTATCGGCAACAGCTAATAACTTGGCAAGTGGTACAGCAGTAGGTGATTCAAAGGCTTGGACTTTGACATTGGTTGGTACACAAGGTGAATTACACCAAATATTGGAAGATGAATCAGTTGTAACTGCATTGCTTCCATCTACAACTACTCCATAATTTAAAAAAATTTAAATTAAAATATTAAATGAATAATACAATTAAGTATTATTCATTTTTTTATGTATATACCACAAATATCAATATTATAAAATTATAATATGATAGATTGTATTGTTGATAAAGATATATTGAATGGCTGTAATTATGATTATGCAGGTATAGATAAGATATATTTGTTACCATTTGATGAGTTCCAAGCATTGGAAGAAAGACCAAAATATTCAGCATTTAATAATTCATTTGATAATTCATTTATGATTGGTAATGGTGTTTATTATACTAATATATTATCAACCACAAAATTTATTGAACTACAAGCTGATGATACTTCTACATTCAGGAATGTATTCAACTCACATTATTATAATCAAACATTAACAACCAAAGTAAGACGAATTGACCAAGAATTGGATAATATGTTATCCAAGAATAAGAATAAAAAATTCATTGTGGTGGTATTTCCAACTATAAATAATAAGATATGGGAGACATTTAATAATGTCCAATCACTTACATCAACATTTTGTTTTTTTATGGGTGTTGAAAATGGTTGTAGTTGGACAATTCAATATGATGTTGAACAAAAAAATAGTAGTTCAGCATATACAATACAATTTCAAACTAATTCATATCAAGGTTTATCAGTAATTGAAGATATTGATTATAAATCATTAATAACTGATAATGTTATTGATTATAAATTCATTCCAAAGGAATATATATGTGTTGGTAATACTAATTATGAGGTGGCTATGTATGCTGTTGCTGTTACCAATGACAGGAATCAACAAGCAGTAGATGAAAATGGTGAATTATGCTCTATAAGTGGTCTTAAACAGGCTGCATATACTTATAGTGATGTTGCTACCTATGAAGATTATATTATTGCGGATTTGGCTGACTATGATGTTATTGGTGTATATGAACTTGATGCAATATTTGAAGGTAAAAAAGTTAAAAGATATAACACAACTTGTTATAATTTTTATAATCTTCAATTATATTTTACTGATAATCAAACTGAAACTTCATTGGATGAACTATATGACTTTGAAGGTGAAAATAGGGTATATAACATTACTTGTGTTGGTAAATCAGGTAAATATACTGCAACATCTTCTACAACGTGGTTAAGAACATCTATTAGTGCTGATAATAAATTAACTATATCAATTGATGAGAATGAAGATGATTCACGCAGTGGTACTGTTACCCTTGTTCATAATGATGATTCAACGTTAAAATTAACCATCAATGTTACACAGGCAAAAAATATAATAATTATTCCTGAATTTGATTATTTGGTATTCAGATATTTTTGGGCTGATACCGATGGTAGAGACTTAGATACTTCAACAGGTTATATTAATACAGGTATCACATTTGATGATACTACACAACTTGATAACTCACCTGTTGGTTGGTCAATGGCAGGTAATTATAATACCAATGTACAAAATTATATTCAATTCGCAGGTGATAATACAGGTTCAGGTAATGAGTGTGTATTTATTACTATGAATACTTTAGTTGAACAATATGATAATATTCCTGATGTGGTTAATATAGATGTATATGCTAATTGGTTTGGCTCTCGATTGACAGGTAATTGTAAATTTGAATTAACAGCCTATAAAGGTGGTGCAATGGTTCAAGATGGATATAATTATGATAATGTTGGTGGTGAAGAAGTATTAATTACTGTTGTGAATGTAAATATTGCAACATCAGGTAGTGGCAAAGCAAGCACATATAAGACTGATTATAGCAAAATTGGGCAAATTCAATATAATAAATTGAAAAGAAATGCACAATATGTTATTGATGCTCCAATAGTTTATTAAATATGAAAATTATATATAATAATATATTACCACCAAAGGGTTATATAGGCATTAATTTATTTGGTTTATTATTTGTCCGAAATAATACAAACATTTCGGACAAATTGATTAATCACGAAAATATACATACCCATCAGATGAAAGAATTAGGTTATATTTTCTTCTATATATTATATATTATTGAGTTTATTTTTAGATTAATTCAATATAGAAATTGGGATAAAGCATATAGGAACATATCATTTGAAAGAGAAGCTTATGATAATGATGATAACTTTTCTTATCTGTCATATCGCAAATTTTTTTCATTTATAAACTACTTAAATATCAATAAATAAAATTGATATAATGAGTAAAGCAAGTGTAACACAAACTATCATTGATAATGTATATGATAATACTGATAATGAAGTAACAGGTGGAATGGTTCAAACTGCAATGATAGCCATTGTAAATGATGAATATACAGCATTAGCGACAAAACAAGATAAATTAGTATCAGGAACGAATATTAAAACAGTAGGTGGTACATCATTATTAGGTAGTGGTAATATAGCATTGTCAGCAGGTACAGTTGGGGCATATTCCAAGACTGAAATTGATTCACTTTTAAACACAAAAGTAGCCAAAACAACAACTGTTAATGGTAAAGCCTTATCAGGTAATATAACATTGGCTGCTGCTGATGTAAGTGCATTACCATCTACAACTACATATGCAGGTTCTTCAACTGTTGGTGGTGCTGCAACATCGGCAAATAAAGTTAATTCAACATTAACAATTCAACAAAATGGAACATCAGCAGGTACATTTAATGGTTCTGCTGCAACCACAATAAATATCACACCAACAGGAATAGGAGCATATACCAAGGCACAAGTTGATACAGCATTAGCAGCTAAACAAGCTACATTGGTATCAGGAACGAATATTAAAACTATTAATGGTGTTACATTATTAGGTACAGGTGATATAGCATTATCAACATCAGGTAGTTATTTACCATTAGCAGGTGGAACATTAACAGGTGCATTAAATGGCACTACTGCTACATTAACAGGTAATGTTACAGCTCTTGGTTTTTATCAATCGTCAGATAAAAGATTTAAGAAGAATATTAAAAATATTGAAGCATATGATATAATTGATAAGGTTGATAATATTAAATTTAAATCATTTGATTGGATTAAGGATAATAAAGAAGATATTGGTGTTATTGCACAAGATGTTGAACAATATTTACCTGAATTAATTAATGTTAATGAAGATGGTTATTTGTCAGTTAACTATGTTAAATTACTTATTATGAAAAATATAGTAATGGAAAAAAAGATTGATGACCTTCAAAATATATTAAATAAATTAATAGTTAGATTATATGGCAATCAGTAAAATAGCAACTTGGGAAGATATTGATGATTTAATAGATAGTATACCAAGTGGTACAACATATAATCAATGTCCTACATATTCTAAAATAATAGCATTATCAGGTGTTACAGTATCAGGAACTTATGCAGATAATCAATTAGTAGCATATAGTGATATATCATACGTTTCTCCTGTAGTTATGCGTACTGTAACTAATAGTAATTATACATTTGCATATATTAATGAATTGGATGATTATATAAATAATGGTACTTGTTCAGTTACAGCAACATTTTCAATTGATGGTAGTGATGATGTGACTGTCATTATTGCTGATATATATATTGATACTCCTATTAGTTCAATTGGTAATGAACATTTTGTTAGTAGTAGACCAATGTCTATACCTAATGGGGCAACATTAAAGAGTTTATCTATTACAGGTAATATAGGTTCAACACAAACATCAACTGCATTAAAGTTAACTACATCAGGTGAATTAAGTTTAAGTTCATCACAAGTGAGTACAGGAACAAATACACCAACAAATGTATTAATGTTAGATAATATTGGTTATGCATTACCTGATGGTGATTATACAATGACATTAAATGTGACAGTTTCAGTTTATTAATTTTTTTATATCATATAAAATATCAATATGATAAATATTTGATAATGGCAAGAATTAAAGCTATACAAAAACTATCATATTCGACTATTAAATTATCTGATAATATTCCTGCGTACCCAACATTTAAATATGATATGGGTAAAGGTTTTGTTAAATTTGGAAAGAAAAATCTATTCCCTCAGGAATTGCTTGATATAACAGCAGCTTCACCAATCAATAGTTCAATAATCAAATCTAAATCTATATATACATTAGGTATGGGTGTTGATACTACCAAATTTGTAGGACAACCAAATTTTAAACAATCTTGGAATCAATTCTTAGATAGATTAATATTGGATTATATAACATTTGGTGGGTATTCATTTCAGATTATTCTTAATGAAGATGGTAAATCAGTTAGTTTATTCCATCAAGATTTTTCAACTGTTAGGTGTGGTGAATATGATGAGTTTGGAACTATTCATAATTATTACATTTCAAACGATTATACTAAATCAAATATTGCAGCAATACAATTACCTGCGTGGAATGGTTTTAAACAAGCCACCAAAGGACAACCATACTTATTTGTGTATAATAATTATGTTCAAAATATGCCTTATTATACTTTGCCTGAATGGTATTCGGCTATTAACTATGTTGATGCTGATGGTCAATTAGGTAAGTTCTATAATAATGCGATAAATAATAATTTTATGCCTTCTATTATGCTACAAATGCCATCTGACCCTTCACCTGAAGAAAAAGATGCTTTTGAACATAATTTGGTTAATACATTTAGTGGGGTTGAGAAAGTGAATAAAATATTGGTGATGTGGAATCAATCCATAGATAACCCAATTAAAATTGAAAAATTTGAGGCAAGTAGCAATACAAACCTATATAATACTATTGATGAAAAAATAACACAGAAGATAATTACAGCACATAGATTAACTTCACCTACATTAGCAGGTCTATCAGGTAGTGGTAATTTAAGCGGTAATGCTAATGAGATAATTGATTCAATGATATTGTTCAACTACTCAGTTATTTTAAATTATCGTATTAATATCTTGAATGGTGTTAATCAATTTGTTAGAAACAATTATAATACAGAACTTTCATTTATTGATTTACCAATAGTTGATAAAATCAAAGAATTGAATCAAACCCAAACCAAAGAAGAAATAGTTGAAGATATAAATGAAAATTTAAAAAAATTAAAATAAATGGAAATAGTATTAATCACTGAACAATTACTGAAAGATAATTCACCAATATCTAATAATGTGGATATTACAGATATTGTACCATATATTTCTATTGCACAAAAATTACATATTAATAAAATTCTTGGCACTGCATTATTAACTGAATTGGAAGACCAAATATATAATAATACATTAACCACTGAGAATAGTGATTTAATTATGAAAATTGTTCCTGCCTTATCATATTGGGTCTGTTATCAGGCTCTACCATTCCATTGGTATAAATGGTTAAATAAGGGTATAACGACATTAGATTCTGAAAATTCCAATGCTACAACAATGAAAGATATGGCACAATTAAGATTATATCTTAAAGATGATGCGCAAACACTTACACAAGATTTAATTGATTTCTTATGTGAATGTAAGGTTAATTATCCATTATGGATGCCTAATCAAGATTGTGGTTGTGGCTGTGATGATAAAGATGAGAATGGACAAAGTAGATTAAAATGGGATAGTGGTATTAATTTTTTAAACCATCATTCACGCCGTGGTATTGGTAATTTTTAATTAAATTATTATCAATAATATAAACAAATAAACAAAATTGAAAGACAAGATACTATACCAATTTATTATATCATCAGTACTTATATTAGTTGGATGCTTTTTACTTATTGCAGGTTTATTTATACCACCTATTGGTATAATAGATAATTCAGTGCTTATTGCTTTCGGCGAGATATTAACCTTCGTGGGTGCTTTATTTGGGATAGATTACAGGTATAAATATCAAATCTTTATGGCTGACAAAAAAAAAGATAAAGAAAATACTTCAGTTGAACAATGATTTTTAAATATTTTAAAAGGTTATGGTAAAGCGCAACCATCAGATTTAAATTTAAATATAATCATATATACATTATTGAAGAAGTTAAGCAGGTTCATTACCTGCTTTTTTATTTACAAAAAAAAAGGTGGACATGTCCACCTTTAAAAAACTACTACTTTAAATTACCAAGTTAAAGTATTACAATGAAATTGAAATATTAAGTAGTTTTTTACTCATATCCTCTAAACCAAATTTTAATTGTATTTTTTCCTCATTAGTTAATTTTGCAGCCTTACCATTAACTTTATTCCTGTTTAAGCGTTGGGATAAATATGAACGTGATTTACCCAAATACTTTTCAGCTAAATAAGTTAGAGATATGCCATTATTGGATAATTCTAATAATGATACTTCAAAAGATATATCTTCAACCTTATCTTTAATTATACTAAGGCTTTTCATAACATCATCATCAGAATCATTCTTATGTTTAGTCTTCAATTGTTGAACTAATAATTGTCGTTCTTCATCAGTTTTACAAGCTCTTAATAATTCCAATTCTTCTTCTATAATATTCTTCTTCATAATAATTTTAATATTAAAAGCACCCCAATTAAGGGGTGCAAATTTTTAACCTTTTAATTCTTTTAATCTCTTTTTAATTTCATTTATTTCATCTAAAATACTATCAATGTAATCAGTGTAATCTTTTGAACCACTTAGTTTATCATTTGATGTATGAATTTCAATAATCAATTCATAATCTCTAATTAGTTGTTCCAACCTTCCAATTTCATTTTTCATCATTTCAAAGAATTTATTAATACTTGTTTAACTTGGTATTACAAATATAATAACGTTTTCGTTATTATGCAAGCATTTCATAATATTTTTTTCAATATCAATAATTAAAAATTTATAATTATGAAAATAGAATTAAAAAGAATATACAAGTGTGCAAAATATACTATAGGTCATTTATTCATTGATGGTGAATATTTTTGTGATACCATTGAAGATTGTGACAGAGGATTAGATGATAGTATGTCATTGGAACAAATTAAGGCAAAAAAAATATATGCTGAAACAGCTATTCCGACAGGTATATATACTGTAAGTATTGGTATTGTTTCCCCAAAATTTTCTCAAAAACCTTTTTATAAAGAATTTTGTGATGGTAGAGTACCAAGATTATTAAATGTAAAAGGCTTTGATGGGATATTAATGCATATTGGTTTGAATGAAAGAAGTTCAGCAGGATGTATAATAGTTGGTGAGAATAAAATAAAAGGTCAAGTAATCAACTCTCAGGCAACATTTGAAAGATTTTATGAAAAATTGAAAGAGGTAACCGATACAATAATGATTGAAATTAAATAATAGGGTTGAAAGGAATTTGTATTTAATAGATATACAAGTATGACAAATTGACAGTGGTCATATAAAATACATATATTATTAAATATCAACATATTAACCTGAATAAAACTAAGTTAAAATAAACAATTGGTATCTCCTTATTTTAACCACTGTTAAAGATATATGAAAATTTGTCAGTTAAATTTTCATTATATACCTTTGTAACATCAAATTTGAATTAGTTGTAAGATTTAATTTGATAGGTCAAGTTCCACCACTGAACAACCTTAATTTAATTGATAATAGATAATAGTGGTACTATCCATTATCAGTTAAATGAAAAAAATTAAAAACATTCTATTTAGTACATTAAAGTGTATGCTGTAATATAGCATATAGGGGACACTTTGTCTCAAAATTAAAATAGTAATAACAGTGGAGTAACCCCACATAAATTAAAAAACAAAATGAAAAAAAATACATTATCAACAGAAATATTAAATTATATCACAAAAGCAGTATCAAAAACTTGTACACCAACCCAATTTATGAAATTATTTGATTTATCTTCTTATACAGATATATCAAAGAATGATGTTGAAGAATGGGAAATGTTCCACCACGAAGTTTATCATACATACTATAACCTATGGATAGCACAATTTGATACAACAAAGGATGCAGAAGATATTGTTGATAAATTAACAGCATTAGAATATAAAGAAGTTATCACCAACTATATTAATTCAGAATTGGATGATTATGAAAGTTTTAATCATTGGGCTATGGATTGGTATTTAATCAAGAATGGTTTTGATGTTGATGAATTGGTTAATAAGATGGTTAACTTGGCAATCTTGAATGATGATAATAAGGTTGAATATCAATATATGCCTTTTGATGCTGTTGCTGATGAGTGTATGGATATATTCATTGATGACTACAACTTTGACAGAGAGATAGCTTGGTACAAAGCCTATGGTGTAATTGGAGATATTTTTGAAGGATTTTCAAAAATTATAAAAAGTCAAAAAATATCAACTTTTGCTTTTTGAAACCCTTTACTGATAAGGGTTTTGAGAGTACCCCTTGTCCTGAGCAAGACAAGGGTTTTTATTTTTTTTTGTAAGTTGGAATATAAATTTAACAGCAAAAAATAATACTACCCCTAGTTCAATTTTTGGACTACATTAAATAACTATATATAAAATATAATATTATATATAATATAAATTATAAATAATAAGAAAATCTCTTAAGAGATTTTCAATATATAAATAATATAAATATTAATATATTATATTTTAAATTTAAAAAACAATTTTTTTTTAATTATTTTTCAAAAAAAATTAAATTATAAATATAAAAAATCACTTGAGGTGATTTTTCTTTTTTTAATTTATTATTTCAATATTAAATTTTTAAATATTATGTTCTCGCTCTTTAAGGCTCGAACATCCAATCATAAGATAATGTTAATAAAACTAAAATAAACCACCTCATAGGCTCACAGTTGAATTATTATCTAAAAGTGGATAAATCCTTCAACTTGAATCTTATAGTGTCTTAAATCGCTTTAAAATCAGCCTTACTGTGTTAACGAATGTTATACAAAAAAAGATTAAAAAAAGTTACAAAATCCTTTGGATATTCCAAAATAAAGTAGTAAATTTGTATTGTGATTGGTTGAGATGTATAACACAAACTTCCAATCATATCAAAGCGAAAAGTAATCAAAAACATTATGAGTATATCCCGATTAGTAATAGTCGGGAGATATACATAATGTTTTTTTTATTCTTACTGAGGTGACATTAAAAAAATATGTTGTAAAACATATGAAAATAAATTAACCAAAAGTGAATTTTTGCAAAGTATTATATATTTATAATTATAAGGGGAAGCAAACGAGCTTCCAAGACAAAATAAAAAAATGTAAAAATATTTTAAATTACGTTAAACCTTTTTACATTTCAATAGTCTAAGTAATATAACAAGTTTGATAACAATGGTGATTGTTTTTTTTTATTTCATTTGATTATTCCAATCACCATTCAAACTTAAAATATAATATTGATAGGTAAGTACAACCGAAAAAGGGTAGGTTTCTTGCATATTTTTTCTACCCTTTCAATATTTTAAAGATTATAGGTAATGCAAGAAAAAATAAAAAGTAGTATAATAAAATAAATATGCAACCAACAATTAATCAATCAACAACAGAAAAGGGGTTCAACACCTATTTCGCAAACAATTTAACTGTGATAAAAGATAACGCACTTTACAAGGTATTATTCAAGCTAACAAGCTTGCAAATGAAAGAATATAACAAAGCGGTGAAGAATAACTTAACAACTGATAATATAACATTTCAATACTCTCTTAATGAGTTTAGAATGGATTTACAAATGGGTAAATCAACCATCATCAAAAAGTTAGATATACTTAGTTCTGTTAAACTATTAACCATTACTAAGAATTGTGATGAAAAGAATAGTTACCAATTGAATATAAACAAGTTAAATGAAATTGTATCAAAACTAAATGGAATGAGAAGATTACAACGTATTGAATATATTAATTCAATATTTGGTGTAACCACTTCCAAATCATTTACAAAGATTGATGAAGGTAAATTTGGTAATGAAACTTCAACACCTAAATATGCTGCATCATCAGCAGCACCAAAACAAACTTCTATTATCATTCCTCTTACCAAAGAGGACGAACAAGAAGTTGCAGTAAATAATATGGTAGAACAAATGAAAAACCTTAATACAAACGAAGATATGACATTAAAACAAATGAATATTGCCTTAAATGTTGCAGAACAACAACAAGCAATAAAAGAAGATATTGAACAAAACTTCATTGAAGAAATGATAACAAATGAATTACCAATTGAAGATAACAAAGTAATCAATGACCAAATAATAGTCGAAGAAATTGTTGCACAAATTGAAGATGAATATAATGTCAAGAACATTAAACCAAATAATACCATAAATAAACATAGTAATGGTTCAATCTTTGATTATTTATTTAAACAAGTCGAGGCAAAACAAATGACAGTTAATGAAGTAAATAAATATATAAAAGAAAAAGAATCAGAAATTTTAGGTTCACCAACATTACCTGATTGGGATGTAACTGATGAAGAAGATAATCAAGAAAAAAGATTGAAAGAACAAAAAGCAAAACTTCATTCAATGTACTATGATGATGAGGATTTTGGTGAAGATGTTGATTTTTTTGATTATGGTGATAAGAGAGCTAATGCAATTATAAATGCTTACCCCGAAGAACGGGTTGATATATGGTTATAAGATTATGCCACGATTATCATTTAAAGGTTGCTTAAATGCTCCATTCATTAAAGTAGAACATTATAGAGATAATACCTATTTGAAAGTTATAAGGACAAATTTAAACGATTATGAACTTAATAAGCTAACCAACCTTATAACTTACCTGACTGATAAGTATCACTCAAGGATAAAGTTAGAACCAAAGAAGATTATTATAAAAAAAGAAAATAATATACAATTAGAAAAATTTAAAAAGATAATTATAAATAAATAAATAAATCAAATGAAAAAATTATTTACACTCACTTTACTTGTCATCACATTGTTTACAGCAACAACAACTTTTACATCTTGCTCGAAAGATGATGATGTATTTCAACTTAATGGAGTTATGGAAGATGAAATTGATATTACATATTTAAATCAATTTGAATCTGATGAGGCTGAATATGAATTTCTCATCAACAAATATAATATTACCCCCGAACTAAGAGAACTATTAACAAAGATAGGTGGACAGGGACAAGTGAAAGGAGAAATAACTGATGTTAATGTTATAAAGGAATGGGTGAATAAAGATAAACCAATTCATTTCAAATTTAATAAAAATACATACAACCCCAAAAATTACCACATAATTAAATATAATCACTATTATCACTATCCAATGAATAATTATACTGAAGATGGTGAATATGATTTAATATTCTTACCCATTGATGTTATATGTAAATGGACTTGGTAATAACAATATAATAGTTATCCATCTATATTAAAATGGTTAAATAGATTTCATATTGTGTTTTGTTATTTGTTGCAACCCCTGCCTGTGATAGGTCGGGGTTTTGTTATTAATTATCAATATGATAAATTAATAATGTTATGAAGGAAAGAATCATTTATATATCAATTATACTTGTATTATTGACTAAATTACATTTAAATAATGATGTTATAACCACAACAACTACAACTACAACCACAATAGATACACTATATATAACTGATTCCATTATAATCAACAAACCACAATATATAGATAAGTACATCACACATCATATAACTGATACACTATACTCAGTTGATAGTATATTAGTTCCTGTACATATTCCAATCGAAACAGCAATATATTCTGATTCAACATCAACATATAAATATAAGGCACAAATAAGCGGATATAACCCATCATTAGATAAATTGGATATATATACTACCACACCACAATATAATTCAACCACGATAATCAAACAGGGTAAACCAAAGAAGTTTTCCTTATCTGTTGGGGTAGGTTATCAACCATTCAATAATCATTCAATCGGACCAACTATTACAGTTGGTTACAATATTTTTTCATTTTAAAATATTTTAAATAAGTATTTACTTTTTCATCTATTCTTATATCTTTTATATATAACATATAATTTTTTTTTACAAAAAACTTAACTTTTTAAAAGTTGATGATATTTATATATAAAGGGAATATAATGAATACAGATTATAAATATTTAATTCTTCTCTATCTCTTGGAAGAATTATTTGAAGATGGTGAAGAACCTGATAAAGAATAAAAAAATGAAAAAGAAGTGGTACAATTTAAATCGAAACAAGATGAAATAAATGATAAACTGAATAGTCTATGTCCTGACTATAATGATAGAATTAGGGTACAGGAATATATAAGCAGAAGCATTATAAGTAATTATTATCTTATACCAAGGGGAACAAAT
Organism: Prevotella sp.; assembly: GCA_031285625.1. Taxonomy (GTDB): domain Bacteria; phylum Bacteroidota; class Bacteroidia; order Bacteroidales; family Dysgonomonadaceae; genus Dysgonomonas. Next base: position 143,519 of record JAITVV010000084.1, read on the forward strand.
AAAGAACAAATAGTATATACACCATTGGATAATGATTACTATGATATAGGCATACCTTCAACACAGACAAGCATAGAAGTGAAAGAACGTTCTTCTATCTATGATGGAAGACTTATAATAGAGGAAAAAAAGTTCATTAATCTAATGATGCAACGTAAGCCATACTATATTAATTACTCATTGGACGGTAATACCATATACACATTTGACCTTAATATACAAGATATACAAGATATACCAACAGAGATATTAACCTGCAACGATATAACATATAAATCATCGACAGATAAAATAGAAAAAAAAGTTAAATACTTACCAAAAGAGTTAGCATATACTTATACCGTTAATCAACCATTTATTAATATCAAATATGATTATGTTAAACGATTAACAATTGAAAATATAAACAAGAAAATTTTAAAAAAATAATGAAACAAAATAAAACAAGATATAACTATGGTGGATGTGGCAGGGATGGACACAATAATAAAGGCAAAACATATATTAACTATGAAGATGACTATATACCATCCCCCGAAGATATGCAACGATGTGATGAATTTAAATTATGGTTCAATAATAATTATAATGAAATCAAATCAAATCTAATTGATAAAGGTAAATATAATGAGGACACGATAATTAATACATTCCTTAAACTATATCGTATATTGGAACGCGGACATATTATAAATAATTATAGAACATATTGGAATACAGCGTATTTCACTAATATTTTTAATGAAACCATCAAAACTTCAAAATATAATAACAGAATGGAATATATAGGTGATAATGGTGAACAATATGATGGAATAGATTATAATGACAATGGTGAAGAACAATATGATGAACTAATTCATCAAATTGATGAATGGTTAAATGATAATGTAACAGATGTGATTGAAAGGGAGATATTCATCATATATATCAATACTAAGTATGATACCAACTATAAGATGACCTACACAAGACTATCACAACTAACAGGTGTTGATGAAAATAAAATTAAAGAAATAATACCAAGAATAAAAAAACAAATAAAAGATAAATTTAAAAAAATATGATGACATTAATATTATTAATTATAATTAATATAATAGGCTACACAATAGGCTATGTTGCAACTGAAACTAAATTTAGATTTGTTGACTACTTCCCAAATTTAAATTTTAAACCATTTAATTGCAGACCCTGTTTCACATTTTGGACAATCGCCAAAAGCAGGATGAGATTCCGTATAGAAATAAACCACATGCTTCGGATTGTACTCATTATTGTTTCTTCCAATCATATCAAAGTTGAGATAACCCTTAATAGAAGATGCGAATGAACAATTAAGCATAAAATATTCAGACCCTAACAATCCTAATTCCTCACCATCCCAAAAGGCAAAAATAACAGAGCGCTCAGGTTTCTCCCCACTGGCAAGAAAAGCTTTTGCTATCTGTAAAACTGCAGATACACCGGATGCATTGTCGTCTGCCCCATTGTATATTTTATCTTCGAATAATGCCTCATCCATACCCAGATGGTCGTAATGAGCTCCGATTATAACAAACTCATCTTTATTTTTTCCTTCGATATAGCCAAGTACATTACGTAGCTCCAATTTTCTATGCGCAGCCAGTTGTTTATATTTAGAAATAGAGTCAGGGTGTACCGAGTAACGGACTCTCTTTTGTCTTTCTTTACTATACGCCTCAAAGTATTGAAAATAAGAATCCTTGTTTAGAGGTTTTATACCCAAATCCTGCAAAAGTGATTTTATATATTCGCCTGCAACCTGCCCTCCATGCCTGCCAGCCTCCCTTCCTTGAAGGGCATCACTCGCCAGAAAGCCGACATAAGCTTCTGCACTTTCTTTATTTATAGTTTTTAATCCTTTCTCTTTGGGAGATTGAGAAAATAAAGCTATAGAAATGAACAACAAAAAAGGGAATAGTAATCTTTTCATAATTAATGTAATCCTAAAAACATATTAGCAATAATAATGGATAATACAATCAATGTTATTACCACATACATATAATCTTTTTCGATGAGAAAACCTACAACAGAAAATGCAACCCGAAGAATAGGAGTTGCTATTAATACACATACCCCTAACTGTATAATGGCAGCACCATCAAAAGCCAAGACTCTTGGTATTATAGTGGATAATTCTCTCAAATAATGGTCTACACCGGGAAAAGGCTGATCATCAGGAATAGGCTTGTAATGTTGGATTGATAATCCGTGATTTTGGAATAAGTAAACGGCACCGCCAAATAAGGTAATACCACAAGCCAGTATAACACCATAACGCAGTAACTTTCCGATAAGAAGCTCCATATCCCTTTCTGCCCAAAATTCTTTAGAAAAAATATTCTTCATCTTATTATAGCTTACCTGTTATGCCATTATATATCATAGAAACAGCCAGAAAGAAAATAACAATGCTAAACAGCATCCGCAATTTTCTCACATTCGTTTTTGGTAAAATCTTAGAGCCAAAGAATGCACCCAACAATACCCCGACAACAATAGGCATAGCTAGTCCGGGATCGATATATCCACGCTGAAAATAAACTACCGCACTAGCTGCAGCAGTTACTCCAACCATAAAATTACTTGTTGTAGTAGATACTTTAAAAGGTATTTTCATCGCTGTATCCATAGCTAATACCTTTAATGCTCCTGAGCCAATACCCAGCAAACCGGATAAGACTCCGGCAACAGTCATAAGTGAGTATCCTCCAACAACATTATGAACATTATATTTTTCTTCGCCCCCACCCTTAACAGGATACGAACCGTTAAGTTTTAGCCTTACCCCCAATTTGTCTCCCGGAGCAGAATAATCAATATTATCCTCCTTTTTGGTTATAGAACGGATTGCAGAAAAAATTAAAACAATACCCAGTATAATTGCAATATACATCTTATCGAGGTACATAGCTACAATAGCTCCGATAACAGCACCTGTAGTTGTAGCTATTTCGAGAAACATCCCGATACGCACATTTGTTATCCCCTCTTTTATATACGCCGCCGCTGCGCCCGAAGAAGTAGCAATAGATGTTACCAACGCTGCGCCAACAGCATATCTTATATCTACACCAAAGCCCAAAGTGAGTAAGGGTATAACAATTACACCTCCCCCCAGCCCGGTGAGAGATCCGATAAGTCCTGCAAAACAGGCTCCAAAAAATAAGATAAGGGAAAATATCTCCAGACTCAAATCCATTCCTTTTTCTTTTTGAAGATGTAAAGATAACCTTTTTAGCCCCAATAAATATTATCTATATTAGGAAATCATTTATCTAACAAAAATTTTATTCGCTTTTGTTAAATTTGCTACAATATATTTTTCTTCAATCTTGTTTATATTTATAATAAACTTTACTTTATAATTAATTGTTTACCATATAGTCACTAAAAACAAACAAAATGAAAAAAATTGTTTTTGCTTTTTTATTCAGTTTAATTTCTATAGCTATGCTTGGACAAGGGTCATTATATGATTTTAAAGTAAAAGATATTGACGGGAAAGATTTTGATCTGTCAAGCCTTAAAGGGAAGAAGGTATTAGTTGTGAATGTTGCTTCTAAATGCGGTCTCACACCCCAATACGAAAAACTGCAACAACTATATGAAAAATATAAAGACAAGAATTTTGTCGTAATCGGATTTCCAGCCAATAACTTCAATGGGCAAGAACCGGGAACAAACGAAGAAATAAAGTCATTTTGCGTTCTGAATTATGATGTAACATTTCCCATGATGAGCAAGATAGATGTAATAGGGCATAACAAAGCTCCTATTTACAAATGGCTTACCTTAAAGTCGGAAAACGGGAAGATGGATGCAGAAGTTCAGTGGAATTTTCAGAAATTTATGATTGACGAAAATGGTCATTTCGTTGATTTTGCAGCACCTCGCGAAGATCCGTTCTGTGACAAAATAGTAAAATGGATCGAAAATTAAGTAACTAAAAGTATTTATTGTCGCATTTTACTTCATTCTTGTCATTCTGACCGCAGGAAGAATCTCATCCCCTCTTTACATACGCTACGCTCCTGTGACCGTTGGTTGTCTTGATAAATGGGTCGGGATGCTTCCTATTGTCAGCATGACAAAGAGAATCAAAATCTTTTCACAATTATTTTCCTACAACTTTATCTATTATAAGTAACAATAAAAACTTATAACAGATATGGCAAAGTATACAGACAAGTTAGTTGAAAAGATTGTATCCCTTATAGAAGAAGACACCTTTAGTATTTCAGA